>NZ_JACSUE010000010.1:0-307073 GCF_014384845.1 Caballeronia sp. EK
CTTGCAATCGCGACCGGGGTGGCCGGCTTGTCGATCGAAGATTCCACTGGCGATTCCTCGGCGCCGCTATTCCCGATTGACGTGGCAGTGGCGCGCCTCGAAGCAGCGCGCAGCGCGATCGACCGAAGCGGCGATGACACGATGCTGATCGGTCGCGCCGAAAACTTCTTTGTCGGGGTACCCGATCTCGACGATACGCTGGCGCGCCTCAAGGCATATGCGGCGGCGGGTGCCGACTGCCTGTACGCGCCCGGCATCCAGACGCGTGAGCAAATTGAAGCGGTTGTCGCCGCCGTAGCACCGAAACCCGTGAATGTACTGATCGGCGGGACATCAGCCTTTACGCTTCACGACCTGAGCGCGCTCGGCGTGCGGCGGGTGAGCGTCGGCGGTGTACTTGCGCGCGCGGCGTGGAGCGGCTTCATGCGCGCCGCGCAGGCTCTCGCCGACGGACGCTTCGACGGATTCGAAGGCGCCGCGCCGGGCGCGCGACTGAACGCCCTATTCCTCGCCGATGCCTGAGGATTTCGACCATCAATTCTTCAAGGGAGCATGCCATGGCTCGCGAAATCATTCGAGTAGAACCGCTATCCACGTGGCTCGAACAGTGGAAAGCACCGACGTCCGCTGTCACGCGCCATCGGGACACGATCTATGTATCAGGCTTTCCGCCTTTCGATCCAAATACGGGGGAAGTGCTCGATGCGCCGATCGAACAACAGACGCGACGCGTGCTCGAGCAGTTAAAGCTTTGCGTCGAGACGGCCGGATCGTCCTTAGACCAGGTATTGAAATGCAATGTGTATTGCACGTCGGTCGAGATGTTCTCAGTGGTCAACGAGATCTACGCACGGTTCTTCGGGCCGCGCCCTCCGGCGCGCATCTTCATCAATGTGCCGGCATGGCCTGGCCGTTTCGACATTGAAATCGACTGCGTCGCGGCCGTATGAAACCCGCGAACATGCTGGAGGCAAGTCTCGTATCTGCACTCGTCAGCCAACCGAGCGCCTCGACCGACGCAATCGAACCGTTGTTGAAAGCTCCTTTCGTAGACGCGTCCACCGGCCGTGCCTATAGACCACGCTCAAATTCACCGTCACCGCATTGGCATCGGCACAGGCGCGAAGAGAAGCGGCGAGTCAGGCGTGAGGGTTGCTCTCTTCCCATTTCGCGACAGGTTATTTCCACGCGACGACGTAATCTTCGCGTCCACTGCCAAACTCTGCGAACCCACTACGCCAACTGTGCCAACGGCACACCGCATACATCGATCATCCAACGACAAACGCAACAGTTACCGCACGCTCGACCTTTACCGAATGCCCCGTGCTCTTAAGCAACCCCGACTTCCGATCGATGGCCAGCACATTCACCGTACCGCTTTCTTGATTCGCGACCACCAGCCACCGCCCTGTCGTATCGATGCCGAAGCTCCACGGCTTCGAGCCATCCGACGCGACACGCTGAATCTCCGACAACGTCCCAATCGCAGCATCAACACGATAGACGACGATCTGGTTCTCGCCACGATTGGCCACGTAGACGAAATGCCCATCGCCGCTCACCGTGATTTCCGCGCCGCTCTTCACGCTCGCAAATCCCGTTGTGGAAATCGGCAATGGTTGGGCGAGCGTCAGACGCCCCTTCTGCGCATCCCATCGAAACACCAAAACGTCGGCGGACAACTCCGTAACGAGATACGCGAAACGTCCATCCGCGCCGAACACGATATGACGCGGTCCGCTGCCGAACGATGCAACGAAATCGCGCGGCGGGTTCGCGTCATCCTTCGAGAGCGTGTGCGTCAAACGATCGAAGCGATAGACGAACACGCGGTCGGCGCCGAGATCGGGCACGAGCACATAGCGTCCGGATGGATCGACGACCGCGTCGTGCGCATGCGCGCTCATCTGCCGCTTGTTCGGGCCGGAGCCGCGTTCGCTAATCGTCGATGCCAGCGCTTGCGGTTCGCCCTCCCGAACCGCGACGCTCGAAACTGAACCGCTGTTGTAATTCGCCGCGAGAATCGTGTCCGACGATGCATCGAAGGTGAGATGCGTGGTACCGATGCCTTTCGTCGCAACCACGGCAAGCCGCCGAAGATCGCCCGTCTCGCGGTTCACGCCGAAAGCGGTCACGCTGCCCGTTGTGCTGCTTTGATCGTCGACCGCATAGAGCACCGGCAGGCGCGGATGCGCCATCAGCCAGGTAGGCCGGATGTCCCCGCCGGACGATGCAACGACCTCAAGCTCGCCGCTCGATGTATCGAGCTGCAAGGTTTCGATGCGATGATCCTGCGTGCCCACGTAGACCCATTCGGGCGGCGCGTCCTGCGCGGGCATCGCGGCGCTGGCATACAGGGCCACCACGAGCAGCAGCACGAAAACCGGCAAGGTGCTGCGAAAGAACTGAAACATGATCGAATGGCGGATGACGTTACGACAAGCCTATTCGATCCGGCGCCGCGCGTCCCTGCAAAATTAGCCGATTCGCCGGGACTTTTTTCATTATTCACGCGGGAACGCCGCGCTATTGCGACGATGCCTTCCGTTGCGGCTGCTGCTGCCGTGCGGCCGCGCGAAACTGACTCGGCGCCTGACCCACTTCACGACGGAAAAAACGCGTGAAATACGCGGCATCCGTAAAGCCCAGCCCGAAGGCGATCTGTTCCACCGACATGTCGCCGAAGATGAGATTGCGCTTGGCCTCGGTGATGATGCGCGCATGGATCATCTTGGTCGGGCTCTGCTCCGCCGCCGACGCGCACGCCGCGCGCAACTGCACCAGCGAGATGGCCATCCTCGATGCATAGTCCTGCAAAGGCAGATTCTCGCGGAAATGCTCGTCGATCAGCTTGCGAAAGCGCTCGACCACGCGGATAACGTGACGCGAGCCGGATTCGTTGCCGGTCTCGTCGAAGCTCGCTTCGCGCAGCAGCCTGAGAAGAAGCACGGTGAGCAGCGCTTCGGTTCCCGTTACGTGGCCCACGGCATCCGATTCGACTTCCTGCGCGAGACTTCGAATGAGGTTATAGACATCGATGCCGGCCGCATCGGAATCGGTCAGCGTAATCACGCGCGGCGACGCCCACAGCGCGATGAATTCGTGCAACCGCGCATTGACCTGCGCGAGATAGGACACTTCGATGGTCACGACCCAGCGGTCGGCGTCGTACTCGTAGTCCAGGCCGTGAACGCATTCGGTCGGCAGCAGCAGCGCGCACGGTCCTTCGAAAGGCACGTTGCGGCCTTCGAGATTCATCACGCCGCGCCCGTTGCGCACGAAAATGAGTTGGCCATATTCCGGATGCGCGTGCGGCTCGGTGCGCCAGCGCCCGCGCTCGGTGACATGGCCGACATGCACGAACCATTGCTTTTCCTCGGGTTCATCGACATAAAGCCGAACCTTCGGAACCGTCGTGAGCTGGGATCGGGGCGGATTTTTTCCCGAGGCACCGCGTGTCATTGCGTCTCCTTGACGGCTGGCGCTAACGACCGCCGTCTGCTTTCCAATCATGCGCGGCAGCTTATGGCACTGCTTTTTGCGATGTCCCGAGGTCACGCGGGACGTAACGAGTAGGAGATCATAAACCCGCCGAAGGGTCGCGAAAACGACAGAAATTTTTCCATATATTTCCGCGTGACGCGCCTGCTATTTACCCCGACGCATCGATCAGAAGCGATGCACCATGCCGACGACCACACCGCGCGAATCGGTTCCTGGCGCGACCGCGAGACCGGTGTAGCCCGTGCCGTTGAGCGTGAATTTCGCCTGATTGCGGTTCTGAATGAAGCCCGCCGAGCCGTAGAGCGTGGACCGCTTGGACAGCGAATACGAATACGTCACGCCGATCTGCTGTGCGTTGTTGCCCTGCCCCAGCCGGTCGTGCGCGTAGCCGAACATGAGCGCGAGCTGGTCTGCCGGTGTGAAAGAATAAGCGCCGGACACTTCATAGACATCGCGTTTGACGCTGTCATCGGTCTGCCGTTCCGTGTGATACGCCAGATAAAAACGCGCCGCGCCGATCGTGACCGATCCGCCCGCATTGAATAACTTCAGGATCGAAGTGCCCGTCGCGTTGGCGGCCTGCTCATAGCCGGCGGCGAGTCGAAACGGCCCGTTCACGTAGCGCACAGCCGCGTTATAAAACTGAATCCCGTTGACAGGTTTGGTCGTTGCGTCGCGCATTGCGACCATGAACTGCGCAGTCACGCCGTGGAGCGTCGGCGTGAAGTAAGAGATCGCGTTGTTTTCGCGGATCGTGAGGCTGTTGAAGCTGTTCATCGGCGAGCCGATGCCCATCACGGCCACCGGATCCAGTTCCGGGTTCATGAACATGTATTGCGGCGTGTTCTGCAAGCCGATGCGCGCTTCGCCGAATGCACCCGAAACGCCGACCCACGCCTGCCGGTTGAAGGCGGCCGCAGTGTTGGCGGCTGCGCCCGTCACGCCGGAAAATCCCTGTTCGAGCTGAAAATTGATCGCCAGCCCGCCGCCGATGTCCTCACTGCCCTTCAATCCATAACGACTCGCGAACAATCCGCCCGACACGGCGCGCGCGACCGAACCGCCCGTCGTGTTCCGATATTCGATGCCGTTATCGATGATCCCGTAAAGTGTGACCGCCGATTGCGCATGCGCCAGATTGAGCGTGCAGGCGCATGCCACGCCCGTCAGCGTGATTAACTTTTTCACCTTGTCTCCTGACTTCTTTTTTTCGGTCAGCGCAAAGCCGCTCGACGGAATACGCGCTTACGTCTTGACGCCTAGAAGTGAATCTCGGCCATCACCATGGGCGCGGAGGTGACGGTGCCAGGCGCCGCGCTCGATGGCGTACCGTACATGTGATGCCAGTACTCGTATCCGACTCCGGCATAGACCGTGCGCGGATGCCCCGCGAACGAACCGAGATCGGCGAGCAAGGAAAAGCGCGTGAGGAATTCCGTTTGCGTTTCGACGCCGAAGCCGTCCTTGCCCTTAGGGCCCGTCACGCTTGCGAAGCCACGCAAAACGAGCGGCAACGGACCCGCTCTGAACGGAAAGAGCCACGAACTCTCGATGTGCCACGCCGTATGAAAATGCACGTCCTGACCGGTGATGCCATTGTGATTGCTCTCGGTGCGCATCCCTGCCGTGATATTCCAAAAGCCGTGCGGCACAGTGAATTCGATGGTCGGTCCGAGCACGAGCATACGTGCGCGCTCGCCGAAGGAATCGTTCTTGGCACCGAACTCATAGCCGGCGGTCAAGCCATAGTCACGAATGAAACCGAAGCCCACCGAGCGGCCGAGTATCTTGCCCGCGCTCAGTTCCACGCGGCCCACGCTATAGACTTCCTGCGCGCCGCCTGACGAAGGACCGCCCGCCTCCGGATTGGCCGAATTCGACACGAGATAATCGACATTGAAGGCGTAGCTGCCGTAGCGAAAGCCACCCGTCGTCGTGAGAGAGCCGATGTTCTGCGCAACCTTTTTCGCAATGCCCGGGTAGTGAAAGTCGCTACCGTATCGATAGCCGATATAAGTGTCATTCCACGAGACGGGCGGCTCGCCCAGCTCTTCGCCTGACTTTAGACTCGGCGCGGACAACGGCGCGGTCGGGTTTACCTGCGTCTGTTTTGCCGTAGGCGGCTCGGAGCCGCTCGGCGCCGTATAAACTTCGGCATTGGCATACTCCGTCACGCAACACAGCAACGCTGCGCCAATCAGCGGCCTCTTCAGGGCGGTCGAAAGTTTCTTCATGTCTCCATCCGTTTTTTTAATCCACCCCGTTCGATTCGCTTGACGTGTGAGGCGTCTAAGTGAATCCGGAATGTGCTAGTTTTCTGCGGGTCTCGATACGTCCGTTTGCTAATACTTTATTCGACGCAAGATCATGGTATTGAAATCGGGCACCAGAGCCTTTACACAAAAGTGATATTCGCTGGCATTTTTGTTAGCTGCGCGCTTGAGTTTCCTTGAGGCGATGCCCAAGAAAAAAAGCGTCGTGCACAGCCACGACGCCTTCTCTTAACCACGCAAATCCGTGCTTTAGTTATTCGGCACGTACAGCGGCATTGCCTCTTCCCAGAGCGTGTCCGTGACGGCGTGCGGGTTGCTGCCGTCTGCGTTCATCACCCAGTTTTGACCATCGGGCTGAAAGCTGGTGTCGTACAGCGCGAGTTCGTCGCGAAAGCCGTAGGTGCCCGAGCTATACGCAATACGCCCGTCATAGGTCCACACCGCATGGCCCTGATTCGAGCCGTCCGATGTGAGGCGCTCGAGATGCGTTCCGTCGGGGTGGATCGTGAACACGTCGTAGTTAAACTTGTTCGGATCGTCCGCGTTCACCTGCTTGCGCGTGAAGACGATTCTCGTGCCGTCCGGCGACCATCCCGGCAGATTGTCCTGACCGCTGGTCAGCACCGTCGTCGTGCGCGTGTCCAGATCAAGGATGCGCAGGCCTTGAAGCGTCGTGTTCGACACGCGATAAACGATCTTCTTTCCATCGGGGGAATAGCTCGGAAAGCCCGCGTTCATCGAGCCATCCGTGAGAATCTCCGGATGCCCGTTCATACTGCCATCGACTCTGATGCGCGCAATGCGTCCCGGCCCCGCGCCGCGTGTGAAGAACCAGTCGCCGATGCCGAACGCGACCCATTGCCGATCTGGCGACCAGGTCGGCTGAAACGCGCCGGCCAGCCCTTTCCTGATCATGTCGGCGTCGAGACCGCTCGTCTGCGAATCGTAGATGCGGCGATAACCGGTGAAATCCGTATTGATGACAGCGATCGATGAACCGATCGCCTTCTCGGTGTACACGAGTTGCTTGCGATCCAGCGAGAGTTGCGGAAACACGTCGATGTATTTGTAGGTCCACGCGCGATCGAAGCTGAACATCGGCGTGCCGTTCGGACGCGCGGGGCGGAATGTCACCTTTTCGTAGACCATCTTCCTGCCGTCCGCCGAATACTGCGGCGAGCGAATGCCCGAGTTGATCGTCGAACGGGACGCGCCCGCCGTCGTATAGATGCCTTCGGTGTCGCCGCCCTTGACGTGATACGCGACATTTGTGGCATCGAGATAATGCGGAAACACCTTGAAGCCGGGCGTCGATGCCAGCGAGGTCTTGGAAAGATCACTCAGCGCGACCGACACGATCTGTGAACTGACTACGTTGATGCCTTCCGGCCGGTGCGCCCCCCACGTCGATTCCACCGGCGTTTCATAGAACACGAGATGCGTGCCGTCCGGCGACCACGAAGGCGAACCATCGTCGAAGCCGGGATGACTCGCGATCTCCTTCCATCCGGAACCATCGGGTCGAATGACGTATATGCTGCTTTCCTGCGTGCGCTCCCAACCGACCGGCAAATTATGGCCGCGCCATTCCGAGCCGATATCCGACGACAGCGCCAGCCACTTGCCATCCGGCGACCATGAAGGCCGGAAGTAGCTGTGCGGCTTCGACGCATCGAAAGCAATAGCGCCGGTGACGTTCGTCAGCGCGCCGGTCGCGATGTTCAGCGTCCACACGTTCGTCGTGCCGAAGCCCGCTTCGCCCTTGCGCGACGATACGAACGCGATCAAGTCTGGGTCGGTGGGAGAGAACTGCGCGGCATCGTCCACGGCGATGTGATCCGTGAGACGCTGCAGACCCGTCCCGTCGATTTTCACGCGATACAGATTTGATTCGCCCAGTCCGTCGCGCTCGGACGTGAACACGATCCACTGGCCGTCCTTCGAGAACGACCCGTGGTAATCGAAGCCGGGCGTCGGCAAAAGCTTGTGCTCGTCGGTGCCGTCCGCATTGGCGATGTACAACTCGGACGTGACAGGTCCCACGCGGTTGAGCAGCATGGTGCCGCTCGCACCGTTCATATCGTTCGATGCCGCGTTCGCGACACCCTGACTCGCCACGCATGCGCCGATGATGAACCCCGCTACGCGCCTCATGAAACACATACTCGAATACACAGCGTGTCTCCAGTCGTTATATGCACGCCAGGGCCGGCATGCCGCTTTGCGTCCCTGGCGCAATGTGGTGTCAACGAAGTCCGCTCACTCGGCGGCCTTCCAGTACATGAAGCCCATGCCTTCGCCGGTGCCGGCGGGCGTGCGCCAGCACGGCACATAGTCCACCAGCGTCATTTGTGCCCGGGTTTCCTGCACGGCCTTCATCACGCTCACATAGAGCTTGATTTCCGATGTGCCGGACTGATACGAGCGGTCGTCCACCGCGGCCAGTCCGTCGTAGTCGTAATCGGCCAGCATCTTCATGATGCGATGATCGAACTCCTCGTCATTCACGAAGTGCGACAGCCCGCCGGACGCGAAGATGCCCACGCGCACGTCTTCGGGCCACGCGGCGATGGCATCGCGCAGGATGCGGCCGAACTCGATACAGCGCGACATCGACGGCTGCGTCGGCGGATAAAAGCAGTTCATGATGACCGGCACGTGCGGCGGGGGCGCATCGCCCATGATCTGGTGATAGACGAAGCTGTACGCATGCGGCACGACGGGATACTCGGGCAGCGGCTTCATCCACACGTTGTCGGGCCACGCGAAGAGATCGGTCAGATCGAAGTTCTCGCGCTGAAAATATTCGATGAGGTAAGTCGCCAGCTTCGGATGGCAATCATGCACCACATGACGATCCGGCGCATACACGGCGCGCTGCGGCGGACCGTTGTGCACTTGCGCGCCGCTATAGATGGCGATCGACGGCGAGAAGTCGGTGAAGATCTCTTTCTGATCCTTGCCCAGAATGATGGCCACGTCGATGTCCGCCTCGCGGTAGGCGGCGGCCATCTTGTCGAGCGCCGCGCGGCAGCGTTGCGCGCGCGCCGTGCGTTCCTCGATGGTCAGGTACTTCTCGAACGCCGCCTCGCGATAGGCTTCAAGTTCGGGATAGGTCCACGTCCGGTTGCGAAACCAAAGTTCCTTGTTGTTGCGGTCGCGCGCGCCGTTGATGAGCCAGTCCTCCGGAGCCTGACCCAGCATGCCGCTGTGCGGCACCGCCATTCCGAATACGATCTTCGCCATGTTTGGTGTTTCTCTTTTGAATGTGATGAGTACAACGATGTCCTGGCATTCAGGCGCGTCGCAACGTGCCTTGCTGTTCGGTGACTTTCGGCGCCCATTCAGGGCGATAGAGCACGATGGTGGCCATCGCACCCACCACCAGAAAGCCGAGAATGACCATCATCGGCAGGTCGTAACTTCCGCTCACGTGCAGCAGCCAGCCGGACAGACTCGCGGCCACACCGCCCGCGAGACTCGTCGCGACTTGCTGCACGCCGGTCACGAGGCCGATGGCCTGCTTCGGAATCAGCGTGAGGCGCGACAGCACGAGATTGTTGGCGGTGACAAGACCGAGTAGCGAGAGCGACAGCACGTTCCAGAACAACGCCATTTCGAGCGAGTTCGCATACGCGCCGAGCAGCACCGTGCAGCCGCCCGCGAAGCCCGTCACGGTGAAGGCCTTGCGCACGAGGATCGGATTGCGGCCGCTTGCGATGACACGATCCGCCGCCCAGCCCGCGAGCGCAGCGACGATCGCGATGCCCGCGAAGCTGAAGAACGTGAAAAGCCCCGAGCGCGAGATCGACAGGTTGCGTTGTTCGACCAGATACGCGGGCATCCACGTCATGCAGTAGAACGTGAAATAGCCGTAGCAGAAGTTGGTGATCATGCCGCCCCACACGACGGGACTCGTCATGATGTTGCCGAGGCCCACCGAACGCGCCCGCTGATCCGATATCGCAATCTCGGCCCTCGACGGAAAGTCGCTGCGCACGATCGTGAGCCAGGGCAGGAGCCAGAACAGCCCGACAAGACCGGTGACGACGAACATCGTCTGCCATGAGTAATGCACGATGAACCACGCGCCCACCGGTGCGCCGAGCGCGGGGCCGAACTTGTTGCCCATCGCTAGAATGCCAACGGCGAGACCGTTCTGGCTTTCGTCGAAGTTGTTTCGAATCCACCGGTAACTGGCCGGAATCACGATCGCTTCCGCCATGCCGATAACGAGCCGCATCACGACGAGACTCGCAAGCGCGGTCACCGCCCCCATCAAAGCCGTCGCGATACACCACAACGCAAAACTGATCGCATACGGCCACTTCACGCCGTAGCGGTCGGCGACCCAGCCCATCGGTATCTGAAACACGCCGTAGGACCAGAAGAACGCCGCGTTGATCCAGCCGCGATCCACGTCGTTCAGCGAGAAATGACGAATGAAATCCGCGTTCGCCAGCGTGGCCGAAATGCTCGTGCGATCGACGAAGGAAATCAGTACGCCGAGCGCGAGTAGCGTGAGCACGGCCCAGCGCTGTGTCAGTCCGGGTTTGCTTGTCTCCATATGCCCTGTCTCTTCTGTTCGATTGAGTTTTCTTGATGGAAGGAAGAATAAGTAAAGGCGTCGCCCGAGTCCCTACACAAAACTGAGTTTCGATGGCACTTTTCTTTAGGGGCGGCGCGAGAACATTCGCCTGCTTATAAATCCGGTCGAAATCGGAATTAAATCCCGGCAAACCTTACTTTTGTACAGGGACGCATCCCTCGCAATCCCCTATTCTGCATTCGCTTCCCGACGCGACAGCCGATATCGCATCGCGCCGCCGAACGTAAATATTGGTACGCGTCCTTAGCGCGAGCCCGCCGCGCGTGGCGCGCAACCCACGCACATCGCCTCGATCCATGGCCGCGCCTGGACACACGCGGCTTCTCGTCGCGCCTGGAGAAAGCGTCCGCGTCGCGGTCACCGCGCATCGACGATCGACAATTAAAACCGGAGACACAATGAAAAAGCGGTTCCTTTTGCCCCTGGCGCTCTGCGTTTCAGGCGCATTCGATAGTGCTCAAGCGCAATCGTCGTTGAGGCTCTATGGCATCGTCGATAATGGCATCGAGTTTCAGAACGGCGGTCAGGGATCGGTTGTGCGTGCGGTATCGAGTGGACTTTTCGCCACCGTGTATGGTCTGCGAGGCAGCGAAGACATCGGCGGCGGTTATCGCGTCAATTTCCAGCTTGAACAGGGCTTTTCCGGCGTGACGGGCGCAGCGACCGATTCGACCGCCGCATGGAATCGGCTAGCGTGGGTCGGCATGAGCGGACCGTTCGGCGAGTTGCGCATCGGACGTCAGAAGAAGCCCGAATACCTTTTTTTGAACGGCGAGATCGATCCGACTGCCGTGAAAAGCATTGCATCGCCGATCAACAACTTCCAGGACGTGACCGTGCGCGCGAGCAATGCGATCGCTTATTTTGCGCCCACGATTTACGGCTTGAGCACGCAAGCCATGATCTCCTTGCGCGACCAGACGATGAAGCCAAGCAATGGCTTGCACTTCTATAACGTCGTCGCGCGCTATGTGAACGGCCCGTTTCGCATGTCCGCCGGCTATGAATCGCAAGGCAATGCCACCGGCAGTTCCGTGCAGAAGGTATGGCGCGCGGCGGCGGGCTATCGCGCGGGCCATCTGCGCGTGTATCTCGCGTATCAATCGGAACGGCAGACGGACAACAGCGAAAATCGCGACATTTACGAAGCATCCATGTCTTATCTGCTCGATCCGTTCAATCTCGTTTCGGTCATGTACGGCTATGCCCATGATCGCGCCGGACAGGGAAAGAACGCACAGCAGATCGGTCTCACCTATGAGTATTTCCTATCCAAGGCGACTAGTCTTTACGCGGCTGCTGGTTTGATCGATAACCACGGTCAAGCGAATTACACGCTCGACGGCACGCAATACAGCGGCATTCCGACCGCGCCCGGCGCGTATGCGCGAGGTATCGTGTTAGGAATGACGCACAAGTTCTAGGCTCGACCAGGGCCTAACCAAATGGTCAAACACCAGGCTTGATAATTCAATAGACTCAGTATTTACCCTTAGTGTGTAATTCGTCTCGCTGCTGATCACATGGCAGACACATATCAAAGGGCAAATATGAATTTCTTGATCGCCACCATCATCACCGCTGTTTTCCTGCTTCCTGCAGTGGCGCTCGCTCAATCGAGTGACACACTCACGCGCGAGCAGGTCCGCGCGGAGCTCGTGCAACTTGAAAGGGCTGGCTACAATCCGTTGAGCAATTGCACGGGTGACTGCCCCGGAAGCCTGCGACGCGCCGAAGCTATCATCATGCGAGAGCAAGCCGCGGCCCGCGCCGCCTATGGTTCCGGGTCGAGCGGGACCGCGCAATCGGGAGGATGAGCCACCCGGTTGTTCGGTCCTGTCACGCGGCTACCTGGCGATGTCGCTGGACTGCGGCATCGCTCTCCGGCCGGTTTCGTCGACGTGGCCTTTCATCGCCTTGCGCGCAGCGACGCGGAATTCCGCAGCCTGTATTTCACCGTCAGGAAAATCCGCCCAGGCGGTCGGGCTATAGCCCGCATTTTCAGCGCGGACGAGATCGGCGCGAACCTGTGCACGAGTCAAGGACTGGTCGCTTGTCTGCGCAAAAGAAAAAACGGGAATTGAAAAAGTCAACCCTAAAACTGCCTTGACGAGCGGTTTCATGCGACACCTCCCAGTACGGCCTGGCGACACTGCATCGCGGGACGTGTGCAGTTCGCTCAAACAGTCTAGCAGGGTTAGCAATTAGGGGTTGACACCTAGCTGCTGGCGCTTGCGTACGCCTTCAGGTCGGAACGAGGTTTATCGAAAGCGAGGGAGAGGTCGGCGGATAAACACGCCACGATCCATCGTCGTGGCGAAAAAATACGATAGCAAAGGCCGTCGACGACACCGTCACTTCGATACGCACCGCGCGCCAGGGCATGGCCTTCGAACGCGCGGCGCGACTGACTCGAATATTCCCCGCTCGCCCCAACCAGTCATGCATCAGGAACCGAAGCGATTTCCCTGGTTCGCTCATGGCTGTTTCCCGTTCGGATCGACGAAGCCGTAGATCTCATTCAGGACACTCAACTGGGCGCTGGCGCCGAAGCGCTCGATATACCGCACTATGCTTGATAACAAGGCTCTCATGTCGATCACTTCACCGTAGTCATCCGAAACCGGTAACGGCGCGCTGCCGGATCAATGCAGCGCGTCGCGCTTGGCGAGCGGCTTGAAAAGGCGGCTCCAGGCGGCGCTGATCACAACCGTCGCGCAGCCACCCACGACGACCGAGCCGACGACGCCCAGCGCCGTCGCACTCACGCCGGACTCGAATTCGCCGAGTTGATTGCTCGCGCCGATGAACAGCGTATTGACCGCCGCGACGCGTCCCCGCATGCGATCAGGCGTTTCGAGTTGAATCAACGTCTGCCTGACGATCACGCTGATCGTATCCGCGCCACCCGACACCGCGAGCAACAGCAGCGAAACGGGAAACCATCGCGAGAGGCCGAATGCGGCGATCGACACGCCATAGACCGCCACGGCGACCAGCAGCTTCTTGCCGACGCCGCTGACAATCGCGCGTCGTGAAAGCACGAGTCCGACGCACAACGCGCCCATGGCCGGCGCGGAGCGCAGCAAGCCCAGTCCTTGCGGTCCGACGTGCAGGATCTGCTTCGCGTAGACGGGAAGCAGCGCCGTTGCGCCGCCGAACAGGACCGCGAAAAGATCGAGCGAGATCGCGCCCAGCAGCAGCGGACTACCCCAGATGAAGCGCAAGCCCGCGAGTATCGTGTCCCGCGTTACCGGTTCGCGCGACGGCGGCGTGTAGTCATATCGAACGAACGCATACATCACGGCGCTGATGCAGAACAGCAGCGCGCTCGTCAGATATACCGTGCCGACGCTGACCGCGAACAGCACTCCGCCCAACGCCGGCCCGGCGATCACCGAGACTTGCTGGACCACCGTGCTGAGCGCCATCGAGCGAGCGAGCAGTCTGGGCGGGACGAGCATCGGCAAGAGGGCCTGCTGCCCTGCCATCTGGAACGGTCTGATCGCGCCGAGCACGAGCGAGAGCGTCAGCAGCACGTCGCGCGTCACGTTGTGGGTAGCGGTGGACACTATCAGAAGCGTCGCCACGACCGCCTGCAATGCCAGGCACGCAGCGACCATCCGTCCACGATGCAGCCGGTCGGCGCAATGACCCGCGATGAGCGTCGTGGCGAGACCGGGAAGGAACTGGAACAGGCCGACGAGGCCAAGATCCCACGCGCTCGATGTCAGGTCATACATGTGCCAGCTGATCGCGAGCATCAGCATTTGCTGCGCGCTGATCGAGCCGACGCGCGCTATCAGAAAACGCATGAGCGACGCGTGACGCAGCAGGGACGTCACCTCGTCGGGATGAGTCTGCATGGACGGCGATGAGGGTTGGTGCGAAGGGGTCATGACACGTCACGCATGGGAGCGTTGACCTTGGGCGCCCACTTCCTTCGAAGCAGCACGACGGTACTGGCGGCCCCGAGCAGCAGGAAGGCGAAGATTGCGAGCATCGGCAACGTATAGCTGCGCCCGACGTGCAGCAGCCATCCCGACAGGCTTGCCGATACGCCGCCCGCGAGACTCGTCGCCACTTGCTGCAGGCCGGTATTCAATCCAACCGCCTGCTTGGGAATCAGCGTGAGTTTGACGAGGGCGAGATTGTTCGCGGTCACGAGGCCGAGGAGCGAAAGCGACACGACGTTCCACAGCAAGGCCATCCGTGGCGAATGCGCATACGCGCCGAGCAACACCGTAGTCCCGCCGACGAATCCGGCCACGATGAACGACTTGCGCACGATCACGGCATCGAATCCGCGTGCGATCAGCCGGTCGGCTGCCCATCCCGCGAGGGCGGCCACGACCGCGATCCCGACGAAGCTGAAGAACGTATACAGACCCGATTCACCGAGCGACAGGCCGCGCTGCTCGACGAGATAAGCCGGCATCCACGTCATGCAGTAAAACGCGAAATAGCTGTAGCAAAAGTTGGTGATCAACCCGCCCCACACGACCGGACTCGACAGCAGGTTCGAGAGCGGCACCGACGCCGCCCGCTTCCTGGCGACGGCGAGTTGCGCACGCGAAGGAAAGTCGTTCTTGAGCATCAGCAGCCAAGGCGCGAGCCAGATCAATCCGACGAGTCCGGTGATCACGAACATCGCTTTCCATGAACTCGTCGAGATGAGCCACGCCGCAATGGGTGCGCCGAGCGCCGGTCCCATCTTTCCGCCGATGGAATAGATGCCGAGCGCCGTGCCCTTTCGCGTTTCATCGAAATGATCGGCGAGATACCGATACGTCGCGGGGACCACGATGGATTCCGCGACGCCGATCATCAGGAGCACGATGATGAGCGCCCAGAGCGTCGTCACCATGCCGGTTGCGGCGGCCGCGAGACACCAGAACAGGAAGCAGATCGCATATGGCCACTTCACGCCGTAGCGATCGACCAGCCAGCCCATCGGCAATTGAAGCAGGCCATACGACCAGAACATCGCGGAGCCGAGCCATCCGCGCTGAACGTGCGCCAGTGCGAATTCCTGGACGAAATGACGGTCCGCGAAAGCCGCGGACATACTCGTGCGATCCACGTGCGAGATCATGAGCCCAAGCGCGAGCAGCACGAGGATGCCCCAGCGGTTTTCGGTCCGCGCGCGTTCGACCCGGGTGATCTCCACTTTGCTCTCCGATGTCCTTAACCGAGGCTACCGGTCACATCGTCGAACAACTCGTCGACTGACAGACGACGTGGAATGATTTTCTGATCGAGCGCCCAGTCGACGGCCAGTTGCAGGCCCTTGCGGTTCGCTTCGAGTCCGATCGGCGGAAACACGGTGGGAACGCCCTCCGCGCTCGCGCGGCTTTCCACGACCATGCGATACAGCTCGCGCACGACATCCGGCCGCTCTTTCGAGAGTCTCTCGTGCACTACGAACATGTGGTTGATCGGCACGACGCCGGTGCGCGTGAACCAGTCTTTCGCAGCAGCCTGCGCATCGGGCACGAGCGTGCGCACGCGTTCGTCCTTCGGCATATCCTCGCCGAGCAGGGCGGCCACGAGTTCGCCATCGAGCATCATTTGCGGAATCGATGAACCCGCCGGCAAACGCTGGCAATTCTGCGGATCGCTGTATTCGGCGAGATGCCCGTCGCCGAGCGTCATCCACGTCACCTTGTCCAGATCGACGCCGTATTCGTGGCGCAGGATGCCGCGAATCCACAGCGCGGTCGTCTGCGTGTAGGTGCGCACGCCGACCTTCTTGCCTTCAATATCCTTCGGATCGAGATGGCCGAAGTCGATGTTGTAGCCTGCGCAGTGATGCTGAAAACGTCCTGAGATCGGCGCAGGCAGCAGTACATAGGGCTTGCCGTAGGCCTTAGCCTGGAGGAACGTGACGATCGCCAGTTCACCCGCGTCGAACTTGCTTTCGCGCACCATCGCCTTGAAGGCGTTGTGCGCGGGCGTCGGTCCGCAGAAATCGAGATTCACGAGATCGGACTTCACCCGTCCATTGCGCATCGCCTTCGTCACCGCGTATTCCGCGAGATTGACGCGCAACGTCGGCGCTTCGGTTTGCGTCGTTGTCATGCTGTGTGCTCCTGTTGCTTGTATCGTTGCTTATTTCGCTGGATGTCAAAGCCGTACTTCGATCAGGCTCGGACCGGCTTCGCGCGTCGAATCGACCAGCGCCTTGTAAAAGCCTTCCGCCGTCTCGACTGCCACCGCCAGCAGGCCCATGCTTTTCGCCATCGCCAGCCAGTCGATACGCGGCTTGTCGATGTCGATCATCGACAACGCGCGTTCGCCCGGCGCGCCCGCGCCCATGTTGGCGTATTCGGCCTTGAGGATCGCGTAGCTGTTGTTGGCGAAGATGATCGTCGTGACGTTCAGTCCCTCGCGCGCCTGCGTCCAAAGCGACTGGATGGTGTACATCGCGCTGCCGTCGCCGACCATGCAGATGACGCGCCGCTCGGGACACGCCAGCGCCGCGCCGGTCGCAACGGGCGTCGCATAACCGATCGAGCCGCCCATGTTGTTGATGAGATCGTGCGGCCGCGCGCCCATGGTCAGGCTCATGGATTCGCGCCCCGTCGTCAGCGACTCGTCCACGACAATGCAGTGCTCCGGCAAGCCCGCCGCGAGCACATGCGCGATGCTCGTCGGATTCAGCGCTCCCGTGGGCACCGGCGTTTCGATGCGCGCCTGAAGAAGCGGTGTCGTGGCGGCCGCGTCGAGCGCCTGCAACAGCAAGTCGAAGGCGAGTTCGCTGTCTTCGTCGGCCTCGACGAACGGATGCACGAGCGTGCCTTCCGCCTTCAGCAGGCTCGGCTTGTCCGGATACGCGAAGAACGCGACGGGCTCGCGCGTCTCGACCGTGATGATGTGCCGGTAGTCCTTCAAAAACGCCGTCGCCTGCGCGACCGCATACGGAATGCGCGCGAGCGGCACGCGTCCCGCGCCGCGCTCGATGCGCGCCGTGAAGAACTGCGAGCCGAGCACCGCGCCCGTCGCGGCCGCGACGCGTCCCGCCTTCTCCAGCGTCGCGCCGCGCGTCGACTTGTTCGCCAGAACGATCAGCGCCGGCTCGCCCGAGCGCAGCACGCGCGCCACATGTTCGATGCGCGCGGCGCTCGGCGCGCGGCGCGCATCGCCGCGCCTGGGCGGCAACGCGGACGCGGCATCGACGGGTTGCCACGAGGTATCGCCCGGCAGAATCAGCGTGGCGATCTGGCCCGGATGCTCGCTTGCCTTGGCCACGGCCTGCGCCGCGTCCCACGCAATCGTGTTCGACGATTCCGCGCGCCGCACCCAATGACTCAGCGGGCGCGCGAGACCTTCGATATCCGAGGTCAGCGGCGGATCGTACTTCAGATGCGACACCGAATGCTCGCCGACGACATTGACCATCCCCGACGAAGCGCGCTTCGCGTTATGGATGTTCGCGAGGCCGTTCGCCAGGCCCGGCCCGAGATGCAGCAAGGTGGACGCAGGCTTGTCCTTCATGCGATACCAGCCGTCGGCGGCGCCGGTGGCCACGCCTTCGAACAGACACAGCACGCTGCGCATCTTCGGATTGCCGCCGAGCGCGGCGAGAAAATGCATCTCCGAGGTGCCCGGATTGGCGAAGCAGATATCGACGCCCTGCTCCACCAGCGTCGCAACGAGACTTTCGGCGCCGTTCATCAGTAGCCTGCCAGTTCGCGGGCGAGACCCACCACGCCATACGTGCGCGCGGGCGCGGACATCAGGAAGCGATATCCCTCTTCCTGCAGCCGGCGATGATTCTTCGCGGTGACATGCGGATTGCCGACGACGACATTGTGCTTGCGGCACGTCTCGACGATCTGACCCATCGCCGCGAGCACTTCCGGATGCTCGTACTGACGCGGCAGGCCAAGCTCCTGGCTCAAGTCGCCTTCGCCGATCAGAATGAAACCGATGCCCGGCACGTTGGCGAGGATGTCGTCAAGATTCTCGATTGCCTGCGTGCTCTCGCACATCAGCCCGACGAGGATTTCGCCCTGCGGCGCGAGCGGCCAGACATCGGCGCGTTCGTAGTACTCGGCCATCGAGAGGCCCCAGTAGCGCGCAGCGTTGGCAGGACCGTCGCCGCGCAGTCCCTTCGGTTCATAGAGCGGAGCGTTCTTCGGCCGCGCATAACGGCAGGACGCCACGGCGTTGTATGCCTGCTCGACGGTTGCCACATGCGGCCAGATCACTCCGTACGCGCCGCGATCGAGCACCTGCTTCGCGAAGCTCTGATTCATCTCCGCGCCGTTGGCTGGGATGCGCGCGAGGGGCGTCACCTTGGGCGCAACCGACCCGGACTCCGCAATCTGCTTGCGGTTGAGCATGTACTGCAGCGCGTCGCCGAGCGCGGACACGTCGTACGGGTTGTGCTCCATTTCGAAGACGATGCCGTCGTAAGGCGCATCGCTCATTTCGATGGCGGTCTGCTTGTCGAGTTTCGCAAAGGCGGCATGCGCCGGCTTGCCGGATTCGAAAGCGCGAATGATGCTGTTCAGACGTGTGTTTGACATGATGATCTCTCTTTCTCGCTTGCCTTCGTTCGGTTTTCAGCTCAACGCCGGGTAGAGCTTTTGTGCGGTCTTGCCGAAGATCCATTCGCGGTCTTCAACGCTCAGGCATGCAAGCCCTTGTTGGGCGGTCGCGAGAATCTCACTGAGCGTGCCTGTCGATGTGGGGAAATTCGAGCCCCACGCCAGACGTTGCGCACTGAATGCCTCGACCACGCGCGGGAAGAAGGTTTCCGCGCTGGCTTTCTCCTTTTTGACATCGCCGAAGATGCGCGGCGTGAGCTTCATGTAGACGTTCGGCAGGTCACGCAACGCGAAGAGTCCTGCCGCGTTCGCGTACGGCGGCCCGTCGAGCACGTCGGGACGCGCGAGGTGATCGAGGATGATGTTTACGTTCGGAAACCTTTCCGCTAGCATGCGCACTTGCGGCAGGCCGACCGGTCCGGTCTGGATGCACATCGGGAGCTTCAGCTCCGCGAGCATTTCCCACGCCTTGAACGACTTCGGGTTGTCCAGTTCGCTAGGATCGAAATCCTTGGTCGATCCGCCGGTGAAAATGCGAAGTCCCGCCAATCCCTTGTCGGCCCAGTTCTTGATGACGGACTGCACGTCGTCCGCGAGCACGTCCACGGAACCCACGGCGATGAGCCGGTCCTTGTACTGATTGCAGCCGTCCACCACATAACTGTTGTCGAAGCCGTAAGTGGTCGACGAATGCACGACGGCCGCCTTCGTGACGCCTGCTTCGTCCATTGCCTGAATCAAGGCTTCGACCGTGTTCGGGCGTTCCTGTGACCAGTCCGAACGCTTGCCGAACAGTGGCGCGGGCGGATAGCGCTTCTCGTCGTCGGAGATGATGTGCGGATGAATGTCCATGATGTTCATTACAGTCCCTTCGCCTTGAGGTGCTTGTCCAGACGCGGATAGACGCGCCGCGCATTGCCCTCGAAGATCGCGTGGCGGTCCGCATCGCTCAACGCCTCGCATGCGTCGATGTAGCGCTTGGTATCGTCGAAGTACTCGCCGGTATTTGGATCGCGTCCGCGCACCGCGCCGATCATTTCGGAACCAAACAGCACGTTGCTCGTCGGCACCACCTTGGTCAGCAACTCGACGCCCGGATGGTGATAGACGCACGTATCGAAGAAGACGTTGTTCAGCAGACCTTCGAGCGGACGCTTGGCCATCTCCAGCGACATGCCGCGATAACGCCCCCAGTGGTAGGGCACCGCACCGCCGCCATGCGGAATCACGAGGCGCAGCGTCGGGAAATCCTTGAACAAATCTCCCTGCAGAAGTTGCATGAAGACCGACGTGTCGGCATTCAGATAGTGCGCGCCCGTGCCGTGATGACACGGGTTGCACGATGCGGCGACGTGGATCATCGCGGGAACATCCAGATCGCACAGCGCTTCATAGAGCGGATACCAATCGCGGTCCGTCATGGGCTTGCCGGTCCAGTAGCCGCCGCTCGGGTCCGGGTTCAGATTGCAGCCCACGAAACCCATTTCCTCGACGCAGCGGCGCAGTTCGGCCACCGAGTTCTTCGGCGGCGCGAGCGGAGACTGCGGCAACTGGCAAACCGGCACGAAGTTGTCCGGATAGAGATCGCAGACGCGTCGCACCAGATTGTTCGACACCTCGGCCCATTCCAGGCTCGTGCGCTCGTTGCCGAGGTGATGGCTCATGAGACCGGCGATCGGCGAGAACAGCGTCAGGTCGCCACCGCGTTCCTGTTGCAGACGCAATTGGCCGTTGCCGACGCCTTCGCGGATGTCGTCATCGGAAACGTGCGCGCCGTTCAGCGGCGGCGCATTGGCGGGATCGTCGGCGGCCGCGATCTGCCTGGCGCGCCAGTCGCGAAACGAAGCGGGAACGGTCGTGAAGTGACCGTGACAATCGATAATCATGTTCTTGTGCTTCCGTGCAGGTTCAGATGCGGGGATCGACGAACAGCTCATTCATGGACATGCGACGCGGCGTCAGGCCTTGCTTGAATGCGGTCGCTTCGAGCGCTTCGATCGTCTTGCGGTTTTCTTCGATACCGTAGGGCAGCGGGTCGTTGCCGACGATCTTCTGCAGCTCGATGTACTTCTTGTTCTTCTTGTCGTTCAGTTCGCCTGCGTTGAGCTTGGCGAGCCAGTCCTGCTTCGCCTTGTCGAACGCGTTGTAGATCGATTGCGCGACCCACGGATGCTCCGCGAGCACCGAATCCTTGACCACGATGGTGCCGTGCATCGGGTACACGCCGGTGCGTGCGTAGTACTCGGATTCAAGTTCTTCCGCGTTCGGGAACAGGTCCGGATAATCCGCTTCCACTTCCTTCCAGCCGCCCGTCGGGTCCCCGGTGCGGCCAATGCCGGCGTTGCCGTGGAAACCTGCGACGAGTTCGCCCTTCGCCATCATTTCTGCAAGCGAGGTGCCCTTGGGTGCATGAACGACGTTCGGCGGCAACTGGAGCTGCGTGACGTGCTCTTCGTCATCGACGACCCAGGTCACCTTCGAAGGATCGAGATCGAACTCGTCGATCAGCACCTGGCGCGTCCATGCGCCCGTCGTCACCGAATACGCGCGCACGCCGACCTTCTTGCCTTCGAGATCCTTGGGCGTTTTGATGCCCGCGTCCGGCCGCACGAGCAGCCCCGAATGGTGGAAGCGGCGCACGACAAAGATCGGCAGCGCGACGAACGGCGCGCCATACGCACGCGCGATGATGTACGTGGTCGGCGCCAGCTCGCACACGTCGAATTCGACATCGCGGACCATGCGGCGGAATGCGCCGATTTGCGGCTGAACGGTGATAAATTCCGCGTCGACGCCCTCGATGGGAATCGAACCGTTGCGGATAGCCGAAGTGTGCGGATGCTCGGCGATCGCGAGCTTGAGATGGACCTTCTTCGTCACTTGAGTCTCCTTGGAGGAATATTGTGTCGTTGATCACATGATCTTTTGAGAGCCCCGCTGCCGTCTATTGAAAAAAGTGGCGGGACACTTAACCGTTCGGTAAAGGTGCTATTTCTTCTATATGGATACCTAACTAATGCAGGCAAATTGAAATTCAGAATGTGCAGTTGGTATTTTCTCTGCCGCTTACAATTGGCCGCTTTGCAATTGCTCTGCGGCCTCTTCCAGGCAGGCGATCATCAGTTGCGCGCTGGGCGTCAACCCGCGATTGCGGTTCCAGAGCACGCCGGCCGGGCGCA
This sequence comes from Caballeronia sp. EK, assembly GCF_014384845.1. Classification (NCBI taxonomy): domain Bacteria; kingdom Pseudomonadati; phylum Pseudomonadota; class Betaproteobacteria; order Burkholderiales; family Burkholderiaceae; genus Caballeronia; species Caballeronia sp. EK. The sequence continues at coordinate 22,124 of NZ_JACSUE010000010.1, forward strand.
GTAGCCTAGGCAAAGTCAAGGGAAGCGCATGCAGGGGCTGCGCGCCGTCGCTGGCCGGCGTGCCGACCATGACGGCGATGAAATCCGAAATCTGCAGATGGGCACGCGTCACGTGGACCGATAGCGTCTCGATGTAATTGTTCGTCAGCGGTACGTCGTGCGCCCTGAGGGTGCGTTCCAGCGAATCGCGCAGAATCGAGCCTTGCGGCGGCAAGATCCACGGATACGGATGAAGATCGGACCAGTTGAGGTTCTTGCGCCGGGCAAGCGGATGATGCCGCCCTGTCATCAAGGTGATGGGCTCTTCGAGCAGCGCCTTTTCCTCGAAGCTGCCGAGCGTGTCCGGCGCAGGTAGCCGGCCGACGATCAGATCGAGCCGCCCTTGCCAGAGTTCGGGAAGCAATGCGCCGCGCGTGCCTTCGACCACCCTGACGTTCGTTCCTGGCGACTTGACCTTCAGCAGGTTGAGGGCCTGCGGCAGCAGCGCGGACGCCGAAGCGGGTAACATGCCGATGTGAACCTTGCCCTCCGTGCCCGAACTCAGCGCCTTCATTTCATCGCGCGCCTGATGGAGAATGGTCAACATCTCCCGCGCATGACGGATGAGACATTCGCCGTGCGGTGTCGGCACGAGCCCTTGCGCCGTGCGTGAAAAGAGCGTGAGTCCGAGCCCTCGCTCCAGTTCGGCCAGCGACTTCGACACCGCCGGCATCGTGACGTGCGTGACTTCCGCCACCTGCGTCAGATTCCGGTAGGTATCGATGGTCACGAGCAGGCGCAGATGTCGCGCCTTCAGGTTCACCTGCAAATAGCCGTCAAGCCCGGTCACGTCGGATCTCCTGCTCTACCGTATTGAATTGCTCGGGATGGGCGCTCATTCCTTAGGCTCGAGCGCGTGCAAGGTCATGCCGAGCGAGATCGAGGTGAAATAACCGATCGTCACGAGCAGCTCCGCGATGACCGCCCGCCCCAGCCCCGCGACGTACTCGGCGAAGCGCGCGTCGTCGATGAAGCCGCCCGCGAGCATGTCGCTCACCGCGCCGCACACCAGCCCGAAGCGCCCATGTTCGCCCTCGGGTCGGCGTTTGTCCAGAATTGCGGCGACGACCGCTTCTGGAACGCCCGCCTTCAACGCATGCCGCCGATGATTGGCGATCACATACGGTGCATTCCAGAACACCGCCGTCGCGAGAATGGCGACTTCGGTTTCCGCCTCGCTGAGCACGGGCGAACGGTCCACGTGCGTGCCGATGATTTCCATGCCTTCGGCCAGACGCGGGTTATGCAGCCAGATGTTGAACGGCGTCGGAATGCGCCCCCGCCCTGCGCCCAATTGGGCGATGACCCGCTTCTGTTCGTCCGTCGCCTGCTTTGGGTCGATACGCCCCAGCCTGTCGTGCGTCATGCGAGTTTCCTTTGGATGAAGAGTCAATTTCCGCCCAGACCCGGCAGCCAACGTCCGAGGAAGCTGTCCGGCCAGGGAATATGGAGAGTCTGATCGAAGACGAGATAGAGGAACGCGGTCACGCACACGGCGAGGATCAGGCTGAGCTTCCACGACTCGCGCCCCTCGATGCGCATGTACGCCACGATCATCAGCGGCACGGTCGGAAGCATGCCGATCATTGACATGCACGCGAGGAACGCAACGAACCAGCCGAGGAAGCGTGCAGCCCGCGCCACCACGGTTTTCGTGGAAAGCTTTTCATCGTGATCGCTCGATACATCCATATGAACGCCGCTGCTGGCTCGCGCCATGCCGTTCGCCGGAATCACGAACACCTTGTACGCGAGGCTGACCGTTCCCGCGATTACTAGCGTGCTCGCCACGACTGTCGGTCCGATCCGCGCCATCAGAAGCCAGTGTTGCGAACTCGTCAGCATGTAAATTCCGATGCCGATGAAGCACACATAGACGAGGTCTTCACGCTTCAAAACGATGGAGCCGCTCGGTTTGAAGTGCGCCACTCCGCCGCTACGCAACGCGCTGAAGAGCGGCTTGAAGAAGACCAGCGCGGCAAGACTCAGCAACACAATGACGACCGGCCGCGTCAGCCAGTCCGTGCCGTAGCGGACGAACGAAATCGACATGTACCGTTCCATCAACACGCCCAGCACGAGGCCGAGAATCAGCGGCGGACGCGCCCATCTGAGCCGCTTCATAGTCCAGCCGATCACACCGGCGATGAGCAGCACGAAGAGGTCCCCCCAGCTTCGCGAACCCTGGAACGCGCCGACGAAGATGACCGGCATGATCACCGGCAGAATCAGCGTGTAGCGCAGCGTCGAGACCTTGGCGAACTGTCCGCTCAACAGAAAGCACAGGCCCGCGCCGAAGATGTTGGCGAGCGCGATCGACCACACCATCGAATAGGTGAAGTCGAGATGGCGCGTGAGCATGTCGGGGCCGGGAATGAAGCCGTGCACCATCATCGCGCCGAGCAGGATGGCTTGCGCAGCGCCGCCCGGCACCCCGAACGAAAGCATCGGAACGAGGCTGCCGCCCTCTCGCGCGTTATTCGCCGCCTCTGGTGCGATCACGCCACGCACATCGCCCTTGGTGAACGTTTCCTTCGCGCCTCTGGCCGTCTGCAACGCGTGGCCGTACGCGATCCAGTCCGTCACCGCACCCGTGATGCCGGGCACTGCACCGAGAATCGCGCCGAGACCGCCGCAACGCAGCACGAGAAACCAGTTGCGGAAAGTGTCGATGACGCCCTGACGCATGCCCTGCCGAGAAGTGAAGCGCACATTCTCGGCAACGGCCGCGCGCCGGATGGCCAACTCGCACAGCTCCGGCAGGGCGAAGATGCCGAGGATGATCGGCACCAGCGGAATGCCGTCCTGCAGGTAGAGAATGTCGCCGGTCCAACGCATCTGTCCGGTCGCGACGTTGGTGCCGATCATGCCGACGAGAATACCGAAACACGCCGCGACGACGCCACGCAGCGGCGTGTTGCCCGACAGCGCCGACACCATCGAGACGCCGAACACGGTGAGCGACAACATCTCGGGCGTGCCGATCGACAGCACGAACGGGCGCACCAGCGGGAGTGACACGGCCAGGATGACCGCGCCGATCAGGCCACCCATCAGCGACGACATATAGCAGGCGCTCAGCGCACGCGATGCTTCTCCGCGTTTGGTCATCGGCAAGCCGTCGAGCACGGTGGCCTGCGACGCCGCGTGGCCTGGAACGCCGAAGAGCACAGCGGGAATCACGTCCGACGTGGTGATGACGGACGCCATGCCGAGCAGCATCGCGAACGCGGCGTAGGGGTCCATCGTGTAAGTGAAGGGCACCAGCAGCGCAAAGCCAGTCAGCCCACCGATTCCCGGCAGCAATCCGATTGCAAGTCCGACGGTCACGCCGAACGCCAGAAAGATGATTCGATTGAACTGCAGAAGCGTGGATAGCGCGTGTCCCGCCGCCACCAGCGTTGCATCGTTTAAGAACTCCATGTGTCATCCTGATGGAATGGTGAGCTTCGTGGGCTCACCTGTTTTGATGTCGACGCAATGCGTATGTGCGATGCTCAGCCAGCCAACATCGGATAGAGCGTCTTTGCGGTCCGTCCCCACACCCACGCACGTTCCTCGTCGCTCAGCGCTGCGAAGCAGGCATTGCCCTGTTCGACGAGCGTCTTGAGTGGTCCTGCCGATGCCGGATAGTTCGATCCGAACGCCAGATGATCGGCGCCGAACACTTCCACGAGCTTCGCAAAGAACGGTTGCGCGCCGCCGGGCGCCGCCTCGGCGAGATCGAACGTTCGCGGCGTTATCTTCATGTAGACGTTGCCGTATTTCGCAAGCGAGAACAGCGCGGCGCAATTCGCGTACGGCGGGCCTTGTTCAAGATTCGGCCGGCCACAGTGATCGAGCACGATCTTCACGGTCGGAAAGCGCTCGGCCAGTTCCGCCACCATCGGCAGGCCGTCGGGCGTTGTCTGGACCGCCATCGTCATGCCGCGTTCGGCGCAGCGTTGCCAGATCGGAAACGTTGCGGGATCGACGAGCCAGCTTCCATCGCCTTGATGCGTCGCGCCGCCCGTAAAGAGCCGGATACCGCCCATGCCGCGCGCGAGCCAGTAGTCGAAGGTTGTGAGCGCGTCGGACGCCATCACATCAAACGAATAGACGCCGGTGAAGCGATCCGGGTATTGCGCCACGCTGTCGGCGACATATGAATTGTTCGTGCCGTAGGTCGTCGATGAATGCACGATCGCCGCCTTCGATACGCCGGCTTCATCCATCTCGGCTTTCAGTTGCTCGAACGTGACGGGTCGCGTCGCCGACCACTTGGAACGATGTCCGTGCTGAGGCGCAATCGGATAACGTTCCGTGTCGGTCGAAATGATATGCGGATGAATGTCGATAATTTCGGGCGTCATGTGAATGGTCCGTTTGGTGTTGATGTTCCGTCAGGCCGTGGTCAGTGAGCGCTGAAGATGAGCTTGCGGGCATCTTCGAGTTGCGCTTCGGGCGTCGCATACAGCTTGGCGACGATCTGCTCCACCGCGTCGCCTTTGATCGGATCGATCGGATAACCCGCCTGCTTCATGGCATCGATGAAATCCGGATCGGCGATCGTCTTCGCGAACGCATCGCGCAACGCCTGCAGACGGTCTTGCGGTACGTCCTTCGGCACGGCGATCGGACGGCCCGCCTGAAACGGCAGAATGAAAAGATTGAAGAGCGCCTTGATGTCCGGCTGCGTGATGTATGAAGACAGGTTCGGCACATCGGCGAAGGCTGCCGGGCTGTTCCAGCCCAGATGCAGCAGCACCTTCATCTTGCCGGTCTTAAGCAGGCGCACCGGCTCGCCCTGTTGCAGGCCGTCGATGGTGGACGCCCAGCCATCGACTTCGCCGCGCTGCATGGCCAGATATACTTCGCCGCGCCCCGTATAGCCTGGCACGATGCTCATCTTCGCGCCGATGTATTCGTCGAGCAGCGCCGGCAAGGTGCGATCCTCGTTGGCGAATCCTGTCGCGCCGACATACATCTTCTTCCTGCTCAGATCGTCGGCGCTGGTCACGCCTGATCGCGTCATCGAGACCAAGCAATATTCGACCTTGTTGAGGCTGCCGAGCCATCGCACCTTGCGCGGATCGAAGCGGTTCTGCCGCTCGTCGAGCAGCGGGATGTAGAGGTTGTTACGCTGCAAGAAGCCGATGACGGTGCCATCGTTCGGCTGTCTGGACTGCAGCGATGCCGCCGCGACCATGCCGCCCGCGCCCACTACGTTCATCACGATGGCTTTGGGATGTCCCGGAACGTACTTCACGAAGAAGCGTGAGAACTGACGCGCGATGATATCCGTCGGCGTTCCGGCGTCCGCGCTGACCACGAGCGTCAACGCCTTGCCGCGGTAGAAATCTTCCACGGCTTGACTGGATGCCGGGCCTGCGTATGCCGTCGCGGCAAAGCCGAACAGCGCTGCACAAGCGCATAGCGCGCTCTTGTAGTTCATGATCTTTGCTGTCTCCGTGTAGATGCGCAGAACCGCCGTCGCCTTTACCAAAAGCGCTTCGTGGCCGGTGGCAGTTCGCGTCGCCGCTCGTTATTGGGTGAGCGCGAGACAATTGTGCCAGCGGGGTTCATTCGGCGGTTTGAGAAAAACAGCCGTCGAGTTGAGTGAATGGTATAGGTGCGCGCAGCGCTCTGCGTCGCGCCCGAGCGCGAATCTCAGCGGGCTTCGCGGGCTTCTTCGGTGAGACGCTGCGCCGCTTCTTCGAGGCATGAAAGCATGAGTTGCGCGCTCGGCGTGAGGGTGCGCACGCGGTTCCACAACACGCCAGCGGGCCGCAGTAGGCGCGGCAGGGTCAACGGCAGCGTATGGAGCGGCTGGGGATGAGCGGCGTTGCGCGCGGAGGAATCCGCCATGACCGCGATGCAGTCGGAAACCTGCAAATGCGCGCGGATCACGTGCAGCGACACGGTCTCGATGTAATTGTTCGTCAGCGGCACTTCGTGCACTTCCAGTGCGCGTTCGAGCGGATCGCGCAAGATCGAACCGATGGGCGGAAGTATCCACGGATACGGCCGCAAATCCGCCCATTGCACAGACTTTTTGCGCGCAAGCGGATGATGCCGCCCGGTCACGAGCATGACCGGCTCCTCGAGCAGTTCCTTTTCGTCGAAGCTGCCAAGCGTATCAGGAGGTGGCAGGCGGCCGACCACGAGATCGAGATGACCTTGCCACAGGTCGGGCAGGAGCGTCGCGGCGGAGCCCTCGACGATCTTCACATTGGTGCCGGGCGAGCGCTCCTTAAGCAGCTTCAGCGCTTGCGTCAACAGGATGGACGCGGACACAGGCAGCACGCCGATTTCGATCTTGCCCTCGGTGCCCGCGCTCAGCGCCTTCAGTTCGTCGCGCGCCTGATGCAAGACGTGAAGCATGGCGTGCGCGTGGCGCGTCAGACATTCCCCGAAGGGCGTGGGCACAAGGCCCTGCCCCGTACGCGTGAATAGCGAGAGACCGAGTCCGCGTTCGAGTTCCGCCAGCGACTTCGACACCGCAGGCAAGGTGACATGCGTGACTTCCGCCACCTGACTCAAATTGCGGTACGTATCGATCGTCACGAGCAGCCGCAGGTGCCGCGCCTTGAGGTTGATCTGCAAATACCAGTCGATTTCCGCCGACACGTCGCACTCCTCTTCCGGTATGAGCGAATGGTTAAGTCATCGGACATTTTACTCAATCGACCGGCCGCGCATGCGTGGGCACAATTCGATCGTGCACGCCGCAGGCTGGCCGCACGCGGCTTTCCCGCGCGCAACAGCAGGCCGAAAGGCGTGCATTTCAAATTCTTTCGCAGAGGAACTCATTCAAATCAGCCGGATTTAACCGGCGTTCGGAGACAAGCAAAATGACGTACGATTCGACTCGCCGCAGCTTTCTGCGCAAGGCGGGAGCCGTGGGTATCGGTCTGGCGGCGGGCGGCCTCGCCGCGCCTTTCATCGCCCGTGCCGCTTCGACCGACATTCGCATCGTCAGCAATCCGGGACTGGAAAACGCCACGCTGAACGCATTGATGGATGAACTCGGTTACTTCAAGGCTTACGGCGTCGACGCGCGAATCATCGAGGTTCCGGGCACGAGCGGTCCATTCGACACCATCGCGCGCGGAGCCGCGGACGTGTGCATGGTGTCCGGATACAACCTCGTGCTCACGCGCATCGAAGAGGGTGCGCCGGTGAAGATCGTCGGGGCCGGCATGAAGAAGTGTGCGCTGACGCTCTTCGCGAAGTCCGGCGGCCCGGCGACACTCGCCGATCTGCGCGGCAAAACCGTCGCGGTCGGACCCAGACTCGGCCTGCTTCATACGCTCATGCTGCAACTCTTAGCGGAAAAAGGCATCGACCCTTCGCAGATTGAATTCGTCGATCACGGCAGCAACGACCAATGTTTCGATGCGGTTGCAAGCGGCGCCGCCGATGCCTGCTGCTCCAGCATCTCGCATCTTAACGACGAGGCAGGCCTGCATGTCATCCGCGAAGGCAACCTGTGGCAGGCGTTGCCGCGGTGCGTGTTCCAGACGGCGTACGCATCGGACACCGCGCTCGCCGGCAAGCACGAGGGATTGGTTTCAGTGATGGCAGCCTACGGCGCACTCTACGAGTTTCTGATGTCGCCCGCGTCGCACGACGCTTTTTTCGATGCACGCAAGCGCGCCCAGAAGCGCTTCGATGCTGCATCGGCCAAGGCGATCTGGGACTTCAATCAGACGCAGCGGCCGTATTCGAGAGATCTTTCGATGAGCGAGCGCGATGTTGCTTATTTGCAGGACATGGATATCGGCGTGGGGAGCCTGAAGCGGAAACAGCCGTTCGACGCGGTGGCCGATATGTCGGCGGCGAGGGACGCAGCAAGACTCGTTGCCTGATTGCGCCGACGCGAATGCGACCGGGGAAGCCGAAGCTTCCCCTCTTCCTGCTTTAGAACGTATGCCGGATGCCCGCGATCACGGATATCTGCGATCCGCCGGCGGGCGGCGTCGGTACCGGAGAAAGCGTGGTGGCCGCGAGCGCGAGGGTGCCCGAGTTGTGAATGTGCTCACCCGTCACATACAGCAACGTGCGCTTGGAGAGCAGGTACTCGCCGCGCAGCACTTCGATCAGCGCCTTGTTGGGCGAATGCTCGTATTTGAGTTGCGCCACCATGCCGTCGATATGGAAGAACGGCGTCACCGGGACCGTTCCCGTGACCCACAGAAGATTGCTCCTCGGCGTGGCGATGCCTTCATTCACGCGCCTGATCCATCCCACGCCGAACTTCGCTTTCGCGATCATGAAGTATCCGCCCAACGTGAAGCGGCTATCGGTGAGATCGGGCGAAGTCAGGCCGCCCCACGTCGCGGAGGTGCCGCCGTAGTTGCGCTCGTATGACGTCGCCAGGCCCCACACGTGGCCTTCGTACTTGAGCAACGCGGAGTATTCCCTGCACTGATTCGACGGAGAGGTCTGCCCCGGACAGTTCGTCGCGACATTGCTGTTGCCGTTGACGGCGTCGCGGCCGAAGCTGTAGTTGACGCCGCCTTCGAAGTCGCCGAGGAAATAGCGATAACTCACCGCGTTATCGGCGCGCGCATTGGCGATGCCGTTGTCGAGTGTCGTGAGACCTTGCGCGCCCGTCCCGAACGGATTGATGAACGAGATGCCGAAGAAGCGCATCGTGTACTGGCGTCCGAACGTCAGGCGGCCATATTTCCCGTCGATACCGACGTAGGACTGTCGGCCGAAGAGGCGGCCGCCCTGTCTCGATGCTCCGGTCGTCGGACTGAAGCCGCCCTGCAAGTCGAAGATCGCCTTGACGCCGTCGCCCAGATCCTCGCTGCCACGGATGCCGAAGTAAGAAGTGGCGGTGCCATCTCCCGTGCGCCATCCATTCGCGGTCTTGTTCTTGCCAATGGCGACGTTGTTGACGAATTCGACACCCTGATCGATCAAACCGTACATCGTCACCGAGCTGGCGCCCACAGGCTTCGGCGGCGGTGCGTCCTCTTCTTCGTCTTGGGCCCATGCGGACGAAGCGCTCAGAAGTGCAGCGCAGACGCATAGTGCGGTCCGGTATTTCATTTCTCTGTGTCTCCGTCATGTTGCTCACTGAGCCGGTAAAGCGGTGTCGGGACGGCCGCGCCCGTGAGCTTTCTTCGATATGTTCCGGCGGTGATCAAATTCTGCCAGCGGGGTGTCATCAGCAAGTTGAAAAAAACAGCGCCACGATTGAGCAAATGGTTAATGCGGTCGCGGGAGTGAGGAACCGAACCGCCGGCGGACGTTCGAATCGGATGCCGCAAACAGGCATGAGAGATGTCTCCCACCGGATGTATCGACGCGCGCGCACGCGACGTGTTCTCACACTTTTGGGGTGCTGATGGCGAGCGCCGAGTGTGCATTCCTGTCGCGACGACAGGTCCAGACTTTCTTCGGAACTGTTATGCGCCGATGAAGCCGACCTGCGTATGGCTCAGTGTCCCGAATGCGCGCACTGCCGGCCATGCGCGCCATGTGCAGACGACCAAGGAATCGCGTCCGCAGTCCGGAGTCGCTGCGGGCCAATAACGAGGTGCGACGTACCGTAGTCGGCCCACCAAACAGGTATTGAATGTCAACGGGTTCGTGCACCGCAAGAGCGAACCGCGCCTTCAAACCCGCCACGTGCGATAGACCGCGAATGGCGCTCCAGGCGCCTCACGTCAGAGTTTCTCCCGCATTCAGGATTCGGCTGCTTTTAAAGTGAAGCCGCCGTTTGCATCACTGTTCATGATCTAACCGAACGGCAAAAACTGGCCGCAACCGGTAGCCGGCCCTCGATCTCGGCGCATTCCCATCGGACAAACGATAGGAGGCTAAGCGTCATCTGCCCCGAATTATCACGGGGTGTTATGACAAAATCACGCCACCAAAAACAGTCACGCAACCCACGTGTTACTATTAGTCGTGGAAACCTCATTAATTGAGTGCGCGATGAAAACCCTCGACGTGTCCCAGGCCACCGCGGCCGCCCAGGCCGGTGGCGTGCTCAATGCCATCCTTCGGGCCGACGGTGGCCAGTTCTTCATCGAGCTGGAAACCCGCACTGCCGGCACCGCGGTCCTGGTGACCTCCAACAATCGCCGGCCGCGCGCGTTTCGCAATCCGATCAAGGCGCTCGAAGTGATCCGGGAGCTTGGCTTGGAAAACGGGCGATTTTCGCTCGAAGCTTGGCGACCCAATGAAGCCCAAATCGATCGGCAAAGCCGACCTGATCGCGCGGAAGCCATGAAGCAGACGCACTCGAATGCGGCTGCCTATGAAAAGTGGGTCCGTGAACAGGTGCAGGAGTCGTTAGACGATCCGCGGCCGAACGTGCCGCATGCACAGGTGCAAAAGGAGATGGCCAACAAGAAGGCCGCGCTGCGCAAGCGCCTCGCAGGCGGCGAGGCTGAATCTTGATCGTCGAGTGGCGCGCGAAAGCGCGCGAGGACCGCAGCAACATCTTTTATTACATTGCCGAGGACGACCCCACAGCCGCGCTCGAGCTGACGACCGGATAGAACAGCAGACGGACGCCCTGCCCGAACATCCCGAGCTTTACCGCGTCGGGCGCCGTCGCGGCACGCGCGAAATGGTGTTGGCCTCCAATTATGTGCTCGTGTATCGGATCTTGAAGCGAACCGGCATCATCGAAATCGTACGGATTGTGGGCGCGCGGCAGAACTATGGAAGGCGAGCGAGGCGATGACGAGGAAGCATCGACCTGGGCGACGTGGCGGCTCTAGCAAGCCATATCGACGACGTGGCCTGTTCGCGTTGTGAGCGGAGGAGCCGGTTCAAGTGGCGAGGCTGGTATCGGCACGGGGATACCCACGACCTGAATCAGCCGTTCACTTACTCGACGACCTTCTAGTTGTCGGGTTACGCGCAGTTTCCAGGGCCAGGCGCGAATCAGGTGCCGGTTGGGCCGTCCGGTCTGTCGAACATCGCATCGCTATCCAAAGCGTTTGGGCCGGCAACGCGGGACTATGCGATGCCGATCCCCGGCCTCCGGATGACAATAACGACCATCGTCGCGCTTCCACCGGACATCGAGGTTAGCCACTTGCCGAACTCTGTAGCACCATAACGCGCGAGTTGGTTACCACGACGCGAGGAGGATTGTTGCAACCGGAACAATACCGGGAACTGCGCAAAATCATGCTTGAAGCGATACGGGATTTGCACGGTCAGATTGCATATTGACTCGTGAGTCGCAAGCTTTATCGTAGCCAGCGCGAAAGCCTGTCGATGTTCGAGGTGGAGCATCCGAGTATCCCCGTGAGTTCGACGAGGATACCGCTCTCGATGCGGCGACCGCGCAGTTCTGGTCGCATGGTTACGAGGCGACCTCGGTGCGCGATCTCGCCGCGAGCGACGGTGGGGAACACCATGCTCGATGACTGGCTTCCAAGAGAGCACCGGTGTTCCGAGGGGCTGCGGCTGGAAGGTCGGCAAAGTGTATTCATGGCGGCCTGCCAGGGATCGCTGTGTGGGCGCCGCGCATTCACGTCGGCCGCATTGCGGAGTTCGGTATTCGACTCACTTCCGACGTTCAATACAGCTCAACCGCGACGGTGGCTCGACGAGGGATAAGCTGCCGTTCGGATACGAGCCTGGTCGCAAAATGTTCGAAGACGAGAGGGAGCAGTCGCTCAGAAGGCTGACGGAGTCCGGCGCATGAAAGGTACCGGAGAATTACAGTAAGACCAATGTCCGCTCAAATATTCGATCTGGACGATCAGCTACTTTTTTGAGAGGCGCGGTCGTTGTAAGGAATATTTTCGCCACGAAGAATCTCGCCATCGCGATTGCATCAGATGGAGACGATTCATGCGCTTTACTCTCAATGGTCGACCGTTCGAGTTTGACGGCGACACTGAAACTCCCCTTCTTTGGGTCATCCGTGACGCTGCGCGCTTAACTGGCACCAAGTATGGCTGCGGCATCGGCGCATGCGGTGCGTGCACCGTACATCTCGAAGGCGCTGCGATGCGCTCGTGCGTACTGCCCGTCAGCGCCGTCGAAGGCAAGGCCGTCACGACGATCGAAGGGCTGTCGCCCGACCGCTCGCATCCCGTCCAGCGGGCATGGATACAGAAAGACGTCCCGCAATGTGGCTACTGCCAATCGGGAATGGTGATGGCCACAGCGGCGTTGCTCGCGCAACACAAGGCGCCCACCGATGCTCAGATCGACCAGGCCATCACGAACCTGTGTCGCTGTGCGACTTATCAACGAATTCGCGAGGCGATCCATGCCGCGTCCAAACAGTAAAGACGGCGCGTACGAACGCGCCGCACCGTCTCAACCTACGCCCGCGCGACGCACATTCCTGAAAACGTCACTGGCCGTTGCGGGTGGTTTGCTCTTGCCCCTTTCGATCAGCGACACGCTTCACGCAGCCGAATCCGCAGCGCCGTTCCGAGAGATCAACGACTGGATACGCATCGACAAGGACGGTCACACGATCATCGGGCTTTCGCAAAGCGAGGTGGGGCAAGGTGTCTACACCGGCTTGCCGCAAGTGCTTGCCGACGAGATGGATGCCGACTGGCGCCAGGTTAGCGTCGAATTCGTCACGGGACGCGACGCTTATCGCATTGATGCGGCCAACGAAGCGCCGCAGCAGTTCGTGGGCGCCTCGATGTCGGTGACGATGTTTTATTCGCGTCTGCGCACGGCAGGCGCACAGGCGCGTGAAGCGTTCCTGAGCGCCGCCGCGCGGCGCTTTGGCGTGCGCGCGACACAATGCATCACGCGCAACGGACGCGTGAGCCATCCGGCAACCGGACGTTCGCTCGGCTATGGCGAACTCGTCGACGACGTTGCATCGATGCCGCTCAACCCGCATCCGCGTCTGAAGCCGGCGTCGGCGCGCGCGTTGATGGGACAGGCGTTGCATCGGCTCGACGTGCCCGCAAAAGTCGATGGCAGCGCCGTGTACGGCATCGACGTGCAAGTGCCCGACATGCTGACGGGCGCCGTGAAAATGGCGCCGACGTTGAACGGCACGCCCGTCGCGGTCACCAACCAGGACAAGCTGCGCGCGATGCCTGGCGTAGTCGGCGTCGTGCTCGCCAAAGATGCGGTGATCGTCGTCGCCCAATCGTACTGGCAAGCCAAAAAAGCCTGCGACGCCGCGCAGATAGACTGGGACGCGGGCAGCATTGCCATCGACAGCGACACGCTACTTTCGCAGCGCCAACGCGCATTGAAGGACCCGCATGCCGTCACGGCAGCAAAGACGGGCGATCCTGATGCGCTGTTCACGTCCGCGCATTCGATCTTCGAAGCCGAATATCACTCGCCGTACATCGTGCACGCGACGATGGAACCCGTGAACGCGACCGTCCACGTGCGCCGTGACGAGATCGAGGTTTGGGGACCGATTCAAGGCCAGGACAAGGTCCGCTGGACATTGTCCGCCCTCTTCCATCTCCCCGCCGATAAGGTCATCGTCCATACGACGTTCCTCGGCGGCAGCTTCGGACGCAAGTACGTGCCCGACTTCGTGATCCATGCCGCCGTTGCATCGAAGGCGGTCGGGCGCCCTGTCAAGGTGATCCGCTCGCGCGAGGACGATATCCGGCACGGCTTCTACCGCCCGGCCGTATCGGCGCGCTTTCGTGCGGTGCTCGGCGACGACGGCATGCCGCGCGCATTGCATGCCCGTGTCGTCGGTCAGTCGCTCTACTGGTCGATCAAGCGCGACTACTTCGAAAAAGCCGGCGGCTGGGACGAGACGATGCTCGACGGCATCTACGACCTGGGCTACGCGGTCCCGAATCTCCTCGTCGAATCCGTGTCCTTGCCGCAGGCCATTCCCGTCAGTTTCATGCGAACCGTCGGCAGCACGTCGAGCGTGTTCTTTCTCGAGACCTTCATCAACGAGCTGGCGCACACGGCGCGGATCGACCCGGTGCGTTACCGGCGCACGCTGCTGCGCGACGATCCGCTCGCGCTGAAAGTGCTCGACGCGACCGCGGCCAAAGCGAACTGGTTCGGCCGACCCGCGCACGGCCTTCATCGCGGGGCCGCGTATTGCCTCTATACGGGACGCGGCGGCGCCTTCGCCTCGTATGTCGCGACCATCGCCGAAGTGCGCGTCACGGAGGGACGCGCGAAGCTCGAACGCGTGATCTGCGGCATCGATTGCGGACAGGCGATCAACCCGCTGCTCATCCGGCAGATGGTCGAAGGCGGCATCGGCTTCGCGCTCACCAACACGTTCAAGAGCGAAATTACCTTCAAGGACGGCGCCGTCGCGCAGAGCAACTTCGCCGACTATCCGCTGCTTTATCTCGCGGAGATGCCGAAAGTCGAAGTAGTGATCGTCGAGAGCGATCGCGTGCCGCAAGGTTGCGGCGAAGTCGCCTTGCCGCCTGTCGCACCCGCCGTCGCGGAAGCGCTCTTTCAGGCGACGGGCAGACGGCTGCGCTCCATGCCGCTCGACCAGCCACTCGCAAGCTAGATCCATCACCCAATCCTGAACCGTATGAAATCAAGAACGCACCTTGTCGTTTCCCTGCTCGCCTTAATGACGGCGAACTCCGTCCGCGCAGGCGTCGCCATCGACCCGGCCAAGGCAAAGGAGATCGCCACGCAACACGCGTGCTTCGCCTGCCACGGGCTAGACAGCAAGCTCGTCGGGCCGGCCTGGCGCGACGTCGCCGTCCGCTATTCGGGCAGGCCAGAGGTTGCGAAGCAGCTCGTCGCGCAGGTTCAGAACGGCAGTTCGGGCGTGTGGGGCGCCGTGCCGATGCCGCCGAACAGGATCGGCACCGACGACGCCCGCACGGTCGTGCAGTGGATCCTTGCGGGCGCCAAAGAAAAATAACTGGCCGCGCATTCGATCCTGATTCGCGAGACACACAAAAGCGATTTGATAAGTATGACTACATTTACTGGAGATCTCGCAATGAAAAGGCACTATGTGACTGCGCTGCTCTGTGCGGGAGTCACGGGCGTCGCACATGGCCAGAGCAGCGTGACGCTGTACGGCATCGTTGACACGGGCGTGCAGTACTACAACAACGCTGCGGCAGGCGGCTCTGTCGTCGGCATGCCTTCGCTGACGGGTGAGGTGCCATCGCGCTTCGGCCTGAAGGGGGCGGAAGATCTTGGCGGCGGCTACAAGGCGTTCTTCGTGCTCGAAAACGGCTTCGCAGCCAACACGGGCGCGTTGAACTATGGCGGCCGCCTATTCGGTCGTGCCGCCAACGTTGGCGTTAGCAGCGACTATGGCGCAATGACGCTTGGCCGTCAGATAAACATGTCGATGTACGTTCTGCTCAACGCCGACGTCATCGGTCCATCCATTCATTCGATGGCCAGCTTCGACAGCTACCTGCCCAACGCACGCAGCGACAGCGCGGTCGGCTACATGGGCAAGTTCAAAGGCGTGACGATCGGTGGCACCTATAGTTTCGGACGCGATGCGGCGGGCCCGGCCGGACCGTCCGCGACGAACTGCGCGGGAGAGGTTCCGGGCGACCCCGTCGTCTGCCGGCAGTACACGGCCATGCTTGCCTACGATGCCGCGAATTTCGGCGCGGCGGCATCCTACGACGTGATGCGCGGCGGCCCGGGCGCCTCGGCGCCGTTGTCGAACAGCGCCTATACCGACACACGCACTATCGTGGATGCGTACTTCAAGTTCGGACAGGCCAAAGTCGGTGGCGGCTGGATTCGCCGCAACACCGCCGCCGCGGCTCACAGCCAGTCCGACCTCTTTTTTGCGGGCGCCACGTACTACGCGATGCCCACGCTATCATTCGACGCACAGGGCTTGCGCTACATTCTCCGCGAACATTCGAGTTCGACGCTGTTCGTGGCTCGCGCCAATTACCTGTTGTCCAAACGTACCACGGTTTATTCGTCGCTCGGCTACATGATCAATAGCGCGAATGCCAGCAATGCCGTCGCGGCGGGCGGCAGCGTCGGCATGGGACAGAATCAGCTCGGCGCGATGGTCGGTATACAGCAGCGCTTCTGACGCATTCGATCCCTTTCGCGCACGACCAATCTGCACTCACGGAGGCGTACATGTCCCAGGATCAGCTCAGCGACGTACTGGCCGATCTACGCGCGGACGCCGTCGTGACCGGGCACTTCTCGCTGACGGCACCGTGGGCGATACGCAAGCCGGCCGTGGAAGGCGTGCCATTTCGCATGTGCGTCGGCGCACCGTTTTACATCGTCCTCGAAGGAGAACCACCTGCGCTGGTCGAGCCCGGCGACTTCGTACTGCTGCCGCGCGGCAACGAGCACATACTTTCCTCTGGACTCGGCGAAGAGCCTGTACTCTTCGACTCCCTGATGGCGCACCAGGGCATTCGCCCCCGCTTCGACACGCCTTTGCGGTTCTCCGCGGGCGGCGGCGGTGACGTCAGCGAACTCTATACGGGCATCGTCGTGTATCGGGACATCGTGCGCAGTCCGCTGTTCTCCGTGCTGCCGCCGTTGATCCATGTGCGCGCGAACGACCCCGTCGTCGCCCCCTGGCTCGCGAGCACGCTCAAGAGCTTCATTCAGGAATCGATGTCGTGTCAGCCTGGATGGGCCGTCGCGGCCGCGCGTCTCGCGGATGTGCTGTTCGTGCACCTGTTGCGCGCGCATCTGCTTTCGTCGGCGAATCACACTGGATGGCTGCGCGGGCTCATCGATCCGCAGGTCGGCAAAGCGATGGCGCTGATTCATCGCGAACCGCGTGAGGACTGGTGCGTTGCAAGTCTGGCGGCATCGGCGGGTATGTCGCGCTCGCGCTTCAGCGCGCGGTTTGCCGAGCTGGTCGGCGAGACGCCCATCGGTCATCTCACGGCATACCGCATGCACCTCGCAAGCTGCAAGCTGGCGGACCGGAAGCTCAAGCTGATCGAGATCGCCGAGAGTGTCGGCTATTCGTCCGAGAAGGCATTCGCGCGCGCCTTTCATCGCTGGGCCGGCATGCCGCCCAAGCGCTATGCGCGCAACATGCGCGATTTATATGACATGGAAAAGCATGAGTAAACACGATGTCACATCGAACACGTCGCACGTATTGCCCTGCACCGTGCCGGCACTGAAACGCGGGCTCGAAGCGCTGCAGCCATTCTCGACACAACGCCCTCATTTGACGATGAGCGAACTGGTCGCCTTTGTCGGCGCGCCGCGCAACTCCGTCGTACGACTTGCGCGCTCACTCGTCGCGTCAGGGTTTCTTGCGAACGACGCCCATGGCCGGCTAACCCCCGGGCCCGCCGCCGCGGCGCTCGGGCGCACGTATTTGCGCAGCCTCGACATCGTGGAGCAGGCGCGGCCCGCGCTTGCCGGCCTGGCGGATGCGTGTGCGACATCGGCACAACTGCTCGAGCACGATGGGCAAACCGCCGTCGTGATTGCTCAGGCGCTCCCGTCCGCGGCAGCCGTGGCGTATCAGACGACGCGTATCGGCGCGCGCTTTGGCCCTGCGCAAACTTGCTCCACTACGGCGTCCGGCACATTGCGTCTATTGACCGACGACGTGGCGTCCTTGCCCGACCGCGACCGTCTGGATGCGCGCCACGCCAACATTGTTGCACGCGCCCTCGAACCGTGGCGAGCCACGACGCAGCGTTTCTCTATTGGCGTGGCCGGTCCGCTCGACGCAAACACATGCGGCGCACTGGACGAAGCAGTCCGCAGAATAAGCGATCTCACACGATGACCCACGATGAATAGTCGCGATCTCAATGTATTCAAAACAGTCTCACGCTGTCCGCGATCGAGCAACGTTCGGTGCTTGTCACGGTCGTCACGACATAGCGCTCGTCGCCGCGGAAGCCGCGATGCTCGCCATAAGCGATGACGGTGCGGTCGCTGGCTCCGGTGTCGAACGGTTGCATTGAAATGCGTTCGCGCGTCCGCTCCGTCATCGATGCGGCATTGCAGATCGCGGAATATATCACCAGCACTAAAAATGACGCCGATCGCGCAAGCGCGAAAGGTTCCGCATGCGAGGACCGCTGTCTAATGCTGAGCCGCCATGCAAATGGCCCGTGACGGGTTGGATTAACCGTTCGTAAATGGCCGAGCGGCGAGTTCCTCGAAGGCCTTCACTTTCGGGCGATCTTCGGGGACATCAAGTACGGTTACCGGCCTGCGCTCAGTTCCTCCTGCCGCCGCACTCGCGCATCGTCCTCAAGACGTGTCGCTTCGAGTTCCTGCAGAACGCCGTCGAGGTCCACAGGTCGCGTGTCGGCTTCGATGCGACCGGTCAGTTCGGCCTCGACATGCAGCCGCCCTGCCTCGAAAAGCGCCCAGATCTCCGTCCCATAACTCGCGGTGAGTATTTGCGGTGCAAACCGTCCGAAGTACGCGGCCAGGTTGTCGACGTCTCGCTTGAGCATGGAGGCAGCTTCGTTGTTTCCGGCTGCGTCGACGGCCTGCGGCAGATCAATGATCACCGGCCCGTCTGCTGCCAGGAGGATGTTGTATTCCGACAGGTCGCCGTGAATTATGCCCGCGCAGAACGACGCTGCTTGCCGAAAACTGCGCTGCTTCGCGTCCTTGTAGATCTTGGCGCAACGCGTCGATTCGCCGCAACGCACGACATAGACTGTCGCCTCCTTGCCGCTCATCAACTGGCCGATGACTTCGTCGATAAATCCTTCTTCGAGAAGCGGCGCAAGCCGTTTGGGCATTTTCATACGTTCGTCGCCCGCGGTTCGTGAAACGTGCATTTGACGCGCGTGGATCGTAAATGGCCCGCTAAGGTATGCGAAACCAACAACCCGATGAATCGAGAAGCTGTTGCCGGCGGCCGTAAGCGTTCTACGTGGGAGATGGGTGGAGTCATGCCGGATTATGCGGGTGGTCGAGGACGCGCAGGCGAATCTCTCCCGGCGACTGCGTAGATGCATTGAGCCGCCTCCAGACAGCTCCCGGCTTGGCACGACAGGCAGCACGCGACGGCGGATTCACCGGTCGATGCAATAGTTTGCTGGAACCGTTCGGCTGGCGTTTCGTATCCGAGCGTCTTTCTCGGACGCTCGTTCAGCCGTCGCGCCACGGCATTAAGCTTAGCCTGCGAATACACGGACAGATCTGTGCCTTTGGGGAAGTACTGCCGTAGAAGTCCGTTTGTATTCTCGTTTGATCCTCGCTGCCACGGATGCTGGGGGTCGCAGAAGTAGACCTGGATATCAGTGGCCACGGTGAATCGTTTGTGCCCGGCCATCTCTGTTCCCCGATCCCAGGTTAGTGATTTATAGAGCTCCTGTGGCAACTTGGTGGCATGTTTGATGAGGGCATTGATTACCGTTTCGCTATCCTTGCTGGGAATCCTGACCAGCATCACGTAGCGTGTCTGGCGCTCAACGAGCGTTGCTATCTGGCTGTTCGCGCTGCCGCACAAGACATCGCCCTCCCAGTGGCCCGGTACGGCGCGATCTTCAACTGTTGCCGGACGTTCGCTGATCGACACCGTCTCGCGGATGCGGCCGTGATCGTCAGTCTTTTGCGTATGGTGGCGCGATCGCCGCATCGCTCGTGTGCGACGCAGATGTTCCAGCAACTCCTTCTTAAGGGCACCACGGGCCTGGATGAAGAGGCTGCGATAGATCGTCTCGTGAGACACGTGGTAGTCCTCGTCTGAATACCAGCGCCTGAGCCATCCTGCAATTTGCTGCGGTGACCACTGCAACTGGAGCTTGCCTGCCACGATCTGCGCTAGCGCCCGGGACTCAACCAGCTTGCAGGCTTTGGGACGCTTTGCCCGATCCCAGGCAAGCGCATCGGCATGGCTTGCCCGGTAACCTTCCTTTCCACTGTTGCGTTTGATCTCGCGGCAGATGGTGGAGGGAGCCCTGGAAAGTTGCTTCGCAATCGACTGGATCGAGTCGCCCACAGCGAGCGCCCGCGATATCTCTTCGCGTTCCGCCAACGTTAGCGTCAGTTGCGCGCGATGTCGCGGCGCTGGCCGGATGCCGCCTCTTTCAGCCAGTATCCGTTGGATGGACGAGTAATTCCGGTCAAACAGTTGCGCGATACGCTGGAGCGACTCCCCCTTCTGCCAGCGCTCCCACATCAACGCTTTCTGAGTTTCAGTGTAGTAAATCCGGCGTCGCTGTTTCATTTGCAACACTCCCACTGCTCACGCAGCTTCTAGTGTGTTGCATCGACCGGTTGACTCCGCCACCCCAACCCGTCATTCGGTTCTTTGGGCAGTCGATGACGGCTTATAAGCTACTTCAGACATCGGTTCTCCCAGGAAATCTCGGTCGCTGTCCGGTCCTTCGGGGTGTTGAGTCTGCTGCGTTTCGTGCCCGCAACCCGTAACTAGCCTCTTTTTTCAAGTCTCGGCAGTTGATCGAGCGTCTCGGATTCGAACTGGACCTGTAATTTCATTCGTGACGCATGCGAGTTTTTCCCAGCTCAGCGCGTATATCCTCAACCTACAGGGCACGCTTTTGATTGTCTTGAAGCGCTTGTGCTGGCGGAAGGACTCCGTTGGCGGTCTGAATGATTTTGTGCGCCATATTCCACATATCGCCGCACGTTATCGCGATTAGCGGCGTGGCAGCCGAACGGACGATGTCTTTCTAGCGGATCGTCCGTCCTATGTTCCGATTCGGGCTGGAAACGCCTTCCGGATGCAATTACCGGTGTGAACGCGGCCAAATCGATCCCTTATAAAGAAATTGTTGGGAGGAGCGATCGTTATTGAATCGATAGAGTGCTTGAGCCAGAGCGAGGTAGGTCTGCGGGTCGTTCGATTCTGAATTTCGTGCCGGTTTATTTCGATCAGAGCAACCGTGTCGCAGCGCTCGATAATCAGTGGGGTCACCGAACAAACGAAATATTTTCCAGCGTGAAGTTGTTCATCTTGTTGCCGGTCTGCCGCTCTCGTGTGGATGCAAAAACAGGCATTATCCCGAGACCACCCAGAAGAACCGAAGCCTTCATCAGTTTCCGGCGTTGAAAGTCAGGCGAGTGGTGATGCGTAGGACCCGCAGGGGTTGCAATGAAGCGACGCTCCAAACATGCATGGCGACGTCAATTAGCCGGCGCATGAGGTCAGGCGCAGGCGCTTTGCTAGGGAAGTGCCGCATGTCGCGATGCTCAAGAATGGCGCGATACATCGCTTAGCTATTGGCACTCGGCGGAATGCTTTCTCATGGATCTTGATCCTGTGGCTAGGCCGCACGCACCCCGACGCAGCCGGACGGCGCGTACGTCGCCGCTACCGCCCGATATCCCTCGGTATTGTGAGCCAGCATGTTGATCGACGCGGCTTTCTAAATCGTATGTGGGAGGTCGAGCGCAGCGTGGGGCCCGTGCTGCGGCTCTGTCCAGTGGTCAGGAGAAACTCACCGACTGATCAGTCGATCGTGGCTTCCAACGCAACGCGGTCGTTCACCTTGTGCCGGAGGCTTCCTGATGATTCGCCGCGCAAGGCAACGTGACAGTTTCGCTTTGATTGAAGAGCTCGGGTAAGGCAGCCGCCTTCTGTCTTTCACTTTTTTTGGACGACCCGCCCATCTGCCGACGGGCAGTGCCCGTGCCAGCTTTAAGCAAGAGAGCGCAAGTCGGTTCAGTCTGCGACGTGTCACTTTTACGACGGCGTAGATAGGGCATGCGGGCTCATCGGATCGATGAAAGCGTGCCCGCGCGCCACGGACTCGCACGTCGGTATCAACGCACCGCCGTCCCGAGGTCCGTCATGGCGATCGAATGACACGCATTGACGTCCTATTAAATGTGCCGTGAATGGCGGGCTCATGGCGGCGCGTTGCCTGTGGGTATGGCGAGCTCGCCCTCAGCGCGATTTTTCGCACTCTCACTGAATTTCATCGACTTCTGGCCCCGATCAGCCATTTATGTCGTTCCACTGCATAGGTCACCTTCCGCAAAACATATGACTAATTCCACTTGCGCGAGAAGAATCATGTCGCGTGGCCGCTTTTTTCTCCCGGCCACTGCGCAGTGCGCGTTCATAAGATCGATCACGACGATCGACGGTCCGTTTCTTGCTCAAACCGCTCGCAGCATTGAGACACCTTTTTCGATGAACGCGGATATGCTAGAGAACATGCATCACGCCCCACATGGCCGCATCGCATCAGGCATCCTCGGACTCGACGATATCCTGGGAGGCGGCCTAACGCCACACAGGATGTACTTGGTCGAGGGTGCACCGGGCGGGTAAAACGACTCTCGCTCTTCAGTTCCTACTTAAGGGCGTTGAGACCGACGAATCCGGACTGTACGTCACCTTGTCAGAGACGAAGGCGGAACTGATCGCGGTAGCGGAGAGCCATGGCTGGGACACTGGAAGATTCACCATCACAGAGTTGCTCTCAGATGAAGGGTTAGACCCAAGCTTTGAGCAAAGTGTGCTGCATCCTGCCGAGGTCGAACTAGGGGAAACTGTTCGCGACGTAATCGCCAAGGTTGATGAGATGAAGCCAGCCCGGCTCGTCTTCGACAGCCTCTCAGAACTGCGAATGTTGTCGCAGAATCCACTGCGCTATCGCCGCCAAATCCTTGCGTTGAAGCGTTATTTTGCCACTCGTGCCTGCACCGTATTGCTACTCGACGATAACACATCGGAGCCAGGCGACTTGCAGTTGCACAGCATTGCGCATGGCGTAATCTGCCTGGACAACGTGGCGCATGATTACGGTGGAGAACGCAGGCGTCTAAGAGTTGCGAAAATGCGAGGCATTAGGTTCCGGGAAGGTTTTCACGACATGACGCTCAAGACGGGCGGAATCGAGGTCTATCCACGCCTGATTGCCGCGGAGCATCACACAGATTATTCGTCCAGCGCGCTGAGCACGGGCACCAGTGGATTGGATGCGCTTCTCGGTGGTGGATTGGTGCCGGGTACCAACACCCTGATAGTCGGTCCTTCAGGGGTCGGTAAAACAACTACGGTCGCTTCCTGTCTTCTCGCCGCGCTAAATCGCGGCGAGCCTTGCACTTACTATCTCTTCGATG
The DNA here is from genome assembly GCF_014384845.1 of Caballeronia sp. EK. Taxonomy (NCBI): domain Bacteria; kingdom Pseudomonadati; phylum Pseudomonadota; class Betaproteobacteria; order Burkholderiales; family Burkholderiaceae; genus Caballeronia; species Caballeronia sp. EK. The sequence continues at coordinate 45,107 of NZ_JACSUE010000010.1, forward strand.
AGACGCGTACAACGCTCGTGCGTCGTTCAACAAACCTTGGCATTGACTTACGACCATATCTTGAGAGCGGACTACTGACGCTTCGTCAGATCGATCCTGCCGAAATTGCACCCGGTGAGTTCACGAGTGATGTGCGCAACAGCGTAGAACAAGGCGGTGCTCGATTTGTCGCCATCGACAGCCTCAATGCGTACCTTCAGGCGATGCCCGGTGAGCGTTATCTCCTTCTACAGATGCATGAACTGCTGACTTACCTTAACCAGCGCGGCGTGATTACGCTGCTTGTGCTAGGGCAACATGGCATCATTGGAGAAGTTCAGAGCGATATCGACATTAGCTATCTGAGCGATGTTGTTTTACTCTTTCGATATTTCGAGCGGCAGGGGGAAGTGCTCACAGCGATTACTGCAGTCAAAAGTCGTGCGAATGGACACGAACGCTCGATTCGGCAGTTCCTTCTCGAGAGTAAAGGATTGATTGTCGGTGACGCGTTGCGCGACTTTGAGGGCATCCTGAGCGGCCTACCCTCATATACGGGCGATTCGCCCATGCTTCCCTCGACCGACGGCGAGGCAATTGTAACTCCGAGTCGCTAAAACATGGAGTATCGCGTTCTTATCCTGGCCCCCTTCGGTCGCGACGCTCGTGTGATCACCGACGTCCTCGCGTCAGAAGACCGAGTCTGCTTCGCTTGCTCCGACCCACACGAACTTGTCGCGGAACTTGACGGGGGCGCGGGTGTAGCCATGATCACCGAAGAGTCTCTTCGACATGACAGCGGCGCGACGATCGCACAATGGTTGCAAAAGCAGCCGCCCTGGTCAGACCTTCCGGTGGTCCTGCTCTCAGGGAAACTTCCAGGCGGGCGTTCGGCGGCGAGCATTGATCTGCTTGAGCGCCTCGGTAACGTCTTGGTGCTCGAACGGCCATTGAACTCGGAGACCTTGCGTCGTGCGGTCGCCTCCGCGTTGCGCGCCCGCACTCGACAGTACGACGCACGTCGCCATCTTGCAGAATCGCAACAGCACTTAATCGAGCGAGCCAAAGCTCAGGAAGCACTGGAACAACTCAACGCAACGCTTGAGGGCCGTATCGAGGAGCGCACTCAGGAACTCGCGTCGGCAAACAACCGCCTCATGAAAGAAATCCATGAGCGCGCTAAAGTGCAGGCGGTTCTTGTGCAATCTCAGAAAATGGAAGCGCTTGGGCAACTGACCGGCGGCATCGCGCATGACTTTAACAACCTCCTCAACATCATCATGGCAAACGCCGAGCTGCTCTTGCGCATCAGCAATGACAAGCGGGTCCGCAAGATGGCCGCGACGACGAAACGAGCCACCGAACGAGGAGCAAAGCTGACTGCGCAACTACTGACGTTTTCCCGCACGAGCAATCTTGATCTCAAGGCGATAAACGTTTCGTCGTTGCTGGACGGAATGAGGGACATCATCTCGATTTCGCTTGGATCGACGATTCACTTCTCGACCACTTCAAGCTGCAAACAACTCTGGACACGCGCGGATGCTAACCAACTCGAACTTGCGGTTTTGAATCTCGCAATCAACGCACGCGATGCGATGCCCAACGGTGGGCGTCTCTCGATTCATGCCGACGAACGTTCGTCGGACGGTCAGGCGCTTCCTGCGGGCCGCTACGTCGTAGTCAGCGTTAGGGATTCCGGGACCGGTATCGAGCCGAGCTTGCTCTCACGCGTCTTCGATCCGTACTTCACGACCAAGCCCGTCGGAAAAGGAACGGGCCTTGGACTCAGCCAGGTATATGGCATTGCTCGACAGGCCGGCGGAGAAGCGCGCATCGAGAGCGAACCGGGCAAAGGAACTACTGTGCAGATCTGGCTGCCGTTCGGCGCGAGCGAAAGCGCAGAGTCAACCGTTGAGGACGTGTCGTCTGACAGGCCGCCCGACGCTCGCCATATTCTTGTCATCGAGGACGATGAAGATGTTAGAGAGATGCTCGTCGAATGTTTGGAGGTGCTGGGCTATAAGGTAACGCACGCGCAGGACGGCGCAAGCGGCTTGTCACGCTTGAATACCGATAAGCCAGACCTGCTCATTGTCGACTATGCAATGCCTGGCATGAACGGAGTACAAGTCCTCGCACGTGTGCGAGATCTTCGCCCCGACCTTCCAGTGATTTTGGCCACCGGATACGCGGACGTCGATATCGCTAAGATCACAGCAACAATTTCTCCGCACTGCGCAAGCCCTTCCAACTCGAAGACCTTGCTCGCACCGTCCGCTCCGCGCTAAAAAACCCGTTGAGTCAGCCTGGGCATTCTTGACGTGTACTATCAAGAAGCCGGCCTGGCGGGCCGATGGTGATGTGGCGTACGTATCTACTTGAGAGAACCCACCGGATGGACGAAACCATAGAGAAGGTGGATGCCCTTCACGTCACGGCTTGTTGATCCGAACAAAACAACAACCTAGCACACTGAATGACTGATCACGGCGAGCTGTCTGACCTGAGAATCTGAATCGAGTACGCCGTTTCGCAACATGGTGAAAACCGTGTCTTCGTGCTTCAATCCAAGCCTCAACAGTTCTCGCTCAAGGCCGGAGTGTTCGCCAAGGTCGATTCGCACCAGCGTTCCGACGTTTCGATGGAGTAAGTAATTGACCAGCAATAATCCATCTGCTGTCTCGTCGGGCGCTGACGTGATCACTGGGCCGATGGTAAAACCCCGCCCGAAGCGACGGATTAACGAGAAGCCGCATAGAGCACCGTCCCGCTCTAGGCCGATACCTGCCGCCGTCCTTAGGACCGCGGGCATTATTTTGGTCCGATCTAAACCGGTCGCCCGTGTCGCCAGCTCACTCAAGAGTGGGACATCAGCTGCACAAAGCGGACGCAGCCTTTTCCCACGATCAGGAAACATCTCACGCATATGGGAAACCGCGCCTTGAAATTGCCTAACGCAACCCGTCGGCTTGAAACCTTGATGTTGGTATGCGTCTAACCGCTGAACTGGGGAGTTCAACACTACAACGCGTTCCCGCAGTGCGTATGTAACGTGCTCCATGAGTTGGCCCTCGACTTCAGCCGCATTCCAATCCGAGGAGGACATGACCAGTCCGACCGATGCAGCATGATCACCAAATGGCCAATAGACGGCGGCGCCAACGATGCAAGAATCGGCTTCCGCGACAATGACCTCCCCAGTTGCGGCTGCAAAACGCCAATCTTCCAAGCGGTGCGGCCAGCGGAGCTTCGCGGAAAGATTATGTAGTTCGAGCAGGTCGTCGCTTCGAGATGATCTGCAGAGAAGTGAATGTAGCATGGAGTTTTTGCAACTAAAGATGCGCATGCTGAATGAGAGCACGATAGCCGTCGCATTGGCTAGGACGATCTTACTGCTGCGAAAGGAAAGGGGGGTTCAGCAATATCTCTTAGCTCATAGTACGTGGCGGTTGGGCTGCCTCTTCATTTGCATTCGACGATACGGGCGATCTCGCGCTTACGGCCTTCAGTACATCGAGTGAGTCGAAATGTCACGGATAATTACTGCCTGATCGTCTGCGGAACATGGGCGATCTTTTGCAGCACAGGGTGCTCGACGCTTACAATCGTTGACATAGCCGTGCTGGCGGAAACGGCGGCTTCCCACAAAGACGTCACTTCAACCACTTCTACACCTCCGTCATCGTAACGCCGGCCAAATGTCCTTCATGTCGTGGTCATTGCTCCAATCGCGTTTCTGGGCAATCTTACTAAATATTTACATTACGCCTGATTGATGGACGGATAGAACGGTGAGAACGCGCACCATATCAAGTGACCAAGGTTCACTTTGGCCTACCGCTATCGCTCTGCGTCAACCAAAAATGAAAAAACGCCCGCTCGAGGCGGGCGCTGAAAATCGGCGCGTTGGCACCACCGACAGGGGATGGTGCCGCTGTAACGCAGTCAGGTCAAGGCTTGGCCGTTTCGTCCGTTGCATCTTTCAGATCCTCTTTGGCGTCACCGAGGTCCTTTCGCACTTCTCCTTCGACCTGCTGTGCGTCTCCCTTCGCTTCTTGCGCGGGGTCGTTCGTCACTTTGCCGACGCCCTCGTTGATCTTGCCTTTGACCTTCTCCCCGACGCCCTTCACTTGGTCTTCATTCATGGTCGCTCTCCAGTTTTGCCTGCGACATGCAGGCATGACGAAGGAGTCGCAAGTACGATGCCGGGTCACGGCGCCGGGTATCATCCGTCGCCGAGATTTCGGCGCGACCGCATTTCACCAATGAAAATCACGCTCATGAAAGGAGTACAGGTACCTCGGTGCGACACCGCGTCGCTACGCCAACTTGAAGCTGCCGTTGCTCGCGAGACCATCAAAATGCATGCCGATCGCATTACGAAGCCAACAGGCCGATGAGGGGCAAGCGTGAAAAATCCCGTCGTGGATCGTGCCGATGGCGGCACATCGAAACCGCATGTACAAACCCAGTCGCGGTCGCCGGATATTAGGATCTACAAGCGCCCGCGAGGTCAATTCGACATGCGCGCCGCTTTTTGCGCAATCATGGGTGCGTGAAGCAGATTAATCTGTTCCCAGCGTTTGCCTCAGGGCACGCGGGCTTCGGCTTGTACGAGAAGCCGATGGTATGGACTGCCCTATATGAAGCCGCTGCCGACCAGATGAGTGGCTATTTCGACCCGGAGGGCAGCCCCATCTTTTCAAGTGTCAGGGTTTGGCCGGCGCGTCCCCAGCCGCCATCAGCAACTTCCTCGACGAGAACCATCGAATACGGACGGACGCCTTCGCCGGCGTATTCGACGAACATCGCTGTGGTGCGATGGATGACCTCTTCTTTTCGGGCGTGATCCATGATTCCTTCAGGGAATTTGTAGTTTGCGAATGGCATTGCGCTTCTCCTTCGGTTGCCTCAGTCACAAGGTATGAGTACATTGAATGAACTTGACTTGCGTACTGCAATCAGACGAGGCCGCCATTGACGCGCAATCCCTGCGCATTTATCCAACCACCATCCGGGCAGCCGAGGAATGAGGCCGCGTTAATAACTTCGTCTGGCGTGCTGAGGCGCTCAAGCGGCGCGAACCTGCGACGTCGAAGAACAACTCTGCTCCGAACGGCGCGGATGAGATCGCGTTGACCGTAGTACCCCGGCCAAGAAGTTCGTTTACAAGAACGCCTTTTGTCTTGCGGACGGGACAAGGATGCTGACGTCGTCCTAACGGCTAATATCGCCCTCCGCTTCCATGACCAGGCACGGACAACGGATTTTGTCCACGATGCCGGCCAGCGAGTATTGCCTGCTGCGATCGATAAGGCCGACGACTCCTGACAGGCGGAACGACCACGTACCTTGCGTCACAACCCAGCGAAGCGCAGTGTTCGCGACCATTTTCTCCGAGACGATCTGCTCGCATTGCGCGAAATTTCCGGCCTCGTAGGCCGCAATCGCCTCCTTCAGCACGAGGGCCCGCAGGCTCTCGTGGAAGTCGTAGACGCCGTCGAAAAACACGGCGCCGCGAAAGCGATGCTCCAACGCTGCGGCGCGCGCGGCGAAATAGCCACCCAAGCTCATGCCGATGAGCACCGGTTGTCGCCGTCGACGTCCGGCCGCGTCAGTGCATAGTCGACGGCGGGGCTCACGACCTTTTCCCAGTCTGGGCGAACGGGAAGGTTCTGCTCGCGCATCGGCGCGCCTTGGCCTGGTCCATCGAAAGTCAGACAGTTACAGCCGCGCAAGATGGCAGGCGCACCGCCATAGTAGAAAAGCTCTTCGACGCTGGAATCGAAGCCGCCGTGGAAGATGATTGTCGGGCGTGGCGTGTCCGACGGATCTGGCTTATAGAAGAAGCCCGGCAGCGTCGCTCCCTCGTAGGGAATCGATACGGGTTCCCAAGTCGGATAACGCTGCTCCCATGGCATAGGCCTTTTGCGATTCTCGCGAAGCTGACAGGATGCGTGCGTCTACCGGATCGCCGTGAAGATAGAACTCCGCCATGCGAAAGTAGGTCGAGGCGCGCTGGAACCCACCGCGGGCGCTCACCCGGTACCCGGCGGCCAGGTCGGCTTCGGCGCGCGCGAGTACTCGATTTGCGCGCCGATCCCAGCCCGCGAACCAGCTCTCGAAATCGCCCTCTGCGATCTGACCCGCGGTCGCAATCATTTCACGAGATCGGCGCCACCATAGTACATAACGCCTAGGTTCCGCACGAATTCGAAGGTAAAGTGATCGTCTCTGAATGCGCGCTTCATGGTTCATCCTTTCCAATTGTGGGCTATAACCCGCGGAGCGCAGCACTCGAGCGGATGCGAAGCCAGTTTCGTGAGCGGGACCCATACATCACCGCATAAAGGTGCGAGCGCTCGTCTTCGGCGATGAGACGTCGGTACTTGCCGCTATACCAAGGAGAGGTACATAGGCGACATCCATAAGTCCCCTGATCCTCAGTCGCTACTCTAGCTACAGCGTCTCTCTTCTGGATGAGGAACCGATGCATTTCAGGTATGCGAAGATGCATAGTTTGATGAACCCAGTAACAGAGACGCCATCGAATTTGATGGGCCCGTTCGTGGAGTCGGGATGGCCAAACATGATCTTGACGGCGGGCGTTCGCTTCAGTGGTCGTGAGAATCTTGTGCATCATTCCCACCTGCCCGCGTCGTCCCCAGTGGCAGCTTTACTCCCGACAGCGACCGCTGCTCTTGCCGCTGACCTGTTCAATCGCGCTGACCGTCCGCAGTTTGATGTGCGCCCCCAGTTCTATGCTGCTTGGCCTTCGGCCGATCACGGGCCCGTATGCCTTCTTTGCCTTCGCAGTGGTCGGGAGAGACTCGATCAAACCAATCGGTGTATGTTCTTGGCCGGTTCCTCACGAGCGCCTGAGCATTTTTATGAGCACGTTGCCCTCCGTGAGATCGTTTCTAGAGAACGGCTTGGAAGCGCGTGCATAATCCGAAGTCGTAAAAAGTATCGTTCGACGCTGAGAACCGTCGCGCGCTTCTGCACGCCCCCATCTGGAACCGTGAATGCAAGCTATACTGCGGCCGACGATGCCCGCTCATCAACGCTTCGAAATTGGCGATGCGAGCCAAGTTCCGTCCGTGCGATGGGGCATTTGTATGATTGCGGCGCGGCTCGGTTTCGGCGAGGCGCTATTGAGCCATGTAGCTACCGTCGTTGACGAGTGCTGCGAGAATGTGCTCCGCCACGCTACAAGCGGCGAACTGCTTGTCTGTCCGTTGACGAACAGTGCCGACGCTCACCTAGGCGGTGCCGTGCGGTTTGGAATCGAACTGCTGTCTATCGACACGGGAGGGGGCGTCGCGGATGTCGATGCTCGCATCGCCCACGGACTTTTCACGGCCATACCCTCTGACAACGGCCTAGAACAAGCAAGGAAGCTGGTAGACGAGTTTGACATTTGGAGCCAGCCGGGCCTCGGCACCGCCCTGCGCATTGTGATGTGGAGCGATGCGCCGTCTGGACTTTGGGCCGCTCGAGCGCAGGCTTTACCCGCCGGGACGGTCCAATTTGGCGCCATCAACCTGGCGCTGAGAAATCAAGAGGTCAGCGGCGACACATGGACATACACGGATGGGCCCCATGGCTTCACGGTGATGATTGCCGACGGACTGGGCCACGGGCCGCTCGCGAACACGGCTGCCGTCGCCGCGACAAGGTCGCTGTCGGAGCACGGCGACGCACCGCTGGTGGACATCGTTGGCGTTGCCCACCAGGCCCTGCGCCCCACGGTGGGTGCAGCACTTGGCCTCGCCCGTTTACCACCGCACAAGGATTCGTCACGCTCAGGCGATCCAGGCACAGACACTAGTGGCAGGATCACATCGCCGCTTGACGACGTGGCGCGTTTCTGTGGTATCGGCAACGTTGCCGCAAGCGTGTGGATGCCGTCCGGCCATCGTCACCTCGCCTCGCATCCGGGCATCGTAGGACACACGATCCATAAGACGCAAGAGTTCAACGCGCCATGGGGGCCCGATGCGTTGCTTGTCTTGCACTCTGACGGACTGGCTACACGATGGGACCTCGCCCGTTACCCCGGCTTGTCAATTCGCCATCCGAGCGTAATCGCCGCCGTCCTGTACCGTGATCATTCGCGCGCCCACGACGACATCACGGTATTCGTGGCTCGGCAACATTAAGACAAAGCATGACATGCGGTAATACGACCAAGGGCGTCGTGGGCTTCTGGGTGCGGCGCCATGAGATACGCGGCCCGCACTCTCGCATTCGGTTAATACACGACGGTTGCCCGCAACAGCCAACGCAGAGTTTCGGTTCCTTATCTGCTTTCTGCCGGTCGAACGAAGGACAATAGGCGGACGGCCTCACGGTCTTCCGTATTCCCTATCGGCCTCTGTTGCTCGCCGCCTGGCGAGAAACAAAAGTTAGTAATTGAGCCGCCACCATGCCGAACATCTTTCACGCGTATTTGTGCGCCAATCGGTCGCAAGGCCGGCGTTCGATCTCCGAAAGTCTAGATATTTCGCTTAGTGGAATAAAGCGCCTCTCGATCGCCAACGCGACTCGCGCGACAAGGGCCCGTCGACGTCCGCGGCCATGGACCTTGTCGACGGTAGAGACTTCGAATGATCTTTCTCTCCCATAGCAAGTTTGCGAACCGGGAATGAGGAGGTGTCTTACGGAGGCAGCCTTTGAGACGCCGCTCCCGGTAGCGCCTCACGTCGTGATTCGCGATAGCGAGATGCCCCGTGTTTGACGGCTTCACGTTGGCTTCGGCCATGCGAGGCCCTCGCCGCTTCGCAACCCCTCGATCATCGCCTATACCTCTTTCGCCGGAGCGGATAGAAAGGAACGCGGCAACCAGGCGCAGATTGACGCGGTTTGCCGCATGGCATCTCGATCCCTCCGCTGTTCGATCTCATCGAGCATGTCGCCCCGAACTGACCAGCGACCACAGGCTGGAAGGATCCGCCACGAGGCCCTCAGGTGCAGTGATGCTTCGTGTATCCTGCCCTCTCACCACCATTCGCCGGACCTGGCAGTCTCGATGCGCTCGTTCGAGCGTTGGCACAACGGGTGACTCACACGACCGTAAATACGGCGCTTTTGCTACGTCGGTACGGCGTTTGGCGATCCGACCACGTAGTCGGCATCACCGGGCAGCCGTTGGCCGGTCAATTTGCTCCTGCTCAGCCGGACAAATCCAATGGACCTTCCGTTGGTTCACGCACTCAAGAAGTCGGTAAAAATTTCGTCTCGAATAGGGATAGGACAGCGCCTTCCTCTCTAGACGTCATCACGATACTTAACTTCAGTTAATTCCTATGATGCACCCGGCTCGTCTGCCTCTTCCTCGGCATAGTCGCGCACCGCGCCTCGAGCATCCGCCGTCGCTCGGCCATACCTAGATTGAAGTGGTCTGGGGCGACGCGTGTCTGAGGATTGCCTGCACCACATCGGTCGGCATCTCATGCGCGACGGCTGCCCCCGCTCTGCCCTTCCGAGCCCCGATGACTCTTCGATCATCGAGGCACCTTGATGCAATACCCGCTTACACCGGCTTGATGTTTGACGCCTGCTTGCCCTTCGGACCCATCTTCTCGTCGTAGGTAACCTTCTGCCCTTCTGCGAGCGACTTGAAGCCGTTCGACTGAATTTCCGAGAAGTGCGCGAACAGATCGTCGCCACCCGCGTCCGGCGTGATAAAACCAAAGCCCTTCGCATCGTTGAACCACTTGACCGTACCAGTTGCCATTGTGTTTGACCTTGAAAGTTGAAAACGGCGCCGCCCACGCGAGCGCCGGACACTATCTTGATCGGCTGCCGGCAGTAACGCAAGCGAGCGAACGTCGCCGTCGACTTTCTTTGTAATGAAGGACTAATGCCAAACGCTCGCGGTCCTCACCGATACATCGTCGGCCTTTGCGGACGTCTGGCAAGGCTCCCTTAGAGCTCGGGATACCGCGCGCGCCGACTTTAAACGCAGCGGCGTGATTGGGACGACCGCCTCCGGCACCTGTCGGTCTTCAGTTTCGACAACTTGCCGCCGTCTAACACCCGGGCTACCTGTGGGCGTCCGCTGCACAAACCTCTGCTGTCACTCCATAGCGCACCTGCCAGCATTCACGTTCAATTCTTTGCTGGCTACCCGTAGGCCGAATTGAGACGCATCCCGTCGCAATCTCGAGCGACAGGTTCCTACGGATTGGCAACTACCTGCTCGCAGTACCGTCGAGCGCCTTGTCTCTGGATAACGACAGCTCGAAGGCAGATCTGATCCACGGTTCTATAACCGGCCGCCGTATCACCAATGCGTGGAGAGAGGCGACGCGACGGATCGGAATGTCCGCCGGCGCTCTGAAACGCAGACTTCATTAATCGGCGATGACGTTTGCGTAGCACCTTGACACCTTATGTATGGCAGCGTGGCTGATACTCAGTTCAATTTAATTGGTCCCACGAAGCGGCAAACTTACCAATGTGCGAAGGCCGGCGGAACACTTCTTGCGAGATACAGATCGGCGTCACACGTCGGCGATCGAATCGAATGAAGAGGAGAGAAGCGAAGCGCGCATCTACCCGAACGATCCACCAATGTTCTCGCCAAGCTGTGTTATCTCGGAGAACCTCGAAAGTCGCAACACCGAGAAGCGCAGATAAGCCATTCAGAATAGACGTAAAGGAGATCTCAATCATGAAAAAGCTCATATCTGTCATCGCATCCACTCTGCTTGCCACGACAGCATTCCAACATTCAGCAGTCGCCGCAGATGCCACAGAGGCGCAAAAAGCTCAAATGAAGGCAAACAGCGAGAAAATGGAAGCTCAGGCTACAGCGAACAAGAAGAAGGCCGAAGCGCAGAGCGATGCGGTGAAGGCACAGGCGTCGGCGAACGAAGACAAAGCATCTGCGCAGGCCGATGCCGACAAGAAGGCCGCCACAGGCGCCAAGGCGACTACAGGAGCGGAAGCGTCCGACGCCCGGAATGATGCGGCAAACGCGCAGACCAAGGCGAACAAGAAGATGCATGATGCGCAGAATAAAGCGGACAGAAAGAAGCGGGAGGCCACCAACGATGCGAACGTAGCGCAAGCGAAGGCCGACGAGAAGAAAGTCGAAGCTCAAAACGACGCAAACAAGAAGGCGGCCGAAGCGAAGGTCGATGCCGCGAAGAAACAATAAGCAATTCGGGGGCGAACCGTTCGGTTCGCCCGTCTAATTCGTGGAAGCGTTCGTCGCCGGAAATCATTAACGGCATATTCTCAACAACCTCTGCGACAAAAACGCGATCATCCACTGCCTGTCCGGTGGCACGTTTAAGGACGCGAACGGCGACGACGTCGGTGACATCCGAGACCTACTGCGGCGGCTCGACTATTTGGGGCTCGGCATCACCACTATCTGGCTGATGCCCTCCCAACCGTCGACCCGCCGCGACAGTCGCACGACATCATCGAATACTTCAACGTTGATTTGCGCTACGGCTCGCTCAACGACTTCACGGGGTTCGGGCAAAAGTGCCATCAGCGCGGCCTGCGTGTGATGATCGGTCTTGTAGTGAATCACACGCGGACCAGCGCTTTTCCTCATCGGGTTAGCGGAGCGCGCTTCCCCAGTTCTGCACAATGCAAAAGTTTGGAATTTCGCCTTGTCTCTTCCGGTGAAGAGGAAGTTATGCGGTGTTCGCGCGGCGCCTCAATGTGCAAGCGACGCAGGAATTGTTTGCTCAGATTGCAAGTAATCCGCCTGCAGGATTGACTGCCGAGCGGCAGCCCGACGTGGACCGCGAAGCCGAACCAAACCGTAGAACACACACGGTGTCTTTCATGTGGAGTGGATGAACCTGGCCGCTGATCCCAGGGTTCATGAAATGTAGAAGCACCCGTATTATTCGCTTTGCGCTCGTGATTTGAGCTGACCATTGCGGGACGCGGAGCTAACCCATAATTTGGCCGAGAAATTAGGCCAAAGGCGAGTGTCAAGTTTTTGTTCCGCTCGCCTTGGTTAGAACAGGCGATGTCTTATCATCGACGATGGTTATCACCGCACCGCCGCCTCGTCTGAGATATGCCGCGCATATCTTATCGTAATCATGCATTAGAGAAAGCAATTCGGACTTTTGCATTCGCATTCTTATGAAGAAGTAATGCTGCGTAACAAAGCAAGCTTCACGTCCTGGATCAAACGTCTTGAAGCGCGTGATAGAGTCATTGACGGCTTCTTGCGCGGTTTTATTCCTTCTCGGGCGGCCTGCATTCGTCCGGCCTTACAACGCTCAACTATAAAGATATCGTCCTGGGTCCTTACGCAGGGCAATCGGCTGACTGGAGGTTTAGTGCTTACCGCAGCGGTGGAATCCGTCCGAAGACGCTTGGGCGGCATGCATCAGGATCACAAGCGAATCGCGAGAAGCGCGTTCGTTCTCCTGATCTTCGTTCTCGCCGGCAAGTGCATAGGCGCATCGAAGGAAATGGCGATCGCCTACCGCTATGGAATCAATGGCACTGTCGATGCCTATCAGCTCGCTCTCACACTCGTCACCTGGCTGCCCACTCTGCTCACCAACGAGCTGAGCGTGCTGCTCGTGCCAGCCCTCGTCGCGCTTCGCAAGGATAAATCGCAACAGAACGGATTTCTCGGCGAACTCGAAGGCATGGGGTTCGTTATTTCCCTGGCATTCTGCCTACTGCTTTATCTTTCCTGGCCTTACATGGCCGAGCTCGTCGCCACGAGTCTGTCTCCGTCCACACGCGAGAGCGTCCGGCAGATGATCCTCGGCATGATTCCGGTCGGCGTGCTGACCTTCACCATCTGCATATCGGCGTCGCGACTTCAGGCTTCAGGACGGCACATCAATACTCTGCTCGAATGCGTGCCGGCCATCGGCCTGCTGATTTTCGTGCTCGCCGCGCAAAACAGCGAGTCGATCATGCCGCTCGTGATGGGCACGTCGATCGGCTTCGTGGTGCAGGCGGTATGGCTCAGGATTTTGGCGCGGCGCGCGGACGGCGCGTCCGACATGCCGCGCGTCTCGATGAACGCGCCCCAGTGGCCGAAGACCATCCGCTCGATGGGCACGCTGATGGTCGGATCGGTGGTCGCCGGACTGTGGCTTCCGGTGGACCAGTACTTCATGGCGCAACAAGGCGATGGCGCGATCGCGACGCTCGGTTATGCGAACCGGCTGCTCTCGCTGCTGCTCAGCATGGGCGCGCTCGCCATCAGCCGCGCCACGCTGCCGATTCTGTCGGAGATCCTTTTTCAGGGCGATCACATGCGCGCGCAGCACCGCGCTGAAGTGGTCGGGTGTCATGCTGACCGTAGGCTTGCTCGGCGCCTGCCTGGCCTATGTTCTCGCGCCGTACGCGATCAAGCTGCTGTTTCAGAAAGGCGCGTTCACCGCCGACGACACGCTCGCCGTCACCACCTTGTTCCGCTTCGGTCTGTTGCAGGTGCCGTTCTACTTCGGCATGTGCGTGCTCGTGCAGTTGTTCGCGAGCGAGATGCGCTATCGCACGATCTCCATCGTTTCGCTGCTGGGGTTCTCGGTCAAAGTGCTCTGCAATGTCCTGCTGGTGCGCCTGTACGGCGCGCAGGGCGTGCTGCTCGCGACCGGCGTCGGCGCTGCTTGCATACACGCGTGCTATATCTATCTGGCGAGATTTCGGGTTTCGCTCGCGAGCGGTCGGACAGGGATATAGGAGAACTCGCCTGCTCGACCGCCGATCGCGTAAGGCCGACCCATCATTACGCGAAATTGCGAGCGAAAACTTGTCGTTCAAAATGCGCGGAGCTGCGAAGCCACGCATCAGACAATCGCGCTCCACGCGTTCTTTGCGCATTCGATCAACTCGACAGTCAGCGGATGCTCCCATGGCGCAAACCCCGTTGTCCAGGTAAAGCCGCCGGCTGCTCAAGCCACTTTGACCTTGTACCTCCACGGAAATGCCGGCTTGCGCCAGTCCCCCGATTGCGGGATCGGCAGCCCAAGGTTCTCGTGCAGCGTTCCGGTCCGTATAGTCCTTGCGGAACAGTCCGCGCCGCTGCAGTTCGGGCACAACCATAGGCAGGAAGTCCTCATACACGCCAGGCACGCGGGGTTCGGACACGCACCACATGGGCGCCCGCCGACGCAAGCGGTTCCAGCAGACTCTTGCCGCGACCGGTTGAATCCGCCCCGCTTTTGCGGACGTAGCATTTTTTGCCTGCAGCATCCCTCCCTGGTCTGCTCCAAACCCTATTAAATGCGACCTAGCGCACATACGCGAACTTTTGCTTCATTTGGCCCCCGCCCCGGCAAACGTTTTCCATTGTCGCGCTTGCTCCGACCTTTGAGTCCTCCCTCTAGGTTTAAAGGTACAAATATTGCGCTTCGTTGTAGCCCGCCACTAAAACCACCAATTGGCATTGGATGGCGCGGCTTACGGGGAAAGCATTGAAAAACACCAAGCAGTCGAAGCGAGCGACAGGGCTCGCCGACCGCGAACTCGCGCATCTCGAAGCGATGTTCAACGGACTCCATCAACGAATCGACGCATTCGCGCGCATGCCTGCTAACTACTGGGTCCAGCGCGTCAGGCGGATTGAAGACGAATATGCGCTTGTAGTCACCCAGCAGAAGCGTCTAACCATGCTGATGCGAAATCTTGAATGTCTAAGCTCCGAGCTCGAACCGACACCGGATCATACGGCCCTTGCGGCGTAAATCTGCCTAGCCTAGACTTTGTCGTGCCGTCGCGTGCGCTAAGTGCTTCGAGCACAAGAGTGCTGCAGTTCATCAGCGTGAGACGTTATTGGGCGTCGCACGCAACCAGCCGAAGATGCGCAACTTTGTCACGATCGCCTTTACACAATTCGACTTTCTCAGCAACGGCAGTGGGTTCTGCATTCGGCGACATATCGGCCCGCTGGATATGTCGTTGACGCGAGTTGCTTTTCTTTCGAAACCCCGGACGACGACAGAAATTTCATCGTCTTGCTGTGCGCTGCGAGCCCCGCCATGTAATTGCGGCCGCCAGCGACGTGACTGAAACCACCGTCGGCGAGCGTACGCACGATGCGCGCCGAATAACACCCTTGTTGCGGACAGAGCCGGTCAGCGCGCCCTTCTCGGCCGCATTGAAATACTCGCGAAGATACGCACGTGGATTTGCTTGAGGACAGGGCGGGTTGTTTTGCATTGCTTGGGCTTCTGAAAGGCCTTGCCCATTCGGGAGCAGCGCGCAAACGGTGGAATAGCGTGGGCTGACCGGCGCAGCCGGGGTCGAAGCATCCGAGACGGGATAATACGTTAAAGCTGGCGGCTTGCGTTGCGTCTCGTCTTCGAACGCTCGTGAGTCCATGCGGTCCCTCTCTCAACCGCGGTCGCCGGCTCCTCTTCGGCCGCATCCAACGGTTTCCAGCGGGTCGCTATCTGGCCGCGCGAGGCGACGAGCCCAGGAACACGGAATGCGTGAACTATGCAACGCTCGCCTATTGCAAGCGCGACCAAGACAAGGCACTCGATATGAACAGCAACGAATCCACCCCCGACCGTGCGAATAGGGCGCCTACACCCGACGCACCCCTAGTCGGCAAATCTGCGCAGAAGGAGCTAAGCCAAGGCACAAAAGACGTAATCGATAAAAAGCTCGATGAATTGAACGTCTCAAAGACCGAGTCGGGCAAGGACCAGACCGCGAAACCTGATACTGAAGGCTCCAATTCCTCAAGCAAGAACCTTGACGAAGAGCCGAGCTAGGTCAGCCGCCGCCGGAGCACCCCGTCGATTCCCGCTTAGCCCGAGGCCGATGCCTAAGAAGCCGTTGTGGAATTAGGAATAGAGCACTGTTAACTTTTCTTGTGAGTTGGTAGCTTCCTGGATTGTTTGCTCATGCAGGAAGCGATGACTAAAGAACTTATAGACGACGAACTGTGGTCATTCATCGAACCGCTGTTGCCTGTTCGGCCTTCGCGCAATCGGCGCCACGCTGGGCGCAAACCGATTGCAGATCGAGCGGTGCTCAACGGCATCATCTTTGTCCTGCGCTCGGGCACGGCGTGGAATCTGCTGCCGCAGGAGCTCGGTTGGGGCTCGGGCAGCGTGTGCTCGACGCATGGCAGAAGGCTGGTGTCTGGCAACGCATCCACGAAGCGTTGCTCGCCGAATTGCGCCGACGCGGCCAACTCGATCTGGAGCGCGCCATCGTCGACAGCTCTTCTATTCGCGCCGTATCGGCGGGAAAAAAACTGGTCCGAACCCCACGGACAGGCGCAAGCTCGGCAGCAAGCATCACCTTATTGTCGAGGCGCAAGGCATTCCGCTCGCAGTCATCCTGAGCGGCGCGAACTGTCACGACATCAAGCAACTGAATGCGCTGGTCGCGGCCATTCCGCCGATTCGCGGCAAACGAGGCCGACCATTGCGCAAACCCCGCATCGTTCAAGGCGACCGAGGGTACAGTTCCAATAAGCACCGGCAGGCATTGCGCAAGCAAGGCATCGTGCCAGAACTCGCCCGTATCGGCGCACCGCACGGTAGCGGTCTGGGCAAAACGCGCTGGGTCGTCGAGCGCTCGATTGCCTGGTTGCATAACTTTCGACGCCTGAAGATTCGTTATGAACGATATGACTATATTCACGAAGCTTTCCTTTCGCTCGCGTGCGCGCTGATTTGCTGGAACCGGCTTAAGAATTCATGAACTTAATTCTGCAACAGCTTCTAAGTGTGACTACGTGCAGCGAGGCCGTGCCCTTACGGCGCCGAGGAGTTGGGATACCTCCACCCGCATGTACCAGGGCCCCAAGCGAAGTGATAAACCCAGAGGATCCAACCGCGGCCACCGATCCGCCAACGGCAGGGAACTCGATCGGTAGGAAAGCTCTCGAGGTCGCGGTGCCGAGTGTAGACGGCTCCGTCGAAAAGCCAGAGCAACGCCAAGACGCGGGTAGGCAGGGATAAAAGGCAGGCCGTGCCGAGTATGATGGCCGACAAGCAGATTTCGACGCCCGAACGCGACTTCATCACGGAGCTCGCGAAAGAACCTCAGAAGTCTATAGACTATATCATTCATAATTTAGCCGCCCGTCATTAATGGCCCCGCTTGGGTTGGCAATGACGAGTGAAAAACGGCCTGCACGTCCAACTGAACGCTGAGTCTATGAAACGCAGAGCGACGGTCATTTGTGAGCGCGACGGACGGGTTCTTCTCGTCGCACGAGAACGAGGTCGGTGGGCCTTTCCCGGCGGCCGAGTCAAGCCGAGTGAGGAGCTTACTGACGCAGCCGTCCGCGAGCTGAGGGAAGAGACTGGGCTCGATGCTGTACATGTTCGATATGCGTTTCAGTTTCGCGGCTTGCAGACTCGTCACTTTGTGTTCCTCGTGAGCGTTGGTCCTGAGGCGGAGCCAGTGCCTGCGAACGAAATTGCACGATGCAAATGGTGCCGTCTAGAGGAGCTACGTCGCATTGAGGCGAGCATTCCAACCAAGGGGATTGCGGAGATTTTCCTGAGGCAGGCGCAGACCAGCCGTCGCATTACGCTCAGGGAAGCCCTCGAAACGATCAGCGCGTAGCTGAATCTTCTAACCATGACCACAGGCGAAGATGAAGGCCGATTGCCAGGCTGGCGTCGTACCCAAACGCGACGGATAAAACGAGGAGCAGGCGCTTGCTCTGGTTGCAACGGAACCTATAGTTCTGGAGTTCGCAGGTCCCCATGCACAATGTCGCCGCCTCGCTGAACCGCTGCTGCTCGAGCTGCGGCTTGGGTGGAGAAGGGACCGATTTCATCAGCGCCGTCAAAAGGATAGAGCAGACGTGCATCGGTCAGTCGCACGACTTTTAGCACACCGACAAAGCCCGTAAGGTGCGGCCGATACGAGGCATAGACGGAGTAGTCTTCCTCACTCTTTCCGGCGACCGGGGTAACTACTGGACGGCTGGCAAATAAAACAACTTTTGCTCGCCGAGACGATGTTTTTTCCATAGCGAGGCTCCGAAAATTATGGAGCAACCGCAGGGTTCGTACCCGTAGGGTTTTAAATCCTTAAGACTATTGATTGATCTCACCGAGAAAAAGCGCAATGAAAACCTGTCAGCGGGCCCGCGCTTTTGCTGCGCAAGAAGGAACGGAAACGCCGCCTCGAAAGGGCGTTCAGGTTGGCCTAGCCGTCTTCGCTGATACCCAATGTGTGGGGAGGCATGCCGTGGCCATGAGCTCAATTGCTCAAACGTCGATAGGCGTTTGAATGTCTAATTAGACCGCGGCGGCCGCCGCCCTTGTCTAACAAGATGGCGAGATTGTGATGGGCGTCGGCGTAGTCCGGATCTAGCGCCAAGCACTGCTCAGAGCACTCCTTGCGTCATCAAGTCGCCCCCATCGTGTCGAGCGCCACCGCACAATTGAAATGCAGCAATGCATCGTCCGGGAGATGCTCAAGCACTTGGTCGAACACGCGCAGCGCCTCACGGCATTATTCAGCCAATTCGTATCGTTCCTGTGCCTAAGCAGTTGCCGAGCTTTTGCGCTCAGGCGTCGCGTCAAACAGCACTACATCGCCTCCGACCGTGGCTACTTCGAAGTCGAGCAGCATCTGACCTGTTACCGCGTCCCACCGCGACGGCCCCGTCTTGACGACAATCGCGTCTCGTTCGGCAGCGATGCGGATGCCGGACAATGGAAGCTCGTCAGGAAGCTCGCGCTTGAGTCGGTCGAGCGCCTCCCACAGCTTACGCGGCGTGGTCTTCGCCGTCCGCAACTGCAATACCGTGCGCAAAAGGACGCCGTCTTGGAACGTGAAGCGCAACGCGTTGCGAGGTCCTCGAGTAGGCGTCACAAGACCTAACTCGATGAGGCCATCGACGACACCTCGCGACACGCCAAGACGCGGTCTTTCGCTTGTCCGTCGGCTTTGCCTTCTCGCCGCTCTTCGCGAGAGTGACATAAGCTCCGCTCGCGGGCGCTTCATGATTGCCCGGACCTTGAAGGGCGAGGCGGTCGGTTGTGGCGCTTTCAAGCGGCTCGATTTCGGCGTCGCTGAGCTTGTCGCTATAGTCGAATGGATAACGCCGCATCGGACGCGCCGTACTGACGGCATTGGAGTCGAATGCCGCGATAGCCGGCTATCACATGGTCATCGACGATGTTTCAAGAACGGACCGATTGGGAAAGCGGTGCTTCTGGCGCATGGGATTCGAACCGGCATTTTCCGCCGACGCAAGCCACAAGACGAGGGAAAGCCTACTCGAGAAAAGGTGGCGTAGCGACCTAGCACCGCGTGGAGCCATCCCAGATGACACGTTCTGGCCGAGTCGGACCAACCTAGGTCGGCTATCAATCTCCTTAAACAGGTGCAGGCGGTCGCGCAGGAATCCGGCGCGACCGCCGCCGACGTTCCCGCATTCTGATGGGCGTGAGCCGCATCGCGCGCGGCGTGCTCGATCCGCCGCTGGAGTTCTATCGGCCGCTGCCGCCGCTCGCGTATCTGCCGCTCGTCGTCATCTACTTCGGTATCGACGAGAGCGTGAAGATCGTCGCGATCTGGCTCGCCTGTTTCGCGCCGATCGCGATGGCCGCGCGCGCCGGCGTGAAGAGCGCGACCACCGAGCAGGTGAACGCGGCGTGGTCGCTCGGCGCGAACTTCCGGCAGATCGTGTGGCACGTCGTGCTGCCCGAGATACTGACGGGCCTGCAGATCGCCGCGGGCTTCGGGTGGACCACGCTCGCCGCCGCCGAGATGGTCGCCGCCAGCACCGGCCTCGGGCAGACGGTGCTCAACGCATCGAGCTTTCTGCGCACCGACGTGGTAGTGATGGGCATCGTGCTGATCGGCGCGATTGCGTCGATCTTCGACTTCGGCATGCGGGCGCTGGAGCGGCGGCTGGTGCCGTGGAAGGGGCACTGAGGCGCGCTCGGGTCATTCGCTATGCGCTCACGCCCACGACGGCTCGCAGAATGACCGGCTGGCCGCCGCTCGACGAGAGCGAGGTGATGGATCGTCGGAACAGGCAGGCGGGTGCGCCGGTCACGCATGACCGGGAAGTGGATTACGCGGAACGGAACCGGCGCTACTTGCGTCGTGTCGCGCGAAGGATTTCGCGGCCGGCATACGCCGACATGAAGACGCCCACGAGCAAGGCCGCGACGCCGAGCGACTCGTCGGCCGTGTCGGTAAAGGAGAATACGCCGCGACACCACGGCGCCACGCCGATCGCCGTCATGATCCAAGCCGAATGCCAGCCCCCAGGCGGGGCCGCTCGTCGACGAGGCGCTCCCGTGAGCCATCTTCATCCGATCCTCCCTGGCGACGGCGCTCGCCGTTTTCTCAGCGCGGGCTGTGACCCGCGCGCATATCAAACGCACCGCCCGTCTGCCGCTCGCCGGTCGTCACGCGGCTCTTGCCCGGCAGAAGCGGAAACACGAGTTCCGCGAAGCGATACGCTTCTTCCAGATGCGGATAGCCCGACAGCACGAAACTGTCCGCGCCCGCCTCCGCATATTCCTGCAGGCGGGTCGCCACTGTCTGTGCGTCGCCGACCAGTGCCGTACCGGCGCCGCCGCGCACGAGCCCGACGCCCGCCCACAGGTTCGGGCTGATCTCAAGCTGGTCGCGCCGTCCACCGTGCAGCTCGGCCATGCGGCGTTGCCCGACCGAGTCCATCTTCGCGAAATTCTGCTGCGATTGCGCGATGTCCTCGTCGGTGAGGCGGCTGATCAGCGAGTCGGCGGCGGCCCAGGCTTCCTCATTCGTCTCGCGCACGATGACGTGTAGTCGCACGCCGAAGCGCACGGTGCGTCCACGGCGTGCGGCGCGCTCGCGCACATCGTCGAACTTCGCGGCGACGGCGGCGGGCGGCTCGCCCCACGTGAGGTACGTATCGACGTGTTCGGCTGCAATTTCGTGGGCAGCCTCGGAGGAACCGCCGAAATAAAGCGGCGGATAGGGCTTCTGCACGGGTTCATGAAAGTTCTTTGCGCCTCTCACGCGAACGTGCTTGCCGTCGAAATCGATCGCCTCGCCGGTGAAGAGTTGCCGCCACACGCGGAGGAATTCGTCCGCGTATTCGTAGCGCTGCTCGTGATCGAGAAAGACGCCGTCTGCGGCGAGTTCCGTCGCATCGCCGCCGGGGACCACGTTGAGCAGCAGCCGGCCGCCCAGGGCTTCGTCGAGCGTGGCGGCCTGACGCGCCGACGCGGTGACGTTGCCGAGCGAGGTGCGCAGCGCGACCAGCAACTTGATGCGGCGCGTGACCGGCGCGAGACTCGCCGCGGTCACCCATGGATCGAGGCAACTGCTGCCCGTCGGAATCAGCAGGCCGTCGTAGCCCAGCTCATCGGCGGCGACGGCGATCTGCCGCATGTAAGCGTTGGTCGGTGCACGGCCGAAGTCGGACACGCCGAGGTAGCGTGTGTCGCCCGAGGTGGGCAGGAACCAGAATAGATCGACACTCATCATGCACTCCGAGGCAGCATTCGCGCAGAGTCTAGCGACGCGCGCATGACGGGCTAACTATCGAATGCAGCTATGGATATGCCTGATGTGGTTAAGGTGCGTCCCGGCGCGTTCAGAAAGGTGGAGGCTCGACCGGTGGCTGGAAAAGATCGACGGCGTTGCCCATGTTGAAGTATCCGGCTTGCGCGAAGAGCGCGATGTGTTCGAGACGCTCGGCGCGGCTCGCATCATCGTCGCCGAGCGTGCCCGAACGCGGCGCTTCGCACGCGCAGGCGTTCATCGCGCGTCTGGCTTCGCGCAGAAAACGGCGCTCGCTCGACTGGTCGAAGTTGTTGGAGAGAATGCGCCAGTAATGCGTCAGGAGAAGCACCATGACTCGCTACCTTCGAATGACGATGACTTTCAATCTAGGCCCGCGCGACACATTTCACAAACGAGCTTTTCTGCGATGCATCGCAGGCGAAAGCACCACATGTGCAAGCCCTTGCAGCGCGCCGCACAGCATTAGGTAGACGAAGCCGACGAAGAGGAAGATCTGCGCCGGATAGACCATCAACCGGTTGTTGAGCTGATTTGCGAGGAACGTGAATTCCGGCACGCCGACGATATAAGCAAGCGACGTGTCCTTGATGAGCGACACCCATTGATTGACGAACGACGGCATCATGACTCGCACGGCCTGCGGCAGAACGACTTCGCGCAGCGCCTGCCAACGCGTGAGGCCAAGCGACATCGCCGCCTGCCACTGCCCATCGCCGATCGACACGATGCCCGCGTGGACCGAATGCGACAGATACGCGCCGCCGATCAGCGCGAGCGCGCACACGACGGTCACGAGGCCTGGCACGTTCACATGCAGCAAAATCGGCATCAGGAAGAAGGTCCAGAAGATCAGCATAAGCACGGGGATCGCGCGAAAGAACGCGACGAGCGCAGTGAGAAGGATCTGCGCGACGCCGCGTGTCATCGCGAGCGCGATGCCGCCCCCGAGTCCAATGATCACTGCGAGAACCGCGGAGGCGACGGAGAGCGCGAGCGTCAGCGCAACGCCGCCGAGCGGCCCGGAAGGAAACGCGCCCAGCAAGAGATAGCGCAGCGACGCGAGCCAGTCGACCTCGTTCATGCGTGAACTCGCCGCAACGCGCGCACGCCGGTGCGCTGCCACACGACCAGCGCCGCTTCGATAACCGCAATGGTCAGCACATAGAACACAGTGGCGGTGCCGAATGCCTGAAACGTTCTGAACGATTCGGTATCGACTTGACGCGACATGTACGACAGCTCCGCAACGCCTATGGCCATCGTCAGCGACGAGTTCTTCACCACGTTCATGTATTGCCCGGCGAGCGGGGGCGTCGCAATGCGCAGCGCCTGCGGCAGGATCACGTAGCGCAGGACAGCGTAGCGGCTCATGCCGAGGGCTGCCGCCGCCTGCTCCTGCGCGGCGCTCACGCCACGCATGCCGGCACGAAACTCCTCGCCGATGAACGCCGTGGTGTAGCAGGTCAATCCGATCCAGCCCGCGAACACCTCGAAACTCGGCCAACGCAAGGCGAATGGTCCGAGCATAGCGGCATGCGGCGTGTTGAGCCACGTCATCCATTCGGAAGGCAGCAACACGGCCGCCCCGAAATACCAGAACAGCAACTGCACGAGCAGCGGCGAATTGCGAAAGACGAAAACATACGATGCCGCGACGCGTGCGAGCGCCGCATTGCTCGACGTGCGCGCAACGGCCAGCGCGAAGCCGAGCAGCGTCGCGCAGATCGCCGCGCACGCGGACAGCATCAGCGTGACGGCGAAACCCTGCTCCAGCCACGCAAGATATTTCGGGTCGAGCCAGCTATGCATGATCGACGGCGATCAACCGTTCTTTTGCGGATCGCCGATCTTGAAGAGGCGCGGCAGCGGCGCCGCGCTCTTCGGGCCGAACCACCTGTCGTAAATGCGCGAGGCATCGCCATCCGCTTCGAGCTTCGTAAGCGTGCCGTTCACGGCGTTGAGCAGGCGCGTCTCGCCCTTCGGCACGCCGACGCCTTCGTAATCGTTCGAGATCGTGAAGGCGGGAATCTCGTAGCTGGCCTTGTCCGGCACGCGCGCAAGCAGGGCCACCAGCTTCGGTCCGTCCTGCGTGATCGCCTGAACGTTGCCCGTGCGCAGCGCGGCAAATGCGAACGGCGTGTCGTCGTAGGCGACGATGGTCGCGTTCGGGAATTTCGCGCGCACCTGCTGTTCGTTGGTCGTTCCCTTGTCCGCGCCGATGCGGAGGCTGTTGATCTGATCGGGCGATTTCAGCACGCCCTTCTTCGCGATGAACTGCGTGCCCGATGCGAAGTACGGCGTGCTGAAATCGACTTCCTTTTTACGCTCGTCGGTGATCGTGAAGTTGGCGAAGACGAGATCGACCTTGCCCGACTTCAGGAACGCGATGCGATTGGCCGGATTGGTCGGCTGCACTTCCAGCTTGACGCCCAGGCTCTTCGCCACGGCGCGCGCATAGTCGACATCGAGACCGACGATCTGATTGTCCTTCGGATCGACGAAGCCGAACGGCGGATTGCTGTCGAACGCCGCGACGCGCAGCACGCCGGCTTTCTTGATGTCGTCGAGCCTATCCGCATGCGCGGCATTCGAAGCCACTGCCAGCAGTGCCGCGAGCACCGCGCCCCAGGTCTTGATTTTCATTGTTGAATTCCTTGTTCGTTGCGCCGGTGCGCGTCGCTGAGCGTCGGCACGAAGGCGAGGCTGGCACTCTATCGGTGTGGCCGCTGCGATGGAACGAAGTTTTTGTCACGAAGAAAGCAGGCATGGCGATTTGGCGCGACACCCGGATCGGCGTCACGCGCACACGAATATGAAGCAAGTTGCGATAGCGTTATGTGCATCGCTACGTTGGTCGGAAGGGGCGCTCGTCTTAGCATCTGAAGCTTTCGCAAATCAGAGCTTCAGCCATGTCGAGAATGAAAATCACCGATCGTCGCGCTTTTCTGTCCTTTCAGCGCGCGCCGCAACGGGCGCCGCCGCCCTCGCAGTCATGCCCGCATCGTTCGCGCAGCAAGCCGTGCAAACGCAGCCGCGCGTGTTGCGCATCGGAAATTAGAAGGGCTATCTGAACCTACTCAAGGGGCGCGGAACACTGGAGACGCGCCTGGCTCCGCTCGACGTATCCGTAAGCTGGACGGACTTCTCCGCCGGTCCAGTGCAGCTCGAAGCGCGCTCAATGGGCTCGATCGATTTCGGCGACGTGGGCAAAGCGCCGCCGATTTTCGCGCAGGCCGCCGGCGCGCCCCTCGCCTACGTCGCCGCGACGCCGACGCGCCCGAACTCCGAAGCCGTGCTCGTGCCGGCGCAATCGTCGGTCAAAACGGTGGCGGATCTGAGGGGCAAGCGCATCGCACTGAACAAGGGCAGCAATGTCCAATACTTTCTCGTGAAGCTGCTGCGCCAGCATGGCCTTCAGTATCGCGACGTTTAACTCGCCTATCTCGCGCCCGTCGATGCGCGCGCCGCCTTCGAGCGCGGCTCGATCGACGCCTGGGTCGTCTGGGATCCGTATTTCCTCGCCTCGCAGCAGTCGCTGAATGCGCCCGTCGTAGCGGACTCGAACGCCGTCGTGGGCAACCGTGCTTATTACTTCTTGTCGAAAAACTATGTGGCGAAGAATGCCGACGTGATCCGCATCGTCATCGAGGAGATCAAGGCGGTCGATCAATGGGTCCAAGCAGCATCCGGACGAACTCGCGCGCCTATGGGGCCTGCCCAAACCCGTCGTCGAGCTCGCGGTGAGCCGGCAGGTGTTCGGAACCGAAGCCATTACGCGGGCGATCATCGCGGAGCAGCAGCTGATCGCCCACACCTTCGTCGAGCTCGGGCTGAAAAAACGTCGACGTGCTGAGGGCCGCGCCGCCAGGTCTCGCCTGACTTCCAGGGCCATCGCGGGCGCCGCCGGCCGCACGCTTTAACTGCAGGCTCGCCGCGGCAACGCGCCGCCTTCCTCTTCGTCACGCGCATTCACGCGCCGCGCGAGCGTCTCGATGAAGTGCCGCGCCAGCGGCCATGGACCGAAACCCGCCGAGACGTCGACATGCCCCGCATCGCCGAGATTGACGAACGCACTGTTCCAGCGCTGCGCCAACATGCGTGCTTCGTCGATCGGCTGCCAAGGATCCGTGGTGCTGCCGACTACGAGCGATGGCACGCCGAGTCTGCGCGCGTCGAAAGCACCGGCGAAGCGCAACCGTGCCGGGCTCGCCGGTGCGACCAGCAGCACGCCGAGCACTTCAACATCGAGCGGGTTGAATAGGCCATGCGCCGGACGATCGGAGCGGGTCAGCGCATGCGCGGCCGCGAGACATCCGAAGCCGTGCGTGGCGAGCACGACTGGACCGCTCACGTCCGCCAGGGTGCCGCGCACTGCACCGCTCCAGGTGTCGAGATGCGGCGCATCCCAGTCCTGCTGCTCGACGCGCTGCGCGCCGGGCATCTGACGCTCGAGCCAGCTCTGCCAATGCGCTCCCTCACTGCCGTGCAGGTCCGGAACCGTCACGAGCGTGACGGGTGGCGGCGCTGCGACGACCCGCCCTTCCGTGCACCACGCGGTGCGTTCGGTCATGTTCGACTCTCTCCGTCACTCGAGGATTCAGTGGAAACTTCATTCTCGCCGCAGGTCGCTTCGCGCATAACCAATATTTGATCATTTGTTTATCGGCCGTTTAAAGGCGCTAGGCGAGGATGACGCGCTCGGCGCAGATCCTCAAAACACACGCCCTTCCGTCAGATGCGTCGTCACGCCGTTAAGCGCGTAATCGCCGATCACGCGCGCCTTGTGCAGCAGCGGGTTGTGGCTAAAGATCGTGCGTAGATTGCGCCAGTGACGATCGAAGTTATGCGCGCGTGCCGTCGCCGATGCGCCGCCCGCCTCGAACATGCGCTCCGCGGCGCCGAGCGCGAGCTTGCTGACGACGATCTGCGTGCGCGCCGTCGCGAGTGCGCCTTCGAGCACGAGCGCGTCGGCATTCGCGTCGCCGTTGCGGATTGCCTGGGACGATCGTTCGAGCACGCGCGCGTTGTCGCGCACGAGCACATCGATCGCATGACTGTTCGCGCTCAGTTCGCCTACGACCTGCTGAATGAACGCATCTTCGCGCGCAGACGGGGCCGCGCTGTGCAGCACGGGCCGCCCGTGCTTCAGCACATAGCGCTGCGCATCCGCGACTACGTTGCGCACAATGCCCGCCGCCACCGCCACCAGATGCAACTGACGCAGCGCGCCGCCGTGGCGACCCGTGAGCGTCGTCTGCACGCGCGGCGTGACTTCGTCGGCGTACACGATGAGATCGTTGAACTCGAGACTGCCGCTCGCGGTCATGCGCTGCCCCATGCCGTCCCAGTCGTCGAGCACATGCAGCCCTTCGCGTCTAACCGGCACGACCGCTATCGCTGCTTCGCCGTGCTCGTCCTGAACGTTCAGGCGCGCGTAATCGGAGAACGCGGTGCCCGTCGCGTAGTACTTGCGACCGCTGAGACGGAAGTGATCGCCGTCGCGCCGGAGTTGCGTCGTGATTTCCCCGGGACGTGATGTTCCCGCTTCGGTCGATGCGCCGCCAAAGATCGCTCCTTCTGCCACACGCTTGATCTGCAATGCATTGAACGGCGTGCGCGGCGATAGCAACAGCGCTTCTGTCTGGTCGAAATGAATGCGCAACGCGTGTGCGACGTTGCTTTCGTGCGCGGCAAGCGTTGCGACCACTTCGAAGACGTTTTCCAGCGAGCCGCCGAGTCCGCCCCATTCGAGGGGAAAGCGCAATGTGCCGAGTCCCGACCGGCGAAACAGCGTAAAGGCCTCGAACGGCAGTTCGCGGCGCGCCTCGCGTGCAGCCGCTTCTTCGCCGATGGACTCTGCCAATTCCGGCAATGCGGCGAGCGCGGCTTCGAGTTTCTGATTTCTATCCGACATATGACGTGACGTTCCTATGGTCTTAATGCGTGCTCTACGCGGCTTGCGCGTCGAATCGTTTGCCGGGAATCGCATCGAGCAGCGTGCGCGTGTACGCATGCTTCGGCGCGCGCCATATCTCGCGATGATCTCCGCTGTCGACGATGCGCCCGCCATGCATCACATGGACGCGGTCGGCGATATACCGCACCACCGAAAGATCGTGCGAGATGAAGAGATACGCGAGCCGGAGGTCGCGCTTCAGCTCGACGAGCAGATTGAGTATCTGCGCCTGAATGGACACATCGAGCGAGGAGACGGGCTCGTCGCAGATCAGAAGCGCGGGCTCGAGCACGAGCGCGCGCGCAATGCCGATGCGCTGCCGTTGACCGCCCGAAAATTCGTGCGGATAGCGATTAAGTGCGGCGCTTGGCAAGCCGACGCGATCAAGCATCGCGCTCGCGCGTCTGCGGCGTTCGCGCGCATCGGCGATGCCGTTCACAATCATCACCGTATCGAGAATGTCGCCGACGCTGCGGCGCGGATTCAGCGACGCATACGGGTCCTGAAACACCATCTGCACCTGCGTCCGCAGCGGGCGCAACGCGCGTTCGCTCAAAGGCGCGAGATCGACACCGCGCAGGCGGATTGCACCACTCGACGCAGGCACGAGACGCAGGATCGCTTTCGAAAGCGTCGACTTTCCGCAGCCGGATTCGCCGACGAGGCCCACAGTTTCGCCACGCGCGATATCGAACGACACGTTATCGACGGCGCGCAGTGCGCCCTTGCCATGCCGACGCGCATAATCGACTGACAGATGTTGCACCGAGAGCAGCGGCGCATCGTCGTCGAATGACGTTTCCGGCGCGCTGACAGGCGCAAGCGGCGTCACGTTGAACGCGGGCTTGCCATCGGCGCCCTGCGCGTGACGAATCTCTGGCAGCTTCCAGTCGCGGTAATGCAACTCCGTCGCCACGTTCAACGATGCGCCCAGCAGCCCGCGCGTGTAGGCATGCCGCGGCCGCTCGAAGAGTTCGCGCACCGGCGCTTCCTCGACCTTTTCGCCCGCGAGCATCACGGCGACGCGATCCGCGTGCTCCGCGACGACGCCGAGATCGTGCGTGATGAGCAGCAGTGACATCGAAAGATTGCGCCGTAACTCCGCGAGCAGTTCGAGAATACGCGCCTGAATGGTGACGTCGAGCGCGGTGGTCGGTTCATCCGCGATCAGCAGACGCGGGCGGCATGCCACGGCCATCGCGATCATCACGCGCTGGCGCTGTCCGCCGGACAACTCGTGCGGATAGTCGAATACGCGCCGATGCGGCTCCGGAATTTGCACGAGATCGAGCAGTTCGACAGCGCGCTTCATCGCCGAGCGCTTCGACAGCGCTTCGTGCCGCCGCAGGGTCTCGACAATTTGCGCGCCGACCGTGAGCACCGGATTGAGCGATGTCATCGGCTCCTGAAAGATCATCGAAATCTCGCTGCCGCGGACATCGCGCATTTCACGCGGGCTCAGCGCGAGCACGTCTCGTCCGTCGAAGCGGACGCTGCCCGTCACGCGGCCCGACTCCGGCACGAGCCGCATGAGCGAGAGAGCGGTCGCGGATTTGCCGCAGCCGGACTCGCCGACGAGCGCGAGCGTCTCGCCCTCGGCGATGTCGAGATCGATGCCGCGCACCGCGCGATGCGCGCCGAAACTCACGCGCAGATCGCGCACTTCAAGAAGATTCGCCACGGACAGGTCTCGGGTCAGGAACGTTCCCGCATGCGCGGGTTGAGTGCGTCGTTAAGGCCGTCGCCAAGCAGATTGAGCGCGAGCACCGCAAGCACGATCGCTGCGCCCGGCACGGCGGTCAGATACCACGCCGTGCGCAACGAATCGCGCCCCGCGCCGATCATGCCGCCCCACGTGACGACATTCGGGTCGCCCATGCCGAGGAACGAGAGCGAAGACTCGATCAGAATCGCGCTCGCGACCATCACCGATGCGGTCACGATCACCGGCGGCAGCGCGTTCGGCAGAATCTCGCCAAAGATGATGCGCGCATCGGAAAAGCCTTGACTGCGCGCGGCGAGCACGAAGTCGGACGAACGCAGCGTGCGGAATTCAGCGCGCACGATCCGCGCGACCGTCGGCCACGAAGCGATGCCGATGGCCAGCGCGATCACCGTCACGCTCGGCCGCCCGATCGCGACGATCACGATCACGAGCAGAAACGACGGCACGGTTTGAAAAAGCTCGGTGACCCGCACGAGAAGATCGTCGATCACGCCGCCGAAGAAGCCACCGATCGCACCGACGAGGGTGCCGATGACGAGCCCGATCCCCGCCGCCGATGCGCCGATCAGGAGCGACACGCGTGTGCCGTGCGCGATGCCGGCGGCGACGTCGCGGCCGAGCGAATCGGTGCCGAGGCGGTATAGCGGATCGCTGCCGGGCCATTCGAACGGCGCGGCGACCATATCGAGCGGATCGCCGGGGAAGAAATGCGGCGCACATAGCGCAAACGCGATGAACGCAGTCAGCAGGACGATGCCCGCGAGCGCGGACGGATTGCGCAGCAGCGCGCGCCACACGCCGCGCGAGGCGCGGGCGTAGGGAGCAGTTTGAGCGCGCCGCGCGCCTAACAGCGCGCCGGCGAGCTGACGTCGCCAGGCGGAGCCGTGGCCGGATGAAGCGAGTTCGGGGGAATCGGAAGCCATGGGTTTTCAGGTTCGATGAGTCAGACAATGCGTGGATCGAGCCACGCCTGCAGCAGATCGACCGCCACATTGGCGACGATTACAAGCAGCGACGAAAGCAGCAGCACGCCGAGCAGCACGCTGAAATCGCGCGCCATGACGGCATCGAGTGCGAGACGCCCGAGGCCCGGCCAGCTAAACACGGTCTCCGTCACCGCCGCGCCGCCGAGCAGCGTGCCGAAGTGAATGCCGACCATAGTCGTGAGCGGCATCAGCGCGTTGCGAAGCACATGTCGCACGGTAACGCGCAGCGGATGCAGGCCCTTCGCATGCGCGGTACGCACGAAATCCTGGCGCTTCACTTCGAGCATCGCGGCGCGCGTGAGACGCGCATAGATCGCGACGAAGAAAGTGGCGAGCGTCACGGCTGGCAGCAGCACATGCTTCGCGACATCGGCGGCATACGCGAAGCCGTGCAACGACGCGCCAACGGTAATATCGCCGCCGCTCGGCAGCCAGCCGAGATGCACCGAGAACAGCACGATAGCGAGCAGGCCGATCCAGAAGCCCGGCGTCGAATACAGCAGAAGCGCGAGCACAGACAGCACGCGATCCGGCCACTTGCCCGCCCAATGCGCCATGACCGCACCGAGCACGATGCCCGCGACGATCGCGAGGGAGAGCGCCGTGCCCATCAACAGCAAGGTGTTCGGCAGACGCGACAGAATGAGCTGCATGACGGGCGCGTCGTAACGCGGCGAATAGCCGAGACTGCCGTGCGCGAGATGCGACAGATACGCGCCGAGCTGATGCAGCACCGGTTGATCGAGGCCGAACTTCGCGCGCAACGCCTGCAGCGTTTCGACCGTCGCGGAGCCGGCTTCGCCCGCGAGAACGTCGGCGGCGTCGCCGGGCATCAGCTTCAGCAGAAAGAAGTTCAGGACCACGATGGCGAGCATCGTCGGCAGGGCTTGCCATGCGGTGCGCCGCGCGATGGCGGCGAAGCGCGTGCGTCGGTTCATCGGTGTCTGTCCTCAGGCGCTCAGCCAGACATCGGCGAGATTGCCTTCCAGCCCTTGCGCCGATACCGTGTGATTGCGCACGCGCCGGTTCGCGAGCGTCACCATGCGCGGCGCGACGAGATTCAGGATCGGCAGGTCGCGGTACACGATCTGTTGAAACTGCTGATAGAGCGCCACGCGCTTCTTCTCATCAGTTTCGATCGAAGCCGATTCGAGCAGCGTATCGACTTGCGCGTTGCTGTAGTGCGGGGCGTTCGAGAACGGCACGCCGGGCCGGATATTCTTCGACCAGTAGAGGCGCTGCACGCCCACGCTCGGATCGAACAGCGTATTCACGCCGATGCTCGTGAAGTCGAATTGCCGGTCCGCATACACGCGCTTGAGAAACGAAGGCAGATCCTGCGAGCGCACCGTCACGTCGATACCCACGCGCGCGAGCGCCGACTTCACGTAATCGGCCTGACGTCGGTACATGTCGCCATAGGGCAGAAAATCGTGCGTCAATTGAAAGCGCGGGCCGCCGTCCTTGCGCGGATAACCCGCGACGTCGAGCAGCTTTTCCGCGTTGGCGATATCGAATGCGTAAGGCGCGAGCTTCGCGTCGTGATACGGCGAGGCGGGCGTGATCGGCGTCGGGGAAATATCGGCGTAACCGTAGGCGATCGTCTTCTGCACGATCTGCGGATTGATCGCGTGGGCAATCGCCTGACGCACGCGCACGTCCTTCAGGATCGGATGGTCGAGGTTGAAGTCGATCTCCGACAGCGGCTCCAGGAAGCGATAACCGCGCGTTTCCACGGCGAGTTGCGGCAATTGCGTGAGACGCGGCAGATCCGAGAGCGGTACGGGATTCTCGCCGCCTAAATCGAGCGCCCCGGTTTCGAACGCGGCGGAGCGTGCGGCGGCATCGGGAATCACCTTGAAGACGAGCGAATCGATATACGGCTTGCCCGCATCCCAGTAATCCGGATTGCGCTCATAGACGATGCTCGCGCCCCGCGTCCACGACTTGAAGCGGAACGGCCCGGTCCCGATGGGCGCATTGTTGTGCGGATTCGTCAGCGGATCGCCGTTCGCATAGAGATGCTTCGGCACGATCGGCGATTCGCCCGCCGACAGCGCCTTCAGCAGATACGGCGCGGGCTTCGACAGCTCGATGACTGCGGTGCGCGCATCGGGCGTCGACACGCGGGTCACGTTGGCGAAGGTGCTGCGCCCGCGCGGATGAATCGACTTCAACAAGTCGATGGAAAACGCCACATCCGCCGACGTGAACGGCTCGCCGTCGTGCCACTTCACGTTTTGGCGCAGCGTGAACGTGTACTTGAGACCGTCCGGGCTCACGTTCCACGAGGTCGCGAGCTGCGCCTTCGGCTTCAGATCGAAGTCATAGGCGAGCAGGCCTTCGAGCACCTTCGAGCTCGCGACGAGCGCGGGGCCCGTCGTCTGGAAGATCGATACGAGCACGGGCGGCTCGGGATTGATCAGCATGTTGAGCGTGCCGCCACGCTTAGGAGCCGCTTCTTGCGCAAAGGCGAGCGAAGACAGGCCGGCGGACGCGAGCGCCGCACCTGATGAGATCAGAAAATCGCGTCGTTTGAAGCCTGCCATGTGATGCCGTTCCTTTCTGTTCGTTGTTCGACGGCCGGATGAGACGCGCCGCAGCGATCACGATAAAACGGCATCGCGCACGCGTGAACGAACGGTTGCGCATATGAAAAGCATGGCGCGTCGAAAAGCATATGACGTCGGCGGCAATGCGGCACGTCGAAAACAAACCATAAATGATTCGTTGTCGGCAAGCATGAGCGCGTGCTTAACTTTCATGCCCCGATGCATGACGGCGAGAGGCCAACCATATGGACACGCAACATGAGCGAAACCACGCACCCCGCATACGCTGAAGTACAGGCCTCACAGTCGCGTGCGAGCGCATTCGTCGATGTCGCGTCGCCCGCGCAGTTCCCCGACAGTCCGGTGTCGCGAGTGTTCGCGCAGCCGCTCATGCTGGGACTTTTCCTGCCGATCCAGGCAGGCGGCTGGAGCGCATCCACGTTACCGCGCACGACCGACTGGTCCTTCGACTACAACGCCGAACTCGTGCTGAAAGCCGAATCGCTCGGCTTCGACCTCGTGTTTGCGCTGTCTCAATGGCTGCCGAAAGGCGGCTACGGCGGCGTCTTCAACGGCGAGGCGCTCGATTCTTTCATGACGCTCGCCGCGCTCACCGCCCGCACCGAGCGCATAATTCTCGCGGCCACCAGCCACGTGCTGTACGGCCCGTGGCACCCGCTGCACTTCGCGAAGTTCACGGCGACCCTCGATCACATCTCGCGCGGGCGCTGGGGAATCAACATCGTGACGGGACATCGTGCGGTAGAGCATGAGATGTTCGGCTGGAACCGCATCGAGCACGATCGACGCTATGAGATGGCCGCAGAGTTCATCGATGCCGTGCAGCAGCTCTGGGCGCAACGCGAAAACTTCACGTTCGAACCGGAGCTGTCGAGCTGGAAGCTCGGTGGCGCGTTCGTCACGCCCAAGCCTCGCTATGGCAGGCCTCTGCTCATCAATGCGACCGGCTCGGACGCAGGCATCGAATTCGCCGCGCGCTATTCGGATGTCGTGTTCATCACGAGCCCGGCGGGGCCGGACATCGATCGCGCGCTGGAGGCGCTGCCCGCGCACGCCGCCCGTGTGAAAGCCGCCGCCGCGAAGCATGGCCGCACGATCCGCACGCTAATCAACCCGCTCGTCGTGTGCCGCGAGACGGCGGCCGAGGCGCGCGCGTATCGCGATGCGATCGTTGCACATGCCGACGAAGGCAGTTTTCAGCGCTTCGACAGCGACGCGCACGCGTGGCGCGGCGGCATCGATCAGCGCACGCAAGCCGCGGCGCGCGCGGTAGGCGGCAACGTTTCGATCACCGGATCGCCGGAGGAAGTCGCCGACACCATCGTGCGCCTGCATCGCGCCGGCATCGACGGCGTGCAGTTGAGCTTCTTCGACTTCAAACCCGACCTCGACTTCTTCGGCAACCGCGTTCTGCCGCTGCTGCGCGATGCCGGCCTGCGGCATTGACTTCACGCCTCACATTCCCATGAGCCGAATCTGGTACACCCGTTGCCCCGCGCCGACGCCGTTCGGCATTGCCGCTCAACGAGGCGAGCTAGAGGCCGAGTTCGCCGCCGAGGGCATCGACGTGAAAGCGCTGCAGGACGCCGACGATCCGCTCGTGCGCCGCTCGCATTTCACGCATGGGCAGCCGTGGTCGTTCCGTCAGGGCGGAAACATTCCGGCGCTGTGGGCGCGCGCGCAAGGCAGCGACACACGGCTTATCGGCCTCACGTGGGTCGATGAGTTTCAAGCGCTCATTACGCTCAGTACGCAATTGCAGCCGACGCGCGCAAGCCTCGCGGGCCGTCGCTTCGGCCTGCCGCTAAATACGCGTTCGCAGGCGGTGGACTTTCATCGCGCGACGGCTTTGCGCGGTTTCTCGTCGCTGCTGCAGGTGGCCAATGCGGCACTCGACGATGTTCGGCTCGTCGATCTGCCTCACTCGCCGCACGGGCTCGTCGACGCAAAACCCGCCGACGATCTTCCCGTCGGCGCATGGCTTGACGCGCAGCGGGCGCACGAGTTCGCGCGCGAGGCAGAGGCGCTGCTGCGCGGAGAGGCGGACGTCGTGTTCGTAAAGGGCGCGACGGGTCTCGAAATCGCGAACGTTCTGGGCGCGCGCGTACTGATCGACATATCCGCGCATCACGATCGCCGGGCGCATGCGAACAATGGCACGCCGCGTCCGCCGACCGTCGATGCGCAACTGCTGCGCGAACGTCCCGATCTCGTCGAGCGTGTGCTGGAGCGAACGCTCGATGCAGCGGCCTGGGCGTGCGGGCATCCCGCTGAGATCGCGGCGTATGTTGCGCGCGAGGTGCGCTGCGCCGAGTATTGGATACCGCGCGCGTACGCTGGCGGACTGCATCGTCAGCTCGATCTTGGGCTCGACCCAGACGCGCTCGACGCCCTCGTGCGTTTCAAGAACTTCCTGCTGCATCACGCCTTTCTGCCCGCCGATTTCGACTTCGACGGCTGGGTCGATGCCGCGCCGCTCGAAGCCGTCATCGCGCGCCGCCGGGCGCAAGAGGCAGAAGCGGCCGCCTGAAGGAATTTCCCCACTCCACCGATCGCCCATGATTCGACTCCCGATGCGTCGCGCACTTCTTGTCGTCGCGACGAGCCTCGCCTGCGTGACACACGGCGCACACGCACAGACGCGCGGCGGCACGCTAAATTTCGTCGTGACGCCCGAACCCACTGCGCTCGTCGATCTCGCGACGACCGCGGTCAACGTGCTGAAGGTCAGCCCGAAAGTCGTCGAAGGACTGCTCGACTACGACTATCAGTTTCATCCGAGGCCCTTGCTCGCCACCTCGTGGGAAGTCGCGGACAACGGCCAGCGCTACGTGTTCCATCTTCGCCAGGGCGTGAAGTGGCAGGACGGCAAGCCGTTCACGTCGGCGGATGTCGCGTGGTCGCTCCAGACCTTGCGCACCGTGCATCCGCGTGCGAAGACGACTTTCGCGAACGTGAGCACCATCGACACGCCCGATGCAGGCACCGTCGTCATCACGTTGTCGAAGCCGGCGCCGTACCTTATCCGCGCGTTCTCGGCCTCTGAAACGCCGATCCTGCCGAAACATCTCTACGAAGGCCGCGACGTGCTGAGCAACCCCGCGAACAACGCGCCTGTCGGCACCGGGCCGTTCCGGTTCGTCAAATGGGTGCGCGGCAGCTATATCGAATATGCGCGCAATGACGACTACTGGGACAAGGGCAAGCCCTATCTGGACAAACTCATCGTGAAGGTGATTGCCGACCCGGCGGCGCGCGCCGTCGCACTGGAAAACGGCTCCGTCGATCTCGGTGCGGACACGCCCGTGCCGCTCGCCGATCTCGCGCGTTTGAAGGCCGACCCGAAGCTCGGCATCGAGACGCGCGGCTACGAGTTCCAGGCGGGCGTCGCGCGCATAGAGTTTAATCTGGACCAGCCGGTGCTGAAGAACCTGAAGGTGCGTCAGGCGATCGCCTCCGCGATCGATCGCGAGGTGATCCGCAAGGTCGTCTATTACGGCTATGCGACGGCGAGCGCGAGTCCGCTGATGCCGACCAATCCCTACTACGATCCGGCGCCGACGCCCTATCCGTTCGATCTCGCGCGCGCCAACGCGCTGCTCGACGAAGCCGGGTATCCGCGCCGGGCGGACGGCACGCGCTTCGCGCTGACGGTCGATCCGCTACCCATCGGTGATCTGCCGTCGCGCACGGCGGAGTACGTGAAGTCCGCGCTGAACCGCGTGGGCATTACCGTGACGATCCGAACGCAGGACCTGCCCGCGTATCTCAAGCGCATCTATACGGATCGCGATTTCGATTTCAGCATCAACGGCATGAGCAACCTGTTCGATCCGGTGGTCGGCGTGGCCCGACTCTATACCACCGACAACTTCCGGCCCGGTGTGCCGTTCACGAACGGCTCGCATTACAGCAATCCGGAAATCGACCGGCTGTTCGCCGACGCTGCGCAGGAAACTGACGAAACGAAACGCAAGCAGTATTTCGCGCAGATCCAGCGAATTCTCGAGAAAGACTTGCCCGACCTGAATCTCGTCTCGCCTCAGTACGTGACGGTCTATTCACGCGGCGTGCGCAATCACACGATGTCGCCCGACGGTACGGCCGCGAGTTTCGCCGATGTATGGCTGCAACGCTGACACATTCATTTTCAACGACACGAACGACATGGAATATCGCCAGCTTGGCCAAAGCGGCCTGAAACTCTCTACTCTAACGCTCGGCACGATGATGTTCGGCGGCGCGACCGACGATGCGACGTCAACCCGGATCATCGATCAGGCGACGGAACAAGGCGTCAACTCGATCGACACCGCAGACGTCTACAACGGCGGCGAATCCGAGCGCGTCGTCGGACGCCATATCGCGAGACAGCGCGATCGCTGGGTGCTCGCGACCAAGTTCGGCAATCCGCTGCGTGACGCATCAGGCCACGCGGATGTGGATGTGAACGCCGCAGGCGCTTCGCGCAAGCACGTGCTGCGCGCGGTCGACGCGAGCCTCGCGCGTCTGCGCACCGATTACATCGATCTCGTCTATCTGCATCGCGAGGATCACACGACGCCCGTCGAGGAGACCGTGCGCGCGCTCGGCGATCTGATCGCGGCGGGCAAGATCCGCTATTACGGGCTGTCCAATCACCGCGCGTGGCGGATCGCAGAGTTCGCGCATGTCGCAGACGCGCTCGGCGTGCCGCGCCCCGTCGCGAGCCAGCCGCTCTACAACATCGTCAATCGTCAGGTCGAGGCCGAGCAACTCACAGCCGCGCACCGCTACGGTCTCGGCGTGATTTCCTATAGCCCGCTCGCGCGCGGCGTGCTGACGGGCAAGTACCAGCCGGGCGCGACGCCCGCCGCCGACACGCGCGCGGGACGCAACGACCGTCGCCTGCAACAGACCGAATGGCGTCCCGAGTCGATTGAACTCGCGCGTCGCGTGCACGAGCATGCCGCGTCGCGCGGCGTCACGGCCGGCCAGTTCGCGCTCGCTTGGGTGCTGAACAGCCGTTACGTGACATCGACCATCGCCGGGCCGCGCACCGAAGCACAGTGGCAGGACTATCTGCCCGCGCTAGACTTCCGGCTCGATGCGCGCGACGAGGCTTTCGTCGATGCGCTTGTCGCGACCGGCCATCCGTCGACGCCGGGATTCAACGATCCGGGCCATCCGTTTTTCGGACGCATCGCGC
The DNA here is from genome assembly GCF_014384845.1 of Caballeronia sp. EK. Lineage (NCBI taxonomy): Bacteria > Pseudomonadati > Pseudomonadota > Betaproteobacteria > Burkholderiales > Burkholderiaceae > Caballeronia > Caballeronia sp. EK. The sequence continues at coordinate 82,977 of NZ_JACSUE010000010.1, forward strand.
GGCATGACGCGTACGACAATACGGTGACACGATGAACGCACCTCGGACGCTGATCGAGGCCGCAGCCGAACTCGGACGCGCCTTCGCCGCGCGAGCCGCCGAGCACGACCGCACTGGCGCGACGCCCGTCGCGCAGTTCGATGCGCTCGAACGGGCGGGCCTGTTGCGCGCCAACATTCCGGCCGACGAAGGCGGACACGGCGCCGGACTGGCCGTGTCGCGCGCGATCGTGAGCGAGATCGCGCGCGGCGATCCGTCCGTCGCGCTGATTCTGTCGATGCACTATTGCCAGCATGCCATCATCACGCGCGCCGAACGCACGGCTTCGGACGACTGGCCGCCCGCGCTCGCGCGACGGCTGCGGCGGGCCTCCGTCGAAGGCCGCGCGCTGCTCAACGCGGCGCAGGTGGAACCGGCGCTCGGCTCTCCGTCTTTCGGCGGATTGCCCGATACGATCGCGCACCGCACGCGTGACGGCTGGCGCATCTCCGGCCATAAGGTCTATGTGACCGGCGCGCCGCTGCTCGCATGGATCAACGTGCTCGCGCGCACCGACGAGGACGAGCCACGCCTCGGGCATTTTCTCGTGCCGCGCGACGCGCCGGGTGTGCGCATCGTCGAGACGTGGGATCCGATCGGCATGCGTGCGAGCGCCAGCCACGACGTGCTGTTCGACGACGTCGCCCTGGCACTCGACGACGCCGTTGCGCTGCAGCCCGCTAGCCTCGATCTGCAGCGCAACCCGCATAGCGTTGCGTGGTATCTGAGTCTCATCGGCTCGGTCTACGACGGGGTCGCCCGTGCGGCGCGCGACTGGATCGTGTCGTTCGTGAAGGAGCGCAAGCCGAGCGCCCTCGGCGGCGCCCCGCTTGCGACAGTCTCCGCAGTGCAGGAGGGCATCGGCAGAATCGAGACGCTGCTCGCCACGAGCGACTGGCTGCTCGACTCGCACGCCCGCTCCGTCGATACGAGCGAAGCGCCGGATGCGCTCGCGGCGGTTGTGAAGCACGCGGTCATCGCTAACGCGATCGAAGCGGTGGACGTCGCGCTCGACCTGGCAGGCAATCACGGTCTCGCGCGGCGCAATCCGCTCGAACGGCATTATCGCGACGTGCAGTGCGGGCGCGTTCATGCGCCGGTCAATGGCCTGATTCGCGCCAACGCCGGGCGTGCCGCGCTGGGTGTTCTGCCGCGCGCCAAAACCCGCGCCGATTCGTGATCCGCACAAGCTAAGCTGTATTTCTCGTTTTCCGATCGACGCGCCGCCCGATACCATCCGAAAGACTTACAACAAATCGGCGTACTGAAGATGATGACAGGGGTTGGCAAGCGATTCCTCGGCGGTCTCTTGATAGCGGGTCTCATGGGCCTGCACTCGGCGGGCGCAACCGCGGCCGGCTCCGCGCCGGTCAGCGGCGGCACATTGACGTGGCTCGTGACGCCCGAACCTTCGTCGATCGTTCCCCTGACCACCACTGCAGGCGGCAACGCGGAGATCGGCCCGAAAGTCGTTGAAGGCTTGCTCACCTATGATCAGAAGCTCAACCCGAAGCCGCTCCTCGCGACCGCGTGGTCGGTCAGCAAGGATGGGCTTCAATACCGCTTCACCCTTCGTCGCGGCGTAAAGTGGCATGACGGCACGAGTTTTACGTCCGATGATGTCGCCTATTCCATTCTGACGCTGAAGCAGGCCCATCCGCGCGGCCGAAGCACCTTCGCGAACGTGAGCGACGTAAGGACGCCCGATCCCTACACCGTGGTGATCGAATTGTCGAAGCCGGCGCCGTTCCTGCTGACTGCCCTGTCGGGCTCGGAGTCGCCGATCATTCCGAAGCACGTCTATCAGGGCACGGACATCGTATCGAATCCGCACAACAGCGCGCCGATCGGCACCGGCCCGTTCGTCTTCAAGGAGTTCGTGCGGGGCGACCACATTCTGCTGGAGCGCAACTCGGACTACTGGGACAAGCCAAAGCCCTACGTCGACCGGATCATCGTGCGCTTCGTTCCCGATGCGGCCGCGCGCGCAGCCGCGCTGGAAACGGGCGCAGCGAATCTCGGCGACCAGGCGATCCCGCTCGCCGACGTCAAGCGCTTCTCCACGCTGCCCAATTTCAACGTCGATACGACCAACTGGCCCTATGTCAGCAATCACCAGCAGTTGATCTTCAATCTCGACACGCCCGTGCTGAAGGACAAGGCCGTGCGCCGTGCCATCTCGCAGGCCATCGACGTCAACGCCCTCAACCGCGTCGTCTGGTACGGCTATGGCACGGTCTCCGCCGCCGCAATCGGCGTTGCGAATTCGCGCTATCACGACCCGGACATCCACTACTTTCCCTACGATCCCGCGCAGGCCAACGCAACGCTCGACAATCTGGGCTTAAAGCGCGGCCCTGACGGCAAGCGCTTTACACTACGGCTCCTCTACAACCCGTTCCAGGACACGCGCGCCGCCGATTTCGTGCGCCAGTCGCTCGCGCGCATCGGCATCGACGCGCAAGTGCAGAGCTACGACTTCGGTACTTATGTCGTCAAGGCCTACACCGATCGCGCGTTCGACATCACGCTCGAAGCGCTTTCCAACGTATTCGATCCGACCGTAGGCGTCCAGCGGGTCTTCTGGTCGAAGAACTTCAAGATCGGCCTTCCGTTTTCCAACGCCGCGCACTATTCGAATCCGGAAGTGGACCGGCTGCTCGAAGCGGCCTCGGTCGAAACCGACGAAAGCAAGCGCCGTCAATTGTTCCTGCAGTTCCAGCAGATCGTGCACGACGATATTCCGTCGATCGAGTTCGGAGCCAATCCGAACATCACGATCGCATCGACCAAAGTGAAGGACTATGCATCCACAGGCGAAGGCCTGAGAGGCAATTTCGCGGACCTTTACATCCTGCCGTGATCAGCGCCGAAGCCGCGGGCAGGCCGGGATAAGGTCACGCCAACGGATTGGTTACAGGAACAGGACCAGGTCCATGAAACGACCCGGTCGCCAACTTCAGAACAAGGACCCTGCCATCGTGCAACGATGCTCCATCCACCTCCCGCGCGTGCTGCTATGCGCATTCCTCGCGATGGTCATGAGCGCGGCCGCGCATGCCGAAGCGCCCGCGCTCAAGATCGGCGTTACGAGTGGACCTCACGAGGAAATCTTCGAGGCGGTGAAAAAGGTCGCGGAGCGCGACTACGGTCTGCGCATCAAGATCGTGTCGTTCAACGACTATATCCAGCCCGACGCGGCCCTCGACGCCGGCGATCTCGACGCAAACAGCTACCAGCACCGGCCGTTTCTCGCCTCGCAAGTTCGCGCGCGCGGTTACAAGCTGGTCGGCATCGGCCGCACGTGGATCGGGCCCATCGGACTCTATTCGAAGCGTTACCGCAAGTTCGCCGAGCTCCCGGACGGCGCGACCATCGGCATACCCAACGATCCCGCCAACGAGAGCCGGATTCTCCTGCTCCTGCAGAAGGAAGGCAACATCCGACTGCGTCAGGGAATCGATCCTGTCACAGGCGTGAACGCGACGCCCCTCGACATCACCGACAACCCGAAGCACTTCCGCTTCAAGGAAGTCGATGCGGCGCAGCTTCCGCGCACACTCGACGATTTCGACGCCACGACCGTCAATGCGGACTATGCGATCAAGGCCGGTCTCAATCCGGCGAAGGACACGATCTTGCGTGAGGACGGTTCCGGCGTGTACGCGTGCCTGATCGCCGTGCGCGAACAGGACGCGAAGAAGCCCTGGGTGCAGCAGATCGTGGCCGCATATCAGTCCCCCGAGGTCCGGCAGTTCATCCTGTCGCGCTATCAAGGCGCGATCATTCCGGCATTTTGACCGACTCGCGGGCGCACTCGATGCGTCCGGCCGAGCAGTTCCTTGTCCCCGTTGCCGGAGCGTCGCCCTTACCACGCGCCTAATGCGTGTCGAGTGCCGCGCCCTTCGGCACCGGCAACCCTAGATGGTTGCGCAAGGTCAAGCCCTCGTATGCGCGACGAAAAATGCCGCGCTGCTGAAGTATCGGAACGACGCCCTCCGTGAAGGCTTCGAGACCATCGGGCAGTACGTCGGGCATCAGGTTGAAGCCGTCGGCGGCGCCGTTCCTAAACCAGTGCTCGATGTCATCCGCAATCTGCTCGGGCGTGCCGACGATCACGCGATGTCCGCCGCCGCCCGCCAGCGCACGGATGAGTTCGCGTACCGTATAGCCATGCGTGCGCGCCTGCGCGAGCGTCGCGTTGAAGAACGTGTGATTGCCGTTGCCGCCATTGGGCAGCGGCAATTCTTCCGGCAAACGCTTGTCGAGCGAAAGCGAATCGACGGGAACGCCGAGCGTGCCGGCGATGCGGTTCAGGCTGTACTGCACCGGAATCAGATCGACGAGTTCGTCCCGGCGCCGCAACGCATCGCTCTCTGTCGAACCGATGATCGTAGTCAGCCCCGCGAGCACTTTCACTGCGTTCGGGCCGCGCCCGTAACGCGCCGCTCGCGCGTTGAGATCTTGGCGGTAAGCACGCGATTCATCGAACGATTGCGATGCTGAAAACACCGCTTCCGCATGGCGGGCGGCAAGATCGCGTCCATTGCCCGATGCTCCCGCCTGCACCAGTACCGGATGACCTTGTGCCGAGCGCGGCAGATTCAGCGCGCCATGCACGCTGAAAAATCGCCCGCGATGATCGGCCGGATGCACCTTGTCGAGATCAACGAAACGGCCGCTCGGTTTATGCGCCACGAAGGCGTCGTCGTCCCAGCTATTCCACAGCGTCTTGACGAGCGTCGCAAACTCGTCGGCGCGTGCATAGCGGGTCGCATGGTCGGGCACCGTGTCGTGACCGAAGTTGCGTGCGGACGGCAAGTCCGCCGTCGTGACGATGTTCCAGCCCGCGCGTCCGCCGCTGATCAGATCGAGCGTTGCGAAGCGGCGTGCGATGTTGTACGGCTCGTTGTAACTCGTCGATGCCGTCGCGATCAGTCCCAGATGCGTTGTTGCAGCGGCAACGCTCGTGAGGAGCATCGTCGGTTCGAGCGCCGTGATGGGGCGCATGTCGAGTTGATCGGAAATCGCGGCGCTATCGGCGAGAAAGATCGCATCGAGACACGCGCGTTCGGCCACTTTGGCCAATCGCACATAGTGGTTCACGTCGAGGAATACGTTCGGATCCGAATCCGGCAGACGCCATGCCGACGGCACGAATCCCGAGTGAAGCGCGTTGATGTTCAGATGCAATTGGCGCGGGGCATCGCCGCTCATGGAAAGCTCCGGAAAAGAAGACAGCTTTCGATTCTGACGCGAGAGACATGAACGACGCCAAGAACAATTTCAAGTATGCATATGAACATCAGCGCTAAACCGACGAGTGCGTGTTATGCATGGAAGCGGCACCCGAGACCGCGATTCCGGCGCGCACTGCCAGCTCCGCCCGAGGCACGCGCCCCCGGCAAAGGCGCATGCTCACTTGATCTGCACCATCGCCTGCCGCACATCGATGCGGCGCGGAATAACCTTCGTGTCGAAAGCCAGATTCGCCGAATCCTGCTGCGCGCTGATCACGTCGTCGGGGATCGGATAGCTCGCGCCCCACTCCAGGCGCGAGATCGCCCGGCTCCAAACGTCGAGCGGCACGCCCGTATTGGCGGACAGAAAACGCGCTGTCTCTCGCGGATGCGCGAGGCTGTCGTTCGTCTGACGTGCAAGCTGATCGAACAGCAGACGCAGCGCGGCGGGATACTTCTGCGCGAAGTCGCGCGTCGCGATATAGAAGCCGTATTGCGGCACCGACAGATCCCCGATCGTGAGAATCGTCCGCGCGCCGGTAGTCAGTTCGGTGTCCGCGTAACGCGGATCGGGCACAGCCCACGCATCGATGAAGCCGCGTTCGAACGCCGAACGCGCATCGCCGTAGGACAGGTACGTGAACTGCGCGGAGGACGGGTCCATGTGTGCGTCCTGCATCGCCTTCAGCACGAACAGGTGCCCTTGCGAGCCCTTAGCGAAGGCGATTTTCCTGCCCTTGAGATCACGCAGGTCCTTCACGGGCGAATCCTTCGGCACGACGATCGCATAGCTCTTGACGAGTCTCGGCGCATAGGCCACGTACACGACCGCTGGCGCCGCACCCGCCTGCGCCATAATCGGCGGCGTCGAACCGACCGTGCCTACGTCCACGTCGCCCGCATTGATGGCTTCGACGAGCGGCGCACCATACACGAACTCGTGCCACGAAACCTTCACGTGATGCGACGCGAACGCCTGCTCCAGCTTGCCCGATGCACGCAGCGCGACCAGGCCGTCGCCTTTCTGGATACCGATGTTGATCTGCGCGGGATAGCCCTCGTCCGCGTGCGCGGCAAACGCGGCGGCGAGGCACCCGGCGGCGATGAGGTACTTCAGGGATCGGACCGGCATCAGGACGTGAAATAAGGATTGGCGGGACGTGCGAGACCGTAGTGACCACGCAGCGTGTCGGCTTCGTACTCGCGCCGGAACAGGCCTCGCCTTTGCAGGATCGGTACGACGTGTTCGGTGAAGTGCTCGAGTTGCGCGGGCAGCACGGGCGGCATGACGTTGAAGCCATCGGCGGCACGGCTTTCGGTCCAATCGGCGATCACGTCCGCGATCCGCTCGGGCGTACCGGACAGCGTGAAGTGCCCGCGCGCTGCCGCGAGCGTCCTCAACAGGCTGCGCAAGCTCGGACGTTCGCGCGCCACCAGTTGCGTGATGACTGCCGCGCGGCTTTGCGCGGCTTGCACCGTGGCTGGGTCCGGAAAGTCATCCACGGAAAGCGGCTGATCGAGCGGCAACGTCGAGAAATCGTAACCGCCGAAGCGGCTCGACAGGCGGCCGAGTCCTACGCTGACATCGGTGATCGAGTCGAGTTCGTCGAGCAGGGCACTGGCTTCGGCTTCGGTCGAACCGATCGCCGCACTGATGCCCGGCAGGATCACGATATCCTGTTCCGAGCGGCCCACGGCCCTCGCGCCCGCCTTGAGTTCGGCGTAGAAGTCGATCGCGGATTGCTTCGTCAGATGCGCCCTGAAGACTGCCTCGGCGTGGCGCGCGGCGAACGCCTTGCCCGTTGCCGACGATCCCGCCTGCACCAGCACCGGATGCCCCTGCGGCGGGCGCGGCAGATTCAGCGGCCCCGCCACGCGATGAAACTTCCCGCGATAGCCCATCTTGCGCACGCGCGCCGGATCGAGAAACCGGCCGCTCGACGCGTCATCGACGATGGCGTCATCGGCCCAGCTATCCCACAGTTGCTTGACGACATCGAGAAACTCGTGCGCGCGTTCGTAGCGTTCGGCATGCTCGATCTGCTGCTCGTAGCCGAAGTTCGGTCCCGCGCCGCCCACCCACGAGGTCACGATGTTCCATCCGATACGCCCGCGCGAGATGTGATCCAGCGACGCGAACTGACGCGCGAGATTGAACGGCTCCGTGTAGGTAGTCGTTGCCGTCGCAATCAGTCCGATGCGCGAAGTCGACTGCGAGAGCGCCGCGAGCGTGGTGATCGGTTCCAGCGCGCCGGACGCGACAAATTGCGCGCCATCGCCGAGTGCGAGCGCATCGGCGAGAAATACGGAATCGAACAGGCTTTGCTCGGCCCTGACTGCGAGATCGCGAAAATAGTCGATATCGGTCAGCGCCTGGCGCGTCGCGCCGGAATGACGCCAGCCTGCTTCATGATGGCCGCGTCCGTGAACGAAGAGGTTTAAATGTATGGGGCGGGGCATGAGCGAATAGTCTCGTTTGCCGAATCAGTCATGCACTTTGGGAAAACCGTGGCGCTCCGCGAGCAACGCTAGAATGCGGCGCGTATCGGTGATGAAGCGTTTCTCGCCTAGGCTCTTCACGTCGGACGGTGCGGGGTATTCGTCGCCCAGCACCAGCACGGGCAGATTTTGATGCGCCTCGCTCAGTGCTTCGACCGCGGCTTTGCGGGGACGCTGGAACGGCACGCGGCGGATATCGAGGCGCGTGTTGCGCTCCGGATCGCTTGCGAGCAAACCTTCGATAGGCGCGCCGTCCGGGCAAATGAACACTTCGCCCGGGCGTTTCGGATCGGTGAAGCCCGGTTCCAGCAGAATCAGTAGATCGCGTTGAGTCATGGTCGGCGTCATGAGTGGTTGAGAGCCGCCACAGCGTAACTATCCCGCGCTGAGATTGGAACGAATTGGATCTGCTAACCAAATCTGCGGCGCGCATGACGAAAGACGGATCGCGCTTTAGCGGATTTTCTGGTTCTCCGCGGCTCTGCGCGGAACCACATTTGACGGTTGAGCCCGCGCGTCACGATGCACGCAAGGAAACGACGTGTTCCCGGATCGACAGCTCAGGCGGCTATCCGATACTTCGTCGACGTTATCCGCGCTTCCTGCGCGCGCTGCGCTGATCGATCCACAGCCGCGCCCAGCGTGCCGCATAGGCGATCGCGTGATCGCGCTCGAAAAAGTAATCGAGCGCATCGAAGGTGAAGCTTGCTCCGTGCGCGTACCGGCGATGTTCGATCGTCAGGTTGGCCGCATATAAGCCGCTCGGCATGGCCTGAGCGGAGGCTGCAACCTCAAAACCTTTGTATTGCATGAAGGGAGTCCTCGCGGCGAATTCAGGCAACATTGCCCGAACCGCTTCATGCTAGGGGTCGACGAACGCACCGCCAACCAATCCTTTGACGTTTGTAAATCACTGGCGGCATCGATTCATCATTACGTCATGCTACGCATTTCTATTCGATGCTGCTGCTATCGGAAACGACGCGTTGCTCGCATGGCGTGATCCGTCGACTTTCCGTTCAAAGGCGTCCCGGTCGCGGGTCCGGAACGAATCCATCGCGGTTCGGCATGCGGATGGCGGCAAGTGAATGTGCATCGAGGCGAGCGTCGTCGGGCACGATGCCGTTCTGATTCAGGATCCACGCGCTCACGGCATACACCTCGTCCGCGCTCAGGGATTGCGGTGCGTTATAGGGCATTGCGCGGCGGATGTAATCGAAGAGTGTCGTCGCGCACGGCCAGTAGCTTCCGACCGTGCGTACCGGCTTCTCGCTCGCGAGCGTGCCACGGCCGCCGGTCAGCCGGTCGCCCAGCACGCCCTCCCCTTTCGCGCCGTGACACGAGGCGCACTGTGCCGCGAAGATCCGCGCACCGGTCACCACATCGCCGCTGCCCGCGGGAAGGCCGCGACCGTCAGGCGCGACATCGATGTTCCATGCGGCGATGTCCGCAGCGCTCACGGGCGTGCCGATTGCGCCGATAGCCGCGTGATGCGTTGCATCGTCCAACGCAGCCTGCGATGCACGTCCGTCCCGCCACGGCCCCGAGCAGGCGGTCAGACACAACGCCGTCAGACCAACGATCAGCGGGCGCACGGCACGAGGTTGTCGAGTTGAATCCCTATGCATTTTTCACGCTGCCATCGGCGTCGACGCGCCATTGCTGAATGCCGTTGTAGTGGTAGTTCGAGTTCAGCCCGCGCGCGGCGACCAGCGCCTCGCGTGTCGGCTGGATGTACCCGGTCGAGTCCGTCGCCCGCGAGAGGATCGTGGCCGGTTCACCGTTCCATACCCATCCCGCATGAAAACGCGTGATCGCGCGATCTCCGGGCGTGCCATCGAGCCGCGCCGCTTGCCATGAACGGCCACCATCGACGGATACTTCGACCTGACGAATCGCGCCGCGTCCCGACCAGGCCAGCCCCACGATCGGGTAGTAGCCATGAGTCGTCAACTTGTGCCCGGGAGATGGCCGCGTGATGACCGATTTCGCGTCCATCTCGAACACGAACTGGCGCGCGCGACCGTCAGCCAGCAAGTTCGTGTATTTCGACGTTTCCTCTCGCGTTTCGAGCGGCCCGTCGACGAGCTTGAGCCTGCGCAGCCACTTCACGTTGGTGTTGCCTTCGAAGCCGGGGATCAGAAGCCGCAGCGGATAGCCGTTCTCCGGCCGCAGCCGCTCGCCGTTCTGCGCATACACGACGAGCGCACGATCGAGCACGCGATCGAGCGGCAGGCTGCGCGTCATCGCAGCCGCATCGGCGCCCTCCGCGAGAATCCAGCGCGGTCCTTGTCCGTCGTTCGCAGCGAGCCCGCCGGCGGCCTCGATCAACGTCGAAAGCCGCACGCCGGTCCACTCGCAGCACGACAGGAGCCCATGCGTAAGCTGAACGGGCAACCCGCTCGACCCTTTCCATTCGCTCGCGGTGTTGCCCGAACATTCGAGAAAGTGCACGCGCGACTCGGAAGGCAGCCGCAGCAAATCGTCCATCGTGAAGAGCTTCGGCTCGCGCACGAGGCCATGAATCACGAGCCGGTGCTGGTCCGGGTCGATATCCGGCACACCGGCGTGATGGCGCTCGTAGACGAGCCCGTTAGGTGTGATCGCGCCGTGCAGATCGGCGAGCGGCGTCAGCGACGAGGCCGCGCCCGGCACCGGCCACGCACGCGCCGCGCGGCGCACGACCTCAGATTCGCGCGGCGATGGCAGGCCATAGGGATGATCGAGAATCGGCGCGCCAGGCATGCGCGTCCACGGCTCGACGCTGAGCGGCTGCAACAGCCTGGACGCCGCATTCGCGTGAGGCACCACGACTGCCGACAGCGCGAGGCCACCCAGCATCCGGCGTTGCGGCGAAGCGGGAGATAGTGACCCCGGCTTCGCCAGATCGCCGGGCGGTTTGGCGGAAAGCGATGAGAAACGCGGGATTTTCGGCATGCTCGATGGTCGGCAGAGAAGGCAAGCAGTCGGGCGCCGGATTATAGGTCGCCGTTTCGGGATGCCCAATCGAGATTGCGACTATGCAAATGACAAGGATTGCTTAAGCGCCATCGTCTAAGGCGCTCCTACGAATGCGATGACGGCGATACCAGTCGCCTCGCCCGCTAACCCGCCTTGCGGTACACGCGATCCGCGTAAGCCGCCTCGTCGAAGTCAGCCGGAACATCGCCGCCCATGCGGACTTCGTGCGCCTCCAGATCCTCCAGAAACAGGTCCTGGCTGATGCGCCGAACGACTGCCGGAATATCGCGCTTCATGCACGGCACGTCGCCGACCGGCACGCCCCGGCTCACAAATCCCGCCGGATTGAAGACGTGAATATGCTTCAGGAACGATGCCTCGCCGTGCCGCTTTTCGACATATTCGAGCGCATCGCCGAGGTAGGGATGTGCACCGAGCGCATCGTCGCGTTCGTCGGACGCGGGCGTGTAGCGGTCGCGCCAGAGCAGCACATGATCGGCGATGCCCGCGAGTTCGGGGCGTGCATGCAGATCGACGGTGTAGCCCGTGCCCGCGATCACGAAATCGAATTCGAATGTGCCATCTTCCGCACGCGCGCGCACGCGGTCGCCATCGACGACGGCTTCATGCCAGGGCGCCGCCAAATGCAGATGGAAGTTCGCCTGACGCGCCACGCGTTCGATGGCGTCGGCGGGCGCAGTCGAGCCCGCGCGACGAAACCGCAGCGCCTGGCGCCAGCGCACGGCATCGGGCAGCGAGGGAAAGTTATCGTATGCGCCCGGATACGCGCGTGCGCGGCTCACCGGGACCGCAGGCAATGCCGCGCGCCGAACGAACAGATGCACGTCGCGCGCGCCCGCTTCGAGTGCGGTCGCGGCCGCATCGAATGCCGATGCCGCGCCGCCGATCACCGCCACGGTCTTGCCCGCGAGCGACGCGAAATCGATCGCATCGGACGTGTGCGCCAGATGCGTGGCCGGCAGCGACGCCAGCGGCGGCACGATGTTCGGCCGGCCGTTGCCCCATACGCCATTGGCGAGAATGATCTTGCGCGCCGTCTCGACGCGAAGCTCGACGCCGCGCGCCGTACGCACCGTCAGATGCAGGCGGAAATGCGCACCCTGTGGCTCGATGAGCGTGAGCGTCGTGCCATAGCGAACCGGAATGCCGAGAAACTCGCGATACCAAGCGAGATAGTCGGCCCACTGCTTGCGCCCTATCCGTTCGATATCGGCGTACGATGCCTCGCCGTGACGCGCCTCGTGCCACGCCTGAAAGCCCAGTCCCGGCAAGCCCGCTTCCGGTCCGGGCAGAATCTTCGGCGTGCGCAGACGATTCATCCGCGCGTAGTTGCGCCATGAACCCGCGCGCGCTTCGTCGGGCGCGGCGTCGATCACGCTGACCCCGCCGATGCCCGCGCGCCGCAACGCGAAGGCGAACGCCGCGCCGGTCTGCCCGCCGCCGACGATCAACGCGTTATGGTCGATGCCCGGCCGCGCGACGACCCAATTTTCCGGATCGGGGCCGATGAGACGCAGCGTCTCCAGCGCGTGCCGGTCGTGTGAGTGTTTCGATTCGTTCATGTGCTTTTTGACGTTATTACGCGATGACATCGGAGAAGACGCGCGTCGCGAAGCTTCTCTTGCGCGCCGCCTGCGTCGCTCTTCGGGGCGATCAGTCGCTCACGCCGACCACGGCGCGCAGGATCACCGGCTGCCCGCCGCGCAACGACACGGCGCCAAACACCGAGCGCGCGTGCACGCCGGCATCGCCCAGAACCTCGACCAGCAGGTCCGATGCGCCGTCGAGCACCTTCGCGTGGTCTTCGAAGGCGGCGTCGGCGTTCACGAAGCCCTGCACGTCGAGTACCTGCTTCACGCGTTCGAGCGAGCCGAGTTCGTCGCGCAGCACGAGCAGCAGTTCCAGTGCCGCCTCACGTGCGAACGAAACGCCGTCTTCGAGTGTGAGCGTGTCACCCAGCCTGCCTCTGGATGGCTTACCGTCGATGGCAGCGCCCGCCGACTTGCCCGACACGAAAACGAGATCGCCCCAGCGCGTGGCATTGCGATAGTTCGCCTTCGGGTTGCTCGAAGTGCGGTCGGGGTCGATCAGACGGTTGAGTCTTTCGTCGGCGCTCATGGTGGTCCTGTCGGTATGAATGCGTGACATCACGCGGTGCCGCTCATGTTATGCAGCGTCGGCCAACGCGCTAACCAACGAAGCTTCATATCGATATGAGCAGCCCTCGCGCGGCGCGGCGCGTTCGTTACGCGCCTTCTCAGTGCACGCGGCTCAGCAGCTCATAGCTGGCATCGTCCGCCGCGCCGGACCGCTGGCCGCGACGCCAGCCGATGGCCTGCCGGTAGCTGCCCTTGAGCGTCGCCGCCGCATCGACGCTCGCGCCGGATGTGGTCTGAGGCGCGACATACAGCGCGTCTTCCGGGCAGTACAGTTCGCACATAAAGCAGGTCTGACAATCGTCCTGCCGCGCAATGACCGGCTTGCCATCCGTCGACGTCGATGCATCGAAGACGTTGGTCGGGCACACCCGAACGCAGATATCGCAGCCGGTGCAGCGTTCCGTATCGACGATTTCGATCATGCGGCGATATCCTCATTCGCTTCATGGCGCACCCCGTGGCGGGCGACCCAGACTTCATCTAGACCGCCGCTCAGCAGGCGATGCCGCTGCGCTGCATCGGCCGCCGGGTAATCCTGCCGGCGCGCCATGCCGCGCGTCTCCGTACGGACGAGCGCGGTGCGATACATCCAGCGCGACACGGCGAGCATGGCGACGGCTTCGCGAGCGCGGACCATCTGGCTCCGATCCGACACAGCCGCGCCTCGCACGCGATGCCAAAGCGCATCGAGCCGCCCGAGCGAAGCTTCGAGCAGGTCCGAGCGACGTGTCCAGTTGCGCTGCGTCGGCAACACTTCGTCCTGAACCGCGCGGATGAGCGCAGCGGGATCGATGGGCGCGTTCGCGCCGCCATCGCGCAAGATCGTACGGCCTGCCCGAAGCAACGCTCGCGGCGTGCGCAACGCGCGCGCCGCGCGGGCGTGATCGGCCGCGCCCGCGCCGGCCCAGAAGCCGGAAGACATCGCCCAAGCGGCGTTGTGGCTGCCGCCGCCCGTGAAGCCGCCGCAGATCAGCTCGCGCGTGGCGGCGTCGCCGGCGGCATACAGGCCCGGAACGGAGCTTGCGCAAGTCGCGTCGGTCACGTGCAGGCCGCCGGTGCCACGCACGGTGCCTTCGAGCCGCAACGTGACAGGGAAATGCCGGGTGAACGGATCGATGTCCAGCCGATCGAACGGCACGAAGAAGTTCGGCTGCGAGCGGCGCATCCACGCGCGAATGTCGGCATCCGTGCGGTCGAGGCATGCGAACACGGGCTGCGATTCCAGCGTCTTGGCAATGACCCCGCGTCCGTGCGATGATCCCGCGCCGGGAATCGCCGTCCCCGTTGCATCGTAGAAAGTGGCCCAGTTATAGAACAGCGATTTCGTCACCGAGCAAAACGCCAGCCCCACACCGTAAGCATTCGAGAACTCCATGCCGGAGAACTCCGCGCCGGCTTCGGCGGCCATCAGATGACCGTCGCCCGTCAGCACGTTGCAGCCGAGCGCGTTGCTCAGGAACGCACAGCCGCCCGTCGCCATGACGACGCTGCCGGTCCGCGCGCTCCAGGTCTCGCCCACCTGCCGATGCACGCCCGCCGCGCCCGCCACCGCGCCGTGCTCGTCGACCAGCAGTTCCAGCGCCGGACTGTGATCGAGAATCTGCACGCCGGCCTCCTTCACACGCTTGCGCATGAGCCGCATGTATTCGGGGCCCTGCAAAGAGGTCCGGCGCGCGTTGCCGGCATCGTCGATCGGAAACGGATAGCCCCATTCCGCCAGACGTTCGCTGTTGAGCCAGGTCTGCTCCAGCACGCGATCCATCCACGCGCGTTCGGCGAGTTCGCCGCCGAGTGCGTAACGGCTCGCCTTCGCGCGTTCGCGGGCGTCCCTGTCGCGCGGCACGTACCAGACGCCCGTGCCCGATGGCGCCGTCGCGCCCGACGTGCCGCAAAAGCCCTTGTCCGCGAGCACCACGCGCGCGCCTCTCGCGGCGGCGCTGACCGCGGCCCACGTGCCCGCCGGGCCGCCGCCGATGACGAGCACGTCGGCGTCGTAGTGACGTTGTGCATCGGTCATGCTCGCGCGCTGCGTCATGCCTGCTCCTTCCATGCGGCGAGCCGCTTTTCGGCGAGCAGCACCGTCTGATTGAATGCGAGTCCGAGCAAAGCCAGCGTGATGATGCCCGCGTACATCTTCGGAATCTCGAAGGTGAACTGCGAATAGTTGACTAGATAGCCGAGGCCCGCCTTCGCACCGACCATTTCCGCCGCGATGAGCACGAGAATCGAATAGGCGCCCGCGATGCGAATGCCCGTGAACACCGCAGGCACCGACGCGGGCAAGACGACCTTCGCGAACAGTCGCAGCGGTTTGAGGCCCATCGAACGCGCGGAGCGGATCAGCAGCGGATCGACATTGCGCACGCCGCTGACGGTGTTGAGCACGACGGGCCAGATGCACGAGTAGACGACCATCGATACTTTCGATGTTTCGCCCATGCCAAGCACGAGCACGAACACCGGCAGCAGGGCGAGCGGCGCGGTATTGCGAAACAGTTCGAGCAGCGGATCGAGCACGTCGGCGAGTGTTCGATACCAGCCGATGAACAAGCCGAGCGGCACGCCGAGCGCGACGGCGATCGCGAAGCCGGAGAGCGCGCGCGCCCCGCTGGCGAAGAGATGCACCCAAAGCTCGCCCGACACCGCCATGTCGTACAACGCGCGAAGCACCACGGAAAACGGCGGCAGGAAGGTCGCATCGACCCAGTTCAAACGCGGCAGCGCTTCCCACAGCGCCGCGAACGCCACGATCGCGATGCTCGACCGGACCGCGCGCGGCAAGCCCCAGGCGACGCGCTCGGGCGCAGCGATGACCGTACTCATCCAAGCTCCCTTGAAGGTGGATCAGGCCGCCTGCGCGACCTGCAAATGCCCGGCTCCGCGGCGCGAGCGGATCAGTTGCCAGATCTCGTGCCGCAGCCGGACGAATTCGGGCGTCGCGCGCACGTCCTCGCCGATATCGCTCTTTGGCACGTTCACCGGCAACACATGCGTGATGCGTCCAGGCGCCGCGGCCATCACCAGCACGCGCTGACCGAGATAGATGGCTTCGTCGATCGAATGCGTGATGAAGACGACGGTCGTCCCGGTGCGCTTCCAGATGCGCAGCAACTCGTCCTGCAGGGATTCGCGGGTCTGCGCATCGAGTGCGGCGAATGGCTCGTCCATCAGAAGAACGTCGGGTTCATAAGCGAGAGAACGCGCGATGGCGACGCGCTGCTTCATACCGCCCGACAACTGATGCGGATAGCGGTCCGCGAACTCGCTCAAGCCCACGAGTTCCAGAAAGCGCCGCGCCCGGGCAAACTGCTCGGCCTTCGCGACGCCCTTCGCTTCCAGTCCGAACGCGACATTGCCGAGCGCCGTCCGCCATGGAAACAGCGCGTACTGCTGAAACACGATGCCGCGATCCAGTCCGGGCCCTTCGACCTTGCGTCCATCGATCAGAATCTCGCCGGAATCTGGCTGCGTCAGCCCGCCGATGAGATCGAGCAGCGTGGTCTTGCCGCACCCGCTCGGGCCGACGAGCGAGACGAACTCGCCCGCGGCCACATGAAAGGAAACGTCGTCGAGCACGGCGAAGCGATCGCGCCGATTCACGCGATAGCCCTTTGCGACCCTGCGCACATCGATCGATGCACTCATTGCTGCGCCTCCAGGTGCGTCAGTGGCTGGCCACTGCCTGATTGAACGGATTGAACTGGTTGGAATACACCGCTTCCGGGTTGACCTGTCCGGGCTTGAGTACGCCGTTCTTCACATACCAGTCGATGTACGTCGTGAAATCCTCCGCCGCGATCACGCCGCCCTTGCCGCCCACGCCCGGCGACTTCCAGTAATTGACGATAGTCGCGTCTTCATTTCGATGCCGCGCATCGACGATCTTCTTCAACCGTGCGACGACCACGTCGCGCGGCGTCGTGCGAGTCCATTCGATCGCGCGGGCGGTGCCATCAACGAACTTGCGCACGGTGTTCGAGTTCTGCGCGATGAAGCGGTCCGTGAACAGATAGCTCGCATAGCCGTAAGAGCCGAACTGCGCGTAGTCCGTCGTGAGCAGGCGCGCGCCACCATCGGCGAGCAGCTTGTCCTTGATGATGTCTTCGAGAAAGATCGCGTCGAGCTGCTTCTGTTTGAGCAGTTGCGCGAGATTCACCGGCGGAGCGGGCACGAACGTCACGCGGTCGATATCGGCCTGGGACAAGCCCGACTTCTGCAGATACGCGGTCACGAGATATTGCTGATACGCGCCCGGCGTATTGACGCCGATCTTCTTGCCGACGAGATCGCGCGGGTCCTTGATCGCGCTATCCTGCAGGACGAAGAGACCGCCGTTGGTCTCCTTGTCCGTGCCGACGTACGAGATCACCGCCTTGACCGGCGCATGCGCCGCGACGAGCTTGACGATGGAGCCATTGAAGGCGCCGCCGAAATCGACGTCGCCGGTCACGGCGGCCTGAATGTCCTGCGGACCGCTGATCGTGTTGCCGATCCACTTCAGCTTGATCGGCGCGAGATAGCCCAGATCCTCCGCAAGCTCCGGATACAGGACCTTGCTCGCCCAGCCCTGATAGCGCAGTTCGAGCTTTTCGGGCGTTTGCGCAACCGCCGCCGTCGCGCTCGCGGCGAACGCGACGGCCGGCAGCGCTGCATGAATGAATTTCTTGATGACAGTCACGCGTTCGCCTCCGGTCAGAACACGCCGTCGTGTTCGAGCGTGATGCGGTGAATGCGCCGCTTCGCCGTGCCGTAATCTCGCGCCGCATAGTGCTGCACTTGCCGGTTGTCCCAGATGGCGACATCGCCCTCTTTCCATTCGAAGCGCGCCTGCACTTCCGGCGTCTTGACGAGATCGTAGAGATAGTTGAGCAGGCTCTGACTCTGCGTCTTCGACACGCCGAGGATATGGCTCGTATGCCCCTCGTTGACGAAGACGAGCTTGCGTCCGTTCTCGGGATGCGTCTTGATGACGGGCACTTCAATCGGCGGATATTTCAGAGCGGCATCGTGGAAGCGCGCAAGTCCGGCTTCGACGCTGTTTTCCTCCGTGCCTTCGGGGATTTCATAGCCGCTCAGCAGATCCGCGAGCGCGCCCTTCTTCGGCGACGCGATGAAGGTATTCACCGCGGTCAGCTTCTCGAAGTAGCGGGCCAGATCGGCGTCCAGCAAGTCGTAGACTGCCGCCGACGAGGCCCAGATCGTGTCGCCGCCGCCACCTTCCGGAATCTCCTTCGCATGAAGGACGGTGGCCTTGGGCGGCTGATGCTGCCACGAAACGTCGACGTGCCAGTTATCCGTGCCGCCCGAACGGGCCTTGTCGCCACCGTGAGCGATGACCTCGATCTCGGGAACCCCGGAGACCGCCGGGAGGTAGACGTTCTTGCGGATCGGGTTGCCGAAGATGCGCGCGAGCGCCACATGCTGCTCCGACGTGAGCGCCTGGTCACGAAAAAAAATCACGCCGTGATCGACCAACGCCTGCCGCAGCGTGCGATGGTTGTCCTCGCTGAGCGGCGCGGCGAGATCGACGTTCTCGACGACCGCGCCGACGAGCGGCTTGTAGCGCCGCACGCGCAGATCCTGGTGGCCTTCGGTTTGCGACTGCAGTTCTCGATGATCCAGCACCGTGCTCATACATTCCTCCGTCGTCGTTGAGTCGTTCAATCAGACCATCGGAAAGCGCTGCTTCGCAACGAACGAATCGATGCAAGCGTATGAGCGCATCGTCGACGACCCTTTTCACGTGAGCGCTCGAATGCTTCGAGAAATGCGTTACATACGCATCGCCTGGGGATGTCCTATGTTTTGAGGTTGCGCGTCGTTTGCACCCATCTCACGTGCGGTCTCCCGACGCCGGCGGCGAGCATTTCGATCGTTCTCCGATGTAACCCGGAATCCAAATAAGACGATCCCACCATTACAAACGAGAAATCCTTCGTTGGACTTCGGTAAGCACGACCGTAATATCCGGCTTCCTCGAACTCATGGTTAATACCTAAGGAAGCGAATGAAACGAGTCGCATTCGCCGGCGCCGCTGGCTTATTGGTCGCCCTTCCCGGCATCGTTCAGGCACAGAGTTCCGTCACCTTGTACGGGCTCATCGACGCCGGTCTCGCCTATACGAACAATCAGCGTGGGGCGTCCAACGTGCAGGCGACAAGCGGCAAACTCAACGGCAGCCGCTGGGGCCTCAAAGGCGTCGAAGATCTCGGCGGCGGCTACAAGGCGCTGTTCACGCTCGAGAGCGGCTATCGCGTCAACGACGGCACGCTCGCTCAGGGTGGACGCGAATTCGGACGGCAAGCCTATGTGGGCGTGGCGAAGACGGGCATCGGCACGCTGACGCTCGGGCGTCAGTACGATCCGAACACGGATCTCGTCGCGCTGTTCGCGGGGCCGGGCTTCTGGTCGCCCGCCACGCACGTCGGCGATAACGACAATCTGAATCAGACCTTCCGCATCAACAATGCTGTGAAATTCAAGAGCGATACCATCGCGGGCGTGACTGTCGATGCGCTCTACGCGTTCAGCAATCAGGCCAGCAACGGCGCCGGCGCGGGCTTCGGCAACAACCGCGCGTGGGGCGTGTCGGCGAGCTATGCCACCGGGCCGCTGCAACTCGGCGCGGGCTATCTCCTGCTTGATCATCCGAATGTCGCGTCCAACACGAGCGGCGCGATCGGCGGTGCATCGACTACGTCCGGCGACGACTATAGCGGCGCATTCTTCTATGGCATCAACGGCGGCGTCGCGCGGCAGCAGGTGGCGGTCGCGGGTGGCAACTACGCGTTCGGATCGGTCGCGACGGTCGGCTTCGCATGGAGCCACACGCAGCTCGACTACAACGATGGCTCGTCGCGCAAATTCAACAACTACGATGTGAATGGCCGCTACAACATCACGCCGGCAACGACGCTGATCGGCGTGTACAGCTTCACTGACGGCCGCGCAAACAGTCTGCCCGGCACCGGCGGCACGACACTCAAGCCGCGCTGGCATCAGTTCACGCTCGGCGTCGACTACGTCTTGTCCAAGCGCACCGACATCTATCTCTCCGGCGTCTATCAGCTCGCCGCAGGCGATGCCTCGACGCGCGTCGGTAACGGCTATCAGAAGATCGCCGCTATCGCCGACGCGGGCACGCCATCGTCGACGAACCGGCAAGTGGCGGCGTTCGGCGGCGTGCGCGTGCGCTTCTGATATGCGGCCTCGGACCGCATCGATCGACGATCATAAGCTCGTCACGACTGAGCTGATAACGATCGAATGATCCATTCGTTTGCATGACGAACGGGTGGACGTATCGTTTTCCAGTGCCGCGAAGCCGTGCAAAGCGGCCCTTGCGGACCCGACAGCAACGGAGCATCCCTGATGCGCAGCGCCTACGTCGAGGTCCGCTTCAAATCATCGAGGTGAGAGTCATGGCAACGGGCACGGTCAAGTGGTTCAACGACGCGAAAGGATACGGTTTCATCACCCCGGACGATGGCACCGATGATCTGTTTGCACACTTCTCGGAAGTGCGCAGCGAAGGATTCAAGACGCTGCGCGAACATCAGAGAGTGAATTACGAAGTCAAGCAGGGACCAAAAGGCCGGCAAGCCTCACAAATCGATCCCCTTTGAGACGATGGCACGTTGGCGCGACGACCTGCGCCCGGCAACTGGCTTTGCCTTGGCCAACGGTGGAATCAACTGCCGCTTCGCGTGATCGAGAGACTGAATCCACGCTGCTCAGAGCAGTGAATGCGAGCGTACACAGGGAATCGCCGATGATTTCATATCACAACGGTGCCGCGATTCAGGCATCCGCAGTCCGCATGGGTAATGTTTTCATCGCCCGCGCATCCATTCTCGAGGAAGACGGAGAGTCGACGTCTCTTGGCGATCTCGGTGTCTTCGCGAACAGGGAGGGCGCGTGCCAGTTCGCCGTCCGCTGTGCCGCGGCGTTCATCGATGGCGACGTCATGCCGCTTCCTCCGTGCCGAGTGATCATGGCCTCGACAGCCAGTAGCGCGTTTCGTCTGGCGAGATCGAACGGTTGATCATCCGGCGGCGAAAGCGCAGTCGCGCGTCGGTCCTGACGCAGGTTACGACGTCATCCCCGCGCCGCAAAAGTGCCACATGACCCGGACCAAATGTGCGTAGGCGCCTTGCGCGAAACACTGCCCGGCCGCGCATCAATTCCGATGGACTCTCATCGTGATGCGGTACGGCGCTATGCGCGTTGCTTCGTCTCCGGCAGTGAACCCGTTCGTCGATCCAAACCCCCGAATTATTTTTGCCCACACTCAAACGTTTCGTTCAATGAGCCGCCCATGACACGACCCACCCGACAGTTCTCGCTCGGCGCATTCCTGATGCAGACCGGCCATCACATCGCCGGCTGGCGGCATCCCGAAGCCCAGGCCGACGCCGGCAGCAACTTTCGTCACTACGTTGAACTGGCGCGGCTCGCGGAAGCCGCGAAGTTCGACACGATTTTTCTTGCGGATTCTTCGGGCATACGCACGACGCATCTGCCGTCGCTCGCGAGTACGGCCCGCAGCGACTTCTTCGACCCCGTCACCCTGCTGGCGGCGCTTGCCGCTGTGACCGAACGCATCGGCCTGATTGCCACGGTGTCCACGTCGTTTCACGAGCCCTACAACGTGGCGCGCCGTTTCGCCACGCTAGACCAGATTTCCGGCGGGCGCGCAGGGTGGAATCTGGTGACGTCCAGCAGTTCGACAGAAGCGCAGAACTTCAACCGCGATGCGCTGCCGGATCATGCCGAACGCTACGAGCGCGCCGCCGAGTTTCACGACGTCGTGCTGGGCTTGTGGGATTCCTGGGAAGACGACAGCTTCGTGCGCGACAAGCAGAGCGGCATCTATTTCGATGCGGAAAAGCTGCACGTGCTGAAGCATCGCGGCAAGCACTTTCAGGTGCGCGGCCCGCTCAACGTCGGCCGCTCGCCGCAGGGGCGTCCGGTCGTCGTGCAGGCGGGCGCGTCCGAGGACGGCCGTGCGCTGGCCGCCCGCACCGCCGAGGTGATCTTCGTCGCGCATCAGACCTTCGACGAAGCGAAGGCGTTCTACACCAATATCAAAAGCCGCCTGCCCGCCCACGGCCGCGATCCCGACGACGTGAAGATCATGCCAGGCATCTTCCCGGTCGTGGGCCGCACGCAGGCGGAAGCCGAAGAGAAATTCGAAGCGTTGCAATCGCGCGTGGATCCGGTAGTCGGCGTCGCGCTGCTGTCGACGATGCTCGGCGGCGTCGATCTGTCAGGCCATGATGTAGACGGTCCCATTCCGGAGCTGCCGGAAACGAACGGGCCGAAGAGCCGCCAGCATCTGCTCGTCGAACTCGCGCGGCGCGACCGGCTCACGATACGCGAGCTCTACCAACGCATTGCCGGGGGGCGCGGTCATCAGCAGGTTATCGGCACGCCGGCGAGTATCGCGGACCAGTTGCAGCAATGGTTCGAGGAAGGCGGCGCTGACGGCTTCAACATCATGGCCCCTTGGTTTCCCGGCGGACTCGAGGAGTTCATCAAACTGGTGCTGCCCGAACTGCGGCGGCGCGGCCTCTTTCGGACCGACTACACCGGCCACACGCTACGCGAGCATCTCGGGCTCAAACGTCCGGTGCACGCAAGTGCCGCACCGGTCTGAACCGGCTCTGCTCACTCATCGACATGGACGCGAGAGCCGTGTTCTGAGCGTCTGCAGCGCCTTGCTTCGCGCGATTCCCCGGTCGCAGCGTCCGGTCGCGACCCGACTGCGACGCCCGATCACCGCTTTCGCAAATCTGCCAGGACGACAAGCAAATCAGAAATCGATCTTTGGGGGCCGAGAGCCGATTGCTAAGATCGCCGCTCGCTTTCACGGACCGCCATAACGACAATGACCTTGCACCGCTCGATCGCTACCCGCCGCGCCGCCGTTGCGCTCGCCGTCGCCAGCCTCTTCACACTGGCCTCGTGCGGTTCTTCCAGCGATAGTTCGCCAACGACCACACCGGTCGCTTCCGCCAAACGACCGAACATCCTGTACATCATGGCCGACGACCTCGGCTATTCGGATATTCACGCGTTCGGCGGCGAAATCAACACGCCGAATCTGGATGCGCTCGTCGCATCGGGTCGTATCCTAACGAACCATCACACCGGCACGGTCTGCGCGATCACGCGCGCCATGCTGATTTCGGGCACCGACCATCATCTCGTTGGCGAAGGCACGATGGGCACGCCGACCGACGAACGCAAAAGCCTGCCGGGTTACGAAGGTTACCTGAACGACCGGGCGCTCTCCGTCGCGCAGTTGCTGAAAGACGGCGGCTATCACACGTACATGGCGGGCAAGTGGCACATCGGCTCGGGAATCGTAGGCAGTACCACGGGCGGCGGGCAGACGCCGGATCAATGGGGTTTCGAGCATAGCTATGCGCTGCTCGGCGGCGCCGCGACGAATCACTTCGCGCACGAACCCGCAGGCTCGAAGAATTACACGGAAGACGGTCAATACGTTCAGCCGGGACAGCCTGGCCAGCCGGGCAGCGCCGGCGGCAGTCCGACCGTGTACTATTCGACTGACTTCTACACGCAGCGCTTGATCTCCTACATCGACTCGAACAAGGGCGATGGCAAGCCGTCCTTTGCCTACGCGGCCTACACGTCGCCGCACTGGCCGCTGCAAGTGCCGGAGCCGTATCTGCACAACTATGCTGGTAAGTACGATGCGGGCTACGACGTCATCCGCAATGCGCGAATAGCGCGTCAGAAAGCGCTTGGTATCATTCCCGCCGATTTCAACCCGTATCAGGGCGCGCCAGAGACGCTGACCACGTCGGCCGCCACGGCGAACAATGGCACCGCGAACGCGAAGTACGTCAGCGCCGTGCACAGCGCCGCGCAAGGCTACAGCGACTATGGTCCGGGCACGGTCAACAAGTCGTGGAACAGCCTGTCCGCCGCCGAGAAGAAGGCGCAAGCGCGGTACATGGAAATCTATGCCGGCATGGTCGAAAATCTCGATCACAACATCGGCCTGTTGATCCAGCATCTGAAAGACATCGGCGAATACGACAACACGTTCATCCTGTTCCAGTCCGATAACGGCGCGGAAGGCTGGCCGATTGACTCAGGCGCGGATCCCACAGCGACCGACACTGCGAACGCATCTGAGGCGATCTATACGACACTCGGCACCGACAACGGTCAGCAGACCGCGCGGCGTCTGCAATACGGCCAGCGCTGGGCCGAAGTGAGCGCGACGCCGTTCCGGCTGACCAAGGGCTTCTCGGGCGAAGGCGGCGTATCGACGCCGCTCATCGCACATCTGCCCGGACAGACGGCACAGTTGCCGACCTTGCGCGCCTTCACACACGTGACCGACAACACCGCGACCTTCCTCGCAGTCGCGCAGATCACGCCGCCTACGCAACCGGCGCCAGCTTCAATCAACACGCTCACGGGCGTCGATTCCAACAAAGGCAAGGTGGTCTACAACAACCGTTACGTGTATCCGATCACCGGACAGTCGCTGCTCCCGATTCTCAAGGGCGACGCCACCGCCGAAGTGCACACCGCTGCGTTCGGTGACGAAGCCTACGGACGCGGTTATCTACGCAGTTCCGATGGCCGCTGGAAGGCGCTCTGGACCGAGCCGCCGACCGGTCCCGTCGACGGTCACTGGCAGCTCTTCGACCTGCAGACCGATCGCGGCGAGAACAACGACGTGTCGGCGCAGAATCCGTCGGTCATCGACAGTCTCGTGCAGCAGTGGAACAGCTACATGAGCACGGTAGGCGGCGTCGAACCGCTGCGGCCGCGCGGCTACTACTGAGCGCGCGATGAGCAGACGATGGAGATCCATTGGCGGCGCCGGCGCCGTCACGCTCGCGTTGTTCGGGGCGGGCTTCGGCGCGGCGCTCGCCGTTAACGCGGAACACGGCTTCGATCCGCGTAATCTCGCGCGCACGCTCGCGCCGCTCGGCTCCGAGCAGCAGTGCGAACGCTATTCGGGCATTCCGGCCAGGTGGCGCGACGATCCTCGCGCGGGCATGGTGCACCTGCGCGGCGGCGAGTTCGTCTTCGGCAGCAGATTTGGTTATGACGACGAGCGCCCGTTGGGCGATGGCAAGACGAAGGTCCGAGCCTTCTGGATCGACCAGACCGATGTAACCAACGCGCAGTTCGCCGCTTTCGTCTATGCGACGGGTTATGTGACCGAGGCTGAGCGTCAGGGCGGCGCCGTCGTGTTCCATGTCCCGACCCGTGAAGAAATGAACGCACGCGATCTAGCGTGGTGGTCGTGGGTGAACGGTGCGTCGTGGAAGCATCCCACCGGATTGTCGAGCACATGGAAAGGGCACGAAAATCAGCCGGTGACCATGGTCACGCTCGCCGATGCCCTTGCCTACGCGCACTGGCTCGGCCGCGATCTGCCGACCGAAGCCGAATGGGAATACGCGGGCAAGGCCGGACGCGAAGGCGCGCAGCTCGACGCCGCTCCGCGCGATGCGCACGGCAAGCCATCGGCAAATTACTGGCAAGGCGTGTTTCCAGTGCTCGACTCTGCCGAAGACGGCTATGCGGGTTTGGCGCCGGTGGGCTGCTATGCCGCGAATGATTTCAGGCTGTACGACATGATCGGCAACGCATGGGAATGGACGAAGGATCCCTACACCGGTCCGCATCAGCCGCATTCGAACGGAGACACGGCGGCGGTGGCTCCCGCGCGCAAACACGACGCGGCCATGGTCATCAAGGGCGGCTCGTTCCTGTGCGCGCAGGATTATTGCGTGCGTTACCGGGCATCGTCGCGCGAGCAGCAGGAAGCGGACTTGCCCGCGTCGCATATCGGCTTTCGCACCGTGCTGAGGGATGGCTGATGCGCGCGCGATTCCTTACCGCCGAAACAATACTGGCGGCCCTTTTCATGACGACGGCGCATGCCGCGGAGCAGACGGTTCGCATCGGCGTGAGTCCGGGCGAGGAAGCGACGATCGTCACGCATGTGCGTGAAGTCGCCGCGAAGCAGGGCATGCCGCTCGCCGTCTTGACTTTCGACGATGCCGAGCGCATCGACGCCGCGCTCGCGAACGGCACGATCGATGCGGCCAGCTTCGAGGACGAAGCGAGCCTCGTCGCACGCAGCGCGCGCAACGGCTATGCGATCGAAAGCGTCGCCGCGACCGTGACCTTGCCGATGGCGTTCTACTCGCGCAAGCTCGCGTCGATCTCTGGCTTGCCGCGCGGCGCGACCGTCGCCGTTCCCGCCGATGCCGCCGGCACCGCGCGCGCGTTGATCCTCCTGCAGAACTATGCGCTCATCACGCTGAAGGACGGTGCGGGCCTGCATCCGACGCTCGCGGATATTACCGGCAATCGCTTCAGTCTGAAGATCCGCCGGGTGGAACGCGCGAAGCTCTACGAAACACTCGACACGGCGAGCTTCGTCGCGATGAACGCCGACGATGCTGCGCGCAACAAGCTGACGCCGGGCCGCGACAGCATCGGCATCGAAGATGCGCGCTCGCCTTATCAGCATGTCCTCGCCGTGCGTACGCGGGACGCGAAGGCCGCCTGGGTCGGTCAACTCATTCGCGCCTTTCATTCCTACGATGTCGCGCATTTCATCCTCACGCAGTATCAGGATTCGGTGCGCCGGCCTTGGTGAATAGCTACTCGTTCGACTGCACCGCATGCGGCAAATGCTGCAATAGTCCGCCGGCAACGTCGCTGCGCGAACTGTTCAAACATCGCGACGTATTCGTCGGCTGCATCGCGCTCGGGCGCATACCGCGAGATGCGCACACGCCGCTGCACGCGTTTCCCGTTGATGAGGCCAATGCCATCACGATCACGACGCTTGCGCTCGATTACCCGTCGCTCGGACGCTGTCCCGCGCTCGCGCGTGACGGGTTGTGCAGCCTCCATGCAAAGGGCAAACCGGATCAGTGCATCGCGGTGCCACTCGATCCGCTCGTGCCAGATCACCTGCAACATGCGGTGCTTGCGCAGCGTTCGCATGGCGCGGGGTGGATCGGCGCGCAATGCATCCAGCCGGGCGAGCATACGGGTGCGTTGCTCCTCAAGGCTGGCGAGATCGTGGATGAACAGGCCAAGGCGGCGGTGCAACGCAGACGGCAGGCGCTTGCCGTCGAGCGGGAGCTATGGGTCGCGTCGTTGTTCGATGTCGTGAGACGCGATTTTGCCGATCCGCTCCGGGCGCTTGCGATGCTTCCTTCCGACGGTTATCGCACCATTGCGAGCGTGCCGGCACTCATTAGCATCGGCACGCTATCGACGGCGCTCGCGCGCTCGTGCATTGCCTATATCGATGCGCAGACGGCGCTGATACACCGGAACGTTGCGCAGGCGGTGCAACGCCGCCGCCTCGACGACCGGTTGATGACGCAGACACTGCGCGGCTTCTCCGATGTACTCCAGCATGCACGCGCTCATCTTTGCGCGCTGCCCGAGCGCACCGCAACCTCGGTACTCGCGAAAAAGGCCGAGGACTGGTTTCTCGCCTGAGATCGGTGAATGCACGGTGTAGGTCGCGGTGCAAATCACCACGAGGCATATGCATCGCACGAACGCTTGTTTTGCGGACGCGCGGCGCGACGATAGGCTTGAGGCTTGCCCGTGCATTTCGCACGCTTCGCCGCGAATCCCATCATGCCGACATCCGCCGAACAGGCCGCCGACTGGCTGCTCTCCGGGCTCGACTTGCACAGCACGCTCTTTCATGTAGGGCGGTATTGCAGCGCGTATCGCGCATCGACGGCGGGACATCAGCGGGCGAGCTTTCATCTGATCCTCGAAGGCGCGTGCTGGCTGCATCTGCCCGCGACGCCGGTGCGCGAGGCGTGCAGTACTTGCCTCGTTGCGGGCGATGCCGTGTTCTTCATGCGCGACATGGCGCATTGCCTCACGCCCGATCCGAACGCGCCCGGCATCGACGATTTCGCCTTGCGCATCTGCGCCATGACGCCGCTCGACGCCGGTAGTGAGTCGGCCGATGGAGTCGCGCTGGCCTGCGGTTTCTTCGAGTTCCGCTCCGATCTCGGCGAAGCGATCAACGGACTGCTGCCCGATCATATCGTCGCGCGACACGACGATGCCCGGCTCACGGGCGCGCGTGCGATCTTCGATCTGATCCACGCCGAAAGCCGCGGGCACGAAGGGCGCTCCGTCACCGCTCATCAACCGCCTGACCGACGTGCTGTTCTTCTACGCATTGCGCGCCGTCGCGAGCGCGGACGATTTCGCGCCGGGCCTGTGGACGGTGATGCGGCGCGCGGAGTTCGCACCACTCGTCAGCGCGATCATCGACAAGCCCGGCGGCGACTGGTCCACGCATGTCATGGCGGCGTTTTGCCACATGTCGCGGGCGCGCTTCTGCAAGCAGTTCGCCGAGGTTTGCGGGCACCCGCCCGCCCAGTTCCTCGCGCTGCTGCGCATGAAGGTCGCGGCCGAAATGCTCAGGCACGGCGCGTTGACAGTGCACGCCGCGGAACACGTGGGCTATCAGTCCGAATCCGCCTTCGCGCAGGGGTTCAAGCGCATCACCGGCCTGCAGCCTGGCGGCCTGCGCCGCGAGCGCGCACGCACCGCCGAAACACGCGTGCATTGACATGAGACGAACGCGCAGAAACGAGAGACGCTCAAGCATTGTTCGAGCGCTTACCGCTGTCGACAATGCGGTTTTCGTTTCCCCGTTCAAGGATGTCATGAGCCGTCTACCCTTGCAAACCATCGACAGCGCGCCCGAGGCGAGCCGTCCGTTCCTGCAGAAATCGCAGTCGGCCAACGGCATTCTGCCCAACCTCGTGGCCGCGCTCGCGAATGCGCCGGTGGCGCTCGAAACGTATTTGCGTCTCGTCCGAGTCGCTCGCCGACTGGCTCGACTTCCACGCTGAAGCGCTCGACACCGACCCGTCGCTTGCTACCGACGTGCTGCCGCAACTCGTGCAGAGTCGCGCTGTCGGTGTCGGCGTGCCGCAGGCACTCGGCGGCATGGGCGGCACGATCGCCGATGCCATCGACACCGTGGCCGATGTCGCGCAGCGCTCGCTGACTGCGGCCTTCGTGCTGTGGGGGCATCGAACGTTCATCGAGTACGTTCTGCAGAGCGACAACGAGAGCTTGCGCACAGGCACGCTTGCGCGCCTGCTGTCGGGAGAAACAGCAGACGCGACCGGTCTCTCGAACGCCATGAAGTATTTGTCGAACATCGAAGCATTGCAGATGCATGCGACGCGCCACGCCGACGGCTTCGCGCTGACGGGCGCCCTACCGTGGATCACGAATCTGCGGCGCGAGGGTTTCATCGCGGCGGCGGCATTCGATCACGACGACGGATCGTCGCCCTCCATCTTCGCGATCCCTCACGACGCACCGGGCGTCGAGCGCAGCGACGATCTCGACCTGATCGGCCTGCGCGCGAGCAATACGGCGGCGCCGACGGTGAGCGGCACGGTGCTCGACGAGCGCCATCGGATCACGGCCGATGCGCGCAACTGGCTCGTGCGTGTGCGTCCCTCGTTCCTCGGCCTGCAATGCGGCATGTCCGTCGGGCTCGCGCGGCGTGCGCTGAAGGCGACGCCGCAGGCGGGCGTGACGTCGCGCGAATCCATCCGCGAGGAGCTCGCCGGGCTCGAATCGGCGCTCGCGGAACAGACTGTCGCGCCCAAGCAAGGCATCGGGCGCGATCGGGCGCGCGCCGCGCGCGCATGCGCGCTGGCGCGGCGTCGCTTTGGGTGGCGCGGGGCTGGCTGTGGTCATCGGGGCCTGGTGGCTCGCGGTCACGCTGCTCGCGGGCCACAATGCGATGGCAGCGCAATTCTCGCCTTTGCGCGCGGTACAGGCGCTGCCCGCGCTCGTCACCGAAGACCGTCTCGCCGCCCATGTCGCGACGAGTCTGCGACGCATCGCAGTGGGACTCTCATGGGCGTTCGCCGCCGGGGTCCCGCTCGGATTCGCCATCTGGCGGATTCGCTGGCTGGAGCAGGCGCTCTCGCCCACCCTGCAATTCCTGCGCATGATTTCGCCGCTCTCGTGGATGCCGATCGCGGTGATGTCGATTGGCGTCGGCGACCGCGCCGTGTACTTTCTGCTTGCTTTCGCAGCGGTCTGGCCGCTCGTGATGAGCACGGCGGCGGGTGTCGCGCATCTCGACCGGCGCTGGATCCAGCTGGGCGAGAGCCTCGCGGCGACGCGGGCCGAGATGCTATGGCATATCTATGTGCCGGGCATTGCCGCACACGTGCTTACGGGAGCGCGGCTCGCCATCGGCATCTTGTGGATCGTGCTGGTGCCTGCCGAAATGCTCGGCGTGAGCGCAGGGCTAGGTCATCTGATTCTGGATACGCGTGACCGACTGGCGTATTCCGAGCTAACCGCTGTGATCCTAGTGATCGGCGGGCTCGGGTTCGTGCTGGATCTGGCGGCGCGCGCCGTGGCGGCTCGTCTGCGAGGCGGGGCCCATCTGGGCGATTCCTGAAAAGCGCATCCCATGAAGCGGTTTCGGCAACGAGCAGGCCGCCGAGATACGCATCGCGAATACGTTGATCCCCGAGCAACGCACTGGCCGTACACGACAAGACGACGCGGCCGGTCTGCAGCACGTAGCCGCAATGCACGATCTGCAACCCAAGGCTCGCGTTCTGCTCGACCATGAAGAATGTGACGCCCTGCTGGTTCACCGCCGGGATCAATTCGAGGACCTTGTCGACATAGAGCGGCGACAGACACATGGTCGGCTCGTCCATGCACACGAGCGGGGGCCGGCTCATGAGCGCGCGCCATCGCGAGCATTTGCTGCTCGCCGCCGGAGAGCGTGCCGGGGCGCCCAAGCCGTTTCTTCACGCGCGGAAAGAGCGTCAGCATGCGCTCGTAGTCCCGCGCGATGCCATCGCGGTCCGAGCGGGTGAATCCGCCCATCAGCAGGTTCTCGCGCACCGTCATGTCGCCAAACAGCCGGGCTTCCGGCACTAGCGCCACGCCGCGCCGCTTGACCTGGCCGATCGAGAGGCCCGCGAGAGATTGCCCGTCGAAGACGCCGCATCCGGCGCGCGGCTTGTGCATCCCGAATATCACTTTCATCGAGGCCGACTTGCCGCTTGCATTGCCGCCGAGCAGGCAGACGATAACGTTGACGTCGTGTTGGAACGTACGCCGTTGCTGTCGCTACGCTGTGCGGTCGAATGTCGGCGTCCGGCAACGGCGGACGAGTCTTGACGACCCCATAGGAGCCGATCGACTCGGCTTCACGAATGCCCGAATTCTGATCGCATCTGACTTCAAGACAGTGCGACCCGGTCCGATCCCATTCGAAGCAAGTGCCGTGCTGTCGCACATCTCCATTCATTAAGACACCTCTCTTCTGCGCTGTCACTGTTGATCTACATCACAATCGTTGAATTCACGCGAAGATCAATCGCACCAACAGACCGGCCATACCGCACGCCAGGACGACTGGAATCACGCCACCCTTGAATCGGAAAAGCGCCAATCCCGCGCCTAGACCGATCACAAGTGACAGCCAGTCGAAACCGTTGTTTGGCCCGCGTGGCCAAAGAACATGTAGAGCGAAAAACACAGCAAGATTGACGATGACGCCCACGACCGCCGCCGTGATGCCCGTTAGAGGGGCCGTGAACCGGAGATTGTTGTGAGTCGTCTCGATGAAGGGGCCGCCGAGCAAAATGAACAGAAACGATGGTAGGAATGTGAAGAACGTCACGACCACAGAGGCGGCGATTGCCGATACGAGCAGAGCATCGGTACCGAAGACCGCCTTGGTCCATCCGCCCGCGAATCCCACGAACGAAACGACCATGATGAGCGGGCCCGGAGTAGTCTCGCCAAGCGCGAGGCCATCGATCATCTGTAGTCCCGTCAGCCAATGGTAATGTTCGACCGCGCCCTGATAGACATAAGGAAGCACCGCGTACGCCCCGCCGAACGTGAGCAGCGCGGCCTTCGTGAAGAACCACGCCATTTGAGTGAGTGTTCCTGTCCATCCAAACGTCGCGATCAATAACCCGATGACGGCAAGCCAGATCAGAAGAAAGATAGCAAGCACAGACGAAAAACGCTTCCATGTAAAGAGCGCGTGACGCGGCGTCGGCGTGTCATCGTCGAGGATGGCAGGTCCAAGCGCCTTGCCGCCTGCTTTATGGCTCCCCCCGATCGCGAACTTGGACGGCGCGCATTTGCCACCAACGTGCCCGATGACGCCTGCGATAAGAACGATCAACGGGAACGGCACGTTCGCCGCAAAAATCGCCACGAATGCCGCAGCCGCTATAGCCCACAACCATGCATTTTTCAGCGCCCGCGAGCCAATGCGGTAAGCCGCAAATATGACGATCGCGGTGACGGCCGGCTTGATCCCGTAGAGGACGCCAGCAACTGCCGGAACACTGCCAAACGCCATGTAGATCCACGACAGTGCGATAAGAATGAAAAGCGAAGGCAGTACAAAGAGTCCCCCGGCTACGATGCCGCCGCGCGTGCGATGCATGAGCCATCCGATGTAGGTCGCCAGTTGCTGAGCCTCGGGGCCGGGCAAGACCATGCAGTAATTCAACGCGTGCAAAAAGCGCTTCTCGGAGATCCAGTGTTTCCGCTCGACGAGATCCTGATGCATGATCGCGATCTGGCCCGCCGGTCCGCCAAAACTGATGAAACCGAGTCGAAGCCAATACCAGACTGCCTCCCGGAAGCTGATCGGCTCGGTCGATAGTTCTGACACAGGTGTGACTACGTCGTCCCGCGGTAACTGGCTGTGCTCCATCTGCAACTCCGAATCGACCGTGTTCATCCGCGCAATGCGGTGCTATTGGCTATGGTGTTAATAGCTTTTCCGCGGACTTGCTCGTCGCGGCAAAATGTGCAAGCAGCGAATCCAGCACGCCGCTCATCTCTGCAAGGAGTTCGTCGTCGCTCAGGCCGCGCTCTCTCGCACCCGTCATGACAGCCTCGAAGCCGGCAGCTTCCGGCACGACACGACCGCGAACATCGAGCGAATGCACCATGTTCGCAAGTCCGGTCATGCCGGGTTCGCTGTCCACGGCGAAGCTGACAGCGAGGACTTCAAAGGTCACCCGATCATTGACGTGTGAAAACGTCGCGCCGTCGAAATCGAAACCAACCGCGTGCTTTGGGCATTTATCAGGCGAGGCGAGCCAGACGAATCGAGCGTCGCCGTCGATAAAGCGTTTGATGAGCCATGCGCTGGCCACCCGGTCCACCCACATATGACGGCGCGTAGCCCAGACGCGGCCCTGGAAGAAAGCGCGATCCAGCAGTGGGATGTAGCCTTCATTCGAATGAGGTTCGCCCGGCGACAACACTGCCTCTGCTGCTTGAACGAAGTCTTCCCATGCGGATCGAGCCCGCACCGACGCCTCATTCGGGAAAAAATCGATCGCCGCGAGGGCTTCGAATTCCTTGCGGGTTCTGCGCACAAGCTTGGTGATGTCCGCAGGGCTTAGCCCGGCGAGCGTCCTCTGAGTGCTCTCGATCGACCGCCGAAGACTCGCGTAGTCATCCGTCCGGTCGAACAGGTTTCGGAATTCGTCGTCCTGCGCCTGATCCGCGCTGGAGAAGCGCACCAGATACGCCGTCCCTCCTGCCGCGCCGATGCTATCGCACATTTCCGCCATGCCGTCATCGGCAATGAGCGGAAGCAAATACGCGCCATCCCGCAGAACGGCACAACCTTTCGCCTTCAGCGCACGCCAGTAGCGCATGCGCGCCGTGGCGTTATCGGTCGGCAGAGTAAGAATGAGCAATAGCCAATCGGAAATTTTTTTCATGCAACAAACTCTACATAGTTGTTACGACCGACACAAATATATTTGCGTTCGCCTGGATCGCGGCATAGCATTGGTCTCAGTCGCCAACGAAGTTTCGGACGAACGCCCCGATTCACTCGTACAAGGGTCGCGTCCGGCAAACAGAACGAAGCGTACATATGGCAACACGAAGAGACTTCATGCAGAACACGACGCTGGCAGGTGCGGGGCTGTTATTCGCATCCGGTCGCGCGCTCGGGGCGGACGGCGCGCACGACCAGTACAGCGACAGGCTGGTCGATGCGAGCGGCAAGTACGCCGCAGCGCCACTGCCGTTCGCTTACGATGCGCTTGAACCTTCCATTGATGCCAAAACGGTCGAGCTGCACTACAACTTTCATCACAAGCCCGCTGTGACGGCGGCAAACAAGGCGGAAGAAGCCTTGGCCAAAGCGCGTGACGCTAACGACTTCGCGCTCGCGAAGTACGACGAAAAAGAACTGGCCTTTCAACTGTCGAGCCATATCCTGCACACGATTTACTGGACCAGCATCTCGGGCAAGGGCGAACCGCCCAAGGACGATCTGGCGAAAGCGATCAACCGGGATTTCGGTTCGTACGAGAAGTCTCAGGCGTAACTCATCGCGGCGACGGTTGCTGTCGAGGCATCGGGATGGGGCATTGTCGGCTACCATCCCTCGACCTCGAAGCTGATGATCCTTCAATGCGAAAATCATCAGAAGCTGACGGCATGGGGGATTCAACCGATTCTCGTTCTCGACGTATTCGAGCATGCGTACTATCTCAAGTACCAGAATCGACGGCCGGAATACCTACGCCAGATCGCTGGGCTGCTCAACTGGGATAACGCTGCGCTCCGGCTGAATTCGGTCGTTTCTGTGCGGTCAGCGACGTGAAGAGCACGGGACGCCGGGCGACGTCTTCCGGCGCGTCGGCATGTATGGTCCTGTTCGTTGGATGGATATCGTTCGGCCTGTCGATCAACTCGGTTTGCGCTTCGGATACCCGCGCAGTACCACTGCATAAGGTGGCCGATATACCGCTCGGCGGTCGCCCCACCCGGCTCGATTACGTGAGCTTCGACCCTGGCCGGCGTTTGCTCTACATGGCACATCTCGGCGACAGCGAGGTCATCGTCTTCGATGTGAACGCATCGCGGGTCGTCGGACGAATCAGCGATGTGAGTTCGGTCCACGGCGTATTGGCGATTCCCGAGCTAGGACGCGCTTATGCAACGGCGACCGGAACCAAGGAAGTCGTAGCCATTGATCCAGCCACCATGACTGTCACTGCTCGAATTGCGACCGGCGGCTATCCCGACGGGCTTGCCTACGCGCCCGAAGTTCACAAGCTGTACGTTTCCGACGAACGAGGCGGCGATGAAACGGTCGTCGATGTCCGGTCCAACACAAAAGTCGCCACGATTGCGTTAGGCGGGGAAGCGGGCAATACGCAATACGATCCCGTTTCCCGCCACGTTTTCGTAAATTTGCAGACACGCACGCAGCTTGTCGAGATCGACCCATCGTCGGACACGGTCATCGCGCGTTACGACCTGCGCGGCGCGAAGGGCAATCACGGTTTGCTGATCGATTCGGGACATCGTCTTGCCTTCATTGCTTGCGAGGGTAACGCCGCACTTCTTGTCTTCGACATGCGAACGAAGCGAGTGACGGCCTCCTTTAGAGTTGGCGCGGGGCCCGATGTGCTCGCTTATGACGAAGCGTATAACTACCTTTATGTCGCGAGCGAATCCGGGCCGGCAACGATATTTCGAGTTGCATCGAGCAGCGTCACCAAGCTCGGTGAATTTGTCGCCGGGCCGAATGCGCATGTCGTGGGAGTCGATCAGTCGACAAATCGAGCTTACTTTCCACTGGAAAACCTTGATGGTCATACTGCTTTGAGCGTGTTCGAAGCGACGCAATAATCGACGCCCTGTTCACCTGTCGATCACGTACACAAACGAGAGAAGGCCATGACACAAACACTCGTTGCTTTACTCGCAGCGCTGCTTGCAACTCAGGCCAATGCAGCCCCGCCGCATATGATCGACGGATTGATGGTCGACGACCACGGCATGACGTTGTATGCCTTTGCCGGACATGGACATCCTGATTCAACCGCTTGTGAAGGCGACTGCGAACAGAATTTTCCTCCGGCCATTGCCGACTCGAACGATGAGCCAACAGGCCGCTTGTCGATCATAAAGACGGCGAAGGGAGAACGCCAGTGGGCTTATCAAGGCCGTTCGCTTCATCACGGGAGAATGGACAAAAAGCCGGGGGACCACCAAGGCGATGGGCTGAATGGCGCGTGGTATCCGGTACGGCCGTAAAGCGTCCGGCCTACGCAGGCGGCCTTTGCAACCTCAACCACTGCAGGAGTAGACGACGCCAAAATGAACACGACAACGGGAAAGGTCGCGATACTCTGGCGCGGCGACGCCGAAGCGCGGGAAAAGGCAACAGCGAACAACAACCGGTTCTTTCGTGTTTTCGAGGAGCTCGCCTCGCTCGGCATAGCGGCTGAACCTGCCGTCTATTCGGAAGAGATGACGGAAGATATCCGCGCTCAATTACTCAATGTCGATGGCGTGTTGGTATGGGTCGATCCTATCCACGATGGTCGAGATCGGACGGCGCTCAATGCACTTCTGTGTGACGTTGCATCGCGTGGACCTTGGGTCAGCGCCCATCCGGACGTGATCTCGAAAATGGGCGTAAAGGAAGTGCTGTATCGCACCCGCCACTTTGGATGGGGAACCGATACCTATCTCTATTCGAGCATGGACGACTTCTCGAACGAATTTCCCGATCGGCTGAGCAGGGACGGGCCGCGCGTGCTCAAACAGAACAGAGGAAATGGCGGGCTGGGTGTGTGGCGAGTCGAAATTTCTCCTTCGACTGTCGGCGCACCTTCAAGGGTACGCGTGCTGCACGCGCGAAAGGGCAGCGTGCCAGAGGAAATGCCGCTTAGCGAATTCATCGCTCGATGCGAACCCTTCCTCGACTCGGGAGGCTGTATTGTCGATCAACCCTTTCAGCCTCGTCTCGCCGACGGCATGATTCGCTGTTACATGGGCGCCGATAGGGTGGTCGGATACGGACATCAATTCATCAAGGCCCTCATGCCGCCTCCGCCCAAGGGACCGGACTCAGTATCCGCGCAACCCGGCCCACGCATCATGCACGCGGCAACGGCTGAAGCCTTTCAGGATCTCAGGAACCAGATGGAGCGGGAGTGGACACCACAGTTGATGGCGCTGCTCAACATCGACGTCAAATCGCTGCCAGTTATCTGGGACGCTGACTTTCTCTATGGTCCGCGCACTGAGGCTGGCAAGGATACCTTCGTTCTTTGCGAGATCAACGTGAGCTCGGTTTTCGCCATCCCGGATCAAGCACCTGCGGCCATCGCACGGTTGGTCGCTGAGCGGTTACGTCAAAAAGTGACGACATAGGGCCGAGCCGGTACGCTCAACATACAAGTTGATCCTCCGCAACCTATCGCGGCCGACGATTGTGACCGGCTTCGCCCGACCGATGTACAACCGGGAGCGGGCGTTCGATCGTGATGCGCGATCGTCGCCTTATGGCCGGCAAGCGCCCGCTCACCGGCCAACAGTTATCAGACTTCGGTTTGTTCGGCCATCTCAAGCGCGTCGTCCACCTCGATACCGAGGTATCGAACCGTGCTCTCAAGCTTGGTATGGCCCAAGAGCAACTGAACCGCGCGCAGGTTCTTAGTGCGTCGATATATCAGGGCTGCCTTCGTGCGGCGCATCGTGTGGGTGCCATACGCGGCGTCATCCAGCCCGATTGATGCGACCCAACGATGTACGATGCGTGCATACTGGCGCGTGGACACGTGCGCTGACGCGTGCAGTCGACTGGGAAACAGACAGTCGGCGGGCTTCAGCCCCCGAGCCGAGATCCAGGCCGCGACACTCTGCCGGGTTTGCTCCGTGATTTCGAACTGGACTGGTCGCTGCGTCTTCTGCTGCATGAAAGTCGCTCGCGAGACCACGTGACCTCCCATGCAGACGTCTTGAACCTGCAAGCGCGTTAAATCGCACGCCCGAAGCTTGCTGTCGATGGCAAGGTTGAACATCGCCAACTCGCGTGCGTTGGAAGACATCTGCAGCCTCGTTCGAATCGCCCATATTTCCCGAAGCTTCAACGGAGGTTTCTGGCCGGTCAGCCTCCCCTTATTCCATGGCACCCGGCGAGCGCCGGAAGAAGTAAGCGTTTCCATGACAATCTCCTCTTCCACGAAGGGAGATTGATTGTGCACTTGGTGGAGTGGGCGATCTTCGACCCGCTGCGGCCGTTCGACACTCGGTGGGCCGGCCGTCTCTTGATGAAGAACAACGGGCATTGGAACAAGCGATGTAACGGGTCGACAGGCACTCCAAACATCATCACGCTACACGGGCGTTAAGATCGCTCACACGCATTGCTTCGCAATTTGTCTGAGCGCAGGCCCGGCGTGATCGTGAAATCGTCTGATGCCACTGCAGAGATAATTCAGTCCGGCCTGACCGTCCGGACTGCGGATGAAGCGATTCTTGGGACACTCTCCCCAGCACACCCTCAGATGCCGGCATTGACGGCAATATTCAGGAAGCGTGTCCCGCTTTGCGTAGCCGAAGCGTTGCTGCTGTGGCGAGAACGCCATCTCGCCCAGATGCGTCGTCCGGATATTGCCAAGCGAAAAGGCCGGGTACACATAGTGATCGCAGGCATAGACTTCGCCGTCATGTTCAATTGCAAGCGCCTTGCCACAGAACTCGGCGGTCACACACGTCTGCGCGGGACGCCCCATCGTCTGCACGACGGCCGTCTCGAACAGGTTCACCAGCACGCGACCCACGTCTTTTCTATGCCATTCGTCGAAGGTTCGCGACAGGAAGTAGCCCCAGTCGTCGGGATCGACCGACCACTCCGTCACGACCGAGTCCGCGTTGCCCGGTCTGGCGGCGCTGCTTCCCAGCATCGGCATCGCGTCGGGCGGCCAATGCTGGGGCGCAACGCTGCGAAAGTCCTTCGGCTCCACGCACGGGATGAACTGGATGTATCGGGAATCCAATTCATTACGCAGGAAACGGTATACGTCGAGAGGCTTCTTGGCGTTGATGCGGTTGACGACCGTGAGCGTGTTGAACTTCACGCCGTGCTTCCTCAGATAGCCAACGCCCTCCATCACCTTGTCGAATGTGGGCTGGCCCTTGCGATCGCGGCGGAACGCGTCATGCAACTCACGTGGCCCGTCGATACTGACGCCAACCAGAAAATCATGTTCCTTCAGAAACCTGCACCATTCGTCGTCCAGCAGGGTCGCGTTCGTCTGAAGATCGTTCGAAATGTGACGCCCGGCCGGGGCATGCTTCTTCTGAATTTCAACGATATCGCGGAAGAAATCGACGCCGAGCATCGTCGGCTCGCCGCCCTGCCACGAGAAGATGATCTCGTCGCCGTTTTGCGCCTCGATGTACTGGCGGATGTAGCGTTCCAGCATCGACACTTCCATCCGCCGGCCGCGACGCTGATCGAGCAGGTGTTCCTTGTGCAGGTAATAGCAGTAGGTACAGTCGATGTTGCAGGTCGAGCCAATGGCCTTGGCCATCGTATGGAATCGTCCCTTCTGCGCTGGCGCGGCCGGTTCCGGCGCGAGCGGTCGCGTCGCGTGAAAGAAAATCGGCTGCACTAATGTACTGCCGCTGATCTCATCCATCTCGGCTCCTGCTGGTTTAGTCGCAGCTTCGACACTACCGGCGCTTCCCGCTAGGATTTTGGCGCGGGATACACGGTCTTCCAGTCTTGCTTCATGCTGACGACGACCCATCCGCGCGCCAGCGCCTGGTCCCACGCCTTGTCGAGTCGGGCGAGCGCGGATTGCCGATCATAGGCGAACTCCCTTTCGGCATCGTCGTGGTGCAGCAATAGCGCCAGCGTTTCACCCGGGCCGCCGGCGGTGTACTCGAGCATTTCCCTGTCGCCGTCCGAATTGCCAAACGCGAGGATCGGACGCCGCCCGATCACGCGAAAAATTCCCACTGGCTTACCAGGGCCGTCGTCGACGAAAGCAAAACCGGGTTCACGCACCAACGCGGGCTTGCCCTCACGCAACTGATACCTGAGCTTCTCTTCCGTGCCCACGATCTGCTCCGGAGGGATGCCGTAAGCCTGGCTCGCCCAGACGCGCATGAATTCGGCCGTGCCGCCCGAGACGATCCAGATTTTGAAGCCATTAGTTCGCAAAAGGTCCAGCAATTCGAGTTGCGGCTGGTAGATGAGTTCGGTGAAGGGTCGCTGAAGTGTGGGATGTCGGGTGGCGGAAAGCCACGTACTTATTGCGCGATCGTACTCGTCCGTCGTCATGCCGCTGTTAGCGGTCGCGAGCAATTGCAGCAGAGCCTTCTTGTTTTGCTCGAGTGCCGCAGCGTCGTGTGCGAGCAAGGCCTTATAGGCAGGATTGTTCTGCCATTCCGGATGGCGCGGCGCGGCCGCCTTCACTTGGTCGATCATGAAAAGTAGCTGGAAGGGCATCGGTTGCTCGCTCCATAGCGTGCCGTCGTTGTCGAACACGGCAATGCGTGCTTCCGGAGGCACGTAGCTTGATGCACCCTCACGCGTCACGTCGGAGATGAACTTCAGAATCGCCGCGCGCGCTGCGCCGTCCTGCCACGATGGGAGTACCGCAGCGGACGGAGTAACCGATACTGCCGGCGGCGCGTTGCTATGACTTTGCTCAACCGTATTTGTAGTGCCGCACCCTGTCAGCGCGACGCACAGACAGACGAGCCACCCCACCAGAATGCCAGGCGCATGTCCTCCACGCGCAGAATCGGCTGCGAAGCGCATCTTCCCTCCTCATTTCGCGCCATACGCTGGCAACTCGTCGCCTCTTATTCAGCAGCAGGACCTTGCTTGATCTTGATCCTTGGGCAAATCAATTCCCCGTCGGCAGCGGAATGCTGAATCCATTTTTCTCCAGTTCTTCGCGCACGTACTTCAGCCGCTCGTATTGACTGAGCGTAATGGGGCCAGCGTACGCTTCGCTCTGCGCCTTGCGCGGCGGGTACTTCACGTATGTCTTCATCTCCTCTTTCACCGCGCCGCTCAAGGCCGGGAGCGTCCAGGTGTGTTCGGTATAGTTGTTCATGAAGATGTCGTAGCGCTCCTGCGGGTCCTGGTACAGGTCGAATACCTGCGGCACTGTCGCGACGTAGCTCTCGGGGCCCTTCCACCCGAGGTTCGAGTCCACCGCCAGTCCACCGGTCTTCACGCCTGCGTCGCCGCGCAGGTTGAACACCGCCTTGAACTGACCGACTCGCACTGCACCCGGCGTCAATTCGTTCTCGGTGAAATAGAACCATGCAGTGCGCTTGCTCTTGCCTGTGCCAAAAAGCACGGGCGACATGTCGTAGCTGTCGAAAATAATCGGCTTACCTTCGCGATCGTTCTTCGGCAGGTCGACTCCCGCCACCGCGGCGAACGTCGCCATGCAGTCGAGACCGCCCACAATGTCGTAGTTTCGTGAGTGGGGCTTGATCTTGCCCGGCCACCAAGCGATGGCCGGCACGCGCGTGCCGCCCTCACGATCGGTTCCTTTCGTGCCTCGGAACGGGGTATAGCCAGCGTCCGGATAGACGTCCTGCCAGGCGCCGTTATCGGTTGTGAACAACACCAGCGTGTTCTTGTCGAGACCTTTCTCACGCAGCTTGTCGAGTATGTGGCCTACCCGCGCATCGAGTTCGACGAGCGAGTCCGCGTACTTGGACTTCGCCAGCGATTTGCCGATGTAGTCGGGATCGGGCATGTTGGGCTGGTGAACCTTCATGAAGTTCACATTGATAAAGAACGGCTGGCCGCTTTGCGCAGCCTCGTCTATATCGTCGAGCGCGGCTTTCTCGATGTAGCGATCGACGAACGGGATGCCGACGATCCGTTTGTCCGGCTCGTTCTGGTACTGACCGTTTAGCTTGAACTCTTCGTGAGCCTTCTCACCTGCCTTCCCGGAAAGCATGCCCGTGGTCACCTTGGTGAACATGTCGCGGGT
Organism: Caballeronia sp. EK; assembly: GCF_014384845.1. Classification (NCBI taxonomy): domain Bacteria; kingdom Pseudomonadati; phylum Pseudomonadota; class Betaproteobacteria; order Burkholderiales; family Burkholderiaceae; genus Caballeronia; species Caballeronia sp. EK. Next base: position 124,780 of record NZ_JACSUE010000010.1, read on the forward strand.
TTGCTGATCCATTTCCGGAAACCATTTTGGATCGGCATACGTATAAGCGTTCAGGTGATACAAGCCGACATATTTCATGTCGTCGTAGCCCTGAGCGTTGGGTAGCGCGTAATCTGCCTCGCCCAGGTGCCATTTACCCGTGAAATACGTCTTGTAGTTGGCAAGCTTCAAGACGGACGCCAAGGTCCACTCGGCGCGTGGAAGCCCACCGCCCTGGCCCTGAAACGCAACGGTCGTCATGCCGCTGCGATTCGGATTGCGTCCAGTCTGAAGCGCGGCGCGGCCTGGCGTGCAACTCGGTTGACCGTAGAAATCGAAGAAGGTCATTCCTTCGTCCGCCATCCGGTCAAGATTGGGCGTCGGAATTCCACGTCCTTCACCACCGCCATAGACACCGAGATCGCCCCAGCCAACATCGTCGCCTACAATCAATACGATGTTTGGTTTCGTGGTCTGCTGTGAGCTGGTCTGGGCCTGCACGTTGATCGCAACGCTCAGTATGCCGGCCGCAACCAAGGCGAAAGGCGCGCGTTTAGTCGGCTGCGCCAGCGTCGAGAAGCAATCACCAAGGTTCATTTTTTCCCCTAGATGTCGATCCAAACGGTATTCCACGGAAACGGCACACATGCAAGTGCGATTATCGGTCGCAAAAAGCTTCCAACGCCGGACACTTATAGCGCTTCATCGATATAACTTCAACGAGCGCTTGGCAAGCTTTTTCTTTTTCGGCCCCGTCACGTCCATCCGATAGTCATAGGGGTCATAGGGGCAGCTTCGGTCGCCTGCCATCTCATACGACAGGTAGTTCAGCCAGCTTATCTTTCAAGGGAATTCGCAAGCCTTGTCAGATCTTTTGGCTCAACCCGGATGAGCCCACCTTTTGGGCTATCAATATCTGCGATGAGTGCGAGTGACAGCGCGACCGTGGCCGGGAGAATCGTGATGAGCAGTCCTTTACGGAGGTTGCCTTTCGCTCCGTAACCCTGCACGACACAGCCGACAAGCGCGATGATGATCATCAGATACCACGCGCCAATTGGAATGTGATTGATTCGCGCGGCTTCCGCGTAGTCTTGGGAGTTCAGGACATCGTTCATGCCGGAGACAACAAGTGCACCAATGGGTGTCGCCTGCTCCTCCGCCACTTGCGTCGCCAGTTGCCATAACTCCGCTTGCACCTCCGCCGAATCGCGATTGATTTGTGCAAGTTCGTCGCGACCCCGTGTCCTGTAGTTAGACAGTCTCAGCTTTGTATACTGAATCAGTGCCGCCTTGATTTTTGCTCCTGGAACCGGATGGACGAGATCCGCTCGCGAATATTCGGTACCAATGGCGTTGGCTTCACTCTCCTCAAGGGTCTTGCGAAGATCGTAGCGGTTCACGGCCATCGAAAGGCTGAATCCGATCAGGAGCGCAAGCAGTGTCAGCGTCGATGTCTGAATGATATGAAAGTCGTCGCGGTCTTCTGGCGGTAGTACCACGAGAGGACGTAAAGCGAATGCACCGAACGCCACTGCGCCTACAAGCAACGCGAGAATAACGACGAACAAAACAGCCGGGTAGTCCACGAATGTTGTCATTCGAAACCTCAGGCGCAGAGGAATGAATAAGCGGTATGTTCGAGAGGGGTGACCGACTCGCGCTTGATCAAGGCGATGACCATTTTTCGCAAATGGCTCCGTCAAAGGGCTTACCCGCCTCCGACCGATAATTGAAATCGTCAGTATCGGCAGTAGATTAAAAGTATCGTCACACACAATCGATAGGTCATCTGGCAAGCCACTTTGTCTAGAGCGCTCTGGCTAGTCCAGATAGCCGTGCCGGCACGCTTGATTAGCGGAGCAATATGGGCGCAGAACTCGGGCCGCGTCGGCGAGGGCACGCCCAGGTGCCGAATGGCGGTATCGGCGGCAACGTCGAAGAGCATGTTGAACAAGCGGAAGGAATCTTCTCGAGCATTTCGAACCGCATGACGAACCTCGGTCCGGCGGGCTCCGGTCAGACGGTCAAGATCATCAACCAAGTTCTGGTCGGCATTGGACTGTTCGCAATGTCCGAGTCGGCGTCGCTTGCCGGCGCGGCGAATCTTGATCCGCAGCGCGTGGTCGAGGCGCTGACTGGCGGCCGTGCCGACTCCGTGATCTTCCGGGAATTTTTCGCCAAGTTTGCGAACCGGGACTACACGCCAACGGGCCGAATCGCAAACATGCTCAAGGATATGCAAAACGCGCAAGATCTCGGCCGATCGGTCGGGCTGCCGCTGCCCTTCACGAGCCTCGCAGCAGACCTGAATCGGTGGCTCGTGTCGCGTGGTCTGGGCGACGCCGACATGCGGCAACGATGGAGTTCTATCGCCGATCTGAAGGCAATTGAATCATTGCTTGAGGGTGGGACCTCAACGCTCAAACTAGAAAATTCCCATTGCAACCTCGAGCGCACGAACCATTGAAACGAGGCGTGGCCCGATATCGCCCTCCAGTTGCCCTTCTTTCAGGAGATACGACGGCACGCCGCAATTGAATACGAGTATCTCGCCGTCGGCGGCAGGCTTCATCGGCACCGCGACCGCATGCACTTCGCGCCGCAGATCACCGTACGATGCACAAAATCCGCGCTGGTGAAATGATTCGATGCTCGCGATGACACGATCGCGAAATGTCGTCCAGTCCCCGGACGTCTTGACGGAAATCTCGTTGCACACCGCCTCGCGCCGCTCGAGCGGCATAGCCGCGAGCAGCGCCCGCCCCATTGCCGTGCGCACGATCGGGTAGCTCAGGCCGATATCCGCGGGCAGCCCGAGCGGCGTCGCACTGCGGCTGCTTTCCAGATACACGACGTTCAACCGGTCGCGCATGCCGAGCGACACGGAACCGCGGACCTGATCGGCGAGTTCCCGCATCGAAGGCCGCGCGATCTGCCGGACTGTGAGACTCGCAAGCAGTGGATAGCCGAGCGAGAGCACGGCCGAGCCGAGCTGAAACTTGTTGTTGAGTCGATTCACGCGCAGATAGCCGAGCCGAGTGAGCGTGTAAGTGAAGCGCGAAATCGTGGCCTTGGTCATGCCTGTGCGCGCGGTTAGCTCCGCGTTGCCGAGCTGCGATTCGCGCGGCGTGAAGCACTGCAGGATGTCGAGCCCGCGCGCGAGCGTCGTCGCGAACTGGCGATCGCCTTCGAAATCGTCGGGTTCGTAACGGACTTTCGAATCGGCATAGTCGCCGATCGGCGGGGGCGTGTCGGACGCATGGCGGGACATATTCGGGTTTCTCCTCAACTTTTAGAGCCATTTTGCCCAAGCCGTTCCGCATATCCAAACTCCGTTCAGCATAGTCGAACAAACCCGCTTTGGTTGGGCGCTCTGTCCGATAGTGCCTTCACACATTGATCCACATGGCGGAGACAGAGATGACGCAGAACGATTCAACTTTCGACGCACTGCTCGCGGGCGTCGAACGCTTCGTGCGGGACGAGGCGATACCGCGCGAAAACGAAGTCGAAAAGACGAATGAGGTGCCGCCCGATCTCGTCGAGCGGATGCGCGCCCTCGGCTATTTCGGCTGGAGCATTCCTCGCGAATTCGGCGGCGCCGGCCTCACGACCGAACAACTGGTGCGTGGCGCGATGGTGCTGTCGCAGGCTTCGGTCGCGTTCCGCGCGCGCGTCGGCACGAACACGGGCATCGGCTCGGAAGCGCTCGTCGCCGACGGCACGCCCGATCAGAAGCGCCGCTATCTGCCGCGTCTCGCGTCTGGCGAAATGACGGGTGCGTTCGCGCTCACCGAGCCGGAGGCCGGATCCGATGCCACGGCGCTTGCCACGACCGCCCGTCGCGACGGCGACCATTACATCCTGAACGGCAGCAAGTGCTTCATCACCAACGCGCCGATTGCGGACGCGTTCACGGTGATGGCGCGCACGGACTGGTCGAAGCCCGGCGCGGCGGGCATTTCGGCGTTCATCGTCGAGCGCTCAATGCCTGGTGTTTCGACAAGCGAACCCTACGAGAAAATGGGGCAGGCTGGCTCGCCCGTGGGTGATGTCTACCTGCGCGAGTGCCACGTGCCTGCAGCGAACCTCATCGGCGGTGTGGAAGGGCAAGGTTTTCGCACGGCCATGAAGGTGCTCAACAAGCAGCGCATTCATCTTGCGGCGCTCTGCACGGGGCCGGCCATGCGCATGCTCGAGGAAGCCGTCGCCTACACGATGACGCGCGAGCAGTTCGGCAGGCCCATCGCCGAGTTTCAGCTCATTCAGGCGCTCATTGCCGAATCGCAGACGGAAATCTTTGCGGCCCGCTCGATGATTCTCGCCGCCGCACGCAAGCGCGACGCCGGCGAGGACGTCACGCTGGAAGCCTCGATGTGCAAGATGTTCGCGTCGGAGATGTGCGGGCGCGTTGCGGACCGCGCGGTGCAGATGCTGGGCGGCCGGGGTTATCTGTCGGGCAATGCGGTGGAACGCTTTTTTCGCGACGTGCGTGCATTTCGCATCTATGAAGGCACGACACAGATACACCAGCTGAACATCGCGAAGATCACGCTGAAGCGTGCCGCGTCGGCGCGGGACGAGCGCGTCGGAAACGATGCCGCCTGCGTCGCGTGAAGGGAGCCGCCATGAACCACAGTCCGAAACTCTCGATCGAACGTCTCGTGAATCCGCGCTCGATCGCCATCGTCGGTGCATCGAACGACGCCCGCTCGATCAGCGGCCAGCCGATGCGCTTTCTCATGCAACACGGGTACCGCGGCACGCTCTTCCCCGTCAATCCGAAGTACGCGGAAATCGATGGTGTCGCATGCAGCCCGAGCATCGCCGCGCTGCCGGACACGCCCGATCTCGCGCTGATTCTCGTCGCGGCGAAACGCGTGCCGCAGATGCTGCGCAAATGCGGCGAGCGCGGCATTCCATACGCGATCGTCTACAGCTCGGGATTCGCCGAAGCGGGCGATGCGGGAGCGGCCCTGCAGCAGGAGTGCGCGGATATCGCAAAGCGCTTCGGCCTGCGCGTGATCGGACCGAACTGTCAGGGGCTGGTCAGCACGAGCGGGCCTGTGTATGCGGGATTTGGCGCGCCCTTCGGCGTGCCGTACCGCAGCGGCAATCTTTCGCTGATCTCGCAGAGCGGCGGCTTCGGCTGTGCGCTGCTGCTGATGGCCGACGAGCTCGGTATCGGCCTGCGCCATTTCATCACGACCGGCAATGAAGCCGATGTCAGTCTGCTCGATCTCGTCGACGCGTGCATCGACGATCCGCACACTTCGCTGATCGCCGCTTACATCGAGGGCCTCAAGGACGCGCGGCGACTCGTCGACGTGGCCCGGCGCGCACTCGACGCCGGCAAGCCGATCCTTGCCTGGAAAGTAGGCAACACAATCGATGGCGCGAAAGCGGCGGCTTCGCACACGGCGAATCTCGGCGGCGCGTCGGCGCTGTACCGGACGGCATTTCGTCAGGCGGGCGTGATCGAAGTGAGCGACGTGGCCGATCTCGGCGACTACGCGAAGGCCTTTGGCATGCGGCGTCTGCCGCGCGGCGGGCGTGTGGCCGTCGTGACGCTGTCGGGTGGTGCCGGTATTCTCGCAACGGACGTGTGCGTGCAGAACGGCATGTCGCTGCCGTCGCTCGCATGCGACACGCTCGAACGTCTGCGTCCGCTCGTGCCCGCGTTCGCGTCGCTCAACAACCCCATCGATCTGACGGCGGGCATTCTCGCCGATCCGCGCATCTTCGCCGATACGCTGCAGATCATCGCGGACGATCCGAACATCGATTCCATCGCGATCATGGCGGCCGCTGCGAGCGGCGACGTCGCCCACGCAATGGCCAAGGCGATCGCGCGCGTGAATGGCGCGACGACCAAACCGCTGATCGTCTCGTGGAACGCGCGGCGCGAAATGGCAAACGATGCATACGGCGTGCTCGAAGCCGCCGGCGTGCCGCTCTTTCCAACACCCGTGCGCTGCGCCCGCGCGCTCGCCGCGTTGTCCGCGTATGCGCAAGCCAGACGCGAGCACGATGTGCGGCGACATGTGCTCCGGCCTGCGCACCGCTTCGTGCCGCACGCACGCGCCCTTCTTTCGCAAAGCGGCAGCGATCTGACCGAGCACGCGGCGCAAGACCTCCTTTGCGCCTATGGCATCGATGCCCCGAAAAGCGCGCTCGCCGGCGATTGTGACGAAGCACGCGTTGCAGCCCGTTCGATCGGCTTTCCGCTCGTCATCAAAGTGCAGTCGCCCGACATTGCGCACAAGACCGAAGCGGGTGCCGTGCGTATCGGCGTTCGCGACGAAGCGATGCTCGTCGAAGCCCATGACGCCATTCTCGCCAGCGCGCGGCATCATGTGCCGGGCGCGCGCATCGAGGGGGTGTTGCTGCAGGAAGAGATTCGTGACGCGGTGGAGATCATCGTTGGCATCGAGAACGATCCGTCGTTCGGGCCGGCCGTGATGTGCGGCCTCGGTGGCATCTATGCCGAAGTGCTCAAGGACGTGGCCTTTCGTCTGGCGCCCGTCACGCGCGATGAAGCACATGCGATGATCCGCGAGCTGCGCGCCTACGCGATCCTGAAGGGCGCACGCGGGAAACCCGCCGCCGACATCGATGCGCTCGCCGATACGATCGTCGCCCTGTCGGACATGGCGCTCGATCTGGAAGACTGCCTGAGCGAACTCGACATCAATCCGCTCTTCGTGCTGCCGCAAGGACAGGGCGTGCGCGCCGGCGATGCACTTGCACGGCCGAAGCAGCAGGCGGATGCGCGCGCAGGAGACGCGAATGAAGACGAGCATTGCGCAAGCGCAGCCATGGATGGATAGTGAGGCGACGCCTCGCTCTTTCCGCAGGCGCGGACGATGACGCGCCTTTTCGATTTTCGATTCCGGCCAATTTCCGCGAGACGATCCGATCATGCACGACCTTTCCTCCACTGACACGCGGGCCGAGAGTGAGCTTTCTCCCGGCCAAGTCGAGCGCACGTACCGCAAGATCTTTTTCCGGCTCCTACCGCTGCTGTTTCTTTGCTACGTCGTGAGCTACATCGACCGCGTCAACATCAGCTTCGCGAAACTGCAGTTCATGCACGATCTCGGCTTCTCCGAGGCGACTTACGGCCTGGGTGCGGGACTCTTTTTCATCGGCTACGTGCTCTTCGAGGTGCCGAGCAATCTCTGGATGCAGCGCATCGGCGCGCGCCGCACGCTTTTGCGCATCATGTTCGCGTGGGGTGTGATGTCCAGCCTCATGATGTTCGTGCGCACGCCGACGCAGTTTTACGTCATGCGCTTCCTGCTTGGCGTGACGGAAGCGGGCTTCTTTCCGGGGATCATCTTCTATCTCGCGTCCTGGTTTCCCGGCGCGCGGCGTGCGCGCGTCACCGCGTTCTTCATGATGGCGACGGCCGTCGCGGGCATCGTCGGCGGCCCGGTATCGGGCTTCATCATGACGCGCCTCACGGGCATCGCCGGTCTGCCCGGCTGGCAATGGTTATTCCTGCTCGAAGGGATTCCGGCGGTGATGCTCGGCTTCATCGTGTACTTCGCGCTCGGCGATGCACCTTCGGACGTTCACTGGCTGACCGACAACGAAAAGGCGCTCGTCAAGGGCGAATTGCTCGCCGAAGAAAAGACGAAGCATACTGGCCATCTCAACGGTTTGCGCGGCGCGCTCGCCAACCCGCGCGTGTACCTCGCGGCGCTCGTGTACTTCGCGGTGATGATGCCGTTCAACGCCATCGGCTTCTGGGCGCCCACGGTCATTCGCGATCTGGGCGTGACGAACCTGCTGGATGTCGGTCTGCTTTCGTCGCTCGTGTTCGTCGCGGCTGCGCTGGGAACGTATGTCGTCGGTTCGCACTCGGACCGCACCATGGAACGTCGCTGGCATGTCGCTGCGAGCGCGGCGGTCACGGCACTGGCTTTCGCTCTGTTGCCGCTGGCGGGTCACAACGTGCCGCTGGGCATCGGCCTGCTCGCGCTCGCGGCCGCCGCCTCGTATGGCGGCTTCGTCGTGTTCTGGACCATCCCGCAGACGTTCTTGCCGCGATCATCCGCAGCCGGAGGTATTGCGATGATCACGAGCCTCGGTGGAACAGGTGGATTTGTCAGTCCGGCATTCGTCGGCTGGGTGAAGACCCAAACAGGCAACGCCGAGTACGGGCTGATCGGGCTAGGGATCGTTCTTCTGGCTGGCGCTGCTCTATTGCTGGTGGCTTTCCCTGCTCGCGGGAAAACACTTGACGCGTCTGAACAGTCCAGACGAGTACCGGCATGAGAGCGCTCTCGATCTATGATGCCGTGACTGCGACGACGTCATTCAGAGGCGGTGCCTAGAGCGAACGATAATGTATTCGCCATACGCGTGCTCGCATTGCAGAGACGATCCATTGCAGGAAACCTTCGGATTTTGCTGTTCACCTTAGCCCAAGGTTGATGACTTCGTCGCGGTTCTTATCACCGTGGCAACGGGACTTTGCCGGCCTTTCCGAGGCCCGTTCGGGCCGCATGGCCAGAAGCTCCGGCGAACCTCCCCGCTGTTATGACGTTCACACACCTCGTAGTTAATAACATGGTCACTCAGACTGCGGGGCGGCTCATTCTTCGCTTCGCCACCGCGATTTCGGCTTTTCGCCTTTCGCCCAGCAGGTACCGACAAAGATCACGGTCAACGCGAAAACGGCCAGTCCGTACGTAAAAGGCGCTTCGCTGTTCATTGCCACTCACCGGCGCGAGCGTCGTGAACCGGATCATCGCCGATCTCGCGATCGTCGATGTGACGCGTATTCATCGTCGCGAATAGTCTCCCTGTCTGGAAGACCAAGGCTCACGCCGGCGGCCCACGCCCATGCTGTGGCCTCCGGGTCCGAGCATTGAATGACGGCCCGATACAGTGGCGCATCCGGGTGCACGCCCTTTTCGTCAATGCATCTGAGCATCTCGCGCTGCCCTGCATACAGGTTGCCGTCCATCAAAGATCGGAAGCAGCGCGGTGTGATCGCCAGATGGCCCGCTTCGTGAAGCACGGTTGATATCCGACACTCGGGATCGATAACCAAGGTGCCTTGGTCGATGCGGCACCCGTCCGAAAAACCGGTAGGCCCGACCTCATAACGTGCAGGAATGCCGAGTCCGTTCAGGAACTGCAGCACCTGGTCCCGGGTCGAGGAAGCGTCGATTGAATAGTTGCGTAGCATGCGCCGCAATAGCTTCTCGATAGGGTTAAGCTGATCACCTCGCTGCCCGCGCGGCGCGCCGGATGCGTCTGACTGTGGCAGCAGGCGTATCCGAAACTAAAGACCAATCGTGATGCCACCACGCGATCACCGCTGCGGCATCTCGCTCGGTCCTCGCGCTGGCAACCTCCTCCACCTCCGCCGTAACCTCTTCCCACCAACTCGCTGATTCGCCGTCGCTCGCCATGGGGTCGATTGCTTCGCGATAGATGGTCTTGGCTTGCTCGATCGATATTTTCATCGGCTGTCCTCCCCTCACGGGCGCGTCAGTAGGCGAACGATGCGCGGATCATGCCGGACGTCGATCACCATCTCTATCTTGATATGGGCGACGTCCGCATGTACGGGGTTGAGAATGTAGTTGTAGGCAAAAGGCATCACCGCGCTGGGGACTTTGAGCAACGCTGTTGATCCGCCCTCAAGCCATTCGCTGCCGGCGGACTGCGTGTAGGACGCATCCTCCCTCCAATTTTCCGGCAAAACGCCCTCGCTTAATTCGGCAATCGTCACTTGGTCACCGATCGCCACGCGCAGGAGACGATATGTGTCGGGCAAATCGGCGGTGGATCGAACTTCTTGATGAACGAGCGTCTCGAGCAGAGCACCGGCCGGGTGCTCGGCCAGATAGACCACCGGCCGTCCTGCAAAGTGCCATCGACCGGGAGCGCGCAGGCCACCGACGCCTTTCAGGTCGGCGTAGTTGCTGATCCTCCACAGAACCATCAGGCGAAATATCCCTCGTCAATCTGTACGAGCGCGTCCTCGACCAGTCGCGCCCCATGCTCGGTTGCAGCCATTCCAAGGGCGCTGAGGCCATCGAAGCGCTTCTGCCGACCGCGCAACCAAACCAAGGCCTTTTCGTTGCTTCCAAATGCGGCGTTCGCCTGCGCGACGATGCGCGCCAACCGAATGGCTCGATCGGATTCCTCCGTCGACAAGCGTTCGTGTAGCTGCCGACGATGCGTGAGTGTTCGCCGCGGAATGATGAAAGCCAGTTCGTCGGCCTTCAGCCCCTGAGCGGAGAGTCGATCGATTACGTCGACGTTGATGCGATCCTGCGCCAGTCCAGCGAGATCGGCATCATCCCGAACGCGCGCGTCAAGCAGTTCACCGAGCAGCGCGTATTCCGCTCGTCGTGCGTTTCCGGTGCCGGTCGGTGTGAAGGCGATTGTTGTCATGACCGTCCCTTTGGCAAAATGCCCTCCAATTATAGGCGTTTTGCCGATCACATTGCAACTCGCCGAGCCCAGTTCGGCCAGCACGGCGAGAATGCCCAATACCTTCACCTTCGTAGATCCGCCACCTTCCTGACGTACAAGCCAACTTTCTCAAACGCTGCCTTTTGCTCATCCTCGCGTCATGCGTCGAATAGGCTTTGAAGTGGTTAGCCGTTCGAGTGACCCGCTCCCGGACGCAGCCGAACGTTGGAAAGAAGCGGATTGCAGTGGTTGAGTATTCGCGGCGCCAAAAAACGGTCAACTACGCACCGATCGATAGTCGCATTGAGCATTGCTCGTACGATTTGGCGTCTTGACGTTGCGATATCGCAATGGCTCGATGAAAACACGTCTCCGCTTCGCCCTCGTTCTCGGACGTTCTGATCTGAGTGCTCATCTCAGGACGCATCAGCCGTATCCACCAGTATTCGCCAGCCGAAAGGCAGGCCGAACGCCGTGATACCGCCGTATTCCATTCAAGACGCGCTAACAGCTTCGTCGCGAGAAGCTAACGATACGCGGCTTGCCTCTAGCGCTCTCCGGGCAGCGCCATTGATGTCGATTCGTTTGTCCGCGAGCGCAACGATCGCGGCCAGGTGCGCAGCGCCATTCTTCTTGAATCGCACAATGATGGTATTGGCATTGTCTTCAACCAGAATATTTTAACGAGTCATGCATGCGTCGGTATCCGATGCATCGTCGGGCACGTTGAACACAACCACGTCGAGATCAGCAATCGAATTGCCGACCCGTTCGGGTAGCCGAGCGACGCGTTCGCTCTCTGGAACGAGATTTAGTTTGGAGAGATAGTCGGCGGTTAGCATGAACCACGCACATGAGAAAAGAAGTACTGGAATATCTGCGAGGTCAAAACGCGGTTCGTCAGATCGTCGCTGAAAGCCGGCATTGCGATGACATACCGTTACTGTCCACCCCGTTGACCGCATGCACCGCCTCGGTCGCAGTGACACAAATCGCAAAAGCGAGGCACCATCTCTTTGACACGTACCTTGTTGACGACCGTCGACGCACTACGCGCGAGTGGGTTCACGTCGATACCGGATTGAAACGGCCTGCATACATGTAGCCGGCTTGCCCGAAGGGCAGTTGGCGAAGCACGCCCGCAGCCGTGTCCGCCCCCCCTCGAACGACGACTGGCCCGCGCTGCGCCCGGAACCTAATAATTTGCGCGCTCAAGCTCTCCTGTGGCTCTGGCCGTGTGCGACCAGCCCATCTCTTCAGATTAAGCCACAATTGTGCATATATTGTGCGGAGCGTCCCATGAACTCTTACCACAACCCAGCGTGGACGCAAGTTTCGCTCGATTCTTGGGGGATTCGCTGCGTGACCCTGAAGATCACGCCCCGAGCGTGTCAGCGCGTCGCGTTGGTGAGACCTTGCACGTCGACTTGAAACTCTGGCGCAGCAAACCCACCTACATTCGAAACACGATCAGCCGGCGGCCTGCATCAGAAGACGTGCAACTCCGCGGGCGACGGGACACCGTGAATCAAGTGTTCCTGAAGACGCCGAGAGTTCTTGATTGTCGGCGAGAGGCCAGTTGTCATCGGACTGATAATGGTCTATATTTAGTCTTACCGAACCTGCAACGGAGCGCCTATGCACATCGCGGATCATGTGAAGCCCATCAGCTACCTCAAGAGCGAAGCGGCACAAATTGTTAAAGACTTGACCGACTCCGGCGAGCCGCTGATCATCACGCAGAACGGCGAAGCGAAACTCGTGGTCCAGGATGTACGGACTTATGAAGCCACGCAACAGATGATCGCGCTGTTGAAGATCCTGGCGATCGGACAGAAGCAAATTGACTGCGAGGATTACGTCGACGGCGACGAATTCTTTTCGGAACTCGGCGAACTCGACCGCCAGCAAAAAGTCCGTTAATGCCAGCGCTGTTGAAGTACCGCATCTTGCCGACAGCCCGGATCGGCATCGATGAACTGAGAAGCTATATCGTCCGCACATTCGGATGGGAGACATGGCGTCAGACCTCCGCGCACTTGCAAGAAACGATCACGCAGATCCGCCAATTCCCTGGGAGCGGCCATGTTCCCGGCGAGCTCGAAGGTTTCGTTGATGAAACGTTTCGGCAGGCCCTTTCCGGCAAGAATCGGATTATCTATCAGGTGCGCGAGGACGTCTTATACATTCACCTCGTCTGCGACGCTCGACGCGATCTGCAAGCCCTTCTCCACCGAATTGTGCTCCGACTGATTTAATCGACGCGCGATCCGCGTAGGCGCCGCCGTTGACCCCGGGCAATCTCTCAACTATGGAGCAGCCTTGCGGGCTTTGTCGCAATAAGCGCTGGGTATCATGTGACCTGACAATGCCAACGATCGGACGTTTGACGACGACTCTGAAACCAGTCTTGGCGCGAGTGCTCATGCGTCTGCACTATCTGCTCGAGGTGATCCCTGACGTGCGTGCGCTGGTATGGGTTCTGTCGCGGTAAGGATATGACGGTAAACAAGCGGCAATATAAGTGGGAGTGCTTATTATTTCAGTGCGTAAAGCTGCTGGGCGTGAGTGTATCCGACGCCACGGTCCTGCATTTGGCCTTTGGCAATCATGTGCGTGAGCTCGATGCCGCTCAACAGGATCCGGGCGCAACGAAAACTCTTGCCGAGCATAGGCCGCGTACGTCGCTTGATCGCCCGATGATCTTGGTCGACAACATTATTCAGATACTCGTTCTGGCGAATCTCGACCGATGTTTCGCGCTCCGCGTTGAGGGCATCCAGCGCGGCCAGGTTCGCACCGCTTTTATCGATTGTCACCGTCTTGGGCTGGCCGTTTTGCGCGATTGACTTTTGAAGTAGCGCCGCGCCGCGGCCTTGTCACGATGGGCACGCAGCAGAAAACCCACCGTGGTGCCCTCCTTGTCGACTGCGCGGTACAAATACTCCCACTGGTCTCGGACCTTGATATACGTTTCGTCCATTTGCCAGCTCCGACCGACGGCTTTCTCGTGGCGACGAGGGCCTTCTCCAGGACCGGCAACACCTTGATGGGCCAACGGTGCACAGTTGAATGGTCGAACGAGATTCCGCGCTCGCCATCATCTCCTCCAGGTCTCGAAGGCTCAGCGGATACGCCACATAGCAGCGCACGCCCATCAGGATCACATCGAGCGGATAGTGCAACGCTTGAGCACCCGTGCCAAGGGGATTCAGAGTCGTCATCAAGCGTCCGATCATTCGCATTGTGATGGCTCATGAAACCCAACACTTACTGCAACAGAACCGCGCCCGGTATCCCACTCCGCGCATTAACCCGCTATCTTGAGCGCACCATCTGGCAGGTGGTCAAGGGCACCATCGCCGCCATGCCGCGAGAGACCAACTGCCAGATCGCTTATGCAATCCGCGTGCGTTGGCTCGTCACCCTGCTCTATCTCGGTGGCCTGCGCATCGAGGAAGTTGGGACCAGCACTATGGCCAATTCTTCCTTCGGCGCGATGCGGATGGAGCAATGCGCTGGTGGCTCACTGTGCACGGTAAAGGCGACAAGGAACAGCTAATTCCGGCACCCGGGAACTGATGACGGAGCTCGCTCGCTATCGACAAACCTTGACTTGAGCGTGCTCCCCTCGCCAGATGAGGATACGCCACTCGTCCTGCCGATTGGCGCCACGGCAGCCGATCAGGGCGCCTTCGACCTGCTCGGCTTTGACCCGTGGCGCCCTGCACGCGATCGTCAAAGCTGTGCTCGCAGGCGCAGCGGCGCGACTCCGCGAGCACGCCCCGTCCTCTGCAGCAAGCGTTGACCCGCTGGAAAAAGCCTCCGTTCACCGGGCTGCGGTACAGCGCGGGCTCGCATATGGCAGATCAGCAGGTCGATCTACGACTCGTGCGTGACAACCCCGGACACGCATCGCTGACGACGACAAGCCTCTACCTTCACGTCGATGACGGCCGACGCCGTCGGGATACCGACGAGAAACATCGCATCGGTTGGTAACCGACCTTGGAAGTACGACGGTGTCGTAGGCAATCGAGCGAGACGTCTCACAAATCGCGCGATGGCGTGTCAAATTTGCTTTGACCGCGCAACACGATGAACTCGCTATGGAAGCACTCGACTTTGAACCACAGATTTCGACTAACCGACGCGGCGTGACCTTCGTCCTAGCGGGAAAGCATGGCGCGGTCGAGTGCGTGATCGTGCGCGCCGCGCTGGAGGCCTTTTTCTGGCTGCCGCTCGATGCAGATGACGCCAAGATGCTGAAAACTTTTCACAATGGCGCCAACCGTATCCACGCCGTCGCTTATCGCAAGCTGCTTGCGCACCCTGCGGCACGCCTAGAACTGACAACGACTGACTTCTCTCGCAACTGACGAGAGCAGCCAAATCCACTGCATTGCTGGCGGTTGGATTTGGCGCAGCTTTCGAGGTAAAGGACGGCCGAGACGATTAGTTGCAAGTTTATAGCACCTTCTCGAACAAGCGTGTCGGTATGTGTCCGGTGTTGAAGCCATGCCCCGCGAACGCCGGTTCGTGCGCGCCGCGGCGGTTCGAAGGGCGAACCGGGCAACTCGATGGCGTCCAGTTCGTGGCGCGACTGTGGGACTGTTAACGACCGTTATTGATCCTAGGCTGGCCGCCCTTCACTTTCGGCCCCCGTACCGCCGTCCATTACGTGTGTCGCAATCAGGTCGACTAGCGAGGCTAGATCCGCGGGCTTTATAAAATGATGATCGATGCCGGCCGACTTCGACTTGAGACGATCATCGTCTTGGCCATAACCGCTCAACGCAATTAGCAGGCAGTCCCCAAGAACGGTGTCGGCACGAATGGCTTTTGCAACCTCGTACCCATTCATGCCTGGAAGGCCAATGTCCAGAACGGCAACCTGGGGTGCGAATTTTTTGGCAAGTGCGAGCGCGGAGACGCCGTCGTGCGTGCATTGCACTTGATGCCCATGCATTTCGAGGAAGACTTTAAGGCTCTCCGTGGAAGCAACGGAATCATCCACGACGAGCACCCGTGCGCCACGCCTGCGACGCATCGGAAGAATATCGGCGACAGGAGCCGGTTTGTCGGTTGCAATCGATGCCGGCAACTCCACCGTGAACTTGGCGCCCCGTCCGCGACCGGCACTCCAGCAGTGAATCGAACCGCCATGCAGCTCCGTCAGGTGGCGGGCAAGCGTCAGCCCGATTCCCAAGCCGCCCTGTGCGCGATCCAGTGCGCTATCACCTTGCGCAAAGAGTTCGAAGACGCGCGGGAGCAGCTTCGAATCTATGCCCTCGCCGTCGTCGGTGACCGTAATCACCGCGATCCCCTTCGCAAAAGCCGTCGCAAGATTGATGTGGCCACCGGGCGGGGTGAACTTCGAGGCGTTGTTCAACAGATTCGCAATGACCTGTGTGAGACGAACGACATCGCCCTCGACGATCAAATCGTTCGCGCAGGTTTCGCAGGAGAACGCTTGCGAGCGCGCGGCAAAGTGTGGCCGGCTGGTTTCGATTGCACGATCGAGCACGACCCGCAGCGATAGCGGCTTGCGTTGCAACGCCACCGCGCCGCGCGCGATCCGCGATACGTCAAGCAGATCGTCGACAATGCGCACCATGTGATCGAGCTGTGTACCGATGATTCCTGTCGCCCACGTCATGACCTTCGCATCGCCCGGCTCCGTGTTCTTCATCACGCTCACCGCGTTGGAGATGGGTGCGAGCGGATTTCGGAGTTCGTGGGCCAGCATGGCGAGAAATTCGTTCTTGCGCCGGTCCTCGTCCCGCAGGGCGGAGAACAAGAAGGCGTTCTCGAGCGCGATGGACGCACGACTCACAAACTCCGTGACGATCGGCGCCCGCTGATGATCGCTCTCGCAGTGGACGGCCCCGAATGCGATGGCCGCCTTTCGCGCCGCGCCGCTCAACAGCGGGTGAAATCTGACTTCCTCGAACCTGGCCGGGTTCTTCCTTTGCGCTTTATCGCTTTGAAACTCGAAGATGCGATCCGCCCCGGCCCGGCACACGAGACTCTCGCCCTTGTCCACAGTCTGCTTCGCGAGCTGAAAAAATTGCTCCATCGGAGCGATAGCCTCGATCGCATGACCGCTACCCGGTTCGATCAGCGCGTGCACGGCAGGACCGCAGTGCAACGACGTCCGTGGGACCTGTTCGCCTTCCAGTTCGAGATAGACGCAGGCGACGTCGGCCAATGCAGGCACCGACGTATGCAGGATGCGGGAAAGGGTCGTCTGCAAATCCAGCGAGCGCGTAAAAAGATGACTCACGTGCGCCAGAAAATCAGCGCGCTGGCGAGCCTGGTCGGCAGACGCGCGTTGCGCTTCCGCCCGCGCGAGTTCCTCGCGCTGTGCTGCCCGGGCACGCAGTTCGCGGTTCATCCTGTACATCTGCACGAACACACGTACCTTCGCGCTGAGGATCTCCGGCACCACGGGTGACGAGATATAGTCCACCGCCCCCAGCGAATAGCCTCGCGCCATTTCGGCATCGTCCACATACGCTGTGACGAAGATGATCGGTGTCGATGCCGTCCGACGGTAGGAACGCAGCATGCTGGCCGTCTCGAAGCCATCCATATCGGGCATGTTCACGTCGAGCAGTATGACGGCGAAGTCCTGTTGCAACACCGCCTTCAACGCCTGCCGCCCGGACGACACCGCGACCACTTCCTGATCCGGTCCCTCGAGCACCGTGCGCAAAACGACGTGCTGGCTCGGTAGGTCATCCACCACGAGGATGCTCACCTTGTCTTCCGGAGATGATTCGAACACGGCCATGGCTTGCGCTCCTAACGATGCAGCCACGCGTGCAGCACGGCAAGCAGGTCGTCACGATTGACCGGCTTCGAGAGGTAATCCCACGCTCCCGCCTCGATACACTTTTCGCGGTCGCCCTTCATCGCTTTGGCCGTGACTGCGATGATCGGCAATGCCTTGCCTACCGGCCGCTTGCGAATCTCCCGCATCGTGGCCAGGCCGTCCATCTCGGGCATCATGATATCCATCATGACTATCTGGATCTCGGGATCGGATTCCACCTGCCGTATGGCATCGCGCCCGTTATCGGCCCAGACTTGCCGCATGCCGAGGTCCTCCATGATCGTCGCGAGCGCAAAGATGTTGCGCATGTCGTCGTCGACGATCAGTGCCTTGACGCCCTTCAACGCGTTCTGTGACGCGCGCAACGCCTGCAGCATGGCGCAGTGCTCCTGGCCGAGCCGCTTCACATCGACGTGCAGCGCGGCGATGCTCAGATCGAGCAATTGATCGCGGCCCGCCGCGTGCAGGGCGACAAACCCTTCCCTGACATGCTGCCAGCGTGCCGGCGGGAGCTGGCCCGCCGGCACGCTCACGATGACCGGCAGTGGCGAAAGGCCGTCGCGCGAGGCGACCGCCGCTTCGATGTCTTCGGGTGAGAGGCCGGGGATGTCGTCAGTGAGCACCAGCGCGTCAATGGTTTGAGACGCGAGTTGCTGCAGCAACGTCTCGCGGGAGCTCGCAAAGACTACCGCGGCCCGCAAGGGCTGCAATGCACCAGAAAGCAACTCCCGGTCATTCGCCGAAGGAAGCGCCACGAGAACGACGCGTCGTTCTGCTTCGATGTATCGGGCCATCGCAGCGAGCGCATCATCCAGGATCGCCTGTGACGCGACCGGTTTGGGCAGAAAGGCGAGCGCGCCGGAACGTAGCGCGCGATCGCGCGATTCGTCGGTCGAGATCACCCACACCGGAATGTGCCGCGTGGCCATGTCGTTCTTGAGTCGCGCGAGCACCTGCCATCCTTCCATATCCGGCAGAAACAGGTCGAGCGTGATGAGGTCGGGCTTGAACTGGTCGGTCAGCGTCAAGGCGTAGGCGCCGAATGCGGTCGTGACCGCCTTGAATCCGCGCTGCCGTGCCGCTTCGACCATCACGCCCGCGAAAGCCGGATCGTTCTCGACTATAAGCGCAACCCGATCACCCTGAACGATACTCTCACGATCATCGATCACGTGGGCAGTCGATACCTCGTGCGCAACCTCGATAGCCATCTCTGACTGCTCCGCCCGTTCCACGACCGCAAGGCTCGCCGGGGGCGAGCCGCTCGGAACGGGTTCGCGTTCCTCTTCTTGCCGCATCAGTTTTCTTCGCCCACTTCTGCCGAGATCGCTCGTGCGCGGCAAGAACAGCGTGAACGTGCTGCCCTCATTCGGCGTGCTGGTAAGGCGGATCTCGCCACCTAGCAGTTTGGACAGTTCGCGACTGATCGCGAGCCCCAAGCCAGTGCCGCCGTATTTTCGGCTGGTGCTGCCATCGGCCTGCTGAAAAGCCTCGAATACGATCTGCTGCTTGTCCGCCGAAATGCCGATGCCGGTGTCCTGAACTGCAAAAGCGATCACACCGCCCGCGCTGTTCAGCGCCTGGTTGTCCTCGCTCCATCCGCCACGCGCACGCTCGATCGACAGTGACACGTGTCCGTGATGCGTGAATTTGAAGGCATTGGAGAGGAGATTCTTCAGAACCTGCTGCAGGCGCTTGAGGTCCGTCACGATGGAGGCAGGTACATCGTCGCCGAGATGAATGACGAACTCGACGCGGCGGGCTTCAGCGACGTGCCGGAACGTGCGCTCGACATACGTCGTCATGTCGACGAGGCGGTGTTCAGCAACGTCCAGAACGACGGTGCCAGATTCGATTTTCGAAAGATCCAGAATGTCGTTGATGAGCATCAGCAGGTCGTTCCCCGAGGAATGAATGGTCCGCGAGTATTCGATCTGCCTGGTAGACAGGTTGCCGTCGGGATTCTTGCAGAGATGGTCGGACAAGATGAGCAGGCTATTGAGCGGCGTGCGCAGTTCGTGCGACATGTTGGCCAGAAACTCCGACTTGTACTTCGACGTGAGGGCGAGCTGCTTCGCTTTATCCTCGAGTGCCTGACGTGCCTGTTCGACCTCCGAATTCTTGCGCTCGACTTCCTGGTTCTGATGCGCAAGCAGCCGCGCTTTTTCCTGAAGCTCCTGGTTTGTCTGCTGGAGTTCTTCCTGCCGGCTCTGCAGTTCTTGTGCAAGCGATTGAGACTGCTTGAGCAGGTCTTCCGTACGCGTGTTCGCTTCGATCGTATTGATGACAATACCGATACTTTCGGTCAACTGGTCGAGAAACGCCAGGTGAGTCGAGTTGAAGCATTCGAGCGAGGCTAGTTCGATCACGCCTTTGACCTGGCCTTCGAAAACGATCGGCATCACCAACACGTTTTGCGGCACGGCGCTCAGCAGACCCGATTCGATCCGGTAGCCGGTTGACGCCGATGGCGCGAGCAGAATCTTGCGCTTCTCGAACGCACACTGACCGACGAGCCCCTCACCAAGCTGAACCTGCTTGCCGTGCGAACGATGGCCTTCGGACGCGTAGCTCGCCACGAGCCTCAGCGAAGCGGCCTCATCGACCATGTCGAATACGAAGAACTCGGCTTGTTGCACGCCGACGACTGGCGCAAGCTCGGACAGAATGAGCTGGCCGACCGTAACCAGGTCCTTCTGTCCCTGCAGCATGCGGCTGAACTTCGCCAGATTCGTCTTGAGCCAGTCCTGCTCGGTGTTGAGCTCGGTCGTGTCCTTCAAGTTACGAATCATCTCGTTGATGGTGTCCTTGAGCGCCGCGACTTCGCCAAGCGCCTCGACGGTGATCGAACGCGTCAGGTCACCTTGCGTCACCGCCGTCGCCACCTCGGCGATCGCGCGGACCTGGGTCGTCAGATTCGCCGCAAGCTGATTCACGTTTTCCGTCAACCCCTTCCACGTGCCCGCCGCGCCCGGCACCTTGGCCTGTCCGCCGAGCTTCCCTTCGACACCCACTTCGCGTGCGACGGTCGTCACCTGATCGGCAAACGTGGCCAGCGTGTCCGTCATGCTGTTGATCGTGTCGGCGAGCGCCGCGATTTCACCTTTTGCCTCCACCGTGAGCTTGCGGCCCAAGTCGCCGTTCGCGACCGCGGTCACGACTCGCGCGATGCCGCGAACCTGGCTCGTCAGGTTGCCCGCCATGAAGTTGACGTTGTCAGTCAGGTCCTTCCACGTGCCCGCGACGCCCTGAACGTCCGCCTGACCGCCGAGCTTTCCTTCGGTGCCGACCTCGCGTGCCACACGCGTCACCTCCGACGCAAACGAACGCAACTGATCGACCATCGTGTTGATGGTGTTCTTCAGTTCGAGGATCTCGCCCTTGACGTCCACGGTGATCTTCTTGGACAGATCGCCTGCCGCTACCGCCTTCGTCACGTCCGCGATGTTGCGTACCTGGCTCGTCAGGTTGCCGGCCATGAAGTTGACCGAATCGGTCAAATCCTTCCATGTGCCGGCGACGCCCTGGACATCCGCCTGGCCGCCGAGCTTGCCCAATGTACCGACTTCGCGTGCGACTCGCGTCACTTCGGATGCAAAGGAGCTGAGCTGATCGACCATGGTGTTGATCGTGTTCTTCAGCTCGAGAATCTCGCCCTTGACATCCACAGTGATCTTCTTCGACAGATCACCCGCGGCGACCGCCTTCGTCACGTCCGCGATGTTACGTACCTGACTGGTCAGGTTGCCCGCCATGAAATTGACGTTGTCGGTGAGATCTTTCCAGGTTCCGGCGACCCCCTGCACGTCGGCCTGTCCTCCCAGCTTGCCTTCAGTGCCGACCTCGCGCGCCACTCGCGTAACTTCCGAGGCAAACGAGCGCAATTGGTCGACCATGGTGTTGATCGTGTTCTTGAGCTCGAGGATTTCGCCCTTCACATCGACGGTGATCTTCTTGGACAGGTCGCCTGCCGCCACTGCTGTCGTCACATCGGCGATGTTGCGCACCTGCGCGGTCAGGTTGCTGCCCATCGAGTTGACCGAGTCGGTCAGATCCTTCCACGTTCCCGCAACGCCTTGCACGTCGGCCTGACCGCCGAGTTTGCCTTCGGTGCCGACCTCGCGTGCAACGCGCGTGACCTCCGAGGCGAACGAACGCAACTGATCGACCATCGTGTTGATGGTGTTCTTCAGTTCGAGAATCTCGCCCTTGACATCCACGGTGATTTTCTTCGAGAGATCGCCCGCGGCAACCGCCGTTGTCACCTCTGCGATGTTGCGCACCTGTGCCGTCAGATTGCTGCCCATCGAATTCACCGAGTCAGTCAGGTCTTTCCACGTTCCCGCGACACCCTGCACGTCGGCCTGGCCACCCAGCTTGCCTTCGGTCCCGACTTCGCGAGCCACGCGCGTCACCTCCGAGGCGAAGGAACTCAATTGATCGACCATGGTATTGATCGTGTTCTTGAGTTCGAGGATTTCGCCCTTCACGTCGACGGTGATCTTCTTCGAAAGATCGCCCGCCGCGACTGCCGTGGTCACGTCCGCAATGTTGCGCACCTGCGCGGTCAGGTTGCTGCCCATCGAGTTCACCGAGTCGGTGAGATCCTTCCACGTTCCGGCGACCCCTTTCACGTCGGCCTGACCCCCGAGCTTGCCTTCGGTGCCGACCTCGCGCGCCACGCGTGTCACTTCGGAAGCGAAGGACCGCAACTGATCGACCATCGTGTTGATCGTGTTCTTCAGTTCGAGAATTTCGCCCTTGACGTCCACGGTGATCTTCTTCGACAAGTCGCCGGCCGCCACGGCCGTCGTGACTTCTGCAATATTGCGAACCTGACTCGTCAGGTTGCCCGCCATGAAGTTGACGTTGTCGGTCAGGTCTTTCCACGTTCCCGCGACGCCCTTTACATCCGCCTGACCGCCGAGCTTCCCTTCGGTGCCGACCTCGCGCGCCACGCGCGTCACTTCGGAGGCAAAGGACCGCAACTGATCGACCATCGTGTTGATGGTGTTCTTCAGTTCGAGAATCTCGCCCTTGACGTCCACGGTGATCTTCTTCGACAAGTCGCCGGCAGCCACAGCCTTGGTGACTTCCGCGATGTTTCTGACCTGGCTCGTCAGATTGCCGGCCATGAAGTTAACGGAATCGGTCAGGTCTTTCCATGTCCCGGCCACGTCCTGCACGTCGGCCTGACCGCCGAGCTTGCCTTCCGTGCCGACCTCTCGCGCGACGCGCGTGACCTCTGCGGCAAAGGTGCCGAGCTGCTCGACCATCCGATTGATGATCTTGGCCGTGCGCAGGAACTCGCCTTCGAGCGCACGCCCGTCGGCTTCGAGGGCCATGCTTTTGCTGAGATCGCCTTGCGCTACGGCGCCGATCACGCGCGCCACCTCGCTCGTGGGGTGGACGAGATCGACGATCAGGGAATTCACCGAGTCAATCGACCGGCGCCAGAAGCCCCTGGGATCGGGCAGCGTGGCGCGTTCGTAGATGCGGCCTTCCTTGCCGACTGCCTGGCTTAAGCGCGCGAGCTCATCCGACATCCGGATGTTCTGGTCGACGACATCATTGAAGACGTCCGCAAGTTTGCCGTGCAAGCCGGTCCAGTCAGCGGCAAGCGACGCCCCCTCTCCCTTCCTTAGCGCGATGAGCGCCGTGTGAATGTCCCGGGTACGCGCGTGCGCGGTATCGGTCGCCTCTAACAGCGCGTTGCTTTCACGCGCCTGTTGCAGCCAGAAACCGCTCAGCCCTTCTTCATCTACGCGGCCTGCACCGCCCAGGCTTGCCGCGGAGTTTCCGGTTGCGCGTCCGAGCGCCAGCCCTTGACGCAGACATTGGTCGGCGAGCATGTTCAGTTCGACGGCTAGCTGTCCTTTTGCACCGGTCCAATCGGCAGGCAATCTACGAACGGGTTCGCCTTCCCGCAAGGCGGCGACAGTCTGCAGCATGAGTTGGACTTCGCCGTCCGTCAGCGTGTTTGCCTCTTCCGATACGGTGTTCATAGGATCCCCTTGTGGTCTTGCTCTTGAACCGCACCTGGCTGCGGTTAGATCGCGCGTTTTACCTTCGCGCGCGATGCTATCTCAATACGCATTAAGCGATGCTGACGGCGGCGACGCATCTGATTTCCCTCGACGAACGCGCCTGATTTGCGGCTCAATAAGTCGGGCAAACAGGTATCAATTACTTCTTCGCTTTTAAAATCGGCATTGATTGCCGTATCACCGCGCTGCACGAGGTCCGGACCAATCGCGGCAGCGCGGCGTTGAACGAAGCCACCACGTTGCCGGGATTTCGGCTGCAATAGCGCGTTGACCCTTTCGCCTAGAAGAATAATTGGCGCGGCGCGCGCCTTCTATGTCGCGGAATAGTCGTAAACCCCTATCAAGCCATAGCGAGCGGATGCCGCTATCCACAGCAATTAGTCTAAATAGCACGCGGGAAAGCTAACGTTTGCGCAAAACCGGCTTGTCCGCTCGCCGTGCTCGGCAAGCGACGTGTGATCGCAGATTGAAGACGATTGGGTCTTTGACTCAAGTCCCGTTCCCACACGGCAAAAGGACGCTTCGTCACATGTTCGCAGGCTGCAGCTTCGGCTTTATTGCAAACAGAAGGAGATCGGGTGTGATTCTTGAAAACGACATTAGGCAGCTCGAGCAGTCCATCAACACGTTGGTTTGTCGACCGACGCTAATCCGCCCCGAATACTGGACAGCACAGACCGAAAAACTTCTCTTGCTTCCAGGACTATCGGCCCGCGATCGTCAACGCTTGACCGTCCTACTTGATCTCCTGTGTATAACAACCTGCGAACAGGCGCGGCGGTCAGGCTCACCAGCAATGAAGCTCAGCGATCCCGGGAAAACGAAATGCAATGTGCTTAGCCCAGATTGCATCGCTGCCTGATCTTACCAGCGACCATTCACTGACGCGTACGGACGCCACCGCATACCTTCATGTCTAGTTAGCGGAGGCTTTTTCCAAGTACCACAACGCCGTCGCGAAGTTGAGGATTGTATTTTGAAGTGCGAATCTAGCGACGGTGACAGAACGACGCCAGCCGGAAGTTCAACGACCGGTTCATCTCTAGTCGTTCCCTTGGGGGCCTGAAGTCTCCCTTAAGACATCTGTCTTGTGCAGTGCACTAGCCGCTTCCTCCCTCCGGGACAAAGTGGTCCGTGCGCTTCAGTCCGTTGAGATAGAGGATAAGGTCAGGTGGAGAAGCACCCTTTCTAAAGTAGCCATCGAACACTCTGCCTTCAACGCATCTTGTAATAACGACCCCGTCTCTTCCTGTGTACGCGCAGATGAACGTTCTTGACGTCGGCAAATATTCTCGGATTGCACGAGCGGTGATGAAACCGTCGCGCTGAGGCATCATCAGGTCGAGCAGGACCACGTCCGGGACCCAGTTTCGAATTATTTCAAGGGCGTCGCCACATCCTCCGGCGACGCGGGTCTGAAATCCTGACAGTGACAAGTAATCCGCGACCGCGATAGCCGCTGCCCGATAATCGTCGACGACCAAGACCCGAGTCAACGAGTCGAGTTGACGGTGCGTCCAATTTTCCTGTTGTACGTGCATCGCGTGCCTTAGGTCAAAAGCTCGATCCTTTTCGAAACCTTCGGATCCTTGCAAGTTGCCGCGGATCCTGTCCCGGCCCCTACTGGCACGCATAGCGAAATGCTGCATGTCTGAACCGTTCTCAATTAGGAAGCTCGCTTGCCACTTTGAAATAAATTCCATGATGCATGAAGCAACGAAGGCAAGTAAGTCCGGACCTCGACTTAAACGTTCGATTGCCAACGCAATGGACGCAGCGAGGCAATTAGGGGATAAAAAACCCTTCACCCTGGAGTGAATCAGGCCCACATCTAAATTAGCAATTAGGAGGCGGAGGCCGGCTGGCGAGGTGAACGAGAGCCTGGAGGGGACTGAACGAGGCCGCGGTTATAAAGGGCGACGCAACTGAGGACCAGCGACAAGAACGCATCTGCAAACACGGAATTCGAGGAGTCATCTAATGTCATCGAGAGCGTGCTAACTACGGACTGACCGCTCAGTTAAATCAAATGAAACGGTGGGAACATCTCAGTTTCGAGGCACGCTCGTTGCGCTTGGCTTAGAACCTAGCGTTCGCGTTGCCCGCGCGCGAGAAGGACGGCGAGCGTTTAAAACCTCTCCAGCGCAGAGGAAGTCGCGGGCCTAACAATGGGGTGGCAATCATGGCGACAAGTAACCTAACAAATTCCGGTTCTGCAGCGCAGGGCGGTGCAAATATTGTAGGCAGCGGCGTGGGAGACGGTCCCGGTCCGGATGTGATGGCAGCATCTACGCTTGAAGATACGACGGTCATAACCTCGGACGCCGAGGACGTCGGGAAAATAAAGGAGGTCATGCTGGACGTGCGGAGCGGGCGCATCGCGTATGCGGTGCTGTCGAGCGGCGGATTTCTTGGCATGGGTGACACGCTTCGCGCGATACCTTGGAGCGCTCTCACACTCGACACTGACCAGAAGGTCTTCCGGGTTGACACGACGGCAGAGCGCATTAGGAGCGAACCCGGATTTGACAAAGACCATTGGCCGGCGATGGCGGACATCGGTTGGGGCTCGTCGCTGCATGAGTACTATAACCGTACGCCCTATTGGTCGACGGCATCGAGACCTTTGTCCGGAGCTGGTGACTCACTTGACGTATAACGCGAAATTACTTAGCCGCAGAAAGTGATATTGTTCTGTTACGACCCGCCCATCCTTACGCGGGTCTTTTTAATTTTATGCCTGCTTTTAGCTGCTTTGCTTCTTGGTTCGAGAAGAGCGGCCTACACCTTCCGCCCCGCGAATGGACACTCTGCTTTCCTTCAGACGGTCGAAACGGATAGAATCGCTAACTTTCACTGGCCAAGCCATTACGGCATAAAACAACTATGTGGCCAGCCCTTGGCTCACCTATCGCGACCCCGATAGAACAGTCAGTACTTTAAGGTTCACACTACAGGCAAAGATATCACCGCACTTTCTGTTCACGTGCCATCGCCCTGGTCGCCGCCCCGTCTGTGAAAAGAAAAGTGCCAGTGACCAGCAGTGTCTTTTACCGCGAGCGCGCCGTGGTCGCGCATCACCGTGATCGCAACGTCGCACGGCAGCGTGTCGACCAACCTGGCAACTAACAACGTTCGTTCACGGGGATTAGCATTTAGCGGGACGGCGGCAAAATCGGGAGTGGCGAGTTGCGGACTCGGTCCGCTTAGCCGCCGCGCGCCGCTCACAACTCCAAGGTGCTCTCCGTGAGCCGCGTACTCTGCCCGATCGCGGGCGCGCATTTCAGGAAGCGGTCGAACGCAGCTTGAATCAGTATGATGATGACCTGCCCGCGCATACAGGTGACCGTCGTCACATTGGAGACCCCGTGCCTGGAGATCTTGAAGGGCTCGATCTGCTTCGCTGCACGACGAGAACAATCCGATAATTAGGTTTGCGCTTTTCATGTTGCTGTACGACCGCAAATGCATCAAGATTTCAGTCGCCTACAACCTCTTTCAAACACCCGTCGCAACTGGTATGCCCGTATGGCCGGAATTATTCACAGCATTCACTCAGATCAATCCGCTCGCGTCCGGGCGACACTGCATTGAGTTATCTCGACACTCCTTGGTTTTCCACTTAATCCTGCACTCCGTATTAAGCGATTACAGCAGCGCCACCAAACTCCCATACAACTGATAAACGAGCCGGTGCCAGCGTGCGCTTAATCGCTCACCGCCGATGTCGGCCCCTAAGATCTCATAGCTGCGCAAGACGCGTCGACTGTCCAGCAGAGGGGCCGCCGCACGTATATCACTGGGCGTGCAGGCGCGAAGATACGAATTGATACAGTAGGGGCAGTTTGAATGTCGCGCGAGCGTGAGCTCGAATCTACAGGATCGAGCAGAAAGCGACGCTTCGCCGGTGCCACCGGAGTTGCTTCAAAATCGCGGATGGCCGAGTCACCGGGACGCCTCATCGTGCAGCGTCTGCGTCGCGGCCGCAATAATATCGTTTTCGAAAGCCTCATCGATGGTGCCGCCAGACCAAGTCGTGAGGATGCCACCCGCGCCAAGGATCACAGGGACGATCGCCATGACATCGTGGATCTTCAGACCGTCTTCTATAACAAGGTCGACATGACCCGAAGCGAGCATCGCATAGCCGTAACAATCCGTGCTGAAGCGGGTGACGCGTACGATCTCCGTGCGAAAGTCCTGCATTGCGATAGCGCGCGCTTCATCGCCCAGTTGATTGAGGAATCGGTCGATGTCAGTGAGCGTCACGTTACCCCTCCTTGTGCGTTCGCCGACAGATGGGCAAAATCCCCGCCCACGCCGTACGGAAAGCGTTACGGGGAGTTGGCGGCTCTCTCGCAAAAGTCCCCCGTCACGCGGCGCAACGCAGACCGGTGCGCCCGGCATGCATCGCCACATATCGACGCTCCTAATGCGCCGCAGCCACCTGCGCACCATCGACCGGCGTCTCGCGTGCCACGATGTTGTGCGACCGTGCCGCGTGCTCCAAGCATGAAAGGCGGTACGCCCCACTGGTAATAAGCCTGCGTGCGGCGCATGACCCGCCGGAAATTGAGCGTGAGCACATACGCTTGTGGAGATTCCGCCCGACGATCGCCCCGAATAGCCCGGGGGCATTGATCATAGCGGGACACTCAAATCCGCCTGCCACGGACCTCACGACCCGTACCCCGCAACGGAACCGGCCGAGATTGAAGCGATTTCCCACGCGCGCTGGTAGTGGACAACGCCCCGGACGTGCCAGGGCGGCACACTCCCACGCCATATTGTCTGCGCATATCATTTCACTGAGCGGCGGCCGATCAGACTCGTCCTTTTCGGATGAATTTTGAGTCCGTCACGTCATCAGTACTCCATACATTAAACCATCACGTGGCTTGTGAGACATCTGTAGCATACCGAAAACTATCTGGAACCTCTGGACATCGTGGATTACACTGTTCATGCTATGCGCCTTCGTGCATGGCATGACTCACAAAGTCACACTAGCGCGGACTTTCGTGCATCGCTTGCGCACGTGTCCGCCTGCGCCGAGTGAACCTGAGCTCGGTGAATTGTTTCGTCTTAAATACCTTGGCCCCCACCTCGGCTCCTCGCCTCAACTTCGGAACATCCGGCCGCTGATCGGCCATTCGTTCTCTCATCGCCTCCTCCGCGAACGGTGGTAGCCAGGATTCACTGCGGGATTCGTCAATTCACTTTGAACTGGGCGCCAGACCGGCCCGGCAATATGCCTCCGCGTCGCGATCTTAAGCGCCCGATTCGCTGGCAAGGAGATGACCGTGAAGATAAAGCATTCAACCATCGCTTCGGCAGCAGCCGTTGCGCTTCTCTCGCTCAGTGGTGCGGCGCACGCCGACGGTGACCACGACGGTGGTCACTGTTCGAACGCAACGCTAAGGGGAGCGTTTGGGTTTATCGGCCACGGAACGATTCTTGGGTTGATAGGTGATGACGGTACGGTGCATCCGTATGCGACGCCATCAATCCTCGATGACGTCGCCTTAGTGACGTTCGACGGTGTGGGACATTTCACGCGCACGGACTTCGGCATTATCGGCGGCCTGCCGAAGGGTGGGCAGAACACGTTCAACCCGTACCAAATGGGCGCATATACGGTGCACCACGACTGCACCGGCTCCATGAAGATCATTTATACCGCCGGCGGAGCCGTGCCAGCCGGTGTCGAGACCGATCTGAACATCGTTGTCGCATCGGACGGCACGCTCATCGAATCGGTAGTCTACCGAGCGGTCACTGTGGCGGGCTCTAGCGCAGACGGCGCCGTAAAGTGTCCACCCAATTGCCAGCAAGGCGTGCAAGAAAGCTTTGAGGGGAAAAAGGTCTCGGTGTTCGGTTTCCGATAGTCCAGTCATCCGGTGACACGCGGCGGTTAAACATGGCATAGCGGATCCGCCGACGCGTGATCGAACGCATCGAAGGGCACGGTCGGCGGTCGAGACGCAATCACCCGAAACAAGTTCGTTGCTACGCCGAGAGCGAGCGTTGGAAAATGACAAACTCCCACTTACGCCGCCTGACACTTGCCGTGTTTGCAAAACGAACCGCGCAAGAGGACCGGGAAGCATACTCTCGTGCGGAGGCGAGCCGTGAAGTTGGCCAGCTTGCTGTCGAACGAACAATTCTGTGAGCCGTTTCGCGACCCAGGCGCAAACTTCGAACGGTCGATCGCTAGTTGGTGACCCGTCATTTAGTCCGGTTACTGTCGAACGGCGTTTGCGAGTTGAATTTTTCGGTCGATAAAGTACCTCGCTGCCGCTGGCGACGACCCGGCAAGAGGCGCGCGCCGTTGACTGTCCTCCGGCCTACCGGGCGTGCAACGGCCGAGATGGGTTGAATTCACCCACTGATCGAGATGGCTAGAGAAAGTTTGAATTTAGCCGCATCGGAAGCGAGCACCGCCGTTTAGCAACGATTGCATGTCCGGCTAATAAGGTCGGCTAGTCCGCGTCGCCTGTCGGGGCAATAAGAAGCGTACGTTCGATTACGGATGCCAAAACCATCGCGCCGCCATTTGATCGCAGTCGTTCTACGTGCTCGCGGCCGGTAGATTAGCTCGTCACGTCGGATTGTCGCGCCGCTCAACGCGCAGTATCCCCCGATTCGGGACGGCAGCAGATCCATAGCTGGTCCTGTTAGGCCTCCAAGTCCACGCAGGACGTTCGAAAGCTCCCAATATTTTCGACGAAAAGAAAGCCGCCAGTGATCAGGACAAGGATTTCTGCGCAGTCGAACCTGACATCGAATCGCGTAATTGCTGACGGGAAGCGCACGGTTTCCGATCGCATTCGATGTTCAATCCGATCTGATCACGCAGGGTCATTATCCATTTCACTGAGCCTAAGCGATTCTTAAGAATTGCTTACCGCCTGCGCGAGCTTGGGCGCGTTCCTCCCGGCCGAAGGCCTGAACACAAATCGTTTGTGCGCGTCAGCAAAGTGCAGGCACTTCGCAACTGAACGTTCCACCAACCGTCACGGTTCGTTCCTAAGGTGCTCCCTGTAATGCGCGGTAACGAATGAAAGCCGTATTACAAACGTAATGAAACTGCAACTTCGTCAGGAGCTCTCATGAACGTGGACAGAAGCAGGCTTCCTTTGGGCCGCTGCGCATTGAGCGTGGCTGGCCTTGCCTTGACGATCGCGAGCGCGATCTATCCGGACCTCGCGGACAGTCAGTCTAAGACGCCCAGTGTGTCGATGGACACGGCATCGCCGATCAAGGACGTGATCATCATCGTCGGAGAGAACCGAACGTTCGACCATGTATTCGGCGTCTACAAGCCGCGTCGCGGTCAGAACGTGTCGAATCTGCTGTCTAAGGGCATTGTCACGGAAGACGGCAAGCCCGGTTCCAACTTCTCGCTGGCCGCGCAATACACGGCGGTTGCGAAGAACCCGAAGCGCTTCGATCTCAGTCCGAACGAGAAGCACCTATACACCGTGTTGCCCGCGCCGAACACGGGCTCGACGGCGACCAAGGGAAGCGATACGCCCACCACGACCGACACGAGCCCGCCGCCCTTCGCGACCTACACGGTGGCGCAAAAGGCCGAAGGTGCCGTGCCCTATCCGGAGGACATCAGGCAATTGACCTACGGCGGCACGGGTTTGCCGCAGAAGGTTCCGGACACGCGTTTCGGTGCGAACACCTACGATCTCCCGAACGGTCCCTATCAGATCTCCCGTGTCGGTCCCGATTACAACCAGTACATGAACAGCCCCGTTCACCGTTTCTATCAGAACTGGCAGCAGTCCGATTGCAACGTCGCTCATGCCACCAGCGACAACCCAAGCGGATGCAAGATGGATCTCTTCGCATGGGTCGAGACGTCGGTCGGCGCCGGATCAAACGGCGGCCCGATACCGGCCAATTTCACGGATCAGTCGACGGGCGAAGGCTCTACCGCGCTCGGCTACTACAACGTGAATACGGGCGACATGCCGTACTTCTATCAACTGGCGCGGGAATACACGATCAGCGACAACTATCATCAACCGGTGATGGGCGGCACGGGTGCGAACAGCATCATGATCGGCACGGCCGACGCGCTCTACTACACCGACGGAAAAGGGAATGCGACTCAGCCCCCGCAGCTTCAAATTGAAAATCCGCGTCCGCAGGCGAATACCAACAACTGGTACATGCAAGACGGCTATTCCGGCGGCACGTACAGCAACTGCTCGGACACGAGCCAGCCGGGGGTCGGCGCGGTGCGTCGATATCTGGATTCGCTGCCGTATCATCCGGATGCGAATTGCGCGCCGGGCACGTGGTATCTGCTCAACAATTACAACCCGGGCTATAACGGCAACGGCAGCGTGAACACGACCGATTTCACGATTCCGCCTTCGCCGGTCCGCACGATCGGCGATACCTTGCTCGAAAAGAACATCTCGTGGAAGTACTACGGTGAAGGATAGCAGACGTTCGTCGCGCAATCTCCCACCAGCGTGTATTGCAACATCTGCAATCCGTTCCTGTACGAAACGGCCATCATGACGAAGCCGGATATCGTGAAGGCGCACCTCCAGGACACGAGCGATCTCTATGCGGACATAGCGAGCGGCGCCTTGCCCGCGGTGTCGTTCGTGAAACCCGGTGGCCTGCTCGACGGCCATCCCGAATCGTCGAAATTCGGTCTGTTCGAGGCATTCACGCGCGAGCTCGTCGATGCCGTGAAGAACAATCCGACACTGTGGGCATCGACGGCGATTTTCATCACGACAGACGAAGGCGGCGGCTACTATGACTCGGGCTATATCCAGCCGGTCGATTTCTTCGGCGACGGCCCGCGCATTCCGTTGATCGTGGTGTCGCCATACTCGCGCGGCGGGCGTGTGGTTCACGAGTATGCGGATCATGCGTCCATCGTCAAATTCATCGACCGCAACTGGAAGCTCTCGCCGATCACATCGCGAAGCCGCGACAATCTGCCGAACCCCGTTCAGCAGCCCGATAACCCATACGTTCCGGTCAATGCGCCCGCAATAGGCGATTTGTTCCAATCGTTCCGATTCGATCACGACCAACGTCACGATGACGGCCACGGCCACGATTCGCACGACGATGACAACGCGCCGGGCGCCAAGGGCATGTTGCCTTTCTGATCCGAACAGTCTGTTGGGGGCCACTTCGGTAGCCCCCTCCGCATGTCAGGACCCCCACCACCAAGTCAGTTTCGATGAGGCCACAACTGGTTGAGCAAACGCCCGCAAATGAGTAGCAAGCGTAGAGCGACCGTTAGGCACTGACACACGCCGTTGCACGCCTTGCGGATCGACCGTCGGCGACGGGTCGAAAGTCTTATTCGTCACATTGCTGACATTGCAACGGACCTCCTCGACCATCGGCAATGGCCGAATGCATTGATTGGTTGTCCGGCAGCTATCCGAGCGAACCGGCCATTCGAGCGACAGCTTCGTCGGATGAGCGACCGGCGGCAAGTGGGCGGATTGCGGCAGTCCCGGCGCAACCAGCTTGCCGAACAACGGCCATTGAACGTGAGCGGCGAGAGCCGTCGTTAGCCGAACTCGACGACGACCTCGCCCGACGGCTCATGACCGGCTTGACTCGTTCGGTCCTTGTAGGGCGGATACCAGCTGCGGTCGGCAGCGGGTGCAGAATGACCCCAGAGTAAGCACCGCCGTCCCTTTGCGCTTCTACTCTTGCATCCGCTGCCGGGCACGCGTAGATACTACCGTTGAGCAGTGCGACGCCATTTGCAGCTCGGTCGTTATCGTTTGCGATCGCTCAATAAACGAGTCGCGTGCTGAAATACTTCATATTAGGAGTCGGCGGTGCTTCCCCACCGAATAACGCGTGCAAACATATGTCGTTGAATCGCGGCGGTCGTCAGCGCAGCGACCGAAATTTCCGGGCTTGAGATAGATACCGAATTGGGCTCAACGCGGGCGCTGGGCACCCGTTACGCGAATGCAAATGGAGGCTCCGCGAGCGCAGCGGCGCAGGTCACGGCTGTATCCGCAACAACGTCCGACGGCGCGCGGGGGCTCGCGCTTACCGATGACGGGCGCATTCTCTTCAAACAATCATTCGCTTTTCGAAGCGCACCACTAGAATAAAAGTGTCGGGCGGTTTGGACGCTTTCGGGCTTGCTTCCCCTTGGCCACAACATCCTACATTCCGCGACATCGACTTTTGAATGGTCGTGCATTCGATGACGCCGAAGGGAGGACGTATGTGGCACGGAACACGGATGGGCCAAAGCCTCGCTGTCACGTTGCGAGCCTTTTACGGATTGCTGCTAGTCGCGATCGCGCACCTCACCCAAGCGCAGACCATCACTACCTTTGCAGGCGGCGACGGCGCTCAGGGAATTCAGGCCGAAGCCATCGCGGCGGACCGATGGGGAAACATCTATACAGCCGAACCGACACATCACGTTGTTCGGCGCATTGACCACGCAAACGGCACGGTGACGATCACTGCCGGCACCGGGCAGGCAGGCTATAGCGGCGACGGCGGCCCTGCCACGCAGGCCCTGCTCGACTATCCGACAGGGGTGGCGCTTGACCGCACCGGTAACGTCTTCATTGGCGATTCGGGTAGTGCGAGAGTCGTTCGGAGGGTCGATCGTGACACGGGCATCATAACCACGGTGGCTGGCCCGGGTACGCCCAATGTGCCCAACCGCGGTGATGGCGGTCCCGCCACGCAAGCAGCCGTATTTGCCAACGATGTCGCGGTGAACCGGGATGGCGATCTCTACCTTGCCGATTCAGCGGCGGGCAGGATTCGGCGCGTGGACCATCGAACAGGCATTATTTCGACCGTTGTCGAGTTGGGCGCCACGTACATCGTCACCGTGGCATTCGATCCGCACGGCGTCCTTTACGTGGTGGATCCTGCTCCGCCGAACGTCATCCGGTTTGAGGCATCGACCGGTACGGTCACCAAAGTAGCCGGCACAGGAGTCACGTGCCAGCAGGTGGGCGGCTCGGCGTGCTACAACGGAGATGGCATTTTGGCGACCGACGCGTTCTTGAACTTTCCGACGCACATCACATTCGATTGCGCGGGCAACCTGACGATCAGCGATACCTTCAACTTTCGCGTGCGCCAGGTCAATAGGCATACCGGCATCATCACGACCATTGCCGGCAGTGGCCTGGATGGTCATAGCGGCGACGGCGGCCCTTCGACTCAAGCTGGCATCATGGGCGGTCCAAGGGGACTCGCGTTTGGGCCCGAGGGCGATTTGTTTTTTTCGGAAGCTGCGGGGAGCACCGGGTACATTCGAAAGGTAAGCGGCCTGCCGAAAACCGGGCACCACTGTGAAGAACGAGACGAGGAGCGCCACCGCCGGGATGGAGGGGGGCGCGGTGACCGCACCGATTCAAGAGACGGCGGTACTTCGCGTCCATGGTGGTGGTGACACCGGGGGAGTTTCGTCAGCAGCGCGCGCGATTGCCCCACGCGTCGGCATCCTCCGAATGCGTGCAAACCAAGCCTCGGTCCGTCTCCAGTCGAGTCGCGCTCAGTTCCACTCGGCCTGCGCCGGAAAACCGGACTCATGTCGGCTAGTGTGGGTGCATGCCGTGCATAATCCGCCGACGCAGACGGCATCGTCGGCGATAACGCGATGTCTCCAGCGAAACGATCCGTGCGTGGACCTCCCAGCCGCTTCGGCCGACCTCCCAGAGCTATCCCCTGCCGGAGGACCGGCAGGGCGACTGGATTCGACCCGGCTCTCAAAACCCGTCCGCCCTAGACGAACCGTGAGGTAAGGCTCGGTTCCGTCGAGCAGGGGTGGACCGACGTCGGCGCGCGTGAAGCTCGGGAAGCGAATCATCCCGAATACTTCGTTACCCACGAAGAATCCCGATGCATCAGCAGCGACGGCTCCGACGACGCCCGACATGTCCGATCACGGAATGGCCCGCAACTCGATTGGTGGCCGCCATTCGGGTGGAAGCATCCTATTACCTTCACGCAGGTACCAATCGGGTGGATTCACGCCTACGGCATGAACGCGCACCAGCACCTCGCCTAGCTTCAACTCGGGCTTCGGTGCGTCCTCGTACCGAAGTACCTCCGGCCCGCCGAACTCGCGAAATCGATTGCCTTCATCATGCGGACAGGCATCGGATTCTTCTGCGGCTGAGTTCAGTCGCTAAGCTGCTCCATGAGGAACGATGTGTAGTTCTGCAAACGCAAGTCGGGATAGCGATCCGATTGGAGATCATCCAGCGAGGTCTGCCCGTTGAGCATGTAGAGTTGGTACGCCAACATGACCGCCTGCCCAGGATCACTCACCGCTATCTCTTTCATCGTGCTGCGAAGCTGCTGTTCGTTGCCTCGGGAATGACGCTTGAACGGCTTGCCCGTCTGCGTTTCCGCGATATCGGCGACCTGCTGGAACGAAAGGCGATCGCCGGCAAAGGCAAATTTGCCGCTCGGCACGTCGCGATCGAGGGCGACGCGCGCCGTCATACGGGCGGTGTCTTCCACGGTCGTCAATTCGATCGGCTGCTTGCCGTCGCCCCAGAAAATCACTGTTCCCTTGTCGTAATCAATCAACGGAGAACCCGGCTGTAGCATGCTCATGAACGCACCCTGCAACATGTGGATGTGTTCGATCCCGAGCGCCTCGATGGCCTTGTCGGCCTTGGCGCGGGCGTTGAACGCGAAGTGCTCGTCCGGCGTGGCCTTGAACAGATCGAGGCCGAAGTCCGAAGGAAGAATGCGCCGCACACCGTTGCGCTTGCCTGCTTGCGCAAGCGCGACTTGGCCGTCCACGATCACGTCGGTACCACCCTGCACGGCCGAGATGATCACGTCCACGCCCCGGGACGCCCTGTCCAGTGATGCGTGGTCCGCCAAGTCGGCTTCGACGACTTCTGCACCCCGGGCCGCGAACTGATCGGCTGCGAGTCGCTTTTTCCGCTCTAGGCCTGGGCGGAAAAGCAGGCGAACGATGGCGTCTTCACGTTCTAGTAAGTGATGCGCGATCCGGCTGCCGAGCATGCCGGTGGCACCGGCGACGAGGATGGTCTGCTTCATGGGGGGACCTCAGAAGATGAGATGAGACCCACTCTAGCCCGTTCCACCCCGTCCGATTAGTCACGGAGTGACAGACTCGATGTTCCAGTTTTGGAACGAACGGGACATGC
Organism: Caballeronia sp. EK; assembly: GCF_014384845.1. NCBI lineage: Bacteria > Pseudomonadati > Pseudomonadota > Betaproteobacteria > Burkholderiales > Burkholderiaceae > Caballeronia > Caballeronia sp. EK. The sequence goes on from NZ_JACSUE010000010.1 coordinate 161,265, forward strand.
TTGATATCACCGAACTAACGGTGTTCTCTTACATCGCTGAGCTGGGCAGCATCTCTGGCGCCGCGAGACACCTCAAGATGCCCAAGTCGTCGGTGAGCCGGTTGCTGGTGCGCCTGGAGGAGAACATGGGCATGGCGCTCGTGGAACGCTCCACACGTCATCTTCGCCTCACCGACGCCGGCCTGCTCCTAAGGCGCCACGTTCGCCGTATCCTCGACGAGGTGGGCGAAGCCGAGAATGCCATGGCTGGTTTGGTGGGCGTGCCGGTCGGCGATTTGCACGTCGATGCGCCCTTCACATTCGCTACGGGTCCGCTTGCCTCGATGCTGCCGACCTTCGTCCGCAGTTATCCGGACATCCGCGTCGTCCTCTCCGTCAACAACAAGCCGATCGACGTCCAACTCGAGCAGATGGACGTCGTGATTCGCATCGGACCGCTGCAAGACTCCGAGCTGATAGCGCGCCGGCTCGCGACGTTCTCGTTGTGGCCTTGTGCCAGCCCCGCCTATCTCGCACACCATGCCGAGATCGCGCGGCCGGAGGACCTCGCGAATCACCGATGGATTTCGCATGCCGATCGAAGGCAGGCCTTCGCATTCTGCGGCACCAATGGGACCGTTCGGGAGGTCGAGGTGCCACCTGGCATCGTCATCCCGGAGCCCGAAGTCATGAAGACGATGCTGATCGCTGGCATCGGCATCGGACTCCTACCGGATTTCCACGCATCCGAGGCCGTGACCGACGGGAGGCTGGCTCGACTGCTGCCGCGCTGGACAACGCCATCGGTGGATGCGCATGCACTTTATCCGAGCCACCGCAGCCTTTCGGCGAAAGTAAGGGTCTTCGTCGACGCTCTGGTAGCTCATTTCGCGAATCGTGATGTGGGACCGGAAGTCGGATCTGCTGGGTGACGCGATCGGCACGGTGACGGAGCCGGAGTTCGACACCGCGACCGGCCGCTATCACGAGCATCGCGCATCTTAGAGGGTTGTGACCGATTCGGCTATGACGAAATCAAGCTCGTAATCTGATGATAATCGGCCCCGATACCGTACCACCGTCTTTCTCCCGCGATGCTCTTTTGTGGCTAGCCCACTATGCCGCAGCCCCGTAGCGCGGCCCGAAGTAGAGCTAAACCCCGCGTCTCGTATAAGATTTTGAGCCTTTCTCGATTCGAGCGGCCTATCGGAGAACGCCGGAGGCCGCCGAGAAACTGAAGGGCGCCAATCGCGAATTTGGCGCGACGGTCAATGGCATTGGGGTCCTGAGCCGCCCGCCGACCGCAACCAGCGTCGCCGCGACTGAGCGCTCATCCGACCTCTGACGCTCTTTGTCCTTTCTCTTCGCCTTTCAATGTTTCGCCCGACCGAGCAACGGGACTACCACGCGGTGAGTTGAGAGTTGACGAACAAGGTTCAAAGTTGAGCAATCCTCGACGGTTAAGATTCACATAACCCTGAGCCGAATGGGCCTGTCGTACAGAGGAATTGCGGACGGTTGCTCATTCAACGCTGATCTGCGATTCGCTGGACTTTGAACTATCGGCGGTCTGGCTCACTTAATTCTGACGTTTCTGCCGCGCGAGCCATCCGTTTCCAACGTCAGAAATAGCAGATCGGGCAGTTGCCGACCCCCTCCACCTATTCACGGGGGCAGCTACGATGGCCGCTTCGCTGACGACTACTCCGCATGTACGCTTTTTAGTTGCGGCGCGCTTTCTCTCGTGTGACTTTCGTACCTTGGGGCGTAGGCTCATCATCCGTCACGGGCGACAGGTTTGTCCTTCGATCGAATGCTCAGATTCGGTCGCAACGTCATTTGGAATGTCAACGCACCGACGTCCTACTTGGCATTCCGCGATTCGTCTTGCACGGGCCTTGGAAGTGAGAAAGTAGACGGGCGACAGGAAGAGTCGGTGCTGCTGCGCATGCGATTAGCGCAACCGCATTTGCGAAAATCGCGATACAAGCCAGTTTGCGCGGCTGCCCGGCGTCAGCGAGCGGCACGACGAGCAGCACGACGAGCAGCACGACGAGCAGCACGACGAGCAGCACGACGAGCAGCAGGTCCGCTGCATACCCGAGCTGAATCAGCGTGGCAATAAGGTTCTCATGCGTCGCTGTTACGCCGAACGTCGACGCGGTCTGCAGCAACAACCGCTGGCGGTAGTAAATCGCCGAGACGGCAAGCGCGCAATTGGCAGCCATCAGGAAGACCTGCCGGCGAGTGCCGCCCCGGGTTATCTCGGTGGATAACAATTTCGTCACTACATTATTTATTCTTTCGATAACAGTCTGCGGATGAACATCGGCGTAGGTTATGCCGCAAAGAGCATGGCTGACGTTCACCCGGCGCGACTGCTCAGGTCTTTGACAGCGCCTCAACGAGTTCACGTGTATCAACGATGCTGTGCGCGTACGTCGGCCCGTTCAGTTCATGGGCCGCGTGCATCATCTCGCTGCTGAACGCCGCCGTGGCGTCCTTGACGAGCGTTACGTGGTACCTAAGTTCCGTTGCATATCGCGCCGTGACCTCGATGCAGGTATTCGCCAGCAAGCCCACCACCACCTGCGTGATGCCGCGCTGTTTCCGTCCAGGCGCGCGGCGATTCGATGTGTTTCGCCGATGAGCGACCCCGGGCCGCCCCCGACGATTCCTAGGCGCAAGCGCCGTCCGAGCAAATCAGTCATTGCTGGCCGAAGAATCTATGATTAATCCTCGCATGGAGACGGCAACGGACCTCGGGCGCGGCCGGCGCCGCCACGTGCCGCAACGGTTGACCTTTCAGCAGGAGATGCTTGGCCGCCTCCACGCGCCTTTGGACGGCGCCTAAGCTTCAAACCTCGACGGCAGTTCAGCTCGTCCGTTTCCACGCCTGAAGTTGAAGCGCCTCGCGCAAGGTCGCTTGGGGCCACGCTTGTTCAAGTGCGCAAAGCAGAAGAGTTTGCTGACTTGCAGGCGCCAGGCCGCCTACGGGTGGATCGCGATCGAGATTGGTCGGAAACGCGTATCCTTCCGCTGTCGATGCGATGACAGAGTTCGATTTCGGTCGCGCTTAGTCGGCCGCTGGCCTTGTATTCGAGCAGCAAGGGATAGACGGTCTCGCACATGCGCATCCGATTGACCGCTTCCATTGCGCGCCCGTGGGCTGAAGACACTTGCAACAGATTCACCATGCGCTGCACGTCCCGGCGTGCGGTTCGCCCCGGCCGCATGAAATAGCGCTGGATTGAAAAACAAGGCATCGCCTTTCGACAGTGGCAACTGCGCGCAATGCGCTTCGAAGTAGTTGCGAAAGTCGGGACGTTGCCACGCAAGGTAACCCTTCGCATAGCGCTGCGAGAACGGAAGTAGCTTCGTGGGACCACTTTCGATTGGCATGTCGCTGTGCGCGACGGCACCTTGAAGCGTCAAAAACGGCGACATTGTATGAACGTGCGCCGGGAAGCGCTGCACCTCTTCTACTGCCTGGAACCAAGATGGAAATCACGGTGCGCTTGTTGTGCGGCTCCGCCGGGACGAACCACATTGACTTGGGTAGTCATCTGAAAGCCAGGGCCGAGCCATGCCTGCGCAACGTATGTGATGAATGCGTTTGAAAAATAGCGCGCAAATACGGACGGCGCCTGCAGACAGAGTTTTTCTTGAGCGTTCCAGATGCGGTCGTTCGCACCCGCGTTCGCGAAATGGTCCGCGGCCTGCGTCCCGGATTCGCGTTCCTGCCGGATTATCTCTTCAAAGATGCGAGTCGCCTCGTCGACTGGCGCGGTATCTGCGAAAGCGTTCTTAAGCACGAACACGCCGGCGTCATCGAGAAGCACGGCTCGCGGGACCGACCTTCCGAAACTGTCACCTTCAAGATATACCGGCCGTTGCACCTGCGCTACACAGACGCGCGTAGTGCCTCGGACGCGAACACGACCTTGACCTGATCGCGAGTCAACGTTCCTTCGCCGCGAGCCCTGGCGGATCCAGTCTTGTCTTTGTCTGATTAGGTTTCGACTAATCAAGGGCCACCGGCCCTAGCTGACGACTCTTGATGCTAAAAGCTAGATCGCTTGCACTATCTGTGGCTCGAGGTCATCCACCTTCCCCGCAACATGGGCAAGGCGGGCGCGCTCAACGAGGGCCTGAAGCGGGTGCGTCACAAGCTGACCATAACCGTGGACGGCGACTCCTACCTGTATTGCCACGCACTGGAAAATCTCACGCGCCGCTACCTGAGCGATCCGCCGAATACGAAAGCGGTTGCGGGCGCGGTGCTGCTGCGTAACTCGCGGACCAATCTGGTCACGCAGATTCAGGAGTGGGACTACTTCCATGGCATCGCTGCCATCAAGCGGGTGCAGAGTCTCTAACAGGGAACGCTGGTCGCGCAGGACGCCTTCTCCGTCTACGACACCGAAGTGGTGCGTCACGTCGGTGGTTGGCCTCACTCGGTCGGCGAAGACATCGTTCTCACGTGGGCGATCCTGAAAGCGGGATATCGCGTTGGTTTTGCCGAAAACGCCTGCCTGTTCACCAACGCGCCAACCACGATGCGGCAGTTCATCCCTCAGCGTCAGCGGTGGTCACGTGGACTGATCGAAGCGTTCAAGGAACATTGGCAGATGCTGTTCCAACTGCGCATGACGACGGTCTTCATCTGGTGGAATCTGCTGTTCCCGTTCATGGATGTCGTCTACACACTCGCTTTCGTCCCAGGCCTTGTTTTGGCGCTGTTCGGTATCTATTGGATCGCCGGGCCGATGACACTGTTCGTTCTGCCGATGGCGTTGGTCATCAACGGAGTCATGTACCGCATCCAGTCCCGCATGTTCACCGCACAGAATCTGAAGGTACGCCGAAACTGGCTCGGCTTCATCGGCTATAGCCTGTTCTATGGGTTGGTGCTACAGCCAGCCTGCGTGGTTGGGTATGTGCAAGAGTTCGTGACGCGTACCAAGCGCTGGGGCACGAAATAACCCGAACACGTAAAAAGGAACTTTTGATGCATGTACCTCGCTGCGCGGACGACCTCGTGCTCGCTATCGCCGGCGCACTCGCGCTTAGCGCGCTCGCGCCCGCACGCGCTCAATCTGACGAGGGGCCGGGCAATTGGACTACCTGCGGCACATCACTACCGACACGGGGCTAGGCGTGAGCGCGTGGCGCGACGTTGTCGATTCGGCACCCGGAATCGAGAAAGGCCTGACCTACAACAGCCTGCTGCTCGTGTTCGATCACCAGTTCACGTCACGGTTCAGCGTCGGAATCGCGGTTGGCGCGCTGTGGTTCTCGGACGACAACACACGTCCCCTCTTACGCACACGATGGAACTACGAAGTGGTGGCAAACAGCGGGCTTAACGCATACATCAAACTCGGATTTATTACGACAGCAACCCCGATCAGGGCAGCTATTTCTCTCCGCGCTGGCTGAATGAGGCTTCGGGTGGTGTCTCGTGGCGGACTGCGATCGGCGAAAAGGCCATCTTTTTCGTGAACGCTGACGCCGGGTGCCAGAATTTACCAGACACTGCAAGCAACATCTGGAGTGTACGTGGCGGCGTACAGAATCACCGCAGCCGGACCGTCCAGTGGCAAGTCGCCTTCGAAACGACCAACAACCGCGCGTCCGGCTTCGCGGTCGGCGGCTCGTCGTATCGCTACACGAGCGTCACGGTCCGCCTGCTGTTTCCACTCAACTGAGCGTGCGCCGCCTATTAGCGAAGCTGGGCCAACGGCAAGCAAAGGGTGATGCTGTTCGGCTGACATGCTGCTTTTCAGCACCATTGTTTGCCTCACGCCAACGTCTTCGGCGAGCAATCATGCATTCATCAGTCGCAGAAATGCTGCTTTTGTCCGTTGCAGTCCTGTCTCGGCTCTTACTTGCGTCGCTGATCCTAGGATTCATCGGTTACGCTTTGGCACGGGATAAGGGGTGTCCGGTCGCAGGGTCCCCAGGCCAACGCTACTGCGCATCGCCACGTGGGCCCGCGGGCGCGGAAGTTGTCCGCGACCTCCAGCATTGAACCCGCCCGCACGTCCGTTATTCGAGGCGCAAGCGCTCCAGCGGCCTGACGACTTCTTGCAGCAATTCAGTAGACGCCTAGTTGAACATTTCCGGCCGCAAGTCGCTGACCTCGATGATCACATCAGCCGGCAGATTTGCCCGGCGTGCCGCGGCGCGGATGGCCTCGGGATTGGGTGCCTCATACAGGCAATAAGTCTTTTTCTTGTCCGCGCTGAGAAACGAAAAGAGCCACTCGACGCCTTCCTCGTCGTTGATTCGCTTCACAGTGGCTGCGCTGTCGCTCGTCACCTCGAGTTGCTCCGCAAAATTGCGTTCAATCATGAACCGTGGCATGGCATCCTCCTCGATATAAGACAGCGCCTCGCACGTCGAACCGCGCGCTATCCCGCGCTAGTTTCTGGTCCCTGCGCCGGTCTTCGCCCCGCCAATGCGCTCGACGAGAGCGAACATTCTTAGTCTCCTGGCTTCGGCCGCCGCAAGCGCAAGCAGCTCTTGCGCTCGTGCCTTGTCTTCGATGCGATTGCGCGCCGTCAGCATGAGTGCGTATTCGTGCCTGCTATGCGCGAGCCAAGGCCACGCATGCAAGCGTTCGTCCATGTGCAGCGCATAGTCGAAATGCTGCTCGGCGCTCGACCAGTCGCCGAGCGCGTGGGCCAGCATGCCAAGAAACCGTGCCGCCGAGCCGCAGCAAAGCGTAAAGACTGGAACCGTGACGGCCTGGTCGCGGAATGGCAGGAGAAGAGCGTAGATCCGTTCGGCATGCCCGACATCGCGCAGGCGTGCGGCCACTTCTGCCAAATAAGCGAGCGTGACCAGCCGCTTGCTGTCCATAGGGACACCGTATGCCGATTCCGAAAGCCGGTCGAGATTGTCGCGTGCCTGCGCTTCGAAGCCGAGATCGCTGCATATCAACATGAAACCTGGCCGCCAAGTCGCATCCTCGGAATCCGCATCGTCGATAAAGCGCTTGAAGATCGGCGCTACCTCCGCGAGCCGGCCCTGTTCACGGCGAATCGAGAACATCTGCATGCCGTAGACGCCGGTTGCCAGATTCGCGTCGGCGCTCTGCGCCATCTGCAGCGAGACGCGCGTCTTTCGTTCCGCCTCGGCGAAATCACCGACAAGAATAGCCCGCATCGCCTGCGCCCCGGTCACGCACCACTTGTCGACGAAGTGCTGCCCACTAGCGGCAATTTCCCGATACCGCTCCAGCGCGCTTTCGAACTGTTCGACCTCGCCGATCTCCAGATACCCGGCAAGACATCGAGCGCATGCATGGCCGATGGTGTGCACATCGCCCAGCGTCTCCGCAATGTGCCTCAGTTCCAGCAACACGTTTGCGCGCTGCACAAAGCTGTCCGCAGACAACGGTAGCGCGCCGACATGCATCAACTCGCACGCCAATGCGTCGAAAAGGCTCGGCAGATCGTTCAGGCGTCGGGCGAACGCGACCGCCTGCAGTGCGAATTCGCCGCTTTGTCCGCCTGCTCCTGTCATATGAACGGTGCGTACGAGCCGACTCAACAGGCGGCAGCGCTCGACCGATTCCTCGGCGCCAGTCTCGGCGAGCGCCTCCTCCAGCAACGCAAGCGAGGCATTTCCGGAGCCTTCGAGGAACGTCTCGGCGGTGTCGAACTCCAATGCTGCCTGCACGAGATATGACGTCAGCTTCTGTTCGCGGGCAATTCGAGCCGCTTCGCGGAAGGTCGCAATCGCCTCGCGTTGTGCCAACCGGAGTTCTGCCCTGCCTCTTGTCAGCAGTAATGGCAGGATGCGGGTTGCCCGGTCAGGCTCGTCGCAAGAGCATCGCTCGACGAGTTCGAGTCCGCGCTGCGCATGGGCGATGGCCTCGTCGTAGGCCGCGCCTGCGAGCGCACGCTCGCCGGCACGCTGCCAGTAGCCGATCGCGCGCTCCGGCAGATCGCTCGCGGCGAAGTTCTGCGCGATCAGTTCGGGTTGCCGCTCGGCGACGTCCGGATAATGTTCCTCGAGAGCGGCGGCAATGCGCGCGTGATAGTGTCGCCGGCGCGCGAGCAGGAGCGACTGGTATGCGATCTCCTGGATCAATGCGTGTCGAAACATATAGGCATCGTCGTCAGCGCGTTTGCCCGGGGCTGGAACGATGATTTCGGCTGCAATCAGGCGATCGAGCTCTTCCTGCAGTTCGTTCTCCGACGTAGACGCGATCAGGCCCAGCAGCTTTGCGTCGAACTCCCGTCCTACTGTGGCCGCGAGCTGCGCGGTTTCCTTGACGGCTGGGTCGAGCCGGTCGAGTCGCGACAGCAGCGAGCCCTGCAGCGTGTCGGGAATCGCGATCGCTTGCGCCGCGCCTTTCAACTCGTAGCTCATTCCGGCATCCCGCAACAGATCGCCCTGAAGAACGGCCTTGGTCAGTTCTTCCACGAAGAGCGGCACGCCGTCCGTCTTGGAGACGATCTGATCGAGCACGAGCGCGGGAAAGCGCTTGCCGCCCGTCAGCCGTTCGATCATCGCCACGCAGTCGCGGCGCGACAGCCGATCGAGATTGATCTGTACGAGATGCGGAAACATCCGTCCCGATTCGAACTCCGGACGTGCCGTGAGCAGGACGAGAAGTCTCGAGGAAATCAGCCGTTCGACCACCAGTCGAACGAATTCGAATGACGAGGGGTCGATCCAGTGCGCATCTTCGACAACGAAGAGCACCGGCTGAACGCGCGTTGAGGCTTCGAGCATGGAAACGAGCACGTCCAACGTCCGCCGCTTGAAGGAAGACGACGAGGTGTCAACGGCCGGATCGCACGTGGCTGCGGGTATGCCGAGCAAGTTCGCAAGAACGAGAAGTGCCTCGTCCGCATCGACTCCGAGGCTTGCGATTCCTGCCTTGAGCCGTTCACTATCCATAGCGCTCGACCGATGCGCCACATCCGGGCCGACGCCGAACGTGCGCTGCAGCCAGCGCAGCACGGGCCAGAAAGGACTGTTGCGATAGTAAGCAGAGCAGTGAAGCGAGACGATCGCATGCGACTCGTCACTGATGCTGTCGCAAAGCGCCCGAAGCACGCGGGATTTTCCGATTCCCGGCTCGCCAGTTAGCAGCAGGGAGCGCATTTCGCCTTCGACGCCCTGCTTCCAGCGCTGCCGGATCATGTCGAGTTCTGCAGCCCGGCCGATTAGCGGGGTGATGCCGTGGACCGCCCTGATTTCGAAGCGATCGATTGCGTCGGCCTGCGCGAGAATGCGCTGGACCCGGACCGGCCCGGTGATCCCTTTCAATTCCCGGCAGCCCAGGTCTTCGAGCTTGAACGATCCTTCTATCAGGTGTTGCGCGGTCGGCCCCACGACGATCGCATCGGGCGGAGCGATGGCCTGCAGCCTTGCGGCGATGATAGGCGCTTCTCCGACGATCGCCTGCTGATCCAACGACGATCCCGCGCCCACCGCACCAGCGACGACCAGCCCTGCTTCAATTCCGATCCGCACCCGCAGGCGAACGCCACACTCGCTCTCGATGCGATCGTTCGCCTCGCGCAGCGCCGCTATGGCGGCGAGCGCGGCGAGCACCGCGCGCACGGAATCGTCCTCGTGCGCATTCGGGTAACCGAAATAGACGAGCAGGCCATCGCCGATATACAGCGCGATATGGCCTTCATGAGCTTCGATTGCGCGCGCACAGGCTTGATGGTAAGCGCCCAGAAGGCGTCGCAGGTCCTCGGGATCGAAGCGCTCGGCGAGCGCCGTCGAGTCGATGAGATCGACGAACATCACTGTGACCTGCCGTCTCTCAGCCTGGATGGCCTTACGTTCCGCAGAACCGGATGAGCGTGCGCACTCCTTGACCTTTCCGGGCGCATGCGCGTGGATGTCCGTCAGACTCGCAAGCCCTTTCGCGAGCCGCTTGCGATCGCCGAGCGTAAGGCCGAGTTCCCTCAGGTCGCACTCGGAAAGATCCCCAAGCACATCCCAGTCGATCCCTTGCGAGATGAACTTCGCAGCATGAGCGCCGAGGCCAATCTGCGCCAACCATGTCGCCAGATCGTCAGTCATCGCTGAATCTCTGCTGTCCATTCGGCTTCATCATCCGCGAGTCAGCGCGCCTTGTCACGCGCTCTGGCGCCCGCCTCGGGAAAGTGTGGACAAGCACGTGGCGATGGGAACTTTGAAGTATCTGAATAACGCAGCGCCCTTTCGTAACTTGGCGAATACTGATCGGGACGCGCCGGCGACCTGGTGAGAAGTTGACCTCCCAGGGTCAGTACACTCGTGCTACATGAATACCTTAATTCAGAAGATCTTCTGCCTGCGACAATCAATGTGCGAATCTCCGGTGTCGCATGCGAGCCGACGCTTAAACGTCTGCGCTCCAGTCTGATTGACAGATCGATCTATCCCGCGATGCACCGACCACTTACCAGTCGCCGAAACAGCGATCAGCAACCTCGAGAACCAGCGCAGGGGGCGCTCCAAGTTGGTTGGGCATAGTTAGCGGTTCCGCGGCCTTGCCAGGACGGTGCCACAGGTTTTTAGGTCCCTATTCTCGCAGGCATACCCACCTGGGTCCTGTCATCGAATCGTTCTTTTTGTTCGACTTCTAAAGCGATGACTCAAGCACCCAATCCGGGCCGAATTCAATCGCGACACCGCTCGACTGCGCATAGTCCAAGACGGCGCCCTTTCCGAGAATGGTTTTCCTTGTTGGATCCAGCAGGGCGCGTATGTGATGAATGCCGCACCGCGCAAATGCTGCTTTGCGCGCAGGTCGATTTCTGATGGCGATTTGCGCGTCGCGTTTTGCCATCATGATCCGACGGTGGCCGTCAACGAAAAACGGGCGGCGAGCAGTCTCGAAAGCCGCTCCCCGCCCGAAAGTGTTTCAAATCGTCGTCGTTCTTACTTTTGAACGATGTTCGCCTTGTTGAACGCACCGGCCTGGTTGACGACCGCCGCGTTGCCTACACCGCTCTGTGCCGTCGTGGCCGTATTGGCGAAGCCGACTTGCGTGATCAATGCCGTGTTGTACGAACCTGCTTGCGAAGCGTTCGCGCTGTTGAGGTCGCCCACCTGCGCGATGGTGAGATCTTCCTTCGTACCCGACTGCGACGCCTTGATGTCGTTGTAACCGCCGAGCTGGCCGGCCAGCAGCGTGGACTCGAACGCAGCCTGCTGCGTCAGGTCCATCTTGTTGTGGCCGCCGATTTGCGCCGCGATGACGGTGTTGCCGCTTCCGTAGTTCTGGCGCGCCGCTGCCTTGTTGGTGTCGCCGTCCTGAATCAGGAGCGCCGTGTCGTTCGACGAACGAATCTGGTCGACGTAGCCTTCGTTGTATTGCGAGCCGGTCTGGATGATCGTCGTCGTATCGTTGGTGGCGAAGCTCTGGTTGATCTGAGCGTAGTGCGGTGCGTTCGCGCCGCTCTGTACGATCGTATTGGTGTTGTTGCCACCGTATTCCGAGTGGATGCGCGAACGTGCCGCGTCGCTTTCCTTGATCGACGCGTGATCGCCCACTTCCGAGAATTGCTCGATCGTCGCGTCCGTGCCACCGCCCGTTTGCTCGACGCGCGCATGGTTGTAGCCGCCGTCACGCTGCTCGATCGTCGCGATGCCCGCCTTGTTGCCTTGCAGGATGTCGACCGTGTTGGCAACGGTGTTGGTCTGCGTGACCGCCGCCTTGGCGCCGTCGGTCTGGCCCGAGGTCATGCCCGTGCCCTGATCGATGTTGACCGTGTTGTAGGCCGAGCCGTTGCGGGTGATCGAAGCCGTCGCGTTCTTGCCGGCTTGCTTGACCGTATCCGTGTCGTACATCGACGACGTTTGCGAGATCGTCGCGGTGAGGCTGTTGCCGTTTTGGCGGACCGTCGTGTTCTCGCCGACCGTCTGCTTTTGCGTGACGGTCGCGTTCAGCTTCGACGCACCCTTGCCGTTCGCGGTCTGCTTGATATCGGTGACGTTGTAGCCGCCCGCGTCCGAGCTGACGCTGGCGTTCGCGCCGTCCGCGGTTTGCAGCACGTTCACCTTGTCGTTGTGCGAATTCGTCTGCGTCACACCTGCGGTGTTGCCATTGCCGAACTGGTTGACCGTTGCGCCTTCGAAGCTCGAATCAGCGAATGCCGACGTCGATGCCAGTGCTGCCAGACCCATAGCGATAGTGATTGCCTTGACTTTCATTTTTATGCCTCGTTGATTGAAGTTTTAATTACAGCAATTCGTAATCCTAAATGCCGCCAGCCCCCGCCGACGACCGATTCCACCCTACCCACCACATTCACACTGAAATCAAACTTCCTGGTCCCCTCGCCCCGGCATATCGCCGGGAAGGATCACTGCCTACTTAATGAGGACTGCCGCCCTCGCACCGCCGGTCTGCGTGACCGACAGTCCCGAGCCATTACGGTTCTGCAGAATGGAAATCTCGTTGTTGGCGCCGAGCTGCGTCACCTGCGACGACATCGAGTTTCCGATCTGCGTGACCGTTGCTTCGTTACCGCTGCCGTTCTGCACCGCGATCGAACGGTTGTACTGTCCCGCTTGATAACCGGCGTACTGGTTGGCGACGCCGCTTTGCTGCAGCACCGTCCAGTTGTCGTTGCCCGCCTGCGCCGTCGCCGCCGCATTGGCGATGCCCATCTGATTCGCCATCAGGCCGTTATGTCCGGCTTGGACGGCGTTCAACCGGTTGGCCGTGCCTTGCTGCGATACACGCGCCACCTGGGCCGCACCACCGAAACCCGGTTCGGGCGGACCGAAGTCCGACACCGACGACAGATCGGCGGCATACACCGCTAGCGACACGGCCGCGCAGAGCGCTGCACACAGCGCGGCTTTCGAGGCGCGCAGTGATTTCATGCTGGTCTCCTCCTGTTCAGTTTCGCTTGACTACCCATTCGGCAGCCGATTCAGCTGCCGATGGTCTTCGGCGGATCGATCTTCATTGGGCTATACGGCGGATTCACGTCTTCCATCGTCTGCGCGTAGCCCTGGTTTTCCTGCAAGTAGCGCTGCATCGTCGGGTCGTACCAGTCCTTCATGTCCTTGAGCGCCCATGTCTGGTTCGCCACGCCCTGCACGATCAGATGCACGAGCGCCGATTCGATGGCCTCGTTCACGCAAAGCTGCTGCGGCTCGTTGCGCGTCATGCCGATTTCGGCCTGCAACAAATCCTTGAAGCCGATGAAGCGGTACACGCCGGTATCGACCTGAATCGAATAGATCGTCTTGGTCGTCGATACGCTGTTCAGGATCGTGCCGTTGCGGATATCGACGGCGCGCAGGTTCACCGTCACCTGATCGACGCGATATTGCTGCGACGCCGAGATCCCCAGATACGCGACGCCCGCGCCGCCGGTGCGGATGTTCGTGTCATACCCGACGATGCCGCCTTCGAGCACGATGCTCGCCGGCGCTAGCGCGCCGATCTGGGGAATCGCGTTCTTCTTGTCGTCGGGCGTTTCCAGCGCGCGCATGATCTTGCGCTCGGTCAGCAGGTCTTGAAGATTCTCGCGCTCGACCGGCGTGAACCAGCCGGAATCGCGCATCGCCTTGACGAGAAACGACGCGCCGCCCTGCGTCACCTGCGACGAAAACGAGCTGTCCGGCGACGGCTTGTACTGGCCGGTCAGATCGCGAAAGCCATACACAGCCGCGACGATTCTGCCCTTGGGCGACGGCAGATGCGTGAGGTCGCGCGTGACACGCGTCGGCGGTGTGAGCGTGGCGTTGCCCGCGGAAGGCATCGGCGTGGTGACGCAGCCCGTGAGCAGCGCCGACGCGACGATGACAGCGCCCATCGCAGCGGTCCTGAAAGCGTTCTTGTTCATTGCGTGTGTGCTCTCGCGTTACTGGCCGTTGCCGACGATGAAGGTCGTGGATGCGCCTGTGGTCTTGTCGGTCGTCGTCACTTGCAGATTGCCGCCCGTGACTTGCGAGATTGCGATCGAGAAGTTGCCCGTGTTGATCGTGCCCGGATGAAGCGTGCCGTCCGTGCCGACGATCGAACTCGAAATCGACGACGCGACGCGCGACAGGATCGCCTGCTGCAATTGCGTGTTGAACTGATCGAGCGTCGACTGGCTGCCCGTGCCGAGACTGGCGGTCGACGGATCCTTGTACTTGTTCTGCGCGTTCGCCTCGTTGAGCAGGTTCGGGCCATTCAGCGGATTGCCGCCGAAATTCGGATTCACCGGCTCATAGACGAGCGAGGTGGCGGTCGCGGCGAGCGGCATCGTCAGCGCGCAAGCGAGCAGCGCGCGTTGCAGGAGCGCATTCGTTTTCATCGTGATTCCCCGTAGGTTTTTGGCCTTAATGCTTTATTTTTTGTGATGCGTTTTTATAGTTCGTCCGTGGCCATGTCGGCGTCACGGAACAGCAGACGGGTCAGGTCCGCCTGCATGACATTCTGAAAAGCGATCTGCGCCGCGCCTTCCGCCACCGGCTTCACGTTCGAGCGGGCAATCGGCAGGAACGCCTGAAATACGCGGCGCTGGTTGTATTCGACCCACACGAGGCTGCCGTAGCGCGCGGAAGGACGCTCGTGAACCGAGACGATGTAACGGTCGGACAGGGGAATCGTGCCCCACGCCTGCGCGAACCAGGTGTAGAAGTCCTGCCCAGCGAGCGTCACCGTATCGGTCGTCACGACGCCGCCGAGTTCGTCGGCGAGCGGCTGCTTGCCTTCTATGTCCGCGGTGCGGGCGCGCGGCGTCGCCGAAAGCGTCGCGCTCTTGTCGAGCGACGACGCTGCGTTCACCGTGCCGCGCGGCGTGAGAGGCGCACCACTCGGGGCGGGCTGCGCCGTCGTGTTGCCGACGGGACTGGGCGTCGGCGTGCTGGGCAGCGAAATAAGCGGTTGTGCCTCGCGCGTCGCATTGATGCGTGCATCCGGAGGCGCTTCCGCATCCTGCGCACTTGAATGCGTAGCGACAACAGACGCCCCGATGCACACCGCAATGACGCAAGCCTTCAAGCGCGGATTGTTCTTCTCTCGCTGCATGACTTCCCCGTATGTCCATGACCGCTATGGTGCGGTTTTCTGACGTTCTGTCTTAAGCGTTTCGTTTTTGTATTTGTACGACGGAACGAATTCTCCGTAATAACGTGTAACTGCAATGTTGTCCGCCCCACATTGGAACCCCGAAAGTGAAAGGAACGAGGCAGCAGAAGAAAGCGTTTTGTTGATGTTTCGATCGACCCGTGTAAGAAAACGTTTGCTGCTTCTCGCAGCTAGCCTAGGCGCGAGAAACAAACTTCCCATCCTTCTCATTACCTCAACTGCGCGACCGTGCGAATGCATCACGCTCGAGATCGAGATTGCAAACCTTCTCTCAGTCATCCCTCAGCAGGTTCGTATCGAATGGAGGCTTGACCGCATAACCGTCGATTGCCAGCAAAGGAAGCAAGCATCGGGCACGGGACCCTAGCCTCCATAAAAAGAGACTTGGTGACACATTGTTGCTTAACACCTCGCTCCCGCCGAATTCCGCACAACGGTATATGCGCGAGCCTGACGTTCAAATCAGCACCGATCACATGCGAGTCCATTGCGTCTTTTATCTCGTTTGCGCAACGCTAGTGTCGTACCGGTTGACGCAGTCCTGGTCACTTTCTCACTTAGTCGGATCTATGCGCCTCTGGCAAGCACGAGCGAAAATATTCTTTAACTGAATGACGCGCAATTAGCTTGGCCAACTGGCATTGAAACTCTGCAGAGAGCACGTCAAACAAACCTCACGCTGCCCCCAGTCGAAAGTGTTTCCACCGAGACACTTCCGCTGGATTTAACGAGTACCGACGTGAGCGAATTGTGGGCACGTGGTCGTGACGCGCCCGGACCGCAAAGCTCGTGACGAGCGTAGGCATAAAGAACAATGACTGATTCGTTGGGGGCCGAGCACACTCATCCTTGCTCAAGCGATACCGACTACGCAGAGCAGGATGAGCTCGACACCTATTTGGACCATGTGGAGGTCGCGCACCCGTTCGATGCAATGATCTCCTCCGACGACGTGAAAACGTCGAAACCGGCGTCTTTATGCTTTGAGATGACGCTGAACAAGCTCGGCGTCCCTGCAACGCACATGGGCTCCGATTTTCGAAAAGTGCTGGAAAGTTTGCGGCATCCTGATCAGTCCAACTTCGACTCTCAGACTCTCGGTACCCTGACGAGATCAGCCAGTAGAAACGGGTGGTTCACGACGGGACCGAACACCCTCGCCGGCGTCGAGTCGCTCTCCAAGGAGACGAGCGGCCCCGTCGTCGTCGCTCGCACCAACGACCTCCTATTCAAGGCGCCATCCAGCGACGCTGTTCTACTCCACGCGCGGCATTCCTCTCTTCACGCACCACGTCACCAAGGCTAGGACAGCCGGAGGCCGCGCCCTCAGCCCACTCGCTCAAGCTTGAAATTCGCTTCAGCGTAGGCCGCGTTGCATTCCCAGACCTCTTTCCCCTCCCGGACGAATACCGCCCAGCCCTTCGCAATCGTGCATCGCGCTTGCGGATAGACAGCACTGTGGCCGTTCATCGCCGCCGCTAGCGCATTTCGCTCCTTGCAGGTTGCCTGATACGTTCCGTCTCTTAGCGTCTTCGTTGCCATTGCTTCACCATGCTAGCTCATCTTTCAACCTTACCGGGCGCCCCTGGAGTCAGTCTGCTTCGCCGTTTTTCGAGGTCTCTTCGCTCAGCTTTTCGGTCGATTGGGCCCGAGTAAGCGGCACGGTGTATGGTACCTGCACCGCCCGCGGCATCTTTTGCTTCGTGGCGTCCGTGATGACGCGCTCGCCATCTTCAGTCATCCACGCCTCGACGGCTTGCGTGTACACCGATTCGAGTGCGACTCGCCCGACCCATTCAAGCTTTTCGTCGCAGCCCAGCTCATCCCATTGGTTATGTACGTCCGCCTGCGCGTTCCACTTCGCTCTCGCAGCCTCGATCACATCGTTCTCATTCATCTCGATTCCTTCGTGTCCAGTTTCAGTTTTCGCATCGCTTGATCTCGATCACCTAAAGAGGTCATATCGTTGACAGCGGCACCGTTGAAGATTTTCCGTGCTTTACCGACAAGTCAAGTTGCTGCGCTCCCGCGTCGGCGGCAACTTCTTGCGTCCAGAAGCGCAATCGCGGCCAGGCGTCGGGAGCACCGCGCTTGCGAATCGTGTAGAAGCATGCGTGCGCGAAACCATGAATGCCAATGTATGCATTCATCTGCAAGGCGAGTCGAATGTCTGCGCCTTCGCCATCGTATTCGTCGTCGCGAATAATCTCGCTGCCCGGGAGACCGAGGCTCACGCCAGCAGCCTACGCCCATGCTGTGGCCTCCGGGTCCGAGCATTGAATGACGGCCCGATACAGTGGCGTATCTGGATGCAAGCCCTTTTCGTCAATGCGTCTGAGCATCTCGCGCTGGCCCGCGTACAGATTGCCGTCCATCAAAGTTCAGAAGCAGCGCGGCGTGATCGCCAGATGGGCCGATTCGTGAAGCACGGTTGATATCCTACACTGGGATCGACAGCCAAGGTGCCTTGGTCAATGCGGCATCCGTCAGAAAAGCCGGTCGCTCCGACCTCGTAACGAGAAGGAATGCCGATTCCATTCAGGAACTAAAACACCTTGTCACGGGTGAAGGAAGCATCGATTGAATAGTCGGTTAGCATGCGCTGCGGTACCTCCGCGATAAGATTAGGTTGATCACCGCGGCGCCCGCGCGGCGCGACGGATGCGCCTGACTGCCGCAGCAGCCGTTTCTGAGACTACAGACCAGTCGTGATGCCACCACGTGATCTGTCCGTGAATGTTCAACTTCTAGACACGCGACGATACTGCCTCAGGAGTCGTCATTCCGAAAGCGTCAGCAAGTACTCGACAAGATGCAGTGGCGACAACGTAGTCCGCTACAATGGACGAAGGCTAAGGCCGAAGGCAATCAGCCATGCATCTTTTTTCCATCCTGCAATCGCGGAAACGGACAACCAGGTCCGTCGGGGTTGCCGTGTGCATCGCGTTTTTGATGTCGCCGCTCTCCATTTTCGCCCAGAGCGGAACTCCGGGCGTCGCCTTCTCAGCGGCAGAGCCAGGCGCGCCCCTGCCCGCTGGGTGGAAGAACTTGCCGGTTGTGAAGAGCAAGTCGATGACGGAATACACACTGGTTCGCGACGGCCAGACAACCGTCCTGCAAGCGAACGCGAACCGGTCCGCTTCCGCCCTGATGCACGAGGGCGATATCGATCTCGCTCAAACACCCGTCGTGGTTTGGCGCTGGAAAGCGGAAGGGCCGATTGAGGGCGCCGATAACCGCGTCGGGGCGAAGGAAGATGCTCCGGCGAGACTGGTGTTCGTATTTGACGGCGACAAAAGCAAGCTGTCGCTTTTCGACCGAGCCAGCATGGAAGTCGCGAAGCACCTGGGTGGCCAGGATCTGCCCTATGCAACACTGATGTACATCTGGTCCACGTCGGCCGCGCCGAGCAGCGTCATCGCCAACCCGCATACCGGCCGCGTACAGATGATCGTCGTCTCCGGTCAGCCTGGCGATGCGGGCCAGTGGCGAAGCGTGCACCGCAACATCGTCCAAGACTACGAAAAGGTCTTTCACGAAGCGCCAGGACGCATCACTGGCTACGGTCTGCTGACCGATACCGACAATACCGGAACCACGACACGCGCCTGGTACGGAGACATCCAATTCGTTCCCGGTCACTGACAAGGCACAACGCGCTCACTGGAGTCTTCTATCTTTCATCGATTGATCTGAGTTTATCCGGTTGCGCACATAATCGAATGGTTGCTCGGCGCTTCATCCGTGCTCATGCCGATCTATCTGTTCAACGAGACATAATCCGTACAGCCCTGCGACTTGTGTTCAGCACGTCCCCTCTCACTGAGCAATTATTCAAGTCACGAATCGGTTCGACTCGACTGCGTGTGACTCGCCGGCGGGCGGGCGTAATGGATTTCCCATGAACGTCGCGGAAGCCATGCTCGGGCTGCCGCATGGCTTTTTTGATCAGCCTCATCCAGCGCTCACCCCCGAGACCATTTCTCGCCTGAAGGCACCACTCGACTTCGTTCAAACGGACGATGAGGCACAAGCAGAGTCTGAAGTACGTAAGCTGCGTTCGCTGTCAACGTCGACCAACCACCATCTGTTGAAGTCAGTTCATTAGAGGAACCGGAAATGCCGAGGAAAACAGTGAGCGGCTTGCCCGGGGCTAGTAGGAATCGAGCGCCCGAAATCGCCGTACATCCGAGGAAAGGTGCTGCCCTCAAGGGCGCATCATCGAAAGCCAGAGCATCTCAAAAGACTGCCCAGCAACACTCGCTGCCGTTAAGCGACGGCACTGATGTCGAAAGCATTCGACGCGCTAACCTCTACGTTCTGACGACCCGCAATGGATCAAAAGTTAAACTCGGAGTGGTCATGGCGATGAACGGTTCCAACATGGCCCACCGGTTACATGGCAAGAAACGCATGGACGACGCTGAAGCAAGCCGTTTCACAGAGCGCCTAGGCTTGCCAGTCGGATGGCTGGACACGCCGCGTTCTGAGGCCGAGATCCCAGAGTCGGTGTCAGATTTGCTGACCCCTGCTGCGCGTGGTCGCGCATCCGTTTAACACGACGAGCCGGCTGCGCTTGCAGCTCAGAGTAGCGCGCCAAGGATGCGCGCCGCTGCAAGGGCGCGGACAGAAGCCCCTCACCCGCACGCCTTGGGCGATGTGCAAAGCGTAACAGGGTCGGTAAATGTCCCGAGTAAGAAAGAGATAATCGATGTCGGCCCGCGAGATCATGCCAGTGATGCTCTTGGCGAGTTTGGTGGTCACTCTATTGACGAAAGCGAGCGGCATTTCCCGTCGGTCTCACCGACCACAATCGCGCTGCAGCCCGCTTCCACACTACCTCGTCAAACAGCCGTACCGCTTCCCTCCACTTCCGTGACCAGCCTGGACAATCTTCACGGTATTGAGCCGGTAGCGGAAGCCTTGATCAAGACACTGGCAGGCAAAGCACGCACGGGTCGATTGGACGAGTTGAAAGCGCTGGAGCTTTTGCAACAATCAATATCGCTGTAATGCTAAGGCCGGGCTTCAACTGTTCTCGCCCTGCGACGTCGTGACGAGCAAACAACGCTTGAAGTTAGCGACCAGCCGCCTTCTTTTGGGCGACGAGTCAGCAAGAAAGCGTGCTTGGCCCATCAGGCCTGCGCCGCTTCCTGTATGGCGATGACTAGCGTTCGAGGTGTCGTATCGATGGGGGCGTCGGCCGGTGACTTAATGGTCAAGATATTGCCGCAGCTTATCGGCGTGACTCGGGTGCATCAATTTTCGCATTGCCTTGTGTTCGATCTGCCGGATCCGTTCGCGCGTCACATCAAATTGTTTGCCAAGCTCTTCTAGCGTAAAGTCTGAGGCGGTATCGATTCCGAAACGCATTCGCAGGACCTTCGCTTCACGCGGCGACAGTGCATCGAGCGCCTCGTCGATTGCGGCGCGCAGATTCGCGTGCACCGCCGCATCCGCAGGAGACGCGGCCATCGGATCTTCGATCATGTCGCCAAGCGTAGCGTCTGCGTCCTCGCCCACCGGCATCTCGAGAGACACCGGTTGCGTGGCGACCTTCAACACGCCGCGAACCTTCTCCTCGGTCAATTCCATGCGCTCTGCCAGCAATGCAGGATGCGCTTCCTGACCGGTCTGTTGCAGAATCTCGCGCGAAATCCGAGTGAGCTTGTTGATCGATTCGATCATATGCACCGGCACGCGAATCGTGCGCGCCTGATCGGCAAGCGAACGCGTCACTGCTTGCCGCACCCACCATGTCGCGTAGGTGGAAAATTTCCAGCCCCGGCGATATTCGAATTTGTCGACGGCTTTCATCAGGCCGATATTGCCTTCCTGAATCAGATCCAGGAAGTGCATGCCGCGGTTCACGTACTTCTTCGCGATAGAGATCACCAGGCGCAGATTGGCCTCGATCATCTCGCCCCTGGACTGACGCATTTTCGACTCGGCCGCCATCATTTGCCGGTTGATTCTCTTCAGTTGCTGCAACGGCAAAGCGACGGTGGCTTCGATCTCGATCAGCTTTCCCTGCTCCGCCTGAATCACCGGCAGACTGCGCTTGAGCGCGGCGCCATATTTGTTCGACGCCATTGCCATGCGTTCGCTTCAGCCGAGATCGGTTTCATGTCCCGGAAAGGACTCGACGAACTTCTGACGCGGCAACCCGCACCGGTCGACGGCAATCTGCAAAACACGGCGCTCGATCGCGCGTACCTGCGCGACCCGCTGTTGCACGTCCGCGCACAGCCGATCGATAGTTCGCTCCGTAAAGCGAATGGGCGCCAGTTCGCGCTACATCGCCTCACACACTTGTGCGAAGGCGACCCCGTCCGCGCGTTGGGTCGTGTCGGCGCGCGGAAGCTCAGCGAACAACTCGCGTACGCGCGCAAAAATGGCGAGGCTGTCGTTCGTGAGCTGTTTCAGACGGGACTTGTCTGCCTTCGCCGAATCCTGCTGCTCGGTACCGCCGCATTCGTCGACAAACTCATCGCCCTCTTCGTCGGCCTTCTCCTCATTGCGGTCATTGCCATCATCCCCATCGGCGGCGTCCGCGGTGAGCTCAGCCGAATCAGATGAGTCCGAGTCCCCCGCATCGGCCGCCGCGAAGTCTTCATGGAGACCGTCAACCAATTCGTCAATGCACAGTTCACCAGCCTCAATTTGCTCGACGCTTGAAAGGATCGTGGAGACCGTCGCCGGACAGGCCGCAATCGCGTGGACCATTTCGTGAATGCCGACTTCGATGCATTTCGCAATCTCGACTTCATCCGCGCGGGTCAGCAACTCCGTCCCGCAAATTTCACGCATGTACATACGCACGGGATCGGTGGTGCGGCCGAATTCAGAATCCACCGTTGCGAGGGTGACTTCCGCGTCCTCGTCAGTCTGATCGTCCGACATGGCGGCCGGCGCAACGTCGTTCAGCAGCAGCGTCTCAGCATCCGGCGTCTGCTCATAGACCGCCACGCCCATGTCGTTAAAGGTGCTGACGATGGTTTCGATTGCAGCGGTCTGCGCGAAGTTGTCGGGCAAGTGATCGTTGATCTCTGGGTGAGTCAGGTAGCCGCGCGACTTGCCCAACTGGATCAGCGCGCGCATCTGGCGCTGCCGCTCTTCGTCCTGCAGTTGCCGAGGACATCGCGTCCGTCGGCAGCAAAAGTGCAGCGGCCTTGGCCTTGGGCCCGCGTCGGCCTGGGGCCTTAGGCACGAACGCGGTTGTAGCAGTCTCAGAATTCTGACGATCAAAGCTTGTCATGCATTCTCCTTGGCCAGGTGTGCTCGGCGATGGCGTGACCGGCGGCTGAGCGCATAGCAGCCGGCGCGTCACGGACATTCAAGGGCTGAAGGCGAAGGCGACTTGCGATATCGGAATGAGCGGGGACGCGGTCTGCTTACACAAGCGGGCCGGATGAATTGGCGCACTCAAGAGTCAGTGCGATGCGAGCACTGTCTAAAATTGTAGCTCGAGTTGCTGCGGCGCACTAATTCGAGGATTCGGTCCCACTCCTTGCGGTGTTCACGAAAAGGCCGGGTGTCTCATTTGCAGCCATTGCCGGCGGACGGCAGCGGCCAGCGGGTGCCTTTTCGGCCGCTGACGCGGAGAAAACGTATCTGCTGATACGAAACAGGCCCAAATTGATACGAAAGGGAGACACATGCTCACATCGCGGCACCAGATCCATTGACTGTCCGTTTCGCTTGGCCGGGAGACATAGATCCCGTGAAACACAACAGTCGATCCCAACTTCTTGGATACATTATCGTTCATAAACAATAAGTTATATTGTTTATGAAGAATCCGCCTTATGTTTCACGAAATTCGGGCCAGAACACAAAGGTTTCATTGGCGAGGTGGCTTGGTTTCAGCGCCTGCAATGTGTTCCGACCCATGGCAGCAAGGCGCTTTCCTGTAGCGCCGTAATTTCCCGCCTCTGCCTGTTCTATCGACGCCCCAGCGACCGCTCGATCGCCGGGATGGCTACATGCTACGCCGGCTTGATGTTGGCCGCCTGCTTGCCCTTCGGCCCCATCTTCTCGTCAAACGTCACCTTCTGCCCTTCCTTGAGGGTTTTAAACCCCTCCGCGCGGATTTCCGAGAAATGGGCGAACAGATCTTCACCGCCCCCGTCGGGCGTGATGAAGCCGAAACCCTTGTCGTCTTTGAACCACTTGACCGTACCGGTTGCCATTTTTAGTTTGACCCCGAAAGTTGAAAACGACGCCGCTCTCGCGTGCGCCGGAGACGCTATCTTGATGCCGCGACGGCGCGCACGCAACCACGTTCGGGCGAGGGCCTTGGGTTCTCGCATGTGAGGTCTTCGTCGTGGCCGCAGTTGCCTCCTGGCCCGGCGGTGCAACTCTCCCGATAACAGGACTTATTAGGCTTGAAGGAAAGCGTGCGTCGTCCCCTTTTACGCCATGGGCCGTCGAAAAAAAGCGCTGAGAAGCCCCCGTGCATGCCCGGAATTGAGCCGACGTCGAAGGGGAGAAGCGAGATGGGGAGAGCCCCAAAGTAACTCTTGGGCGCGCCCCTCCCTCTCGACCGCGCGGGAAGGGAGCCAAACGGCGGCAGAGTCCGTCGCCGCGCTCGCGCGCGAAGGCTGCGTAGAGCCATTACGTTCCTCGCTAGGGGTGACGACGACGTCCAGCCATCAGAGGCGGCGCTGGGGCCTGTCACGCATCCTCCGAAGTCACTTTTCAGAGATCCGTCGGAGAGCGTGAAACGATTCCTCGGTTTCCGGCCCTGGGCCCGGTATGACAAGGCATGCATGCCGATGAGATTCTAACTCCGACAGTTTCACGCCCGCCCACATAGCGCACGAAGCTTAGTGAGGTGCTCGGCCGCAGATACAGTAAGCGCTCGCGGAGTCGCAGCTAATCGCCTTTCGATGTCGAGATCGCGATGATCTCCACTCGTAGCAACGGCAGTAATGTTTGAAAGCGTTTCTTCGGAAATTTGTCCTCCTCGAAGTGCTCGGATAAAGCCTTGGGACCACTGCCCAGCCGCCTGTCGAGTTACCCCGTCAATGCTACGGACCGTCAAGGTGGTGCCGTGATCGGTGACGGTATAACGCGTCTGGCCCAATACATCGACGAACGAGCGGCCGTCCAAGGCCTTCACGGTGGCTTCAGCTTCAAGACGGGCGGCTTCTACGGCCTGTGTTTCAGCGAGTTCCGCGGCTTTGGCTCGCATCTGGTAGCCGAAGTCCGTTGTGCTTGTGAGCAGCGCGCGCAGATAATTGATGGGGCGCTTTGCCTGGCGCAAGTGCTGCCAGCAGACTTCCACGACGTCCGAAAGACGCTTGCCAGCCTCGCGGGCTTCGCGCATGAGTTTGAAAATCAAGAAATCCAAGAAACCCAGGGAGCGCAGGCGCTGGAGGTCCTGAGGAACTTGGCCCGGTTGTCTCTTTTGAAAAGTTAAAGGGCTTAGATCCTTAGTATTAGCACCGTCTGCCACATTGGCATGCGGCGGCTCAAAACGTTTGGCCTTCGTGGATGAAGCCTGCGCTAAGTCGGTGGAGATTGACTGCACGGTGGGCTCCTCGATCAATCCAAGCAGCACGGCAGCTTTCTGCGTCAGGTACAGATACGCGCGTCCAAATAGGCCCGCTTCGACATAGCGACGCTGAGGGGCACGATCGATCAAACCCGCGGCTTCAAGATCGGCGAGGCTGCGGTAGAAGGTCCGTTCAGATTGCATCGCGCGCTCGCTAAGCAGCGTGCGACGAGCGTAGATCTCGCCAAAAGGCTTGGCTGCGTCGACAGTGCGGGCCAATGCTGCGAGCACAGCACGCGCTCGCGTCGAGACGCCATCAAGTCGTGCAGCGCGATGTACGGCACGCAAGATGACCCAAGGCAGGTTTGTGGTGTCCGTGAAGAGCGGTTCGATTTTTTGAGGGTGAGAGTCACCCTCGCCAGCCGCACAGGGTGCGAGCGCGATGCACATGTCAGTCGCCCATTTTTAAGAAATGGATCGGTTTTGCTTGACTGACTGCCGCCTTGCGCTACACTCCGAGGTGTTGAGGCTCTTTCCGATTTCCAGTCGGGGAGTGTCGCGGGGTACGGTTTCCAGCCAAGCCCTCATTCAAAAGCCTTCGGTTGGCGCCGAAGGCTTTTGTTTTTTGTAAGCCGTCTACATCTCGTAACTCCGGTACAAACTGTCGGGTTTCACGACAGCAATAAAATCAAAGACTTATACTTTCTCTGCGACGCGAGACTGCGCAAATCGCTCTAAGTGCTGCCGGATCGCTTCTTGAGCTTCGGCTGCTTCGGCCTCATCCTTAAATTCCAGCCGCATCACGTTCTTTACACGCCGCACATCGCACCAAGTCGTCTTTCCCGCTTTGACTTTGAATGTCTCGGGCTTGGCAGTCGGGCGCACAGGTGTTTCCGCTACCCGCGCGTATTTCACCGTCTGCCCTTGGTCGAGTTTCTTCTCGGCAAGGAGTTTGATTGCCTCGGTAACGCGCTGACCTTTCCCGGCCTCCGAAATGCTGGCGAGTTCTTTGACGGCGGTGCTACCGATTATTGCCTTGTTCTGCTCAATGATTGCCAAAGCTTCAGCCGGAAGGCGGTCAAAGGCATAGAGTTCGCTCACGAACTGCTTGCTTAACCCAGTGCGATCGGCGACTTCGGTCTGGGTAAGCTTCGCATGTCCTTCTTGGAATCGCTTAAGACCGATGTACTTTTCGTAGTCTGTCAAATCGGATTGCATGAGGTTGGCGAAGAATGCACCGTCACGCGCCTCGTTCTCATCCTCGGCCGTACCCAACACTGCCCGGATCGTCGTCCTGCCCAGATCTTTGTGCGCATCCCAGCGATGGTGACCCGACCAGATGTCCCACTCGCCGTCTTCCCGAGCCAAAACCACGACCGGGTGCACCAGTTTGTTATGTCGCAAATTCTCACGCAGCTCCGCGTATTTCTCGGGCGCCATAAACCGCCGGCGGCCAGGAATCTCGTGGAGCTTATCGACCGGCAACTCCAAGGCCTCGCCCGTTGCCTTTGTGGCCTGCAGATCTTTGATGCGCGCGAGTGCGTCCGTCAGTTTGCTCTCCGCTTCGATGCGCTTCGAGTCGGATTCGATGATCCGATTCTGGGCATTGAGCAGACGTCCCGGCGAAGTCCTGGGCTCTTCCGCAGCAATGGCAGAAGGCGATGCACTCGGGGCTGGCGGTGGTGCCGTCTCCGGTACTGTCATCTTTTCAAACAACCGATCCTTAAACCGACTCACGGCGGGCCTCCCGTTTCCAAGCACGTTCAAGATGCGAGTTCACAAACTCGGTTAGCTGATCCAGCGGTTCGCGAATCCGCGCGTAGGTGCCGCTACTCCAGTCCGACTTCGTCGTGTCATAGATCGTACAGAGGCCTGCGGCCACTGTGGCCTGAACTGACGACTCCGGCACCACGAAGGGCAATAGCCGTTCGCCGTAGGCGTCGGCCAGCCACTGTCGGACTTTGCGCGACAGGTCCGTATTGCGCGCTTTCGTGAGCAGAATGCTTACGAAGTCGTAATTCTTCGATTCCTCGAAACCCGGAACGCCGGACAGGGTCTCCGCTGCCAGATCCCAGAATTGCGTGGAGCTCGCGAAGTCTAGACCCTCGGGCGGGCAGGGCATGAGGATCGCATCAGCAGCCACTAAGGCGTTGAGCGTGATGTAGCTTAGGGACGGCGGGGTATCGACGATGATCGCGTCGTACTGTTGAGCGACCGGCTCCAGCCCCACACGCAGGATGTCCCACCACTTAAAATGAACCCGTTTCTCCAACGCATCGGCGATCTGTTTCGGGATCTCGAACTCCGCATCGAACAGCATCGTCGACGCCGGGATCAGGTCCATGTTTTGCCAATACGTTTCCTTGATCGCGTAATCGAGCGTGGGGTGTTCGCGGTAGATCAACGGTAGGATCGTGTGCTTTTCTTCGATTTCAGCATCGGGCGCGTAGCCGCACAACTGGGTAGCCGACCCTTGCGGATCGCAGTCGATCACCAGCACTCGGCGACCGGCCAGCGATAGCGCTTGGCCCAGCGCTACCGCGGTAGATGTCTTAGCGACTCCGCCCTTGAAGTTCGCCACCGCAATGACCCGGCCGCGCATACCTTCGGGTCGTACGGCCCGCTTGGTCGTGCCGCGCACCCAGGCGATGGCATCCGCCAGCGAGTATTCTTTATTGCGCTTGTTTTGCAGCTGATGCCCAAGGGGGAGTTCTCCCTTCTTCGTAAGGTACTTGAATTGATCGCGCGACAGGTTGCACAATGAAATGATGTCGCTTGAAGTGAAGACCGGTGCTTTTTTCCGCGGGTACGGCTCCAGCAGCATTTCGCGCCGGTGACTGAACGCGCGTTGGCTGCGTTCCTTGATGGAAAGAAGATCCGCGATCGACGTCGGCGCGTCATCGACCGCTAGCGCCTTCGAGATGAGGACGTCGCTATCGGGCATTAATTTCCCCTGAGTTTTCGATAATCACCCCAAAATTAGATGTAGACATCAAAAAAAGGGGTGATTTGCTTCAGACGGAGCATATTCGTTAACGTGGTTTACTTCAAGTAAACTCTCAAGAGTCGTTTCGCCCTCACTTTGTTCACCAACTCCAGCCGCTTAGCTGTGAACGCGGCCCTGCGACGTATCTCGTGGAAGTCCACGTCCCTCGGCTGACCCAATGTCTGAATGTCCCGCGGTCCAGGTCAGCGCCTCAGCCTCCTGTTCGCCGATGAAACGTAACGGACACGCGTTCCGGATACCGTTGCACGGAGTCGCGCGGCTAGCCAAGTCGTTGAGCGTATTATGTAAACGAGCTGTTACAAAGTGCGCGGGATAGTCACCCCCGCTTTTTTTCGGCGAAACTTTCGCCGGAGAGATCGATCACGGCCGTGAAGGTACATAGGAATGGGCGCTGTCAGATCAGCGAAAGCTATACGTTTTTATGGTTCATTCCCGAACGGTCCGCGTGCTCCGGTGTGAGCGCGCTAAACATGGCGATACCTTCCTCCATCATCCACTTGACGAACTTCCTGAGCTGGCTCCAGTTCGGGAGCAATGTGCTGACGGATACCGAGAGACCACGCTCACCACCCACGCGTCAATCCGGATAGCGTTGCCGTAGCAGGTCGTTGCGACTTCCTTTGCGGGAAGCCTGCAGTGACACGGCACGACACTCGCCGTCTTTCGAAGAAAATGGCGCGCGCACCGCATCGTGAACATACTGCCGTCGGCCAACAACCACGACCAGGTCATCCTGTCGTACTGGACCGATACCTCGAAGCTCAACGGACCGTTCACCTCGATCAGCACCGGCTCTGGGGCCGCGCTGCAGCAGATCCAGTTGCCCGGCATTCTTGGTAGCAAGGACGATCAGTCGATCGCGCGTCGGATTGTCAGACGGTCGTCCTCTTTGGTGAGGTGTCGAATCGTTATGACGGCTCGAGCAACAACGGCATTGCCGGTATGTCCGCACTTGGAACGAGGGCCGGACTTTCTAAGTGTGATCATGCTCACCGCCACGTCGTCCCGTCGATGTGAGCACGAGGTCAGCAAAAGAATGCACTTCGAATCGATTCCGGGAGAGAAGGGCGCGAGGCTCGCCTTCGGGCTTGAATGGCGTGCTTATTCGGCAAAAGGCG
The DNA here is from genome assembly GCF_014384845.1 of Caballeronia sp. EK. Classification (NCBI taxonomy): domain Bacteria; kingdom Pseudomonadati; phylum Pseudomonadota; class Betaproteobacteria; order Burkholderiales; family Burkholderiaceae; genus Caballeronia; species Caballeronia sp. EK. Next base: position 189,929 of record NZ_JACSUE010000010.1, read on the forward strand.
CGCGCGCCGAGCGCCGGCGATCTGCGCATGAACTGGGTTGGACGCCTGCCATTGTTGTCACTTCTTTCGTTTCTCTCGCTGCGGCGACAACATCAAAATCGCTTGGATGTGCCCTTTCACCTCGTCCTCGTCAATTAGCAACTGCTCCGCATTTTCGACGTCGAAAGTCATCTCAAAGCTAATCCTTGTCGGCGTTGCGCGTATCTTCAACGACATGTCCGAATAGTCCCGTGCCCCCGCCAGTGCATTTAACAGTTTATCCGTCGTGCGACGCTTGGGCCTGTCGTGAAGCGACATTGCGTTCCGAATCAATTTTTCTTTGCCGATCGTCCTCTGGATCCCAATCAGCGTCTCGCCGACCTCTAGCGACATATAAGATCCGTCGAACAGGCTGAGGACTTCTGACGGGAGCTTTGAGATTGCGACCGCCCTTGCAAGCTTCGGCCGGTCCCAACCGGTGATGGTGGCCGCCTCCGCCACGGTCGACCACAGATTAGAAGCCAGGCCGTTCGCGAACTGCGACGCCCGCTCCATTGGTGTGACGTCCTTCCACTCGGCCCTCCTCCGAATAGGCGGCGGCACGCCTTCCAGCATCGCTACAAGCTCTTGCCATCTCCGGCCCTTGGCATCGATCTTTTCAGCCCGCCGTTGCAGTTCATCCCTTCCGAGGTTGTTTTCGATCCGTATCAACTCGCGAGCAGTTGCGTCTCTAACCTTCGTCGACGAGAAAAGCGACAAAACTGCTCGGGGCATCGCATTCAGCCGCACCGCCCGGTTTATGTGTGCGCGTGTCACTTTCAGCCTGGCGAGCGCTCCGGCAGCCTCAGTCTGGTTCTGCCATGTCTTCCCAAGTCCGCTTTGATAGACGGAAGCGAGCAGGAGCAGGTCTTTTGCTAACGATTTCGTAGATAAGTCGAAAGTCATTGATTTACTGATGTGTCGATGCGCGCTGACCAACAACGCGGGCGCGTCCAAAGTCTGGAAAAACACCTGGGGGGCGAGTAGGCCTTTAGATTAAAGGCACAATTCTGTTTTCGGCCCACCTCGGACACGCAGGATGCAAAAATTTAAGACACGAAGGTGATCGCGATTGCCACGTAAATTCGCGAGGGCCTTGGTGAAGCGCTCGAAGAGCTGCAAAGAGTTGGTGTGCTGAAAAGACGTAGAGTTCTACAAGGACGAGACGATGGTCAAATGGGCGCGTCTGTAGCAGGCTAGCGAGCGAAGCCTCCACGTCATAGCATTCCGCATTGCCAGCGGTCTTGACTCACTCGGTCTTAGGATCTTTGGGCACATCAGAGCAACAGAAGCGCAAAAGCGCCTTTTTGTACCGAAATCGCTTGTTGTTCCTAATCGTAACATCCTCTTCGGCAGGGATTTGACGCGAAAATTCATGCACTTAACGAAAACCCAGGCGAGCTTTAGGAAATATCATGATATTTCCTGCGCGGCTCGCCGCGTTCTGCACGATGCGCCAAACTATTCCTTCCGTCACCGTTGATGCGGTCAGTCACGGCATAGCACTCACCTATGAGCGACCGTACTAACACTGGTTCGCGTGCATGCGAGTGACAGTGACCGTCATCTGCTAGGCGGAACGCCCATGACGTGATAAGACCGAGACCGCAGGTCGGTAGCAACGTTTGTCATCGGCCTTACGCATCTTTGATGCAGCTCATGCCGGTCTATCACGGCATAGCATTCCGGGCTTGTAGAAAGAGGCATGCTTTCATGCTCCTTTTCTCGGATCGACCAATATCATGATATTTCCTAGCCAGCGGCGGTGACCCAAGCCGCACGGCCGAAAAGCCCACGGTCCAAAGACGCACAAAACTAGCCGTCTTTCCACCAAAAAAGGGACGCTTGCGCTGTTTCAATGGTGACCATTCCAAAGGGTTGCCATGCGTCTTTTCAAGAACAAGCGTCGGGCCGCGCTGTCCACGGCCCCCGGCTCATATGCCGAGGAAGATCCAAGCAAGGTGGTTTTCGAGACCAGCACGAGGCTCACACTTGAAGCTAACCGGTGGATGATCATGTCATTCGGCCTGGCGTTCATCGCGGCCGGCGCTGTTTGGACTCGGCAACCTCCGCCTTCGGTCACGCGCGTCGTTGGCGTGTCTGCCGACACCGGCGGTCATCCGATCGTCACCGCGCTTGTCGCGTACAAGCCCGACTCCCAAGCCGTTCGGACGACGGTCAAAGATATGGCGGTTCGTTGGTTCACCATCGAGCCAGTGCTTTCGGACCGTCTTGAAACCTCTCGCATGACCGCCAACATCAACTCGGTGAAGGCGCAAATGATCGGGGCCGCGACCGGTCAATTCCGCGACTGGCTGAAGGCCGACGCACCGTTCCAGCAGATAACCGCAAACCCAAAACTGATTCGTGAAGTCGACGTACGCAACATCGCGTTGCTCGAAGACTCGACCGTGCTCGTCGAATTCACGACGACTACCTCGCAAGCTGGCGCGACGGGCAAGCCCGACGTGAAGTCTTATGCGCTGACCTTGCGCTATCAGATCGTTGCGCCGACGGCCGAACAGGCTCTTACCACGAATCCGTTCGGCATCTTCATTCCGTTCTTCCGCCTCGAGCGGACCGCATAAGCATGACCGCAACCATTTTCAGCAAACGGCCGGTCATCGGCATGTGCATCCTCGCTGCGTGTGCAGCGTTGCTTGCTCCGGCCGCAGAGGCTAAGAAAGCATCGAGCGACTCGGCATTCAATGCGGCGATGGTGGCTGGCGACCCGATGAGCCCGGTCAATCCATTTAACGGCGGGGCCGATCCTCTGACGATGCCGGGTGATGCGCGCATCGGCGTGTTCCCGTACAGCCGCGACCAGATCTATCGCGTGCTGACTGCACCGCTGAAGCTAACGACGATCGAGCTGGAGAAGGGCGAAAAGCTGATCGCTGACCCGGCGATGGGCGACAGCGTCCAGTGGGAAATCGACGATGACAAGATGAACCATGTGTTCATCAAGCCGCACAAGGCGGACCTCGTCAATACGCTTCACCTAACGACGAATCTGCGCGAGTACGACTTCACGCTTATCGCGTCGCCGGCCGGTGGCATGTTCTATCAGACAGTGCGCTTCCAATACCCGCGCGCGCCGATGGCCCGCGTCAGCGCACGCGACGACGCGACGGCGACAGGCGGTCGCGGTGGTGCGGACTCAGGAAGCATCGGTGTTGCGCTTGACAAGCTGAACTGGGACTACAGCGTCGAAGGCCGCGCCGAATTCACGCCGGAAACCGTCTTCGACGACGGACATGCGGTCTGGATGCGCATGCCGGCCAAAGCTCAGGAGTGGCCGGTCCCATTCATTCTCGACCACGGCGATCGTGTCGTCGCAAACTTCATTCGCCGCGGAGACTTCCTTGTCCTTCAGCGTCTGGCCGATGAGATCGTTCTGCGTTCCGGCAAGGACGAGGTCACGGTGACGCGCGGCCGCCGCCGCTTGTTCGGGGTGTTCTGATCGTGGCGAAAAAACCGGACTCGGCTACACCCAGCGCGGAGCAAGAAGCACTCGTCAAAGGCAAGACGCCCCGCAATGCGATCATGAGCATCGGCATTCTGGCTGCGGTCGTCATCGGGGGCCTCGGCTTTTACTATCAGCTGCAGGCGACGAACAAGGCAGACGAAGACGCGCGCATTAAGAAGGCGACCGCGCTTAAATCGAGTACCGAAGCGCCCACTGCCGCGAACAACAACGACATCGACCAGATGATCCGTCAGCAGCGCGACGCAGCGGCGTCAGAGGCTGCCGCGCATGCAGCGTCTGAAGCAGCGACTCCGAAGCCCGCCGTCAAGCCGATGCTAACCGGTGCGGACTTCCAGGAGGAAGTCAAAGGCTCGAGCACGGACACGCGCGAGCTTTCCCGCCAAGCGGCGCAAGACGCGATCTACACGTCCTCGATTTTCAAGCAGGCAGGCGCGTCGCGTTCGGCGAACTCGGCGACCGGCGTACTGCCCGCTGGCGTCCCTTCGTTGGACGAGGTACGAGCTGCCCGTAACGCTGCGGGAGCCAACACCCCCGATGCGATGGCGATTGCCTTGGCGAAGCAGGGCCAAGCACCGGAAGATCGCGACCGCGCCTTCCTGCGCGATGCGGGTTCACGCGGCGGCATCGAACGGACAACCTTCAATGGCCGGTCGACGGGTTGCACGTTGACGCCGCCGCACGTCATCCACGTCAAGACGGTGGAGGGGCTGAACTCGGACAAGCCGGGTCGCGTGGCGTTGATGGTCGATGAGGATGTGTACGACAGCTTGGGCGGCGACTGCTTGATGATCCCGAAGGGCGCGTTCATCAATGGCATGTACAGCGCGGACGTCAAAGTTGGCCAAGAGCGCTTGCTGGTCGCTTCGACGAGTCTGCGTCTGCCCAACGGCAAGAGCGTGCCGCTCAACGGCATGCAGGGTGCGGACCAGAACGGCTACGCCGGGTTCTCGGGCGATGTGAACAACCACTTCCTGAAGATTTTCGGCGCGGGCTTCATTACGGCGATTCTGCTAAAGGCGTTCGACAGCAGCTCTCAGACGGCGACGACCGCGACGCCGAACGGCGTCACTACTTATGGTGACACGGCGGGGCAGGTCGCGGCAGCGACGGCCCAGACCGTCATGCAGCGCAACCAGAATATCCCGCCGACCATTACCGTCGAACCGGGCCAGAAGTTCCTGGTGCAAGTGACGCAGGACATCGTCATGGAGCCATACCATGACTAAGGCATGGGCGGCTGCCTGCCTGTCTGCATTGGCGCTCAGCGCACACGCGGCGACCATCGATTCGATCATCAGCCCGACGCGCATCGTGGTCGATGACGGCACGAAACGCGCGATCGTCGAGTTGCCCGGCGAACCCGTCTACGCATGTGGACTCAAGCCGTTTCTGGCGTGGGCAAACCGATTTGAGGGCCAAACGGTCGAGGCCACGACTGGCGGTGTTGCGATCAACATCGACGGCTCGCCTATCAGCCTCGAGAGCCTCTTTGTAAAGGGGGGCTGGTTGCGCCCCGCGACGCTTACCGATGACGCCCAAGCGAGCATCACCGAGCGCCGAGGGGGCTGGTCGTGCGCATCCGCGCAGGCGCCGTTCGACGCGATGCACACCTCGGTCGATCCCAAGATTCTCGCTGGCATCGCGCTCAATGAGTCCGCATACAACGGTCGTGCATGGCCGTGGACTTTGAATGTCGCGGGTCGCGGTTTCTTCTTTCGCACCCGAGAGGACGCGTATCGCGCGGTCCGCTATCTGATCAGCAACGGCCGATCGAACTTCGATATTGGCCTAATGCAAGTGAACTGGGGATACCACGGCAAGCGCTTCGCGAGTGCCTGGGATGCCCTTGCACCGGCGACCAACATCCGCGTCGCAGAAGACATCCTCAACGAGAACTACCGCCTCACGCACTCCGCGGTAAAGGCCGTCGCGTATTACCACAGTGCTAATCCCGCCCCGGGCCGCGAATACCTCGCGCGCTTCGTGAAGCATCTTTCTCAAATCGAACGCGGCCTATGAAGCACACGCTCTCTCTTCTTACTCTCGCGCTCGCCGCGGTCACGCTGAACGCGGCGGCCACCGGTACAGACCCGCTCGACTTCGACTACGAGATCGCGGGCAATGTGCTAGAGCGTCCCGCACTGGTCTTCAATGATGGCAGCGACACGTATTTCCAGCCGCGCGCCGGGCAGTCGCTGCGCGTGGACGGTGGACATAGCCAAGGCCCATACATCGTTGTGCCGGGTACGCCCGAGGTGATCCGTTACTCGGCGGGCGGCTCGAGCGCCACGGCTTACTGGAAAAAGGCCAATCGCTTCATTGGCGACAAGGCGCACAGCGACACTCCGTCCGGCTTTTCTGGCTTCTCCGGCCGCCTTGCGCTCATCGGGCCGCGCAGCAGCCTTGAAAGTACTCGGCCTCTGAACACCACGCTGCCGCTCGCGCAATTGGTCAAAGCACTGGTGCCGCAGGGTTGGACGGGGTCCGCACAGAAAGACATCGATCTGACGGCTTCGACGAGCTTCGGAACGCGCGATGGCGAGAACTGGATGCAGTCGCTTGATCGGCTCGTGGCCGCGTCCGACCTGTACGCCGACGTCGATTTCAACTCTCACCACGTAACACTTCGCCGCTCGGCTCCGCAGTCGGTGGCTGTCAACTATGTCGCGCCGGTGTCGCAGGTCGCTGCTATAGCACCGGCCGCGTCGGTCGCAACCTCAGGGGCAGACCCCATCGCAGACATCGCGAAGAAGGTCGATGCCGACGCGCCGGCCGCATCCGGGTCCGTGCTGGCGGCAAAGTTTGGTGCGCTGGCGATCCGCGATGGTGACGACAGCCATATCCAAATCAAGTTCTCGGTGAAGCCCGCTGCGGAGCTGAAGGTAACCGGTCAAGACGGTAAGTCGCTGCGCCCGAAGTGGGATGACGCGACTGGCGTGATGACGTTCAACCGCGCCGAGCGCTTCACGATCTCCAACGACGCCGACAAGGTCGAAGTCGCCCGCGTCGCGGGAACCGTCTATGAGTTCGACGCCGCGAACAAGGCCGCGCTGCAAAGCGTGTTTGATGAAAACGGCTCGACGTTCTTCAAGTTCGCCGACACCGTCGGCAAGGTGACGGTCGCTGACGTGGCGCACATGGGCTCGGGCGAGCAGAAGGGCCGCTATTACAAGTTCAACGGCACCGCCGACCAGTTCATCGTCAACGCAGACGGGAACGTCGTGAACGTGCTGCGCAAGCACGATGTGCGGTTCTTCGATCGGCCCGCGTCATGAGCCGACCGCTTCGCGTGTCGACGCTGCTCCTTGCAGTCGTCTCGTTCCACGCGCATGCCGATTGTCTCGACGATGCCGCGCGCTATCACCGCGTCAGCGTTCGCGTGGTGCGTGCGATCGCACAGCAAGAGTCCGGAATGCGCCCGTATGTGACGAACCGCAATACCGATGGGAGCGAGGACATAGGCCTGATGCAGATCAACTCGTCATGGTTACCAAAACTGGGCCGCTTCGGCATCACCCGTCAACACCTGTTCGACGCCTGCGTGAACGCATACGTGGGGACATGGATCCTGGCTTCCAACATCAAGCAGTTCGGTCCGACATGGAAAGCGGTCGGTGCCTACAACGCGGTTTCCTCGAACAAGCAGCTCATCTACGCCAACAACATTTACCGCCGCCTGCAACGCGCGAATTGACCGACATGACGCCTACTTTTTCTATTCAAACGCATCGCGCCGCGCGCATGGTGGCTCACTTGTTCGCGTGTCTGGCACTCACGACCGTATCGAGTCTTGCAGCAGCGGACCCCGACCAGTCTCGCCTTGCACCGCCGCCCGGTGACGGCTGGCAGCTTCTATCCGCACCTGCCGCGAAAGCTCCCATCGCTCAGTTGGCGATGGCGTCGCCGGTCACTCCCGTCGTTCGTGCTGCTACTCCTGCTCCCGCCGCGCCTGCTGCTCCGGCCGCGGCCAAGGCCACTATCGGCGGTCCCGCTCCGGTCGCACTTCCCGGTGCAGCCGCTCCGTCGCCGGTTGGCTCAATGGATGTCGCCCCGGTCATCGTGCCGTCGCAAGGCGGCGCAACGGTGCCCGGCGGGGTCCTGACTTTGTCGATCACGCCGCAGGACGTCAACCTGCGCAATGCGCTCGATCGCTGGCTGCAGCAGCAGGGATGGCAGCTCGCCTGGAAAATCAACGACGACTTGCCGCTGGAGTTCAACGCGAGCTTTTCGGGTGATTTCAAGTCGGTGCTCACACAAGTGATGCAGGCGACCAATCACATGCGCACGCCCACGCGGGTTTGCAAGCACACCAATAACGTAATCCGCGTCGTCGCACGCGCAGCCAACTGCCAAGAGTAATCGCCATGCGCCTCACGAAAATCAAATCTGCCGTTGCCATTCTCGTGGCTGCATCGCTGACCGGCTGCGCGGTGTCGCAATCCGACGTGAACCACGCCTATGACGCGACCAACGCGGAAGCCACCCGCGCGATGGGTAACGGCCCCGAGTCGATGTCGCTCGTTGAAGAAGTGCCGGTCGCGTATGAAGCCACATTGCCCGCGATCTTCCGCGAGAAGTCGGTTGTCTTCCCCGGCAATCTCCCACTGTCGAAGATCGCCACGCTTGTCTCCACCGCTACCGGTTATCCGGTGCATCTGAGCCCGGATGTGTTCATTCCGCGCGATGCGCTGATTCCGAAGACCAACGGCGGGAACGGGCAGGGTGCCCCGATGCAGCCGCAAGCATTGGCCAAGTCGAATGTCGAGCCGGTCTATGCGCAGGCGTGTAACTGCAAGGTCGGTGAGTATCTGCGCGGCGTGACCGAAAACCTCGGCCTCGACTGGACGTTTGATGGCAGCACCATTTCCATCAGCCGGTTCGTCACCAAGACGTTCACGATCGCGGCGATCCCGGGCAAGGTGTCCATCAAGTCGACGATGTCGAAGGGTACGGATACGTCAACCGGTAACCAGGCGTCCGGTGGTACCACGGGCGGCACATCGGGCAATACCGGATCTTTCTCGTCGATCACGTCCACCGGACGCGATGGCACGTTCGATCAAATCGCGATCATCCAGTCGGAACTGGAAAAGCTAAAGTCTCCGCTCGGCGAAGTCGTTGTCAATCCGCAAAGCCGCTTGGTGATGGTTCGCGACACCAAGGAAGCCGTCGATCGCATGGGCGCGCTGCTCGCGCGTGAGAACGCGATCTCGACGCGTCAGGTCGCGCTGCGCGTGCGTACGCTGCAAGTCGACTTGAGCAATTCGTCGCAAGCAGGCGTCAGCGCGGACATCGTGTTCAACCGCATCTCGGACGGACTGAAGCGCTATTCGATCACGGTCGCGTCGCCGACGTCGTTGGCAACAGCGATTGGCGGCACCGTAGGCCTGTCGGTCTTGAAGCCCGGCTCGCCGATGGAAGGCACCAACGCGATCATCAGCGGCCTCAACGCATTCGGAAAGACGGTGCAGGACAACACCCAGACGAAGCTGACTTTGAACGGCCTGCCCGTGTCCATCGGTTCATTCGAGACGAAGGGCTATTTGGCAGCCACCACGCCGAGCGTTGGCTCGATCGCCGGTAGTAGCGCGGGCGTACCGGGTCTGCAGCCGGGATCCGTCACGGTCGGTGACTTCGTGAACATTCTGCCGTCGGTCAACGACCACAACCAGATCATCCTGTCGTACTGGAGCGATAGCTCGAAGCTGAACGGCCCGTTCACGACCATCAGCACGGGTTCGGGCGCCACGCTGCAGCAGATCCAGTTGCCTGACATCCTCGGCAATAAGGACGACCAGACCATTGCGCTGTCCGATGGACAGACTGTCGTGCTGTACGGCGCGGTGAGCAATCGCTACGACGGCAACAGCAACAACGGCATTGGCGGCTTGTCGGGCGCATGGAATAAGAGCCGGACGTTCCAAGTGATCATGCTGACGGCGACTGTCGTCCCGTCGATGTGAGCGCGAGGTAAGCATCCCTATGCACTTCGAATCCATACCGGGAGAAAAGGGCGCGAAGCTCGTATTCGGGCTGGATTGGCGCGCTTACTCCGCCAAGGGCGCCCGCGCCGAACGCCGACACTACGTCGAGGAGTCCGGTGCGACGCACTACACCGAATACAAGGCGAATGACGAGACCATCGTCGGGTTCTGCGAACTTGAACATGCGCAGCGCAAGGGCGGCAAGCTGTACTCTGCTGCGGCGCGTATCGCGTCGTTGGACCGCGTTCGTCGGCGTCCGGCGGTACTCGTTCTCATACAGAACGATGAGCGCGTGCATTTGGTGCTCGTGCAGCGCGGCGCTGTCTCGCTCGATCAGGAGGTAGCACTTAATGCGCTTGCCGACAAGCGAGACGAGATCGAGGACGGGTGCGCGAAAGCAGGGCTTGAACTGGCGACCCTGGGTTACGGCGCGCAGCTGCACGCGGTCGACGAGTCGTTCGACCTTCGCGAGCTGCTCGTTGCGCGCAAGGTCGGGCTAATCAAGAAGGTCCCGGTGGCGGTGCCCACGACGGTGCCGTTGCTCGTCATCCTCGCTGCCGTGTTCTTCGGCGGCAAGCAGTTGATTGAGATGCTCAACCCGCCGCCTCCGCCGCCGGCACCCCCGCCGACGTTCATGCAGGAATACCAGTCGGCTGTCATGCGCACGCTGGCCGCGCCTGCTCCACTTGCCAATCAGCTTGCACCCAAGCTGCTCGCTAGCTTTGGCGCGCAGGAAACCAACGTCGCAGGATGGCAGTTTCAAAAAGCGTCCTGCACGATCGCGGGTCCCTGCATCACAACCTACAAGCGGCAGGGCGGAACGTTCAAGGAATTCGACGCACGCGCGCCGGAGTCGCTGCGACCGGTCCTCTTCAACCCGGACGGTTGGCATCTGACCGCGCGTGGGCCTGAAGTAACGGTCGCTGAACGTGTCGCGCTCGCCCAGCAAAAGACGTGGCCGACTCAGCAGGCACTCATCAAGGCCTTGCAGACCGATCCGCAAAAGCTTTCGATTAAGCCGGACACGCTCGATAGCCACGGTTACGTCGTTGATATCAGGCCCGCCGAGCGCCTCATTGCGCGACAACCGATGGCTGGCGAAGTGCAGGGGCCGCTCGTGCAGCGTGGCACGTGGCAGATCGACGGATACAAGTGGCAAAGCGCACTGCTCGCGCGGCTGCCCGACAACATGGCACTGGACACCCTCGACGTTGAGCTGAAAGAGGACGGTACCGGGGTGCATTTCACTGCGAAGGGTAAATACTATGTTCTCAACTAAGTGGCCAGCACGGGCCGCCTGCTTCGGTGCGCTCATGTTCGTCGCCGGCGCGGCGGTTTCGCAGGAAAGTCATCTCACGCTGGACGACATTGACAAGCTGGCGCGCGCAAAGCTCGTCGACTCGATGCGGGGTCCGCAAGGTGGTCAAGGCGGAGCAGCGGCACCGGGCAGCGGCGTTGGCCTTGCTTCCCCACTCGGCGCGACGCCCGCGGCGGTGACGGCGGCCCCACCAGCCGCGCCCAAGTTTGAGCACAAGCCCAGTGTCCCGTTCAAGCGCGTCATTCCAGCAACCTTCGTTGGCGCGTACTCCGACATGTCGGGCTCCTACGTGCTGTATGACTATCAAGGCACGACTTATACCGCGCGCAGCGGCAGCCGCTTGCTCAACGGTTGGACTGTCGCCTCCGTCGACGGCTTCACCGTCAATCTTGTCGACGGCAAGCGCCACTGGACAGAGACCATCGCAGCGCCCTCCGACGCGCCCGCCGCGATTCCAGACTCGCCGGCCGTCAGGGCGATCACTGATCTGTCCTCGCCGCTTCCTCCGGGCGGTGTCTCATCGACCGCTTCCACCTTTGTACCGTTTGGGAAATAAGCAATGGGTCTGTTCGCACATGAAGAGCAGGGTACGCCAGACGCTCCGCGTGGTGGCTTCCTGAAGCGGTTCCGCGCTCCGCGCTCGAGCTTCGTTGAGCCTGGCATTGCTGCGGAGCCGAAATTCGCCTCCGCAGAGCCTGTTGCCGGAAAACGGAAGCGGCGAGATAGAACTGCCGAATTGGCGGCGGAGCAAGCGTCGCCGGTGAGCACGCGCGCGGTGAATCCCCAAGTCACGTTTCTCGGTCGCGCGCTGTCGGGGGGCGACATTGAGGACGTCGAGAGCACAGAGGTTGGCGATGACTGGCACTCGCCGGCGCAGGCGGTGCCTGAGAGATCCGAAGCTCCGGTGCATGCGGCCGACGATGACGTGCCATTTCGCCCGTTTGTCCCGCCCAGCTTCGCACGGCCAACCTTCGCGAGTATATCTGCGGCGATGGCGGCCAGGGAGCGTAGCGAACCAGTGCATGGCGTGCCAACGGCCGAAGCGGCGCCAGCAGCTGCCCAACCGAGCTACGATGCGCGGCCTGAGCCGCAGCCGATGGCCGCGCCGTCGGAAACCCTTGGGCATCGTAACGTTGCCGCGGACGTTGCGCCTTCTGACACACGCCTCGCGGCTGGTGCAAACGCCAACTCGCGTGCTTCCGAGAAGCAACCGGAGGTGCCTCAGCGGCTCATCGCCTTGGACGAGAAAAAGTCCATGTCCGCGCCCACGATGGCAGAGCAAGAACAGCCAGCGGACGACGAAGAACAGCTTGAGGGCAGTGGGTTGTCATCAGGGCGGCCGGAGCTCGTATCGCCCGATTCACTTCCTGACTTCAAGCGCATTCTGACCGTGGCGGATGACGACGCCGCGCTGCGGATTCCCGCGGCCGCGCGCAAGGAATTCGTCGCGGTTGAACTGCAACCGGGCGTGGCCATCACGGTGGCCACCGCACGGTTCGCCGAGAAGGCGCAGTACGCGACCTTCATCAAGGACTTGGGCGCCAACGACATACTCGTGCGCGAGGAGATGATCGCAACCGATGCCGTGATCGCCGCAATCTACTCGGGTAAGGCCGCGGCGTCCGCGAACTGCACAGTCCGCGAAGCGAGCCGCGCGATCGGCAATTTCCGGGACATTGTTGAGGCCGCACACGTATACGGCGCGAGTGACATTCATTTTGAGCCACGCGAGTTTCACAACGAAGTCGAAGTTCGGTTTCGCGTGAACGGTGACATGTACACGTTCAGCCGCATGCCGAAGGCCATCGTTCGTCGCGCCTTGTTTGCCGCGTACAGCGATCTCGTTCAGCGCAACACGAACTCGGGCAACAGCTTCCAGCCGACCGCGCCCCAGTCGGCAATGATTCCGTTGGTGGTCAAGACGGACACCGTCAACCTGCGCTGGCAGTCGTCTCCGCTGGTGGGCGGGTATGACGTCACGCTGCGTCTGCTCGACGGCAACTTCAAGAACTATTCGGTGCTGCTGCCGAAAGACATGGGCCTGGAGAAGAGCCAGCTAGAGCTCATCGAGACGCTCAACTATGTGAGCGGCGGCATTACGGCGCTCACTGGCGAGACGGGTTCGGGCAAGACGACGACGCTGCGCGCCCTCTCGTACATGCTGCCAGATCGGGAACTCAAGAAGCAGTTCGCAGTGAACGAGCCTTCCGAGTATCCAATGCCGTGGCTGTCGGACTACTCGATCATCCGCCGCCCGGACGAAACCGACGATGAAGCCAACCGCAAGTATGCGGAGGTGATTCGAACGCTGATGCGGCAGGACCCTGACGATTTGACGATCGGGGAAGTCCGTGACCGCGTCGTGATGGGACTGGTCGCGGAACTCGCGCTGACCGGTCACCCGGTGCGATTCTCGCTGCACGCCGGCGACATCATCGCGGCCGTGATGCGTATGGCGGGCCGGCGGCTGCAACTGCCGATCGACGAGCTCGCTTCCGAGGGATTTATCAATGCAGTCGGCAACCAGAAGCTGATTCCGACGCTTTGCGAGCACTGCAAGCTGCCGGCCGAAGACGTCATGCCCAAAGCCGATCTGGAATTGCTGCGCACGAAGTTCGGTCTCGACACCTCGGCGATGGCGTGCCGCAACTACGACGGCTGCGAGCACTGCCGGCTGAAGGGGCTTTTCACGCGCAACGGCAAGGCGGCAGGTGGCACGAAGCGCCCGTCGCTGGCCGCCGAGCTGTACCGCCCGACCCCGGAATTTCTGGAGCGTGTAGCCGAGCGCGACTGGGCGGGTGCACGCGCAGTTTGGCGCGGCGCGCGTCGTACCGGGTTCGATAACGCAGATATGACTGGAAAGACGCTATATGAACATGCTCTTTTCAAGGCTTCGCGCGGTTTGATTGATCCACAATTCATCAATCGCTCGATGCAGTCGTTCGCGCAGTACCGCGTGATGCCCGGCGTCGATGGCTTGATGGTCTAAACCTAGTCCTCCATGATCACCACGTTCGCAAAGATGCTGCCCGTGCGGCAGCAGTTGGTCGTCGCGCGCTGGCGGTTTCAGAAAGTCCGCGAGGACTTTTACCGCGAGACGCGGCTCGATATCGCCGCGAAGGGCCTGCGCAACACCGAGACGCTGTTCGACCGGCTTGAAACGTACGAGAAGCGCAGCCGTTCGCGAGGCAAGCTCGAGTGGCGTGTGTTCGCGCGCATCCGCGAGACGATGCAGCGCGGGGAGAGCTTCGCGCTTGCAATCAAACCGTTCGTCCCCGGCGACGAGTACGCGTTGCTGGACATCGCTGACGAGTCTTCGCGCGAAGATGCGGTCGTTCGCGGCTTCGAGCTCGCGGAAATGGCCGCAAAGGCCAAGCGCGTGCTGTCGTCGACCACCTCGGTGCAGATGGCCTACCCGGCGTTGCTGCTGGTCTACATGTACGCGTACTGCATGCTGTTTGGCGGCGTCATCTTCCCGCAGGTCCTCGACGTCCGGCCGCTCGACCAATGGCCCGATCTTGGCCGGTTCCTCTATCACGTCGACACGTTTTGCTACGAATACTGGTGGCTCACGCTCACGGCGATGATCGGCCTTGTGCTCGCTTATTTTTCGAGCCTGAAGCGTTGGTCTGGACCTCTTCGCGATAAGTTCGACCGCATGCCGCTGCTCTGGCGCAATCGCCGCGACCTTCGCGCGGCGCTCCTTATTGTTTCGCTCGCCGGCCTGTTCGACTCCAACCTCACGCTCCGTGCGGCGCTCGACAGGCTCCTCAAGACAGCGGATCCGTGGCTGCGCTGGCATCTGAAGATCATGGATCGACGCTTGACGGCCCGCTCTGATGAGCCAATGAGGGCGCTCGACACTGGCATCTTTTCGATCACGATCGTCGACACAATCACCGACGCGGCGGGCCGCGACCAGTTCGAAGCGGCCATCAAGAGTCTAGGCCGGGAGTCGCTCGATCGCGTCGTTGAAGCCGTGAAACGCAACGCCCGCATGACCCACTTCATCCTGCTCGGCTTTGCCGCTGCACTGTTTCTGACCCTCGGCATTGGCTCATACGTCGTGACGGGTGCCGTCAACCTCACATCGGGGAATCCCGCCGCTTCAAGCTATTAAGGAAAAGAAAGTGACCAACGAAAACACGCAAGCAGTTCAAGTCGACCCGATCAAAGAACGCCGGGCGCGCATTCTAAAGATTGCCCGCGCGAAAAAGCAGTCGGGCGAGCTGTCGATGATCGAGGCAGGCGCGGTGATGGCTGGCGCCGCGCTGCTCGCGCTCGCCGTCTATGCGGGGGGCAAGTATGTGCTCGATCTGATTCATTCGTCTCAGTTCAAGAGTGAAGCACAGATGTTTCACACCGGGATCCTGAACGCGACGCAGAACGACGCTGATTTTTCCTCGGAGACGCTCACGGTGCTCGCGCAGAATCACGCCTTCGATTCGGCGGGCTCGCGCGCCGCCTCGGACAAGTCGTCGGTCAAGGGCATGTTCAATGGCACGGTGACGGCGGCCGTCGGCACGCTCGTTACCTCGAATGACTCGCTGATTCTGACGTATCCGGTGACATCGACGGTTTGCTCCCTGAGTGCGGCTGCGCTGATCACCGTCTACACGCAGGTGACCGTCAACGGCACAACGATCTTCTCACCGACGGTCACGTTCAACCCGCAGACGGTCGCCACTGCATGCGCATCGAACGGCGCGATGGCGTCGATGGGATTGTGGACCACCCGTACCTGATCGCGGACCGCCGACATGGGAAGCATTCTTGAGATGTTGATCGTCCTGGTCGGCGCGGCCTTGCTGACGGTACAGGGTATCAAGGAAGACATCGCTGCCAAACGCCAGAATCTGCTGCAGATCGAAGGGCAGAACATCGCGTCGATCAATTCGGCGCTTGGCAGTTACATTACCAACAACTACGCCTCGCTTATTCCAATGGGGTATTCGCAGACGACGTCAACGCCCATCGTCGCGCCGACGCTGGCGCAACTGAGCGCGCAGTCGAACAACAAAGTCACGTTCAAGAACGGGCCGTTTTGGGGCGGCACTTACCAGATCGCGTTGGCCGTTGTGCCCGACAACTGCTCGACCGCAGCGGGCAATTGCCATATCGCCTCGCAAATCTATTCCAGCCTGCCGCTGATCAGCATGACGGACAAGACGGCCGACATTGCCGGCGCCGGTGTCCTAGCTGCCGCCGGGGGAGCGCAGTTCGGCTACTCGACAAACCGAGCGCCGGCGACGGTCACCGGGATTCATGGCGGGTGGACATTGCCTAATCCAGTAGGTAACAAGGCTGGGATGGTGCTGGCGATCAACGGTTTTGGTGCGGACGGTAATTCGCCTTATTACCGGCGTGACGGCGCGTTACCGCTAACTGGCACGATGAACGCGAACAATCAGGACATCCAGAACGCTGGAAACCTAACCGCAAAGACGCTCAAATTGCCGGCTGGTAACACCCTGCAGATGGCCAACGGAACCATCTACTATGGCGACGACACGAATGCGGCGGTTCGTACCAAAGGTACGCTGTATGTCCAGAACTACTCGGGATCAGCTCCGGCTCCGATCAGCGTCGGCAACGTCACCTCGAACGGTACGGTAAGTGCGGTCACGGTGACGGGGACTACAGTGAACGCCACCGTTGCAAACATCAACTCGGCGGCGTCGAACTGTTCGTGGAACGGCGTGACGATCCGAAATAACCAGCTCTTCGTTTGCAACAAGTTCGGCAACTGGGTCGGAGCTAGCAGCCTTGTTAGCAATCAGTCTGCCGATGCTCAATACAGCGGTTGGTACAACGGTTGGGGAGTCTATCCCCCTGCATGTGGACCAGGTGGGGCGGCATGGTATCGAATCACTCCGCAGTCAACCACAACTGACTACTCCAACCGTAATCCGCCTATCTCAGGGGCGCGTTACACGATGGGCTCGAACGGGTCTCAGTGGATCCTCCAAATCTACAACGTGCTTGCGGATGGTGCGAACAGTCTCATTCCCGATCAGCTTGGATTGCAAGCTCAGATAGACGTCGGCTGCACCTACGCAAATCAATAAGGAAAACAATGAGAACCAAGGCGGTGGTGTCGCTGGCGATGCTGGCGACGCTGAGTGCAACGATGACTGTTTCGATCGAATCTAGAGCTGAATGGGTTCAAAATCCAATAGGCGTACCGCGTGCTCCGGGCTGCAATCCGGGGTACTCGTGGCAGAAGAGCGGCAATCGCTACCAGTGCATGACCCCGCCGCCTAGTTGCGAATACGGCTTCGAGGCGGGCCCAGCCTGGAACGGAAGTTCGTGGGTGTATACATGCAACCCACCGCCGGCTCCGCCGCCCCCACCGGTGATACCGTTCGATCCGGTCGGAAGCTGCGGCGTGGCGATGTCTGCAAGGGGATTCTATGACTTCTCAGGATTCCAAGAGTTGAGAAACTTCGCCCCCCCGAAGCGTACGTTTTCGTGGATGGCGCATGGACCATACACAAACTCGGGAGACGCTTGCGGAGATTTGACTCATCTCTACATCATGTACTGCGTTGTTAACCCCGACAGCACGGTGGACTCCGTTGACTTCGCACCGCAGGCAGAGAACATTACATGTGGCGGACAGGGTGGTTAATCGGCTGCAGTAGCGTCACCGTAGTGTAGAGCGCAATGCAAAACGCCCCGGACTACGGGGCGTTGTTTGTTGGTCAGTAAGCTGGATTAGTTAGCCGCTGTCGTGAAGCTCCAAGATGCCGACAGCGCGGCGCCGTTGCGCGCACCAGCGAAGTTGACCTGATAGGTCGTGTTGGCCTTAAGCGGCGCCAGCGGGAGCAATACGGCAGTGCCACTTGGCAACCCATTATTGGGGTCGGCAACAACCGCCGTACTTGATCCGGCCGTGGCTGCGGAGGGGATCAGAATGCGCGAGGCGACGACCGTACCCGAGTTGTCCGTCAGGGTGTACCGACTCACCGATAGCGTGTCGACGCCTTGGACGGCATTGACACGAATGAGGATCGGGCGCCCCGGGGTAGATACATCCGGAGCCGGGTTCGGCGCTTCCGCGCGCATAGCAAGCGCAACACCGCTTTCGTTGGTATAAGGCGAATGAACGACTGTTGTGGGCGCGATTTGCTGGCCGCCAAACGACGAAACAGCGTTTGCGCTTGGCGTACCCACCACTCCGGTCATTTGACCGAAGTCAATGCTGCAGGCGTAGATCGGATAAGCTGTGCTACCGGGCGTATAACCAAGCCCAACAGTTTCCTGATTGTACGTGAGGTTAGCCAAGTGATAGACCGATGCCAGGGTTTGTCCCACGCAGTCAGCAGCGGCTGCGGATGAGTTTGGTGTTGCGACTCCCGCAGCGGCGATTTCTCCGACGAACTCCGCCGTGGGAGCACCCGCCTTTTGTGCCCGCGAGAGCGGCGTGTCGCCGTAGTAATTGGCGTTACCAGCGATTTCGTTGTGTGACAGCACGCTGATCACACCCGTACTGAGGTTGGAAAACAAATACAGTGAGTGCGCTTGCGCCGACGTGTCGAGAATCGAATCTTGACTGAGCATGCCAACGCCCATCGCATTTCGATATGCGTTGATCTCTTTGAACGCCGCGAGCTGGAACGAGCCAGCCGCGTAGTTCGGCGTCGCGACCGACGTGCGCGGCGCGACGCCTGACGTCGTTTGACTGCCAGTCGGCGTGCTCGCGCCAGAGGCGAGCGCTGCACCGGAGCTTGCATTGTCACCGCCGCCACCGCCGCCGCAAGCAGCCACCAGCAGCGATGCAGCGATCGCAGCCATCGAAAGTTTTAAGTTCTTCTGAATCGTCATTTGTTGTTTCCGATCTAATTAATGCAGTCGTCCCCACGATCTGCTTACTTTCATCTTATCGAGCGGTGTTCGAAGTCAAGTCGTCTTGGAAGTCAGCCTCGAAACCGCTTTCCTCGTTGGAAAATTGCCGTTGGCCAATCGGCGGCGCAGGCATTGTAATACCTGGTAAGGGGTCGAGATTTGCATCGTTGTTTGATCGCAACCGTTTGCTATCGCTTCTGCTTACGGGCGCGGAAGTGCTTCACGCGCAATCCGACGAAGACGACGCCGAGCACCGCCGCGACCGCGACGGGCTGTGTCGCGCCCACTGAAGAGAGGAGTGCGGTGCCGCCCCAAAGGAGAATGGCGAAAGTCGCGAGCGCGCCGAATGCTTTGCTTCTCGACGCGGCCGCGAACTGCCGCCTGCCAGAGCCGAATCTTTGCGCGAAGCGAATGTTGCTTTGCTCAAGGTCGAACACCTCCTGCGACTGCACCGTTGCGCGATCTGCGCGGTAGTGCCTCTCGTACTGTTGGAATCGCGCGTCGCCGCGGCCTTCGAGCCACGCGGCGGCGCTGTCACGAAAGAGGTAAGCGAAGTCCTGCATGGCTCAGTGCGTCACGTCCGAGTGGAACGCGATGGCGCCGATCGCATCCGCAATGCACAAGCCGTCGGCCTCACCGTAGTACGCGCCAGTTTGGAGGTCAAGCCAGCCAAACTGCGCGCGGCCATCGCGTGAAAAAACGATAAGCCCGGCCTCGACGGAAAATTCATGGGACATCGCTCAACCTCCGGGTGGGATTTACGACCTGGCCTTCTTGTGCTTGGAGGCGAGGCGTGATTTAACGGAATAGTTGCAGCCCGGACACACGAAATCCTTCGCCAGTTCGATCTTTCCTTGCTCGTTAGCGAGGACGTAGTCGGTCTTGCAGGAGCGGCAGGGCGCTACAGAAAGTCTCGAATCCATCGCCATCGCGCCGGCGAGGTGGTTCGCACGATCTGCGGTGATCACGAGGTCGTCACCGAACAACTTCGCCGCGATGTCATTCGTTGCGATCAGGGCCTCCGGGATATTCGCGCCGTTCTGAAGCGCACATCGGTACAGCCAGACCACGAAAGTCGCTTGGACTCTGTTGACTGCCGTTTGGACATACCACGTGAGCGACTTAGTCCTGCACCCCACTGGCGAGCTAACGCCGTGAATTTGCTTGTAGATCGTGCGCGCCGTCGTGCGGTTCAGGTTGAAGAAGTCCACCGCCGTGGACGCACGGCATCCCTGCGCAATGAAGAGACGCGCGAACCCGTCGCGTTCAGCACGTTCGAGCCGAAGATGCGACCAAGAGTCCTTATAGGGCAACGTCGACGCCGGAATTTGGGACGTGCGCATGAGGTAGTGCGCAACCGATTCGTTGGAAAGCCAACCTGTGCAGTACTCTTTCCAGAACAATGTATCTTCGAAGCGCCATCTAAAGAGAGGGAATTTGATCCGGCCAATAGCCGCCTCAAGCTGGCGCATGGGCTTTGTCGTCAAATACTCGGCGAGCTCGAACGTGATGCCCAGCAACGGCGCTGCCAAGATGTTCATGTGCAGCACATCCTTCAGCAGCGTCACGTAGTAGCAGTTGTAGTGGAAAATATCGCGGCTGATCATGCCGTCCACGGCAGGCATGTTCGAAGCGAGATCTGCAACCGTCGGCGAGACCAGCACGTCGTCGACAAAGGTTTCCCAGTCGCGAGGGTTGGGAAGCGTTGGCAGAAGCGCCAGAAAAGGCATGTTCATTAGCGTCGCCTTCGGAGCGGCGTGCTCGTTGAACGTCTCGATGTTTTCGAGGCATACGGCGAGCACGGCCTCGGCTCCTTCATACCGGGTAAGCACCCTGTGCATCACGTCGGTCAAAGAGTAATTCGCGCGCTGGATCTTCTCTGCAAGAAACGTGGGCAGAGTATGGCTGGTCTCGATCGCGTTTAGTGTATTGATGGCCATCGCTAATTCTTATTGTTTGTGTACAACACGGCGCGCATCGCGCACCGTCCAGGGTTATCGTTTATTTATCGTTATCGCGAAAGCCACGTGTCGATCTCGACAAGCGACTTGCGCAACATTCCAGCCAGCGCTTCGATCAACGGGCGATGCTCCGCAGGATTGCTGGAGGCCTGCATCGCCAATTGCGCCGACGACAACTTGCCCGCAAAATTCTCGTAGGACGTTGTTGCAGCCGTCAATGACTCTTGTACCTTCTGGGTCGCGTCAATGGACGCCTTGAGGCGGTCTCGCTCTTGCTGCAGCGATTCAAGTTGCTGCTTCGTTGCATCAAGCGCATTTTCCGTTTCAGCGAGTTCGGCGTTCTTGGCCTCAACCGCAGCGCTGATTGTCCTGAAGCCTTCAGGAGCTTTGATGACCTCCTTGATCTCTACCACGGGCTTCTGATTATCGAAGGCGCGGCGCAGTTGCGCGATCTGCTTGTCCTTGTCGGCAATGTCCTTCTCCATGCTGCTCAGACCTGCCGTGCGGCGGGTCAGAAGGTCATCGAGCCTCGCCAAGTCTTCTTGCTTTGCAGTCAAGGCGCGCGCGTTAGCTGCTAGTTCCTCTTTGAGGTGGGCGACTTCCTTTCCAGCAAGGAACAACTCCGTCTTACTGTCTTCCAGCAACGAGGCGACGTTTTCAAGCTGATTCTCAGCATCAACCAGCGCCTTGTCGCGGTTTTTCAGTTCGTCCAACAGCTTCTTCATCTCAGCGCGCGTCATGTCTGGGTTGCTTTGCTTCTTCTCCATGAGCTCGTTGATCGTCGCGTCGGTGATGTGCCTGGCCTTCAACATGTCCAACTCGCCCACGTTGAAAATGCGGATCGCCTCGGTGTTGTCGCCAAAGCGCTCGTAGCAACGCATGTAACTGCGCGCAGCGGAATGCTTGATGTTCATGGCTCTATCGAAGAAGTCGTAGGCCAGGTTGGCGGCACGATTGCGCGTGGCTCGACTGTCCCCGGCTTTTGCGGTCATGTTGTTGCGCACGAGGTTGTGGCAATGAAACAACTGATTGCCGAGGGCGATCATTTCAGCGGCAATCCGTTCGCGCGATTCCGCAACCGCCATCATGGCGTCGGTCAGGCGGGCGATCAGTTCCTCTTCTGCGCCGAAGAGCACGCGCGCCGCTTTCTCGATGTTCGCGCGGGTGACACGGCTGTGATCGTCACGAGGAACCATGAATTCATTGAAGTCCTCGTCATCGATCTTGATAGGAAGGTTGTTTTGCTTCGTTGGGGTGTTCTTGGACGTCTCGCCGTTCAGCATTTCTTCTCTCCAGATTTTGCTACAGCACCCCCCGGTGCTGCTTGTCGCGCCGCAGGCGTCTCTCGACTGCCCTGGTGCTTCCGTCTGCACTTCGGTAACAAAGAGTAACGGTCGGTAAGGTTCGGACGGAGCGGAAAGAGGCACTTTTTTATCCCTCTTTAAGCCCGCCGAAGATAAGGCGGCACTTTTTTGGTGCAGCCCGCAAACGTTTAACGGAAGAACTCTGTAAGACTTTAATTACATAAGTGAAACGGAATACCTAGAAAAAGGACCTGCGATGTTTGCAGCATGCGACCCCATTATTTACGTTTTGCTGACGGTGACCTTATGTTGCAGCGCTCGATCCGTCGGCAAACATCTGAACAGCGGCTATTGCATGCTCAACGCTCAAAGGCTTGACGCCATCGAGGAGGTCTCGTTTGGTGCGACGCCACTGGGGCAGGTGATCGAGCGTGATCAGGCCCAAGGGAAGTTGGGCATCAAGGACCGCGTCCGCGGATGCGAATAGGCCGGCTCCGATCACCGGCCAGTTCGGTGGCAACTCGGCACGGAGAAAGCGGACCTTGCGGTGTTGATGGTTCAGGGAACGTCGGTCTTCGGCCAGTTCGTCCGCGCCTGTGCGTGTGGTAGCCGTTGGCGGTCGAAGGGGCAATGTGGCCGGACCAGTGCTTGGTCTCAAAAATGAAGACGCCAAAAGGCGTCACGGCGAGGTGGTCGATCTCCGCGGTCGGGAACTGGGTCCTGGTGCGTGTTTGATAGCGAGCGGGCCTTCGTGCAAGTAGAAGTCGTTCCCGCAGAGCCAGTACAGGGTTTTGCGATGCTTCGCTTGGTCGGTTGCCCCCCGGCAGCGCCGATCGCGTCGAAGCTGCGCCTCGAGGGGCGGAACTTAGAACCCTTTGCGAGATGCCGATACGCATTGTAGCGGCCGACCGCGGCCAGGATTTCGAAAAGCATTGCGGTGTCCCGTCGGTTTGTCTGTACCAGCTTGACACCCTCCTAACGTAGTCAAGGCGCGTTATGCGCAGTAACTCTGTCGTCTCTTGAAAGACGCCATGTTTTTGCGAGCTTTCGCGCCTCTCTAGTTGCGACACCGGCGTAAATTCCTCTGCATCCCCGCGTCTCTGACGCATCGACCGAAGCCACGCGAGAACTCGCGGTCGCGCTTGATCCCTGTCTCCCGCATAGAGCTGCTTTCGCCACGCCTTAGTGAGCCGTGACGAAAGCGTCTCTCCGCGCGCCGTTTTTCCCTGCTCACCCGAGCATCGAAAACCATCCAGCGCTGTATTGGCTGGACATCCCCTAGTGCGTCTTTTTTCTGGAGAGAAAAAATGCCGAAGCAGTTGGTTCTCAAGGCGATGAAATCGCCCGGTTGGTTGGTCGCTGTTAGCTTTGCGTTGTGGCTCGCTGCGCACTCGTTCTTCGCTTTCTTGTTCGTTTTGTTCGTTGTCTTCTCGTGGATCAAGCGATCCATCAAGTCGGCATTGAAGGAGGAGAAAGTCGAGGATGCGAAAGCTCCTGCGCATGCCGCTGCCGTTCTGGCTACCGCCGACGACAACGTCACGCATATCAAGCGTCAGTACGCAAAGTCCGCAGTGGTCGTTCCACTTAAGACAGGCACCGACGACTAGTCGCTACGCCTGAATGTCAAGACTGCCCGCCCGGGCGGTCTTGACCCCTCACCCCAACGGGAACCATCCCGGTGCGGGGCATGGGTTCCCGTTCACCCGGAGATTCCCATGCAAGCAGAAGTAGCCGCATGGCAACTGGACATGTTCGACGCTCCCGCAGCGCCGATTACGCGTGTCCAGGCCAAGCCTGACCCGCTGCCCGATCCGCACCTGTGGAGCGCGGCGGTCAAAGACAAGATGGTCGACGCACTGATTAGTCTCGCGACTGACAGCAGACGCGGCGACAACATGCCCGAGTCTCTGATGGACTGCGCTGCGTTGTTCAGCGAGCGGCTCAAAAACAGAAAGAAAATGGAACTCGAAGACTACCGGGCTACCCTCGGCTGGGTCATGGAGTTCTGGAAGGGCGCCTTGCCATACCGGTTCGTGTGCCAGATCAACGGCGTCGATCCCGAGATCCTGCAAGACGTCATCCTGAGCAACCCACTGCTCAAACGCGACATGGAAGAGGTGCGTCGCGAGTGCTTCGGCACGCTGCTCTAGGAGCTCAACTATGAGCACATCAACATTCAGTCGACTGCTGGGAGCGCTCTTCGGTGTGACGCCCCAGACGCAACGTGGCAGTGACTATCCCGCAAGCCATTCATCCCCGGTTGAGGTTGGAAAGGGCGGTCCCAACGAGCGGCACATCGCGATCGCCGGCCAACCGATGCTGTTTCGCGATGAAGGCGGTGTCGTTGTGCAGTTTCGTCCGGCCTTCGACTACGAGCTGCGGCCAACGGCTGTCGGTTTGAAGCTGATACCAGCGCTCGCGCCGCACTGGGAAGTGCTGCACGAGCACAAGGGCACGCTAACAGAGGCCATTGCGGCTGCTGTCAAGGGCGCTCGGTCACCAGACGAACCTGCCAGCCGGACGGTCGACACCGAACGCGCTCGACCGGTTGCCCTCGGCGACGCCCGGCCAAAGGTGGAAATTGTAGACGCTATTGTATCGACGCCGCCGCGTGCCGCTGAGTCGTCACATCGACGCAAGGAACGCGCGAGATACGGTGTGTTGAAAGAGTGGGGCGAGAAGCGATTCCCCGACGGAAAGCGCCCTGGCAAAACATACGAATCATTTTGCGTAACGCTCGAGCATCGCGGCGAGACACACGTCCTGCAAGGCGAGGGCCTACGCGACGCGATCGCAGAGTCGGCCTGCCGCATTGGCGATCATGTGGAAGTTAGGCGTGTCGGTAAGACCAAGGTGCCGGCAGTCGACGCACGTGGGCGGCCCAAGCTGGATGCCAGCGGCGCTCAGGTGCTGTGGGACAAGTGGCTTTGGTCTATTTCGAAGAAATCTTAAAGGGGCTTTTTATGGCATCAGTGAACAAGGTCATCCTCGTAGGCAACCTGGGAGCCGACCCGGAAACGCGCTACTTGCCGAGCGGCGATGCAGTCGCGAATATCCGGCTCGCAACGACCGATCGGTACAAAGACAAAGCATCGGGCGAGATGAAGGAGCAGACCGAATGGCATCGAGTGTCGTTCTTCGGTCGGCTGGCTGAAATCGCCAACGAATACCTGAAGAAGGGCTCGTCGGTGTACATGGAAGGGAGAATCCGCACACGCAAGTGGACGGACCAAGCCGGGCAAGAGCGGTATTCGACAGAGATCGTGGCGGATCAAATGCAGATGCTCGGAGGCCGGGCCTCTGGCGATCGCTCTTCGAGCGACGGTTTCGAGAGTCAGCGCCCTGCACGTCAAGAACGTTCGCAGCAGCCGCGATCGGGCAACCCCGCGCCGGCGAATCGCGAACCGCAATCGACGTCGTATGGTGGAGGCGGTGGCTTCGCAGATGTGGACGACGACATACCCTTCAGGCCTTATCTAATGGGTCGTGAGTGGGCTGCCATCTGATCCTGTAAGAGCTCACCTCGCTTCCAGTTTTTCCTCACCTTCGTTGCTTCGTCGAACCGGAAAACGGTCGGCGAAGCAACGAAGCGTGTCTTCCTACGCGACCCGCTCAAACGTCGCTACCCCCGCCTTTTCGCTTCCCTTGCTGAAAAAAGCCGCCCGCCATCTCGCCTTGCGCAAGGCGGACGTTTTTTTTGAGCACGATTTCACCGCCTGTTCAGGCATCGACCTCAACCACACCACAACTGGAGTGCCAATGAATATCAAGGACATCAAGCTGTCCCCGGAACAGTGGGTTGCGTTGCTCCAGAAGTACGGAGTGCCCAAAAGCTCGTTGACCGGGAAGGGCGCACCCTGTCCCATCTGCGGCGGAAACGACCGCTTCACATACGACAACAACCGCGGCCGCGGCGACTGGGTCTGCCGCAAATGCAACGACGGAGACCGAAAAGCCGGCGACGGCTTCGAGCTTATCTGCAAGTCCGCCGGCATGACTTTCCGCGAACTCATGATTGAACTCGAAGGTGGCAGTCTGGCTGACGCACGGCAAAACCGAGCGCAACCGGCGGCTCCGGCGCCTGGCCGAAAGGTCGATCCGGAGTGGGCGCGCAAGCGGCTCGACTCGATGTGGGATCGAGCGACGCAGGTCGGCTCGGATGGCCTCGTTCCGCGGTATCTGCGCGAACGTGTTCCGGGTCTGACAGCATCGCCGTCCGCAGCACTGCGCATGGCGATGCTCGACTACCGGCACGAAAAGAAAGTCATTGGTCAGTGGCCGGGCATCCTCGCTCGATTCACGTTGCCGGACGGCCGTCTCGGCACGCTGCATCGCACGTTCCTTGAACGCTCGAAACCGGGGAAAGCGTCGATCGTTACTAACGATGGCGAGATCCTTCCGGCCAAGCTGAACGACGTGACGCTTCATAAGCTCAACGGCGGCGCAGTCCGGCTGATGCATCCGGTTGACGGGGAAATTGGCGTCGCGGAGGGTCTCGAGACGGCCTATGCCGCGCACATGCTGTTTGGTGTGCCGGTCTGGTATTGCCTGAATCGTATCCTTCTCGCCGATTTCGTTGTACCAGACGGCCTCGGCATCCGCGTCGTCCATATCTTCGCGGACTTCGATGCGGTCGATCCACGTACCAGGAAGTCGCCAGGCGTCGATGCGGCCCTGAAGCTTGCAAAGCGGCTTCGCGCTGAAGGGTACACGGCTATGGTTCATCGGCCGAAGAAGCGGGAGACCGACTTCGCCGACGAGTGGTGTGCGTCTCACGTCGCGCACGGCCTCACGTCTGCTGTGGTAGTGCGCCGCGAGTTGCACGAAGCACTGCATTTTTGATTCTTGGCGGCGTCCAGTCCGCTAACAGTAACTTTTGCCCGGTGGGGATTTGTCCCCAACCGGGGCCGCAATCCGCCCGAGCTTTTCCAATGGAGAAGAGGAAATGAGCTTTAGCATGATTGTTGGCCGGTATGAGATTGTGGCAACGTCCGGTGTTGAGAACGGCTCGGTCAGAGTGGGGAAGTCGGAGGCGGAAGCCTATGACGTGATTGACCGAAAAAGAGGCGGTCATGCCCGACTGGAGAAGCAGGGCGTTACGTTGGACACTGCTTGGTTTTACTGCATTCGTCGACAGGCGAGCGCACAAGGGGTGTCTCTGCTGCACTGAGCACCCCGTTAAAACGAACCCCGACCATTGGTCGGGGTTTTTTTTACCTCGTCACTCTGAGACTATTTGAAGCGCACGACGTAGCTCAAACGCCACTTCAACACGAAGAACAGTATTTTTAGGAAAGGAATCAGAATACCCACCGACCATAACAAGGTGAGCCCCGCCGCGAACAACAACGTTTCGCTAAATCCGTTTTTCGGCAGATGGACAATCAAGAACATCGAGAAGAACGACGCGGCCGCGATGATGATGCGCCGGGTCACAAACGGTAATGCCATGAATTTTGCGTACATCATGCTCCCCGTTGCTTACGATTTTTGATCGCGTGGCTGAAAAGGAACGCGGCCTCACACAAGGCCAGCCCTGCGGCGACCAAGATCCACATGCGGACGTCTCGTGTCCAGTCGATCTGCGCCAAGTTGTCCAACAAGCTCATGTTTTCTCCGTCGCCGTTGCAGGCCTAGTCGATACGTTTCTATCTTGCCAGCATTCAATCCATGTCAAGTCGCCGTGATGATCACACACGAATCGGATAACGGACGAGAATCGCTGGCAATTAAGCAAGTGTGCCTTCTTGTTACGATCGCCGGGTCATTCTAGGTTTAAATTCTCAGCGAGAAACGCGTAGTCGAAATCAGGCTCGGCTTCGTTGTGCGCTTCCCTTCGCGGAACAGCGACCACCGCCTCGCCGATGTGAGGCTGGATGGTTGGCTCCCTGCTTGGCGAGACCCCGGCGGAGTCGGCAATGCCGGGATTCAACGAGACGCGAGAACCCGAGACGCTGCCTCGTAGAGCTTCTTCGGCCAGCCGTTTCAGGAGTGCCGCGCGTTGCCGAGGGTTGGAGATCGCAACTAAAGCATCGAACAGCGTTGGCGTCGCGATTTCGCTGATTGTTACCTTGATCTCCAAAGCGCCTGTCATGCGGGCACCCCTTCCTTGCGCTTCTTATCGCGCAGCAGCGTCGCCTCGCCAGCGGCAAGGAACCCCCTGACATTTGTGAAGCATGGATCTGTCATATGGTCGATCCTCAAGTGGGGAAAGCGCGCCTGGATCTCGTGCCTGTAGAGAGCCGCACCGCCCCCAGTGAGAACGATCGAGCGAATGTCCACTGTGTTCTTCACGCCCGCTTGGATGGCTTTGACCGCGGCGTCGATGACCGTCTGCGCCCCAGGCAGAAACTCCTGCAGGTTGTAGTCGTTCCCGTTGAGCAGCAGCGTCGATCCGGTGCGTAGCGCCTTATCGATCCGCTCAATTCCCTGCGTGTCGATATGCAGTTTCTCCTTGATAACAGCGGCGATGGCTTCGTAGTAGTGAGACGCGCCGCTGTGATGACCGCCGCTGCGCTCTTCGTCGATCGTCAGCCCAGTCGCCACTACCCAGTCCGTGGTGAAGTAGCCGACGTCGATGATGAGGTGTGGGTCCTCTTTGTCGAACTCGTGATACCGCGAGAAGTTGACCAATGCACCGAGAGGCTGCGGCAGCACAATGACACTTCCGACATGGAATTCGACTTGGCCGTACGCATTGTTGCCGGTGAACGCACTCCGCAGATGCGCCACGTGCGTGTGAAAGTTCCTCATCGGCAGGCCGAGAACCAGGCGATCGACCGACGCGACGTTTGCGAAATGGAAAGCACCAGCCAGCAGCGCGGCATAGCTCGACGTAGTGCAATAGTCGTCGTTGAGCGTGGCACCCGCATCGCCGTTGCGTGAGCTCAAAAGTATGCCCGGACCAACTTGATAGCGCTTACCTTCGACCTCTACCGCGACCGTCTTGGGCGTGGTAATCAGCCCAGCGCTCTCTTTTGCGATCGTATGCGCCTTGTACGGCGGTGTCAGCGACGGAAACATAAACGTTGACACGTCTGAGCCGTTGCGGAAAGCGATTTTGGTGTTGCCATATCCCACGTCGACAGCGAGGACGGGTGCATGCGTCTTAAGTGCGTTCATTCTCCCTCCAGAGGTGAATCAGTTCGTTTATTTATCTGCCTGTTATCTGACAGAAAAGTGGCAGATTGTCGGTGGCGACGGCTCGGTTTCTATAAACGTCCGGATAAGTGTCAGTTATCTCCACCTCAACGGTGAGATGAAAATCGAACGCATCAAGCGCGTTTTAATCTGCCAGTTATTGGGACGATATCGGTGAGAAAAGTCCCCGATACGCTTGATGAACTGTACCGAGCGGCGCGCGATGTCAAGGATCCAAAAGCTCGCATGATTTAGGCAGCTTTCGTGTACGCATTGGTATGTCTACGCGCTATCCTGCTGATTACCCACCGCGCGGACAGCGCATCGACCTCCTGAACGGACCATCGAGGGCGTCGCTTTGCCTAGCGAAAAGCCCTCTGTCACAGGCCGCAAATTGATGCGGCCTTTTTCTGAAGCTAATCAAGCACAGGGTGACCCAAGTTGAGGAAGCCGGACACGCGATATCCATTGGGTTTGCGGGCGGTTTTGCCCGAATTAGCAAGTTGAGACGGATTGGACCCGGACACACGGACACTTTTGCCGTGCTACGAACGCCGCCATCTCAATGCGCATCGACACATCCTTTCAGCATACGAAGCTGGGTACGTTGCATGACGCCCGATACACCGCGGCAGATTGAACGGACTTGGGGATGGGGGTGGAGCAAGCCGTAAGGGCAACACTCTTCCCTGTACGGAAGGCGAACGGTAGGCGCGACCGGAGAAAAAACAGCGCAAACGAATTACCGAGCAAATGGCCGACGTCGTGCCGTCGAAAGACAGGGCACACGGGCGCAGAGATGCGTCAAGGCCGGCGCGGTAGCCGTAGCAGCGGCATAGCCGATTCGCGCAGCGAAAGGCGCGCGAGTCGACTGTTGACAGCAGCGGGAACAGCACACAACGACGAGATAACCGCGAAGGGGGTCCGTGTTCGATATGCTCCCAGCAGCAGTCGGTGGCGGTCAACACGCGAAGCGTGTGGCTGGCAGCACGCAGCAGATACGGACGGTCGATGCACGTTTCTTCCACGTGCGGGGCTATCGAATGGAATCGCTAAAGAAAGGGAAGGCAGGGCCCGGCGGGGATACGCGGCGCGCAGCGCGATGACTGCCAGGAGATAGGCTCCCTGGTCTCCCGCGTAGCGGCAAAGAAACCCGGGCGTCACCGACGTCGTCCGGCTACGCAACAAGAACGAGAGCTTTTAATGGAGGAGGTTGGCAACGGGTTCGCCTCCTCAGATTGCGCATGACGGGGCGAGTAATCGTTGGCTCGTACCACGTCGCGTTAGGGCCGGTTTTTTGGGAAAGGTTTGAGGCACCGAACGAGATGCCCCATTACGGACTGACGTGCGAGGTCGATCGAGCGCATCGCTTTGGCGCTAAAAATCGCTGCCCGCACGGTTGGCTCGACGGACGATCCGTTGGATGGACCACGAAATCAATGCGCGAGCTGCCTGGTCGATTTGGACGTTATCTCTGCGCTTTGGCTTTGCGGATGTCAGGGCCCGACGCAAAGCACTCAAGCGCGCTGCGATGGCGGGATGGGAAATCGCGTCGTCAGCGTCGTGGGCACAGGACCGCCAATTCTCGGATCGTGTGGAACTTCGGGAGGCGTTTGACCTAGGCTGCGCTTTTCATCGCGCGTTAGATATTTTGTTGGAACCTACTGGAGAGAGAACAGATGGCAGTGACGGTGAACGTACGCTCGCTTCTCAATGAATACAAGCTTCCGGCCGATTTCAAGAACGCGCTTAGCGTCCTGTTCCTGGATAACGCGGGTCGCGTACATAGCCGCACGCGTGTCAGCTCGAAGAAGCTGTCGGTGAAGACTCAAGGGTACCGGTTGCAGAAGCTTTGCCACTCTTTCGTTGAGCTTCGAGAGAATGGCTATGCGTTGCAGTCACCGTGGGCAATCAAACCGAAGCACGTGCGCTTCCTCGTCGAGTTGTGGGTGCGGAAAAAGCAGAGCGCCGGCACCATTGAGAACAAGCTCACATACCTTCGCGCGTTTGCCGGTTGGGTTAATAAGTCAACCCTGGTGGGTGCCTTGGCTGATTACGTCGATCGCAAGGAACAGGGGCTCATTCGCACATATTCGGCGCTGGAGGACAGATCCTGGGAGGGCAATAAGGTTGATGCCGTAGCCATGATCAACGAGATCGCTGAAACGGACCCGGTCGTCGCGATGCAGTTGAAGTTGCAGGCGGCGTTCGGGTTGCGCGTTGAGGAGAGCTTCCTCCTAAGACCGAAGGAATCCGTGAGGCGCGATGGCTTGCTGAGCGTTACGCGTGGGACGAAAGGCGGCCGAGACCGTCTTGTTCCGATCCAGTTGCAGACTGCGGTACTGGAAGAGGCAATGAAGTACTGCAACACTCTTACCGGATCGACGATACCTGATGGGTGTACCAAGAAGCAGTGGAAGAATCACTACTATGATGTTCTCAAGCGGCACGGCGTCACGAAAGCGGGATTAGGTGTCACGAGTCATGGGCTGCGACACCAGTATCTACAGCAGATGTATGAGACGGTAACGGGAGTGCCCGCGCCGGTAAAAGGGGGTGGCCAGAAGGCTGACCTCAAGCTGCACCGAGAAGCGCTGAAACAGGTGGTTGAAGCGGCGGGCCATAGTCGCCCCTCTAAGGCCAATGCCTACATCGCTAGCTACAACAGCCTTGCGCAGCAAAGATCGGCGGCTATAAGCTTCGAGCAGGCGACTGCCGCTGTCGAGGCGGCCGGGGGGAACAAGACGGTCGCGGCGGCGGCCGTGGGAATTTCTCGTCAGGCCCTCTACCGTATTCTCGCTAGAAATGAAGGCGCTGTTCCGTTTCGCGGATATGTTCCTAAACGTGTCACCCGCAAGGTCAACCAAAACTAATTTCAAATCAGTTGGTTAGATAGGTGACCCCTCTTGCGCAGGAAATATCATGATATTTCCTAGCCTCGATATGGCCCAAACGGGTCACTGAAGAAGCCAGTTGAGAGACTGACTAGTCAGCACGTGATAAGTTAAGACGATGGCGAGCGCGAAAGAAGTGGCGATCTGCGGGACCAGTCTCGCGCGGAGACGGTAGGCGGCGCGGATGTATTCGACGGGGGACATTTTTTTCCTTCTTCGGGATGTCGCTGGCACACATGGCCATGCACAGTCCAAGTATTACAGACCCCGACGAAGGTCAAGTCACCAGCGGTTTCTGTCGGGAAGATCGTCCACAGCGAGGTTCACGCTGTTCTCGAAGTTGCCCTCGTCTCCACCGGTCGCCGGTATGCGCGGAAACTGTATAGACGCTATGCCGTCGATGTAGACGCGCTTAGCGAGTTGCTGAAGCTTCCGATACCTTGCTGCGTCGTTGAGAACGGTGTCGACCGGCCAGAAGTCGCTCAGCGTGATCTGGCTGTCGGCGATCTTCCTGGCGATCATGGCGAAAATGGGACCACGCTTCTCCCAGTCGCCTTCCGTCCTCGCCAGCAGATCAATGACGAACGGCGCGTCGACGGCGCTGAGTTCCTTTCTAAGTAGCTTCAGGAGGTCACCCTCCTTGGCGGCCGGTCGCCTGGTGCGGGCGTTCCAGATCGCACCCGCCTTTTCAAAAGCCGCGTGCCGGTCGTCGCCGATTGCAAACCAAGGCGTTTGCATGCCGCAGTCTTCGCAGTAAATGCAGCAGACTTTTTCTTGTGGAATCGCGAACAACGAGCGTGCCTCAAGATCGTTCATCTCGGGAGCAATACGCTCGTCGGCGCTCAGATAGTCACGCGCCGGGGCAGACGGGCGTTTGAGCAACCGGTGTGAGTAGCCGAAGGCCCATTTTCCGCCGCAGTGGTCGCAGGGAAAAAGTTCGTCAGTCATGGCGCGGTCCTGTCGCCGGGGCGCCGGCGGGTCAATATGAAGGTAGCCATTGATTATAGCCACCGGCGTACCGTCGCCAGAACCGACTGTCGCAAAGCACCCTTGCAGTTGGAGACTAAACGTTACGCAGCTACGCGGTTTGCCGCGATCGCGTTGTAATCCTCGTGGCTCACCAAGCGAATGGGCCTCAACGACGGGGCGTCGAAAAGCAACCGATACGATCTGCCAACGGGGACCGATACGAGCTTGCCGGCGGAGGACTTTAGGAACTTGCCGTCGAGTGAGAAGGGATGGATTCCGTTGCTCACCTTCGCGAGAAGATCGCGGGCTTCACGTTGCACGGACGACAGATGGCGAACCATGGACAAGTCGATGGCGTCGTCCGCAGTCGAACTGCGCTTCACCGCTCGCTTTTGTTCCAACGCCAGGCGCTGCTCCGCCTTCTCTTTTTCTGCGTTTGCGCAGGTGTGGCAAAACTTCCCCTTGCCTGTGTGGCCGCATGCGAACGTCTGTTTCATGGTGCTAGTGCTCTGCTGTTGCTGATAGCCTATTGCACCATTGATTGGCGCTCGGTCAAGTGTCCGTCGAAGGCTGTTTCGGTGCTCTTTTCAGGTTATCGATGGCGTCGAGGGTTTCGGAAAGCTCGAGAATCCGGGCATCGGCGAGAGCCAGTCGATCCTTGAGGTGCTCGATCTGGGAGAGAGCGAGGCCGTACTGCTCCGCGAGTATTGAAAGCGCGGAGAAGGGCGTGAGCGCCGAACCGCAGTCAGCGCAGGAGACGATGCCGGCGTGTTTGGCCAGGCGAATATGACGATGCGCGCAGTCGTTGACGTGACTGCGCACATCGTTGGTAGATCGAAGACGCGTAAAGGGAAGGATGTTGCTCATTCAGGAGTCGACAAGTGGCCCCGCTCGCTAAGCCGACCACGGTCAATTTCGCCAGCTATGTTGTCGGGCAACAAGACCCGCGCAATTCTCGGATCTCCCCGACAGTGTCGTTCGACAGTATCGAGATATCGGCGAAAGGCTGCGTCGTCGGAGGAATGGCCCGGAACCGGACAATGCGCGAGACGCAGGTCGGTCGGCACCGACGCGTGCTGCTCAAGGGCATGGCCGTGGCAGGCGTCCGGCAGCCACCACCTGTTCCAACGAACGGTAAAGGTCAGCCAGCTACGCGCGGAGCTACCGATCTCTGCCCACGACGCTTTGAAGTCGAGGATCGCGCCGAGGGTGCTGAAGAAGACCATGCGCACATGATTGTCGTCGGCGGCCGCGACAACGATCTGCTTGCGTCGCTCATCGACCGGGTCGATCGAACTTGCCATTGCGAGCGCGGGGTAGCTCACCTGCGAGTCGGCATGGCGTGCCGTCGCGTGTTTCAGAAAGAACGAGTTCGAGCTCACTTGTTTTTGAGATGGTTGAAGACCGGGTCAAAGTATCCCGGCGATGGCTGCTGTCAAGTCGTCAAACGGCTGCCGGCAGTCGTACCGACGCCAGTTCTGCTGGCGGTATTCACTCGACACAAGGCGTCGCGGTGCGCGCGTACAGCGCTTGTTTTTCGTTCTTGCGCGCGAGATATTCCGGGTTGCCCTGCATGCCATAGACTTCAACTGCGGTCAGTGTCGCGGTGTCCTGTCAGTCGAAAGTCTGGAAGCAGTGTATCGCCGGTCTCAAGCCTGAGCGGCTTGGTGAAGCGGCGGCGCTCCTCCACGAGCCTGTTGGCCATCGCCACTTCGTAACTGGAGTCGCAAGGTATGAAGCTGCTGTTGCACAGTTGGAGCGCGATGTCGACGATTCGAAGTTTGCCTTCTTTTGTCCGCTCGATGACCGCCAACGCCACGATCCGCGCGTTCGCGTCGCCGACCATGGCCCATGCAGATCGGGATGATGCGGCCGCCGTCTCAATCAAGTGTCTCGAAGCGAAGAAGGTGCGCTTTGTCTGGCGAAGCTTGACGACGAAGCCATACTTGAAAGCATCACGGAGCGCAGCTCGCCAAGCACCAAGCCGCGCTGAGAC
Organism: Caballeronia sp. EK; assembly: GCF_014384845.1. Taxonomy (NCBI): domain Bacteria; kingdom Pseudomonadati; phylum Pseudomonadota; class Betaproteobacteria; order Burkholderiales; family Burkholderiaceae; genus Caballeronia; species Caballeronia sp. EK. The sequence goes on from NZ_JACSUE010000010.1 coordinate 224,851, forward strand.
ACCGCGGGCGTCGTCTTGATACGACCGAGAAAGTCATCGAACTCCGCAACGATAGATTGCGCTTCGTTCTCTTCATAGTGACGCATGACGTGCAGGACGTCCTGCATCGGCTTACCGTTGAGTTTGCCTACTCCCAGTGCGGCCACGACTTGAGCGTTGCATTGGCCCCAACTGCGTGCAGGGGCACCCATCCAGATATGCAAATCCGCCTCGATCCAAACGCGTTGCAGGAAGCCGAGCAGCGGCGCGGCCCGGCGCGTCCTGCCGGTGCCCGAAGCGTTCGCGGACAAGCGAGGCGAGTGTTCGACTGTCCTAACGGACAGCGAGGCGTCGAGCTTGACGTTCAGGCCGGAGGGTGTTTGCTGGATCGCCTCGGAGGCGTCGGACTTTTTCTTGCCGGCGACGGCCGCCGACGCATAGAGCGGGCATAGCTGCGCGTCGTGGTACGGCCCTTCTTCGGGCCACCGGGCCAGGTGGAAAAGCGCGCCGTAACGGCGAATAGCTAGACGCAGAAGCTTCCCGGCGCCGTCTGGCTTGCATCGGCAGTGAGCGTACCCTGGAGACTTCTTCGCGCGTTGGAGTTGGCGCGCATACCTCGCAGGATTGTTCTGAACGTCGTCGATCGCGACGGTCACTCCATCAAAGGACACTTGCGCCATTTCGTCCCGCCTCGCTAAGTGTGTGATTGGCCTGATCAGCGGGAACCTTGTGGATGTGCGCCCGAGTCCCAAGCAGATTGGCGACCTTTCGCACGCTCAGGCAGAACTGCTCGGCATGGAAGCCGGTGGGGAAGTGCAATCCAATAGTTTTTACTGCGCCCGGAGCGGCGTAATCGCGCGAGAAGACTGAACCAGTCCCGACAAGCGCGTCGATCCAACTGTCGGGGAAGCCCGGTGACGGCTTAGCGTCGGCCCGTACGCCGACTGGATCCTTCGTAAAGCCTTCAAAGCTAACGATGATAAGTTCCATTGTTCGATTTGCTAGACGCGGTTGAGCCGCAGCGAGTCTTCGGATAGAGCCGTTGCCCGACCGATCGGAAAGGCGCGTTCAGTCTCACTGGACACCATGACGTGTCGGCTGCCGTTCGGACGCTGGAATTCGAGAAAGCGCAGCCCGTCCACGTTGTGCATCTTCAAAAAGATGCGGTCGAAGACAAGGCCAGGAAATCGGCCATTCGCGAGCCGTAACGCGTGCGTCTCGATGCGGTAGGCATGCATCGGCACAAACTCAGCCACGAAAGCGCGCTGGCTCATTGAGCAAACGGCTGCAATTCGTGCGTGCGCCGGTCGGCGGCCGCAAGCATGTCATACAGCGTCACGGCCGCCATCATCGCGACGATCGCGCTCAGGCCGCAGGCCGCGAGGAGCCCAGTCAATCGCTTGTCGTTGGCTGCAAGTTCCTCGGCGCGAGACTTTGCTGCTGCGTCGAGTTCCCGACGCTGCACCGACAAGGCGGCCGCCAGAGCCGGCTCGTCTTTCAACCCGTACTTCAAGAGCAGTTCTGGGCGCTGGTTTGCGGGGACGAGATCAATCGCGTCGGAGAGGCCCTGAAGCCGAGCCGCCACGGTGCTATCGGCAACCACGCGAACGGCGGAGCGCTCGATGGTGAACTGGCGCGCGGCAATGGTGATGCCGCCGGTCGAGCAGATGGCTGAAACACTGAGGAGCGCTAGGGTGGCGATGTGACTTGCTTTCATACGTCTGTGGTGGGCTTCACGCACGCGCGTGCACAAACTGATTCTGGCCCCAGTCGCGCAGTGGCGGACCCGCGAAAGCGACCGGAATACTCGCCCCTTTCGGATGCACTCACCAGCGTCGGGCCTCAGCGACGCTGACCGCAGGAGTCGAAAGAGGTATGTTTAGTGGCTCTTTTCGCGTATTGACTAATGTCATGATATTTCCTACGGCGCAGCCCCCGACGCTCAGTCGGCCTCACCTCCATCTGTCGCGAGCGATTATCCCCAGCTTTGCCCACAGAATCTGTGGATAAGTGTTGAGGGGCGCGCTTCGAAAGACACCATCAAACGCTCGCCTTTCCCCCATACAAAGCGGCATCACGCAGTTATCGTTGGAGCATCACCCGCGCGACTTGCGCATCGACCATCAGGCGCGTAGCTGTCTGCCGCCGACAATCGTCAATTTTCTTTCTACCCGCAGGGGCATGTCCCCGATCGCGGGCGTGCGCCTGCTCATTTCAGGGAGCCACGCATGTACACACAATTGATCGAGCAGTTCAAGACGGCACAAACCGCGGCAGCAGCAGCCTATGGCGCCGTCGTTCAAGCTGAGCGCGATGTCTTTGCTGACGGACTGTCCGAGTATTCGGCGATGGAAGCCCGAAGCGAATACAAAGTCGAGCGCGAGCTCAACACGTTCTGCCGACGGCTGCTCTCGCGACTTGTGATGGAGGCAAGCCGCAAATTCGCGCCGGCCGGCGGCCGAATCGAGATCGAGGAGGATCGCGAACTCGAGCGATGCGGCCTCAACGTCGAGGAGGCTCTGAGGAAGGGAAACGTGCCTGACTTGGACGGCTTCTGGCGACACCTCGAACGAACGTTCGGCGGTGAAGCAGGCGAGCGCGTCGCCTTCGAGCAGGCAGCCAAGGCCATCATCGATGGCTTCTGGCTCAAGCCCGATACAGAGATCAAGCGCACCAGCAGCGCTGTCATCTTGGAAAAGCGTGTCTCGTCTGAAGCGTCGTTTCGCTCGAAAGGCGAGCGCGAGGTCTATTACTCGTCGCAGCAGTCGGTGGTGACAACGTTCGGCGGCCTGGCAACCTTTGCGAAGAAGCATCAGTTCGGCGCGCTGGCGATGCAACTGCGCAACTTCAGCGTCCACCAACTGACGTTCTCGACGCGCGAGAAGCTGTCTTTCACCGGGCTGGAAATCGTGATGTTCAACGATAAGTGGCAGTTCAAGTTCGCTCACGACGTGGGCGACGCGTTGTCCCTCTTTATCAGTGAGTTCGGAGCCAAGTACCTCGCCTCGCGCGACCGGTACTGAGGCCTCCACCGTCTCATCCTTGACCCGCTTCGGCGGGTCTTTTCATTTCTAGAGGTGACTCATGCAGAGAGATCTGTTTTCGTTCGAGCGGGACTGGTATGAACCGTTGCGTGCGATTCGAAGTTTGGGATCGCAGGCGCCGTCGATCGCCCATCAGGGCGAGCTGGCCGCAGCCCGCCGTCAGCACCTCGGGCAGTTTTTCACACCGGACGCCATTGCGGCGTTCATGTGGAGCTTCGTCAGCGGCTGGAACGTCAATCGGCTTATCCGCATCCTGGATAACTCGGTCGGCTCCGGTCGGCTGCTTCAGTACGCAGACCCAGAACGCCATGCCGTGTACGGCGTCGACGTGCACGCCGATGTCATCCAGCAGTGCCAGAAGGTGTTCGAGGAGGGGGGATTTAATTGCGAGTTCCGGCAAGCTGGCATGGAGGACATCCATCCGACGCGCTTTGATATCGCACTGATCAATCCGCCGTTCTCGATCCATCTTGAGTCGCCGCATTTGCAGACGCTCGAGTGCACGACGTGGGGCCGGTACGGCGCGCACACCAGCGCTTTGAGCCACGACTACGCCGTGCATCAGGCGCTTGAGGCGGCGAACATCGTCGTCGCGCTCCTGCCGATCACGACCGCCGAGTCGATGCTCGCGGGCGAGCAGGGCGACCGCTTGAAGCGCCGCGCGGCAGGGCTGTTCGAACTGCCGGCAGACGCGTTCAAGCTCGAAGGCGCGAACGTGCGCACTGCCGTGGTGGTGTTCGACCGCTATCGCGATCGTCCCTCGGACTTCGTGCGGGCGGTCGTCGACGATCTGGGGAAGCCTGGCCCAGATCTCGGGCTGCACTTCGAGGATCGTTCCTTCGGGGAAGCTCGGTTGCGACTACAGAAGCTCGATGACAGCGAGCCGTTCATCACGCGTGCGGTCACGGGCGACAAGTCGGTCAAGGTGTCGCACGACGGCCGGCGCATCCGCCTGTCCTTTGTCTGTGGCTTCAACGAAGCGATGGTGCTCAACGCGGTTCTCGTGAAGCGCATCTACTCGCGCGACAGCCACCGGCTGCCGCGTGGCTTCCGCTACTCGGGGCAAGGCGCGCTGGATATGGAGACGTATCTCGTGCAGGACGATCCGGTCGCGTCCTTTGGTCAGTTGCTCGATCGAATCCGCAGCGTCGGTGGCGAGCCGCAACTCGCGCCCGGCTTCATGGAGCACTTTCACAGACGGGTGCGGCGCAGCGCGCGCCAGGCGATACCGCTGCGACACGTGGCGTGGACGACCGGCGCCGGATCGCGAGATCAGGTGTCGGGCACCGCGAAGGAAACGCACAAGGTCGACGCGACGCGCTGGGCCAGTCCGCTCATCAAGGCGGGCGACGAAGTCCAGTTTGATCGCGACGCCGACGGACGCTACCGATACGCGCTGCATGGCGTCTGGTACCACCTGTCGGTCGACGAGCTCAATGCGCGGTTCGTGGTCGAGAACGTCAGGGGATGGGAAGTGGTGCACGAAGGTCTGTGCGCCCGCTTTCCTGACCAGGCAGCGGCTCTGCGGTCGCGCGTGAAGGCACTCGGCGTCGATCAATGGCTCGATTGGGAGTTTCAGGTCGATGATCTCGTCGAAACGCTGTTGAAGCCGACGGGCTGCATCGTCGCTTGGGAGCAGGGGTGCGGCAAGTCCCGGCTCGCGTTGGCGCTGATCCTTGTCTCTGGTGTGAAGCACGGCCTCATCGTTGTTGAGTCCCGGCTCATCGAGGAAATGTTGAAGGAGATTGGCCAGTTGCCTATCTCGGCCGATCAGGTGAAGGTAATCGAGACGGCGGCGGATCTCACCGACCTGCGGCAGATCAACCTCATCTCGTACGAGCGCCTGCGCATGCCGGTCGACAAAGCAGTTTCGGCGCGTGTGACGTATGCCCATCGGCTGCGGCGTCGCATCGGCCTGCTAGTGGCCGATGAAGGCGAGCGCCTCGCGAACCCCACGAGCGATCAAAGCCGCGCGCTTTGGCAGCTTGCGGCGCGACGACGGTTCGTTTTGACGGGAAGTCCGATTCCGAACTACCCCAGAGATGCCTTCGGTCTGATTGCGTTTTCGGGTGGTGACGGAACGGCGGCTCAGCCTTATGGCTATCGGGTAGGCTATCTCGAGCAGAACTGGACCAATTCGGTGGAGTACGCGATGCGCGGCGTCGATCGATTCAGGGATGACTTCGTGGTGCTGGAGTGGGTGACGTGGCAGTTCGCAGAGAGCCTGCAAGATGGGGCGAAACGCGAGGTACCCAAGATCGGCAACCTGCACCTGTACCGGGCGATGCTCGCGCCGCACATCAAGCGGCGGCTGATCGCCGAGCCTGAAGTTTCGCGCTACATCCAGATCGAGCCGCCGCAGTTTGAGGTGGAGACGGTCGACTGGGATCGCGGCCATCTGGCCGCGTACCTGCGCGCTGCTGACGAGTTTGCCGATTGGTATCGCTCATCGCGCGATGACAGGAAGGCGTGCAACCTGGTGACGATCCTCGCTCGTATCCGTGCGGTTCACTTCTCTGCCAACTATCCGCAGTTCGGGATGGAGGGCGTGGAGTACATCGGCGGGCTGACGAGCAAGCAGCGCGCAATTGTCGCGCGCATGCGCGCGATTGCGGCGGAAGGTAAGCAAGCGATCGTGTTTGCGGAGAATCCGGGCGTGCTCGATCTTCTGGCGCGCCAGCTGGATGTGCATGGTGTGCAGACAGTGCCGTTTCATGGGGAGATCCCGATCAAGCGTCGCGTGGCCGATAAGGACAAGCGTTTCTTGGGTGGACTCGCAACCGGCCTAATGGCCACCAAGGCATCGGGTCGCGCGGGCTACAACCTGCCGAACGCTGACTACATCCTCTTTTACGACCGTTCGTGGACGTGGCGCATCGAGTATCAGGCGATGCGGCGCGCGCTGCGATGGAACCGGAAGGGCGTGTTGAAGGTGCTGTATTTCCACCTGCCGGGCAGCATTGACGAGTATCAGGACCAGATGGTCGCGCACAAACGTGATGCGACGCAGGCGGGGCTGGATTGGGCGACGCCGGAACTGGACGACGAGACTTTTCTGCATATGGATTCGTTGCTGGATCGCTTCGTCGCTGACCTCGCATTGCTGGCGACCGAGACCTCGGTCGACATGCGCAAACTTTTGAAGGAGGCAGCTTAAATGCCGAAAGACTCGAACGTGTCTGTGGTGGTCGGGGAAGGCGTCGTCACGGTAAAACGTGAAGGCTCCAATCGCGCGGTGCTGGCGAAAGTCCTCGGCAAGGTGCAATTCGATGGCGTCGAGGTGCTTTGCCTTGACCGCCTCGTCCACGAAAGCCACGAGCAGCAGTTTGGCGAGTGGACGTTGGCGGGGGCAGTCACGACCTTGTTGTCGCGGTCCCTGCCGCCCGTGACTGGCGCGGTGGCATAAGACACAGCGGCAACCCGGGTGCCACTCGTCACAACCTTTAATCACAACCCGGCCTTCGAGCCGGGTTTTTTTTTCGGACATGCAAGGTAGACAAGAGTTAGACGCGGCGCGATGATTGCTAGACAATCGAATCGCCAGTTGCACGGGCATCAAACTTTCCAAGGCCAGTCGATGAAGCTGCCAATCCTTCTTGTCGAGGACGATCCGAACGATCGTGAACTCACGTTGTTGGCATTAGAAAAATGCAACATGGGGGTCGAAGTGGACGTCGCGCGTGATGGCCTGGAGGCCCGGCAGTACCTCCTGCACGAGGGCGCTTGGGTCGCCCGCCCCGCCGTGAATCCGTCAATGGTCTTACTTGATATGAGACTCCCCACGATCGACGGACTCGACGTACTCCGCCTGATTCGGAATACCCCTGCCATACGATTTATACCGGTTATAGCGTTGGCAGCTTCAGATCGGTCGGCCGACATTGAGCAGGCGTACGTACACAAGATCAATGCATACCTCGTCAAAGCGTTTGATTTGCAGGCGCACGTGGCGTCGATGTGCGTCGTCCTATCCGCATGGTCACGAAATCGAACGCCCCATTATTGAGCGCATTCGTGGTCAGCCCATACCCCAGATGCACGGCGCTGGTCATCCGCTAATGGATCGAAACTATGAGCAAACCGACAGATTCGGCGGTGACAATGACCTTTCGAGTCCCTCCTCATCTAGTCGAGGCGTTCACCGAGACCACGGACGGGTTCTTCGCCCAAGCGCATGAAGGAACAACACCCGCGCAACGCGCCGCAGAATTGCGCGCGGCGGATCGGGATGATGCGCTCGATTCCCTCGCGTTGCTTTTGGACGTCGCCCAGGATGATTCCAGCCAAGGTGCCGTGATCGCAAGGTTTCTCGTTAGTCTGTATCGAGCTCTGCCGTTCGACCTGACCGAGCTACGTGCCCTGGATGCGGACTCGTTCGAGCACTGTCTTGCAGTGCTGAGGCTTGACGCCCATCATTTGACTCCGATTCGCAGTTACTTTCCAGACGGTGCCGAAGAATGGCAAGCGGTCATCGATCGATGTCGTGTCGAGAGGACCGAAAGTAAGCCGTCTGCCGAGGAAGTGAGTCTTGACGGACAGACGTACGTCGCTCAATACGTCGCCTACAGCGACGCGCCGGGCTACCGCAATGTCACGCTCTTCGCCACAATCCAGGGCGAAGCTCAGCCGAAAAGGGCGATAGGGATGTCTCTATCTGCCAAGGATTGCGGCCGGCTTGCGGAGGATCTCGCGCAGGTGCACCGCAAGGCGTGGGAGGCCGGTTTGCCAGGCGACGCTGAGCCGGGCGAACACAGACCGACGTGGCTGTAGCAGAAGCAAAAGACGGCCTGTTTTTGGCAGCTTTCCGGCAAATGGGAGCTGAATAATTCGTTATCGTAGATTCACTACCCGCGTCTCAGACGCATCGACCAGCGCTGATTTTCATCAGCCCACGTTGTTCAACCCTTTGGGACCACTCCCAAAGGGGGCAGGTCCCTCCTCGGAGTCCTGCAATGCAACAACAACCTACCCTCGCTCTCAAGTACATTCAGGTCAGCGTCAATCCCCGCAAGTACTTCGATGCGGCGGAGATGGAAGAGCTGACTGCGTCTGTGCGCGAAAAAGGCGTCATTCAGCCCGTCATCGTGCGCACGCTCGCTGACGGCGGCTTCAGCCTCGTCGCCGGCGGCCGCAGATACAAGGCGGCGCTCGCGGCGCACGGCGAAGACTATGAAATCCCGGTCGTCGTTCGAGACATCGATGAGGTCGAAGCCACGCAACTGGCCATCATCGAAAACATCCAGCGCGCCGATATGTCGCCAGCCGAAGAAGCCATTGCGGCAGCCGAGCAAGTCGGGCTGTGCAAGGGCGATCGCGACGAAGTAGCGCGTATCTTCGGCTGGTCGCGTGCGACGCTAGATAAGCGTCTCGCGCTGATGAACTGCAGCACCGCCGTGCTCGACGCATTGAGTACGCGACAGATACTGCTCGGTCACGCCGAGCTGCTTGCTGCACTCCCCAAGGAGACGCAGGACAAGCTGCTGCCGGTGATCATCAAGGAAGGCAAGGCGGTCGCCGAGGTCAAGAAAACCATTGAACAGGTCGCCTGTTCGTTGGGTGCCGCAATCTTCGACAAGGCTGACTGCGCCGGATGCCCGCACAACTCGGCCACGCAGGGCGAGATGTTCGGGGAGTCCATCGGTACGGGCAACTGCACCAACCGCACCTGCTACAACGAGAAGACCGAAAAGATGCTCGAAGCGACGGCCACCGGCCTGCGCGACGAATATCCGGTCGTGCGCATCGTGCGTGCTGGCGACAACCACACGCGCGTGCAGCTCGCAGTCGATGGCCCGAAGGGCGTCGGCGAAAAGCAGGCGAAGGCGTGTCACGCGTGCCAGAACTACGGCGCGGCAGTGAGCGGTCTGCCTGATTCGATCGGCAAGGTCTATCGCGGCCAGTGCTTCGACACCGTCTGCAACATGAAGAAGGTGGCGGCGCAACTGCAAGCGGTGAAGGCTGCGACACAGCCGAAGCCCGAGGCGGCCAAGGCGGGCGCGAAAGCGTCGCCCGCAGCAGCGAGGGGCGCGGCTGGTGCCGCTGCCGGGTCGACGACGAGCAATCCGCCGACAACGGCGGTGGCTGAGTCGGACAGGATCAAAGCGTATCGCGTGGCGTTGTGGCGAAAAGCCCTGCGTCGTGAGGTGGGTGCGGATCCCGCGCTCGCTCAGCGATACCTCGTTGCGATCGCTTTGTCCGATCAGATGCGCTGCGTTGATCAAAAGACGCTTTCCGGCATCTGGGAAAAGCTCACCGAGGAGCAGGTCGCGTCCGGTGACGTGTCTAAAGCTGCAGCCTCGACGGCTGCCGCTGACGGCGCGAAGCTCGCGCATGCCGTCACTGGTGTGACGGTCGCCGCGATTCAAGGCCTCGACGTCCAGCACCTCACGCGTCTGTGCAAGCACCATCACCTCGATCTCGCGAAGCACTGGAAGCTCTGCAAGGAGTTTCTGGAACTGATCACGAAGTCGGAAATGATGGTGGTCGCTGACGAGCTGGGCATTCGTGCCGCGCTCGACGACAACTTCAAGAAGGTCTTCGGCAAGTCCAAGTCCGAAGTCATCGACGCGCTTCTTGCCGTCGAAGGCTTCGACTACACGGGCAAGATTCCGAAGGTGCTCAAGTTTTAATCGCGCGGCTGGCCCGTGCATCGACGTAGTTTCCATCCTCTATAGACCGCCGATCCTTTGGATGGCGGTCTTTTTTCTTTTTCTGGAGTTTCCATGTTTGTAGCGATTGAACCGCTTCTGCGTCACTGCGCGAAGCTCACGTTGTCGTTGCAGATGAAGGGCGATGAGATGGTCGTCTGTGTCATGCCACAAGGCACGGCAAAAGACGCCGCCATGCTTCAGCCGCTCGCGCTCACCGCAGTGGCGGCCGAACTCGACGCGGGCTTCGTCGACGCGCTCGCGGCCTATACCGGCGCGCACGCGTCGCTTGCCGAGCAAGTCGCTGCGACCACCGCCATCCTCGAGGCCGCCAAGACGACGCAAGTCTCCAAAGCGACCAAGACGCTGGCTAAGGGCGGAAGCAAGCCTGCTTTGCCTGCACCCGGCAGATCGAGCACCGATGCGGACAACGATGATGACGACGGAAGTGCCGACGCTGAAGGGCAGAGCACCGCCCCGACTGTGTCTTCGGCATCGTCCGCAGCAGAGGCATCGGCGGAACCGGCTAAGACCGGGACCAACCTCGCATCGCTTTTCGATTAAGGAGCAGACATGGCGATCCAAGTTGCGAAGCTGACACGCGAGTTTGTCTACAACGGCGTGACGTTCCCCGATCCGGGTCCGACCTTCTCGCCCGACGATGTTCGCGATCTCTACTCCGCGCAGTATCCGGAGCTGACGACCGCGGCGATCGACGGACCGGCGATGGAGGGCGAAGTCATGCGCTTCACGTTCGTGCGTGCCGCAGGTGCGAAGGGTGCAGTTGAATCTCTCGCCATCTATGCGTAAGCGCGACCTTCTCAAAGCCTTGTCCAACCCGGACCTGGCTCTTTCCCATCAGCAACCGCCCGGAAGGGCGGTTTTTTTTCATGACAAGGAGATCGAGCAATGTTCTTCGATCCTCGCCCGTCTGGTGCAGAAGTCGCTGTCTCGGGAGAGCCTTGGCAATCGCGACGCGCTCCCGCTGCCCGACGTCCAGCTACCCATGATTTTTTGAGTCTGCCGGCCATCGGCTCGGACGTCCAAACGCGCGCAGTGATGCGTTGGAACGCCGAAAAGGATGTCGCCAGTCTCATCTGCGCCCAGTTCAACTCGGGCGTGCTGAGGACGCGCGATGTACCGGGATTCAAAGGCGCAGGAGACGCGCTTGCCAACGGGTTCTTTGCGTGGGCTAAGCGTCATACGCCGCGCATGCACTGCCTCGGCTTCAACTTCGTATTGTGCGACGTCCAGGTGGTGCTGGAGGCCGTCCAGTATCAGGGGGACCGCAGCGACTTCAATCCGACCTCGCCTGTCTATCTCGGCATTGAGACAGCAGAGGAAAACATCTTCGAGATCGGCAGGCGTGCGGCCGAACTTCGGAGTGTTCATCCGCGGTTGGTCTCGACGGCATTGGTTCTCATCAATCGTGCAGCCGGACGCACGATGTGGGTGAGAACGCCTGATGAGTTCCTGGGCGAGTTCGCATCGTGGTTCTGGGATGGCGATCCGCAAGCGACCGACAAGGAAGCGCGCGAGATGCTGACGGACCGCTTCGGCGAGGACGAAGCGGAGATCGAGCATTACCTCCCATCCGTCGTGCGTCCGCAGCTTTGTCCTGACGACATGGACGTCTGCCGGTGGCACGCGAAGAGCCGCCGCTATTTGCCTCAACGGGCGCTTGGCGTCGCCGCGCTGAGGCGGCTTCAGCGCTTTACCTCGGGCCGCACGCGACGCATCTGTGCGGAGCTGGAAAAGCTCTCGCTGATGCTGCAGCGGGTGGGCAATCGCGACCTCTTCGGTTGCGAGTATCGGCCTCAATGCGCTTATGCAGCCGCCACGCTCACGGTGCAGAACGACAGTCGCGTGGGTGAAGTGCTCGATTCGCACTATGAGCACCTCGCAAGCGCCGGCGACGGCGCGACCTATTACGGATTTACGCCGCTTGCCTCTACGCCTGAAGCCATCCGCAATCAATACGCGAACTGGTCGCAGGGCTTGTCCATTCTTGGCCAACTGGACCGCGTCATCGCGTGTCTCGCGGCATAACGAGGAGTTTTGTATGAAAGGGCTTGATATCGGCTCGGACCGCGTCGATGAACTCGCGGCAGTCAGCGCGATCTTGCTGTACGGCCGTCAGGACCGCAGCGCTGTCTACGGCACCGTTCATCCGGTGACGCAAGGAAAAACCGGGCGGGCGACGATCGGTGCAGGCAGGCCGATCGACCGCATGGCGCTCATCGATTGCTTGCGCGACCTGGCTCAGAACGCGGCGCCGAAGGCCGAATTTCTGCCCGAGACGGTGCTCGCGGTGTCGCAAGAGGCGGTGATGTGGTGGTGCAGACCGGCGATGCGAAGAGTCTTCTTCGATTGCCAGGAGATCGGGCGGCGCAGTGCGGTCGTCCCGCATCCAGGGTTGGTGTTCCGTGCAGCTTCGAACGGGTTTTCCGTGTTCGCGCTGCAGGAAGACAGCCGGCCAACGCCTGCATCGAAGCTGCACGAACCGCCTTACTTTAACACCTGGGACTGGGGGCGGATCTGCATCGGCTCGGCTCATGTGCCCAAGCGCATCGACGTCGAATCGATCGCCGGATGGGAGAGCGGATTTTTTGAATCTGCCTTCACCCACCCCAATCACGGCAACACACGTGTTTCGCATCCGAACGGGGAGTTCGCGTTTTGGAAGGAAATGCTCGACGGCAACTACGGCGAGCAGTTTCCGAAAGAGGCGCTCGTGCCCATGGGCATTACTCTCGCTGAGCTGATCGCCAGCAAAAAAGGAGATTTGAAATGAATGCTGGTGGTTTGAATGCGGGTGATGCCGCGCTTCAGCGCTCGTTTCCGACTGTCATGGTGCCCCGGCGCGAGCCGGTGCCGCCCATGCAGTCGGCGGGCGAGCGATTGCTGATCGGCGGGAACGGCGTCTTCATCGAAATCGATCTGCCGTGGCTGTCTGTCGTTCGCCGCGTTGCGCACTATACGGTTCCGACTGCGATTCCCTATGGGCGAGTGGTCGAATCGACGGTGCTGCGCTGTGGCACGGTGCCGCCGGAACTGATCGGCGACTTCGTCGCTATGGCACAAGCCGCGCATCCACTGGAAACGGGCGCGTGGATCGTCTGGAACGTCGAAACCAAGCAGTTTCGTCTCGCACCCGTAAGGGTGCTTTCGCAGGGCACCGGAACGCTGAAGTACGAGCGGCCGGAGCTTTTCGCGGGCGAACTGCGCGTGATCGACTGCCATTCGCATGGTGCTCATCCGGCCTTCTTCTCGTCGACAGATGACGAAGATGACCGGCATGAGACGAAATTCGCGTTCGTCGTTGGGAACTGCGCATCATCGGTTCCCAGCATGGCGATGCGGCTGTGTGCGAAGGGCATCTTCGAAGACGTCGAACGCGTGCCGAGCAGTTGGTATGCGGCGGCCAAGCTGAAGGAGGCGGCATGACAAGCGCTATCCGTCATCTGCTTCCTTCGCGGATGCTTGAGCGAAGCTGGAACGTGGTCGTAGTGGGCGCTGGCGGCACCGGCAGTGCGGTGCTTCCGAGCCTCGCGCGGCTGCACCACGCCATGCTGGAGCTCGGGCACCCCGGCGGCATCGACTGCACGGTGTTCGACGACGACACGGTCAGTCCGACCAACGTCGGCCGTCAGGGCTTTTATCCCAACGACGTGGGTGAGTACAAAGCCTCGCTCATCGTCAATCGGCTCAATGCTTTGATGGGCACGAACTGGCGGGCGGAAGCTCGCCGGTTCGGTCCAGGTGAGCCGCTTTACAACGTCGATCTGGTGATCGGCTGCGTGGATACACGTACCGCTCGGTGCGCGATCGTCAGCGCGGCGCAGCACACCGAGGCGTATTACCTCGACTGCGGCAACGACACCGATCGCGGCCAAGTCGTCATTGGTCAGGTCTGTGGCAAGAGCTACGCGCAGAAACATCCGGAGCGGTTGCCGCATGTCGGTGAGTTGTTTCCGGATTTGCTCGACGCCAAGCTCGATGCGAAAGATGAAACGCCGTCGTGTTCCATGGCCGAGGCGCTGCGCAAGCAGTCCCTGGTCATCAACCAGGCGATCGCAGTCCAAGCGTTCAACATGCTCTGGACCATGTTTCGTACCGGCGCAGTGCCGTTCTCGGGCGTGTTCGTGAACCTCGCAACGGGGCGCACGAATTCGATCCCGCTGGACCCAGCCGCGTGGACGCGCTTCGGATACGAAGTGCCGAAGCAGCCAGTCAAGAAGGCGAAGAAAAGCCGAAAGGCCGCGCTCGCCGCTTAGATGTTTCTCCCGAAGCCGCCCCGTTGAGGGGCGGCGTCTTTCATGGTGTCGCCCGCGCGCTATACGCATGGGTGATGCTTTCTTTCTCAACTTCATCAACGGAAAACAAGATGAAAAAAATCAGTAACTGGTTTTGTGCCGGCCGCTCGGCACGGTATGGCAGCGATGTCGCAGGCATCGTTCGCTGCATGTTGTGCGCACTGGCGGCTATCGCTGCGGCAATGGTCCATCGCTGGCTCGGATATGAGTTCCCGCATCAGGGTCTAAGGGCGCTCGAGGCGGGAGTGTGGAGCGCGTTGCCATCGACGCTGGAACACGCGCTTGCTGCGTTTGGCGTGCTTTCTTTGCTGGTGTTACCGGTTTGCTGGACGCGGTCGACAGCCCGCTGTCGGATGTTCGCCTGTTTCATTGGCGGGGCTGCTTACTTTGCGTTGACCACGATGGGCTGGGATTACCAGCAGTATCGAGCCACGCATGAGGCGGCACAGCTTGCCCAGATGGCAGGCGACGTTGCTGGGCTGCTTTGTGCCGTGTACTGGCTGACCCGTGCACAGGCGGTTCGCCTTCGCCACCGCTTCGCCTGACGCGGGCATTTCGAGCGGCTCCATGGCGGGGCCGCTTTCTCTACCCTTGCGGGACAGCCCGCAAGGGCTGCTCCGTGCATCAATGGAGCAAAACATGGGTTCTTCAATTCTGACAGGCAAGCGCGCAGGCGCACTGCAGAAAGCGGACGGCGAGTGGATCTACGCGTTGTTCGAACGCGGCTATGAGTCGAACGTCCATCCTCACACCGTCAGCTGGTCGGCCGTGGCGTTGGGCAACTACGCGCAGGTCATGCGCCGCCTCTTCTCGCACGCGAGCAGTTGCGAAGGCGGGATGCTGAGAAGCCGCAACGGGTTGATTAAGCCTGAGAACTTCATCGACAGTTGGAAACGCGAGCTTGCTAGGCCGTCGTTGCTTTACGATCGGGCGATCGATCTGTCGGTCGGCTCGTCGTGCTACTCGGCGGTACCGGAATCGCAGTTGGAGGATGTTCGGCTGTCGTTGATCCGGGCGGGTTTCGAGTCTCGTTTCGATGAACTGGTCGCCGGCACGTTAAGCGTTTCGCTACACGCGGACATCGACCTGCTGCTCGCGATCTACGGGAACAGCGGGCCGCTTAGCGCTTGGCGCGTCTTGAAGGAGTATGACTGCGGAACGGTCCAAATCGACGTCACGGTGCCATCCGCATCAAAGGTGGCGATGGAACGTATGCCACAGGTCCGGTGTCATTCCATTGACCGCGAGAATCGTCTCATTGCCATTGGCTCCGCACCGTGGCGGCACGCCGGCTGGCAATACAACGCCATCGGCTCCTTCATCACGGACGTCGCCTATCCGATCGAGATGGAGGAATCTGGATTCGCGAAGAAGGCGATTCCAGCATTTCGTGACGTAGTGCGGGGAGCCTCGGCACTGCCTGCCGCAACTCGGATCACCGTGACGCGCTCGCCTGAGGGCGAGGACGCATGGCGGGTTCGAAAAGCAGATGAGATCGCCCGGAAGCTCGGGATCGTCGGCGATGGGGAGGGTGCCCCAGACGTGTTCATCTTCGCGTTTGGTGACTTGCTTCAACGAGAAGACACGGACCAGTTGCTGTACGGGCTGGGCGGTCTAAGCGACGCACAAGCACAGTGGGAAGTTCCGGTCACGCGCGAAGGCGCGGCGCCGGACCCAGTCTTCTTCGACGCGGGCTCGCAACTTTCGCTTTGTCTCGCATAATCTTTCGACCAGCGCCACGCTCCCGTTCCGGGACGTGGCGTTTTTTTATGGGCGGAGCGAAACTGGCGCGACGCGACGAAGGATGGCTAACAGCATGCTCGGCCCGTCGCTCTTGCTGCAATAGGCATCCATGCCAGCGGCAAGGCCCTCGTTGACGACGTCCTCTTCCGGGAGCGAGGTGTGGGCGATGATCGGGACCAGACGCATATGAGCGACTTGCCTCATGGCGCGGGCAACCTCGAAGCCATTTAGCAACGGCATCTGGATGTCGGCGATGACGACGTGTGGGATCCAGACCCCGATGAGCGTGAGACAGGCAGTACAGTCGGCGGTCCGTGCCTCGAAGCCCTCGGTTTCCAGCAACGCCTGCAGGGCGAGCGCGAGGGCGTAATCGTCGTCTACGATCAGAACGCAGACGGGCGGAGACACCGGCGAAAATGCGCGGGTGGTCCAAAGCGGTGGTATCGACGGAGCGGCGGGCACGGGCGCGAACCTCAGACTGTTTCCTGAATGTCTCGCAATGCCCGTTCCCAACGGCTTCTCAGTCAGTGACCTTCTCGCAACTGGCCCAAAGCGAGTTCCGCGTCGCGGCGTGCTTCCTCGTACGTGAGAAAAGCGTGCGTCGACTGGCGGAGGAGTGTCATGCGGTGCTGGAACAGGTCCGCCGAGGAAATGGACCAGACCCAGCCGCCGTTTTCATGACGGACGGAAATAACTTCCGAAGATTCGTCCATATTCATGGGCAGCGTCCTTTCGCTGTCAAATGCCTTGTCGCGAAGTGTACTTGAAGCACCTTCGCGATCTGGACAGGGCACGCGGCGTCGCTTGTCCTAGAACATGAACGAAGTCTGATGCGGCTGAACGGGTAGGTAAGATGTTGCACTGGAATTTCTTGCCACAGTTCATCGTACCGCGCGAGCACCGACTGCGCGTCCGTGCACAGTACGTCGATACCGACCAGCGCTGCTACGCGGGAGCGCACGCTCGCGAGCATCTCGGCCTCGGCGAGCGTCGGACGCACGGTCGGCCATCCCGACGAGAACAGCAGGTGGGCAGGGATTTCGGCCTCAATCGCTTGGCGCTAAATTGCAGCGGCCTTGGCGCTGGCGACAGCGGTCGCCAGTTCCGGCGACAGCAGGTGAGGGGCGACGTCGGCTAGCCATCGCTGGCCCTGGAAGGCGAAGGTCGATTCCGCCTCGAGCCGCACCATCTCGCGGTACACGTCCTGGTTGTCAGTGCAGCTCGCCGCAGCGCGCAGGTCGTCCAACGAACTCATGATGCAGTAGGCACACGAGACCCGCGAAGCGCCGTAGACGGTGTACGCCTTATGCAGGGCCTGACCCGCTGCCGCGATTTCGGTGAATACCTCGTCGATGGTCCACTCAATTATCGCGTTCCATGTGAGGCCTGTGCGTCCCTTGGTCGACAGTGAAGCGAGCGGGGTCGACACTGGCATCTTGCTGCGGGCGCTGCTTTCCTGTCGGCGCACGCCTGTGACGTTGACGACGTTGTGGGCTGGATAGCGCTTGTTGAGTGCGCGCGAAACAACCGCGGATTTGAGCTCACTGGTGCAGAACCTGAGAGCAGGGGTGCTCCACGGCAAGATCAGTCGGACGCACGAGAGGTCGCGGTATCGCTCCACGTTGTTTGACCATCGCTTCTCCCATCTGGCCAGGATGTCGCCTGCTTGCCGACGGACGGTCAGCAGTTCCCAGCCGAGGTGGGCGGCAAGCCGCTCGCACGCCGGGCCGCTGTCCTTCCATTCAACACGGCCGAGGTCGGAATGGACGAGGACACGCGGACCGGTGTGGCCGATGGCGTCCAGATGGCGGGCAACCGCGAGCGCGCAGGCAACGCTGTCCTTGCCGCCGCTCACGCCGATAGCGACGACAGCATCCGTTCTGAGCAGCGCCGCCACCTCCGGGGTGAGTGCAACGTCACGGGCACGCGCTGGATTGTAGGCGTTCGAACGGGTGCGAAGCGAGGACAGGTCGATGGTCTGGAGCATGGTCGAAGAAGAATCGGGGTAGATGATTTATCTTCGCAGCTACAGCGCAAAGTCAAGCTGGGCGGGCCTTTCAGAGAGGGCCGTGGTGCCCGACCGGCCGACCGTCCAAGAGAAGCTCGTCTCTGTTTTGAGCGAAAGCCATAGCGAATCGTTGAGCTTTCCGGCGCTCATTGCGCGGCCGACGCCGTAGACTGGCTTCATTCCCCGCGCTTTTGCGCATCGACCTACCCCTCCGGCGTGCTGGAGGACCATCTTCTCTCCAGCCGTCTATGACGGCAATCTTCTGGCGACCCTCGTTGGTCGCCTTTTTTCGTCCCGTTGGGAGCCTATCCCTCCGGGAGACAGCTCCCATTATTTTTTGGAGTTGTCTATGTCTCGCAATCTCGCACCTGTCGTCAAAGTTTCCAGCAAGAACGGTTTCATGGCGAATCAGCGTGTGGTCGGTCAAGACGTCGAGGCCAGCCCGCCGCAGCTTTACACCGGACGCATTCATTCGGTGTGGAGCGACGGCACGGCAATGGTGGATTGGGACTATTCGCTCAACCATCAAGCCGAACGGCATCTGGTGCAAAGCGGTAATGTCAGACTGCATCACCTCAGCCATACCGCCTCGTAGTCTTCGTAAATGACGCGTCCAGTGCACTGCACTGGACGCCGTTTTCTTCTCGTTCCGATTTCTTCCCATCAGGGCAACCACCCTGACGGGTTCGGTTGCCCGATCTCGTTGAGGCAACCACGTTCAAGCTCATCTCCAGTTTCATCCTCGTCTGCATGCTCTCCGCGTGCGCCACGGCCGACTTCGGTTCGCCGAATACCTATCAGCGCTACGACGTTCAACGCATCGGCCAGTACGAGCAGGCAACCATCCTGCGCGTGCGTCCGATCACTATCGAGAGCAATTCTGGCTCGTCAGGCATTGCATCGATCGTAAGTGCGGCAGCGGGCGCTTTTCTGGGCTCGCAAGTCATCGGCAACGGTAGCGGCCGCTATATCGCCGGCGCGCTTTCCGGCTCCGTCTCCGGGTTGGTGGCTCAGCGCGTAAGCGCCGCTATGTCTCGCCACAGCGGTGTCGAAGTTTTCCTTCGTCGCGCCAACGGTCAGACCGTGGTCGTTACGCAGGTCGACGACCAGCAGTTCGGTGCTGGTCAGCAGGTGTTTCTCGTCTCGAATGGGTCCGGCTACCGGATCACCCACTAACTGGCGGCGACGCCTCGACCAACTGGATGAACCATCGATGAACCACTATCAATTGATCACCCACGGGCAGACCAGTGGCTGGGACGCTTCGACCAACGATGTCAACGGCAAGAACATCTACGGGATGCGTCCGGTGGAAGTCGCTGCGCAAGCGGGCGACGTTGACGAGTTCACGGCGATCGTGCGCCACCCTGAGTTCAGCCCATCGGGAGCGCGGCCGCATATGTTCGCCGAGGTCGGGCGGATCAGCGACGGTTACGGCGACGCGAGCTTCAAACGCTTGAAGCCGGCGCTCGACGCTTATAAGGAGCGATTCCTCTAAGCGGGCATCGCAGTACGCATCTTCTGAATGCGCGGTGAAAACCGCGCTAACCCTTGCGGGGCAGGCTCCCCGCAGGGGACCTGCCTCGTCTGCAATGAGGCAATCATGAAATTTCCCCGAGTGTTTTATGTGGACCGCAGCAGCGCCAATGCCGGCGCGAAAGCGGCTCTGCAACGTCATGCGACGCGCGTACTTCGACGCGTCGCACAGGACTTATGTCTTCCAGCGCACGCGCACGAAATCGTCACCGATACGCGCCGCGGCAACTCTGCGGTACGGGTGTCGTTGCGCACCGAGACGTTGTTTGTCGACGTGCTCGAGCGTCAAAGTGGCTCTGGTGTCGCGCTTAGCTTCAGAACCCGGCGCGGCCGCTCCGACCTGACGGGCGGTGGCGAGAACCACGTCGCCCTGGCGCAACTCGAAACGCCCGCGGGCTACCGAGCGATGCTGGACGGCTTGCGTCTGGCCGGCGGCATCGACTTAAAGTGCGGAGGTCGTCGATGAAACTGGCGAAAGTGAGGATTGAGTACAGCTCGGGAACCACTATCGTGGACCGAGTGACGCTCGATCCCGCGACAGGCCAGGTTCACTTGGCTCCGCGATTGCTCGGACTGTTGAGCAAGATGGACGAGTCTGAGTGTTCTCCGTCGTTCAGCCTGGAGTACAGAGGGCACGTTTTGCCTGTTACGCCTGTCGTCAACGGCGGATATGTGGTTGCTCTTCCTTTGGACCCGCCCCCGGGAATCCGCCAAATCCTGCATGCGGTCGCGACGCCGTCAAAGGACCAACGCCAGCAGAACGGGCGATACCTCCATACGCTATCGGCTGCGTCAATCGGTGGCACTGTGGGCTACGTCCATTCCGCGTCCTCGTGGGACTTTTCGACAGTCGTGGGCGCAACGATTCTCGCGTCGCTTGGAGTAGTATTGTGGTACGCGGGTTATCACGCAATGAAAGGAGATTGAAATGGGTGCATCGATTTTTACGCTAGTCCTTGGCGTGTCCATTGCAGCTTTTTTCATGTGGACGTCCAACAACGGCCGTAAAGCCGATCGCGAGCGCGATTGGGGCAAATGATTCGACGCAGCGCAAGCTGAGTCCAAATACAAAACCGTACCTTTCGAGGTGCGGTTTTTTTTTACCGTTTTCCTTTTTTGGCGCGCCTTCGGGCGCGCTTTTCATTTTTAGGAGCTGGTTATGTCATTAGCAAACACGGATGTGCTGTCGGGCAGTGTTACCGCCGCTGGTACGGTCGATATCAAGCCAGTCGCCCGGCTGGACACCGACGGCAAGACGGTCGATCAGGTTTTTCAGACTCTGTGCAGCTTTCTGCGTGGCAAGGAACTCGAACCGGAATGGCTCTGTCCCGCGAACATGCAGGACGATGCCAACGAGGCGATGTACGGAGCACGCCACAACCGACCGTGGCCTTACCACTCGTCAAATGCCCGGATTTCCGTGTCGGTGTGCATCGGCAACTCGGAAGGCTGGATCATCCATGTGGACTTCGTCAGCCGGCCGCAACTTAGCGACTCGCTCGACCGGACCTACGCGATCATGCCGTTGCTTCGCGCGAAGGTGTTTTCGACTGACCACGCGTGGTCGCTCGCTCGTCTGGTCGCCCGTTTACTCGACGCGGCGTAATAGCTTCTCAACTCTATCCAGCGCCCATCCGGCGCACCTAACCCTTGCCGGGCATCGACCCGACAGGGAACGATTGCCCGCCAATTTTTTCGAGGCAATCCACCATGTATCAGCTTTCCTTCTCGGGCTTCGCCCACTCCTTCCGTACGATGCTTGAGGTGCTCCGTTTCCTGCGAGACGAGACGAGCGTCGCAACGGTCGACGCGGCAGAGATCGCGCTCACGTTCTTCAGTCATCCAGTGGCCGTCACTCGCTATAACGGCAAGCTGACCGTTCGTTGGCCCGGGACGGCGACGAGCCTCTTCCTGTCGCTGATCGACGAAATCGACGCGGCCTACTTCAGACCGTCATTCACCGCGCTCGAGCCGTGGCAAATCCGGCGCGAGCACTGGCAACTGCTCTATCTGGCTTTTGATCTGGCGCGCGAGCCGCTGTATTTGTTCTACTCGGATCAGATGGCGCAAGCCAACGAAGAGGCGGCCAAGAGTGGCCGTCGCGGGCTGGACCTGTTCGAGCTGCTGCAAGACGAGTCGCAACGCCGATTCGGCTTCCGCTACGCGGGCCCGATGTTGGACAACCGGCAGAGCAATGGTCGGCACGAGGTTCATGTCGCCTACGCGCTCGCTGCGGGCAAGCCTGTTCCGCAGGCGGTGATTGATGACTATGCTTCGTTGTCGAAGTTCGACTCCGACTTGCAATGGGCCAAGCCGCTTCTCGCGGTGCCGGAGTTGCGTGGTGCGTTGCCGCTTGCGAAGCTCGTGCCGCTCGCAACGGTGATGCGCCATTCGAAGCAGGCCATCACCTCTGACAATGCGGCGCTGCTCGCGATGCTGATGGGTCTCGTGCCGAACTCGCCAACGACGGTCGAAGTCGACGACTTGCTGTACGCGAAGGGCATTCTGGAAGCGCATCCCTTGCCGGAGGCGTACATGAAGCCCGTCGACGTCGGCGCGCCGATCTGTCAGTTCGCGGAAGTACTCCGGCGGACGCTCGCCGATGGCGCGCGCGATAGACGGGTAGCGGAACTCGAGAAGGCACGGAAGTCGTGCAGTATCAGTGCGCGCCGCTTCCAACTCGACACGCATCTGGCCATTCTCGATCACGGAAGGCATACGCACACCTTCGCCAACGAGTTCGCGAAAGCAGTGCAGACGGCCGACATGTCCTATCTTCTCAACATCCTGGATCGGCCAGACGACGCAAACCTCGCAACCAAGCAAGCGGTCCGGGAGGTGTTCGGCATCAAGCTCATCGGCGTTCGCGCCGCAGCTCGGCGCCGGGGCATCTTCCAACTCGCAGGTATGGACGCCGCGCAGCAAGCAGAGTGGGAGGCGCTGTCGGTCTCGCAACGTGAGGCAAGGCGCGTCGCCCGCGAGGTCGCACGTGCTCGCGAGGCAGCCGAAATGTCACGCATCCGCATGCAAGACGGGGCTGTCGTGACCGGTGCGGACTGGGTGGACCGGACGATCGCCGAAGGCTTCTCCGAGATCGTGAGCGTGCGGCAGGGGACCAGCGTGCGTTACGCGCTTGCTGACCCAGTCCGGCATCTGCAGTTATCGCTTCGCGCAAACGACGGTACGCTCGCCTATGCGCGCGTGTCGCTTGAACATCGCGCAAGCTGATTCAATTTCGACAAGCCCGGCTTCGCCGGGTTTTTTTTCGTCGATCTTGCCAGCGCCGAAGCTTAAGGCGCCATGAAATAGTGACCTTTCCATGGATCGGCACATTGCCGGAACCCTACACTGCATCTATCACCCGCGTCACTGACGCATCGACCCAGCCGGCTACGCGCCGGCTTTTTCATATCTTGCCCCTAAGGGACCACGTCCCTATGGGCGTAGTCTTTACGGGGCTTCTTTTCGGAAGCCATCATGAAAGTTACGCCCGCTCAACTCACCGAACTCCTCTCGCTGTACGTGCCGAAGCGTCTGCCGGTGCTCATCACTGGCCGCCCCGGCATCGGCAAGAGCGACATCGTCGAACAGACCGCGCATGCGACTGATCACGAACTGCTCATCAGTCACCCGGTTGTCGAGGACCCGACCGACTCGAAAGGCTTGCCGTTTCCCTCGCCCGACGGCATGACCGCAAAGTTCCTGCCCTTCGGGGATCTGGAACGCGCCATGACCGCCAGACGCCCGCTCATCTGGTTTCTGGACGATCTGGGGCAGGCATCGCCCGCCGTGCAAGCTGCGAAGATGCAGTTGCTGCTCGCGCGGCGTGTCGGCGAGCACGTTCTGCCGCCGCAGGTGACGTTCCTCGCGGCCACGAACCGCCGCACCGACAACGCTGGTGTCTCCGGGATTCTCGATCCGGTGATCTCGCGTTTCGCCACGGTGGTAGAGCTGGAACCGACTATCGACGACTGGACGCAGTGGGCCGTGCGCGAAAACATCCCGCCCGCGCTCATCGCGTTCCTGCGCTTCCGTCCGGACTTGCTGTCGGTGCAGAAGATGTCGCGCGATATCGAGAATGCACCGAGCCCGCGTAGCTGGCGATTCGTGGCGAAAACCATGGATGTAGTCCCCAAGCACCTGGAGCACATTTCCTACGCCGGTTCGGTTGGAGAGGGTGCCGCGACGGAACTGGTCGCGTTCCTCCAGATCTTCCGCGAGTTGCCGAATCCGGACGCGATCCTTCTCTCGCCCGACACGGCCATGATTCCGACGACGCCTTCGGCGTTGTATGCGATCGCGGCAGCGCTTGCGGCACGCGCGAACGAAAATAACTTCGATCGCGTCGTGCGTTACACCGAGCGTCTGATCGGTGAAGGGCACCGCGAGTTCGCGGCGCTGCTGGTGCGCGATTCAGTGCAGCGCACCCCGCAGATCCAGAACTCGTATGCCTTCATTGGCGCGCAAGCAGGAGAGATCGGCAAGATCATCCGCGGCGAGTAACCAAGCACTCCACTTTTCTCAGCATCACTTATGTTGGCCCTGTCGTGTCTTCGGAGGCACAGGGCCTTTTTCTTGGCTTCATCCATTTCATTCTCTACGAGGTTTCTCATGGACATCACTTCGATGCAATCGAAGGTCATGCTCTGCTCCGTCACGATTTCCACCTGGGTTGCCCGCCGTTTCGACGGCAAGGTGACGCAGGAAGTCGAGAGCAAGCACCACGCGAAGGGCATCGGCAGATTTAACAAACGCCTGTTGCCCGAGCACGCGCCGAGCTTCGCAGAAGTCGTGACGCTCGCCGGCCGCATCCGCTCGTGCTTCTACGACCACACGCTGAAGTACGACCAGTTGGGCGTGCGGCTGCTGCCGACGATGGTCTACATGGATTTCGCCGAAAAGATGCGCTCGCTGAAAGACGAGTTCGACTTGGCGGTCTCCGTGTTCCTGACCGACTACCTGAACCTGAAGGAGGCGGCTCGAGAAGAACTGAATGGGCTGTTCAACGAGGCGGACTATCCGACCCTCGCTGAGCTGACCACGAAGTTCGGCGTGAAGATGGCCGTTCTGCCGTTTCCCGACGCGAGCCAGTTCGGCGTCGAGCTTCCGGCGAACGTGCTCAACACGCTCAAGAGCGAACTGGACCAGCACGTTCTGGCCTCGATCGCGACCGCGAACGAGGACCTGGTGCGGCGTCTGTACGAAGCCGTGTCGCAGATGGCCAATCGGCTGTACGCGACGGGCAACGTCCGACTGGACGTCGCCAACAACGTGCGGGAACTCTGCGCCTTGCTGCCGAAGCTGAACTTCGCTAACGACCCCCAGCTCACGCACATCCTCGAGCAGGCCAAGACGCATCTGGCCGTGCACACGGGAGCGGAATTGAAGGACTCGCGCGTGCTTCGTTCTCAGGTGGCCAGCAAGGCGCAGGAGATTGAAGGGCTGATGGCCGCGTTCATGGGCATGCAGCCGGAGCCGATGGAAGTCGAATCGGCGCACGCCAGCCAACTGCGCCTCGTCGCGTAAGGGGGCATCATGGACCGAAACGATGTGGTGTTGGGTAGTAGCGCGGTCCATCCGCGCATTGCCCGGCAGCGGACCGAGCTTGTCCTTTCGCAGCCGTTCTTCGGGGCGCTCGCGCTCCGATTGAACGTCCGAGAGGATCCGTCGACCAAGACGTTTTGGGTCGACGGCGAGACGTTGGGCTACAACCCAACGTATATGGAAACGCTCAGCGACCTCGAAGTCCGGGGTGTCATCGCCCACGAAGTGCTGCACGTGGCCAATGGCCATTGCTGGCGCTTGGGCGCGCGCGATCCCGACCGATGGAACGATGCCTGTGACTACGCGATCAATCCGATCGTGTTGTCGTCAGGCATGGTGCTGCCGAAGGGGGCGCTCGTCGATCCGCGCTACTCGGGCAAGTCGGCCGAGGAAATCTATGGTTTGCTGACGCAGGCGGCGAAGCAGAAGCAGCAACAGCAGCAGAAGCAGTCGCCACAGCAACAGCAGACGCAGAACCAGCAGCCGCAGCCGAGTCCGCAGGATCAGCAGCAGCCGAACGGCAAGCAGGCTCCGAAGTCCGGTGGCCAGAACGGCACCGCGCCAGCGCAATCGCCCGGCGATCAGCCTTCGCATCCCGGCTCATTCGGTGAAGTGCGGCCCTACAAGGGGCCGGATAAACCGGTAAAGGAAGCGGAGTGGAAGGTTGCCGTCACGCAAGCCGCGAAAGCGGCCGCGATGCGCGGCAAGCTCCCCGGTGATCTGCAGGCGATGGCGGTAGAAGCGGTGCGGCCCGTTGTGGACTGGCGCGCGGTGCTGCATCGCTTTGCGCAGCAATCGTCGCCGTCGGACTACAGCTTCGCTTCGCCGAATCGCCGGTATCTCCATCTGGGGTTCTATCTGCCCGCGCTGCATACGCCGGCGATCGGCGACGCGGTCTTCGTGCGTGACTCCAGCGGCTCGGTGTTCGACGAGACGCAGGCGCAGTTCGACGCGGAGATCCTCGCGGTTTTCCATTCGTTGAAGCCCGCGCGGCTCGTTGTGATGGATTGCGATACCCGTGTGACGCAGGTGCAGATTTTCGAGCGAGGCGACTCGCCGGAGATCAAACCTGCGCGCGGCGGGGGCGGAACGGCTTTCGTCGACCCGTTCAACCGCTTGGCGGAAGACGGCATGAACCCGGCCTTTCTGGTCTATCTGACAGATATGGTGGGGCGATTCCCGACGGTCGCGCCTCATTATCCAGTGGTGTGGGCGTCGACCACGCCTTTGACACGGGCCCGGAAAGCGCCGTTCGGCGAAACGATGGAGGTGATCTGCTAGTCCCCGGCTTTCGCCGGGCATTCCTTGAAGAACGAAAGCCCGGCATTGCCGGGCTTTTTTTCGTCTGCGCGCGGCTCAGGCGCGGCGCTTTTGCAGCGGCTGGTATGCCTCGCCGGCCTTGAACCTGTCCAGAAGGTCGCTCGCCGTAGTGAGCGCGCCAAGCGTTGCGTCATGTCAAACGACGGCGATCGCGCGCTCACACCGGAGCGGAATCGATACCGTAGATTCTCTTAGGCGATCCGTGGAAAGAGGTATGTTTTTGTGTCTCTTTTCGCGTTTTGACTAATATCATGATATTTCCTAGCCGGCTTCACTACTGACAGCGCCCGGCACTCCAACCGCGCCGGTTTCACAGACCTTGAAAGCCGCTCGATTTGAGTGCCCTTTTCAAATCCGCGGACGCAAGGCAAGCACAACAATACTCGACATGTTAGATCGCCCACAAAGCATCGCATGTTCGAGTCTGCAGATAATCCCCTCCTGAAGCTGCGCCCGCTTGAAGCGGAAGCCGTGCGCATGTTTTTCCATGCGCTCTCGCCGCTGCGCGCGCTGTTCGATGCGCCCGAACTCGCGGAAATCATGATCAATGATTACCGCAACATTTGGGTGGAGCGTCGGGGCGTGATGACGCGGGAGAACATCGACTTGCGTCCGGAACAGCTCGAAGGTGCAATTCATTCGCTCGCGTCATCCGTCGAAAAGTCGGCAAAGGCAGGAAGCGACAAAGGCATCATCAACGCGGGTCACCAAAACTTGCGTATCGCGGCGGTCATGAGCCCGACGTCGATCGACGGCCACGCCCTGAGTATCCGGAAGCACCGTGAGTCCAAGCTCACGCTGTCGGACTACGTAAACGTGGGGGCGTTCTCAGCAGCGAATGCCCGACCGGAATACGCAGAAGCGATTCACTTCGAGGAAGGCATCGAAGACGAAGCGCTCATGCGTGCGCTCGTCGCGCTCGTTCAGTCGCGCAAGAACGTGCTCGTCGCCGGCGGCACATCCGCAGGTAAGACGACGTTCCTCAATGCGCTGATCGAACAGATCCCCTCGGACCAGCGGGTGATCTCCATCGAGGACACGATGGAATTGAAGCTCCACGTTCCCAATCGCGTGCGGTTGCTTTCGAACGCCGACACAAATGTGACGACGCAGCTGCTCGTCGCGCTGTGCCTGCGCTTTCGCCCCGACCGCATCATCGTTGGTGAAGTGCGCGGCGGCGAAGCCTACGACCTTCTGCAGGCGCTCAACACCGGCCACGACGGCGGTCTCGCATCCATCCACTCGAACAACGGGCGAACGGCGCTGAGCCGCCTTGAATCGCTCGCCATGCTCGGCATCCCAACCGGATCGCGTTGGGAGCTCGAAGACATGCGCAAAAACATCGCTGACTGCTTCAACTACGTCGTGCACTTCAAGCGCACCGGCGAGATGCGGCACGTCTCCGAAATCCTCGAAATCCGGGGATTCAAAAACAACGATTACGACCTACAACGCGTTTTTTAACGGGAGCATCAAATGAAGGGCAAAAAGGTATTCAGCAGAGCCGCGATCTTGGCGAAGCGTCTGCGTCCGGGCAAGCCGATGATTGTAGGCGCACTCCTGAGCGCTATGTCGATGGCCGCCATGGCAGCGGGAGACTACTCGAACCTGACGGGGCTGACGGACATCATCTGCACGATCAGCAACCTCATCAGCGGTCCGTACCTGTACGGAATCGGCATTGTGTTGATCACGATCGGCGGCGTCGCAGTGGCCAACTCGGAAAGCAATATCGCCAAAACGTTCTCCGTCGTGCTGGTGGGCCTCGGTATCGCGTCAGTCGCAGTGCCGATCATGCGCGATCACTTCAAGATGGCCGTCGCCTGCTGATATGCGCCAGCACAAGGTAAGTCGAGGGCTCTCCCTGCCACGCCAGATGGGCGGAGCAGATCGCGGCCTGGCGATCTTCAACGGCACGTTGACGGCGCTGCTTTGCTACACGAGCTGGAGTCCGGCGTTTCTGATCGTCGGCGTCGTGATGCACGTCTTTCTGCGCTGGAAAAGCTCGACTGACCCGTGGTGGCGAATTGTCATGTTGGTCTATAACCGCTACCCGGACGTCTATGAGCCGGGCCCGAGCAGTCGGTTCAGTGCGCGCTTCAGGCGCCCGTATGGGTTTGATCAGGACCTTCCATGCTAATGGGCAAAGAACCATGCTGAAAATGATGTTCACCAAGCGCGCGGTGCAGGAGATCGCGCCGTGGGCGACGATGGTCTCCCCCGAACTGGTGCTCAACAAGGACGGGTCGTTGCTGACCGTGTTCGAGTTCGAAGGCATCGACGCGGACTCGCCGAATCCCGGTGACATCACGGCCGCGCGCGACAACCTCGACCACGCATGCCGTAACTTTGACCACCGCGTCACAGCGTGGTGGCGCATGTCGCACCAGCGCGCGCGCGGTGGCATCGACGGCACGTTTGTGTCCGAGGCCGATGCGCGCGTCGACGCGATTAATCAGGCGATCATTGGCAGCGGCAAGTACTTTAAGAATTCGCACTCGCTCGCGCTCGCATTCACGCCTGAGACCGGCATCTCGCGGATCTTCGACAAGATCAGCTATCACATGACGGTGGGCGGCAAGAACCTGGCTGTGGCCATGTTCGAAGCGGCGAAAGATACGATACTCGCGCGCAGTGCGTTCGCGTTCGACCTGACCAAGATCCAGAACGAGATCAAGCGGTTCGAGTCGGTGATCGACGGCTTTGTCGGCGGCGTCACGCGCCTGAAGATGAAGCGGCTGCAGCTTCAGAATGCGCTGTCGTTCCTGCATCAGCGCGCGAATCCGTCGACGCCCAAGCGCCGCGTGCGTTATCCAGTCACGATGTTGGACACGCATCTGACCGAGACTGAGGTCACGATCGGCGCGACCGAGCTGATGTTCGAATCGGCGCACGGCAAGGTGTACGCCCGTGTCATCGGCATCAAGGAGTGGATGGGCTTTCAGGAAGCGGCTCTCGACGTGCTCTCGCAGGTCGACGCGGAACTGGACGTCTGTGTGATGTTCCGATTCCTTGATAGCTCGCGGGCGAGCGCCTATATCAAGAAAATTCGCGGCTTTTACAAGGTCGCGTCCTTCAACCCCGTCGCGATCCTCAAGCAGTGGGCAACGAAGGAAGAGCAGAAAAACGACGAAGGCCGCGAGATTCTCGCGAAGGAAGCGGGCGACGCGCTTGCAAAGCTCGACGCGGAAGGCCAGCAGTACGGCTTCGCGAATATTTCGGTGGTCGTCTATGGGAGCACGCCCGAGGAGTGCGAGGACGCGACCCGACAAGTGGTCGGTGTCATCGGCAGCGCCGGCTTCGGCGTGATCCTGGAGAAGACGAACCTGTTTGCCTCGTGGAGCGCGACGCTGCCGGGTCGCTGGGATCAGCAAAAGCGCCTGCAGTTCGTTGAGACGCCCGCCGTATCCGACATCGCGCCGCTGTGTAGCGTGGGCGAGGGATCGAAGGTCAACGAGTGGCTCACGCAGCAGTCTGGCACTAAAACCGGGCCGCTCACCTGCCTGCCCACCCGCCATCGCACCCTTCAGTACTTCGACTTGCACCATCCGGGCGGCAAGGCGCACACGCTAGTCGTCGGTCCAATCGGCGCCGGTAAGTCGGTGTTCCTGAACTACCTGATGACACAGACGGGCCGCCACGGCGCGCGCCGCATCCGCTTTGACAAGGACCGCTCGACGCGCATCCCCACGCTGCTCGGCGGTGGCCGGTTCATCGATGCAACGGGACGCTTTGAGGCGGCGACCTCGGTCAACCCGCTTTCGCTCATTGGCGAAGAGAAGCACTGGTCGTACGTCGCCGACTGGGTGCAGCTTGCCATTGAGGGCGAGGACTATACCTGCACGCCGCAGCAGCAAACCGAGATTTACGACCGGATCAAGACCCTCGCGTTGGGCTTCCCTGCTGAGAAGTGGCGGTTGTCAAGCTTGATCACGCTGCTGCCCGCGGATCTGCGCGAGCGGCTGCAGGTTTGGACCGAGGGCAACAAAAACGGCAAGTTTTTCGACCATGCCGAGGACGGTTTCGCAATCTCCGATGATCTGTCGATCGAGATGGGCGACCTGTTCCAGAACTTCCCGGTTGCCGCTGCATTGTTCATGGACTACGCGTTCTACCGGATCGCGCAAATTCTCGACGGCAAGCGCTACACCGTGATCGAGATTGAGGAGGCGGGTTTCTTCTTCACCTACCCGAAGTTCTATGCGCGCCTAGAAATCTGGGCGGTGACGATCCGAAAATTGAACGCAGCGCTGGTGATGGCGACGCAGTCTCTCGGGCAGCTTGCGCGCGTGCCGAACTTCGAGATTCTAAAAGAGAACATCCCCAACCTCATTTACCTGCCGAACAGCGACGCGATCAACAACCAAAATTTGTACCGCGATGTGTTCGGCCTCACGCCGCACCAGATCAAGATGATCTCGGACGCGGTGCCCAACCGCGACTACCTGTGGGTGACGGCCAAGCAGAGCCGGATGCTGCAGGCGCAGTTTCCAAAGGAAGCGCTTGCCTACCTCCGCTCGGACGGTCGTGCGCAAGCGATCCTCGACAAGCACGTCAAATCCGGCAGCCCCCAGTGGCAGGAGGAGTATGTGCGCGACGTACTCGTCAACGCTTAACGCTTTACCTCGAAGGCACCGCCATGATGAAAAAACTGCTCCGTTGCATTGCCGCGACCGGCGTGCTGACCGTCGGTCTCGTCCAGCAAACCTACGCGAACATGCCCGTGTTCGATGCATCGAACTTCATTCAAAACACCATGACGGCGGCGGCCGCCGTGAAGGGTGAGGTTTATCAGGATTCGAACTTGGTCTACCAGTACCAGATGATGCTCAACCAGCTCAAGCAGGCGACCAACCTCAACCCTGCGGCGATGCTTGCGCAATTTAACAGCATCACGGGCGATATTACGAGCCTGACCAAGTACACCGACGCCTTGAAGGACCTGTACGGTGGCCTGCAGAGCAACGCCGAGTACGCGAACAAGGTGCAGGCGCTCATCACGCAGTCCGGAAAGACGCCGGACCAGTGGTTCACCGACCAAAACACGCTGCTGCAAAACAACGACAAGACGGCCAAGCAGCTCTTCCAACAGGGCAACGATGTTATCTCCCATGTGAGCACGCTGGCCAAGCGCCGTCAGGAGATTCAGGATCAACTGAATATGTCACCGACGATGGAAGCCACGGCTCAGTTGACCACGCACATGCTCGACATCATCTCCAGTCAGAACAGCGATCTGCTTTCGATGATGGCAGCAAAGCAACGAAGTGACGCGGTGAAGGAGTCGGCCAACGTCGCTCAGGAGCAAGTCGACAATAACGCGCAAACCGCGCTGAAAACCAAGCAGGACCGCGAGCGGGCAGCATTCAACGCGACGATCGGCTCTTCGACCACGTTGGGGCAGTGATGGGTCGCGGAGTTATGCAAATCTCTCGCGCGCTCGTCGTTGCAATCTTCGTAATCTTCGGTATCGGTGGCGCGAGCACGATGGCGCTGGCTCAGACATCGAGCTCCACGAACATTGCCGGTTCGGGTACGTCGTCTGGCACGTCTTCGGGAACGGTTGACACGAGCGGCTCCGCCAAGGGCAACGCGGTCGCAAGTAAAGACGGGGACTTCGCGAGCGGCGCAACCAATGCCGCAAATCAAATCCACGTGTTGCTTGGTAATGTGTTCGCCACTGCCGTCGCGGCGAGCGCCAACGTCATGGACGAAGCTAACAAGTTCGCATGGGGCCTCGGCGTGATCTCACTCGTGCTGATGGGCGTTCGGTTCGCGGGCACTCATCACCCGATCTCGGCGTGGGTCGACCTATTCGAGGAACTGGCCACCCTCGGAATTTTTGTCGCCTTGTATCTCGGGTACAGCACGTCGGCGTCTGGCTTCTGGACATGGTTCGAGCAGTTGGCCGCCCATATAAGTGGTGGCGACAACGGATCCGTTGGCGCAGCAATGGGCAAGCTTGCTGGCGTCATGTTCGACGCCTTGAAGAGCAAGTTCTCGATTTTCGGCTTGATGAATCTCGGCGGATCGCTGGCCGACGTCCTGGTTTTGGCCATTTCGGCCGTGGCCATGTGCGTCGCCTCGATCGTCTTCATCTTCTTCACGGCAATCGGTCAGGTTCAGGCCGCGGTCGGCATCGTGCTTGGCCCAATCGCGATAGCGCTGGGCTTTTCATCCTACACGCGCAGCTACTTCAAGAAGTGGCTGGATTGGATGATCAGCGCGGGCATGTACGTCGTCGTCGTGGCAATCCTGGTCAAGCTAGTCGGCACGTCGATTGAATCGGCGATCACAAAGGCGACGCAAGTGGGTGGCAACACCACTTTGAACGGCGCTTACGTCATCGACCTTTCGATCTTCGTCCTCTTGTTGTCGTTTGAAATCCCGAAGCTTGCGACGATCTTCGGTGGTGGTGCAACCGCAACGGGTACCGGTCCCCTCAAGCTGCTCAAGGGAGCACTGTAATGAGCTCGCTGCACGAGCCGATCGCGGCGGAACAACTGTTTGCGACACATCAGAAGCGCATCGAGCTGGTGCGGCAATGTGCCAACGAGAGCACCGAAGCGGAATTTGCACGGAAGTGGCTATCGGTGCTACGTCGCTGTGCGGTGTGGTTCTCCTCAATGCCGTTATCCCCCGACTTACATTGCGAGCCGGGCGGTGCTTTTCGGGCGACGATTGAGTCGACCTTCTATGCGATGCGGCTGGCTGGCGGCCAGAAGTTCGCCGCCGACCTTACGTCCGACAAACGGCGCAGGCTCGAGCCGCAATACAACTTCGCAGTCTTTCTCGCGACTGCGTGTTCGCTACTTGACGAACCGTTCCGTCATTTCGAGTTCGTGCGGCAGTCGGATCAGGAAAAGTGGAATCCGGCCGCACATGGTGCCTTCGGCGCGTGGGTGGGAACGGGGTCCTACGCCGTGCTGAGGCGGGCGACGCCACTGAAGAACGAGCGGATGCGTTCTGCGATGCTTGGGCAGACGGTCATCACCCTGGATCTGCTTGCCGGATTAGACATGGTGGTGCATTCGGACCTGTTCAACGCAATCAATCCTGAGCGCAGTCCGCAAGGGTTCGAGGCGCTGGTGCATAAAGTCGTCCGGCAGGCGATGGACGTTGCTGTCGACTTCGAACGTAAGGCGCAACGTGCGGTGTTCGCCCCGGTGAAATTCGACGTGCCCTCGGCAGTTCATGTGGCGCTCGCGCTTGAGCCGCAAATTGTGTCGGCCGAGGCGCCGCCTGCATCGCCGCAGGCTTTCACCTCGACGCCGCAGGCCGCGGCCTCGACGCAGCAGGGCGCGACCACGACGCGGCAGGCAGCCGCCTCGCCGCAAGGTCCGGACACCACGGCGGCTGCCGGGGCCGGCACGCAAAATAGCGGGGTCGATGTTTCATCCAGCGACACGCAGCCCGTCCCAACTGCGGCCCCGCAACTTTCTCAGCCGCTTCGGGATGCGTTAGCGGCCGCCGCCGCCCAACCGGCGAGCGCCAATATGGCGCCGCAGCGCCCGGCGGCAGTCGATCCAGCGGCGGCCGGCGGTCAATCTCGTCGTAGTGCGAGCGCATCCGGGCCAACAGACGAAGACCTGAACCAGGTTCTGGGTCCTGGCGCCGCGATGCTGAAGGAGTTCTTCAAGGCACTCGCCGGTGACGTGACGTCCGGGAAAGCGAAGGTTGTCTGGGAAGAGAAGGGCCTCGCCGTGCAAAAGCGTCTGGTGGGCGCATACGGAATGACCAGCGACACGCTCGTAGAGCAGCTCAAAAAGCGCAGCTTGCTGCTGCGTGCTCACGGCAACGATATCTGCATCGTCGAACAAGCGGGCAAGCTAATCTGGGAACGGCCTGCATCATGAAATACGTCAATCACTTCCGCCCGATTTACGAGTTCCGGCCCTTCCTCGTCTGGCCGGTCCTGATCGTTGGCATTCTGCTGTCGGGCATGCCGCACGGCTGGGCCTTTGCGCTCGTAGGCGCATTCATCGTCCTGATCCGCGGCTTCCAGGTTTGGAAGGCGTTGAGCTTTCGCATGGCGATCTCCACGAAGTGGCTCAGCAAAATTCACATCGACAAGCTGCTTGCGACACAGAAGCTCATGAAGAAGCAAGCAGACTCGATGTACCTTGGCACCGGGTTTGAGTGGACGCAGAAGCACACGCAAATCGCACACGAGATCCTGCGCATGCCGGTGACTGACATTCCGTCCTTGCCCAAGTGGCTCTCCAAAACGGAAATTGGCCGAACGGTCGAGACGTGCATCGAGCAACTGTTCAGCCCGCGCGACTGCATTCGTGACCGCATGCCGCAAGGCTCGTCGTGGATTCACGGCATGGAACCTAAAAAAGTGCGTGTGCCGTTTCACTACAAGGCGATGGGCGGCCACACGCTCGTCGGCGGGACGACCGGCGCAGGCAAGACGCGCACATACGAAGTCATATCGACGCAGGTCATTCACAACCCCAACGACGTTTTGATCATTGTCGATCCAAAAAACGACGATGAGTGGAAAAAGCGGGTCGAAAAGGAGTGTGCTCGCGCGGGACGGAAGTTCCTCTACTTCAATCAGGCGAAGCCCAACGAGTCAATCAGGCTGAATCCGCTGGAGAACTGGTCACAGCCATCCGAAATTCCCTCCCGGATTGCTCAGTTGATGGAAGAAGGGCCATTTCGGGACTTTGCCTTTCTGTTCATCGACCGCGCGGTCAAGGGCGAACTTTACGTCGGCGACAAGCCGAACCTGCGCTCGATCCTGAAGTACGCCCAGTCAGGCATTGGCACGCTAATGGAGCGGTGCCTTCGCCGGTTTTTCGTTGAAAACGGCCTGACGAACTGGGAGGAGCTCACAGTCGCTGCGACAGTCAAGGATGCGCAGCGGCGTAATGACGTGTCGCTCGCCGACGGTATGGCGAAGCTCTACCTTGAGCGGTTCGCCGCACACGATCGCGGCCATGAAACGATCGACGGGCTGATCGCCACGCACACGCATGACCGTGAACACTACATGCGCATCATTGCGTCCGCCTTGCCGCTGCTGCAGATGCTGGCCACCGGCGAGACCGGTCTCATGCTCGCGCCGAAGGCTGATGACTTCGAGGACGAGCGGGAAATCTGGGACATCGACAAGATCATCAAACAGAAGGCCGTTCTCTACATGGGCCTCGATTCGCTTTCAAACAACATCGTCCAGAAGGCGATCGCGTCGATGGCGCTGTCTGACGTTGCGGCCGTCTGTGGGGCGATCTACAACTTCTACGCGGTGAAGCCGGACGTCGTTCTCATCATCGACGAGATCGCCGAGGCCATCAACGAGCAGGTGATTCAAATCCTGAACAAGGGGCGGGGTGCAGGCTTCAAAGCGTTCGTAGCTTTCCAGGCACGTGCAGACTTGGAAGCGAAACTCGGAAACGCTGCAAAAATGCTGCAGGTTTTGGGCAATTTGAACAACCAAGTCTGCTTAAGATTGGAAGACAGCGATACAGCAAAGTGGTTCTCGGACAAAGTCGGCGAGACGGCGATTCGGGTGGTCAACATCTCGAATAGCACCAACACAACGACCGAGGCCCATGCGCTCGAATTCAGCGGTTCTCAGTCCCGCTCGATCCAGCTAGAAAAGGTGCCGCTTATCCCCGTGAAGCTGCTTCACAGCTTGCCGAATTTGCAGTACTTCATGCGCATCTCAGGGGGCGCCGTGTATCAGGGTCGTATTCCCATCATCGAAGGCTAACAACACATTATGTCCGCTGCATACAAAAACATCGTCCGCGACCATAAGCTTTCGCACAGGCTCCTTCAGGTCTTTAACGTTGCGCCTGATCTAGAGCTTGCGTGCTCGCGAGTGGTCGATTTCGTCGGTGAGCGGTTTATGGGAGACAAGGGGCCTCTGGCCGCCGAAATGATCGAGTCAGCACTTGACGGCTACAAACGCGCGAAGCGCAAGGGCGAGCCGCATATCGCCTTCATGCAAGGGTTGTTCGAGCCGGCGAAGACGCTGTACGCCCGCCGGTATGTAGCGCGGTTTGGGGAGAAAACGTCGGTGTGGTGCCCGATGGTCGAGGCAATTCCTTCGTTTGAGGCGCGCCACCTCGATTATCAGTTCGAGATGGTTGACGAGCGCTGCCCTGACGAGGTCACCGAACGCACAGCTGCATTCCAACTCGCCGCACGCGTTCTGCATGGCGAGACCTTCCGCCGTTACTTCGAGGAATACGATGTCGCTCACCGTTACGATCATAGCGAAGCTGTCGGGAGTTGATTATCCGGCGGCGAAGCGCGCATGCGATCTGGCCGGCGCGTTCGACGGAGAGGTTGGCGCTGCCATCCCCGAAGAATTCACATATGGCGCGGGCGCGCGTTGTTATGCGCTCGCGACGATAGCGGACACCCGCACAGCGCTGTTCTGGGGCGGCCTTCTCGCAATCGCATCTGTACCTGTGCTCGCGCTAATCAAGGTGCTGCATGGCTAGCCGGTTCGGATCACACCTGAAAGTCTGGTTCCTGCTGGTGCCTGTGCTGTCGATCGCCGTCATGCCCGCAATCCCCGAGCGGAGCCTTTTCGAGGTGCCGCAAACCGAGTCGCGTTCGTTGGTCGAGTCTGTCGGGCAGGCGCGGGCTGACGACGCCGTGCGGCAAGCCAATCAGGCGTTTCGCCATGCGTTCGTCGACAGCGGGCTCTTGCATCGCACGCTCAACGCTTCAGGCGACGTCCGCGGCCTGAACGACGGCGGATTCTCGAGCTTTGCCCACTCGTGGACCGAAAACTTATGGTTGTTGGTCTACCGGATGATGTTCCGCGCGATGGTCATGAAGATGTGGATCGTCGGAACCATGCTGTTCGCGCTGGGTATGTTTATCGACGGGACCGCGCGGCGCAAGATCAAAGCGTCGGCCGCCGGGTTCGTGAGTCCCTTGTCGTTTCACCTTGCAGGCCACGGCCTGCTGCTTGTGACCGGAACGCTTTTCGGCGTGCTGGTAGTTCCAATTCCGGTGCTGGCGGGTTACTGGGTTGCCGTCGCAGCGCTGCTCGGCGCGCTTTTATGGAAAGCAGCAGAATCCTTCCAGTCGTTCAGATAGGATTTCTTGATCGCGTGGGCGGGAAAAGCGACATTTTTTGTGCCTCTTTTCCCGGTTCGACCCATATCATGATATTTCCTAGATCGCTGTACCCTCTCAGCCCCTTCCTGGCTTCCTGCGTTCTCGCGACCTCGCGACCTCGCGACCTCGCGACCTCGCGACCTCGCGACCTCGCGACCTCGCGACCTCGCCGCGCCGAATCGCACGCGTGCATCTAGTTCCCCATTCAAACCCCCGCCACCGTCAGCGCGGCGCGCCAGCATGCGCCGGTTGATCTGCACGTCGCCTGCCATCGACTCTCTTTTGCCGCGCTGACTTCCGAAAGGCGCTCGAATTCGCCAATGTTTCAGCCGTTGCGCCGAGCGTCATCCCGCAACAATGTAACCATAGGCAGCGCGTTCGCGCGCCTGAATCCCCACGATGAAACCGGACGGATGCGTCCAGATAGGAGAGGCGTAATGAGCACTGTGGTCGAACCCGGCAACGAAGAAACGGTCGCGCGCGGCGCGCTTGAACAAGCTACCGGCGAGCCTCCGCTCACGACTGATGGTGCGGACGACGGCGAGCTTGAGCGCGAGCTGACGCAGATGGAAGCGGACGCGGACCGTCTGCAGAAGGAAGGCGTGATCTCGTCCGACGACGCGCAGATGAAGCGCGCGGAAGTGGCGAAGACGCGCAAGCTATTCCGCGACCTGCCTGCCGCCGAGCGCATCTCGATCATCAAGCGCCGCCGTGAGATCGGCCGTCAGTTGTTGGACCGCCAGCTTTCCGGCGCAGCAGTCGTGACCGCCCGCGTGAGGCTGAACCATACCCGCTTGAAGCCGCTGTTCGAACAGTGGTGGCCGTACATTAACCGCATGAGCATCAACATGCAGCGTTTCGGCCGTTCGACCTTCGGGGAGAACGACAAGGAAGTGGTCAACAGTGCGCTCGAAAAGCTGCTGGCGGGCATCGAGAGCTACGTGGACGAGCAACTGCGCGTGGCCGAAGGCTTCCGGCAGCAGAAAGAGGCGGAGCTTCGCGCCAATAAGGAATTCGTGTTCGAGCCGACCATTCCAATGCCGGCGATGGACATCGAGGTCGAGGCTTACTCGCGCTTCTCTATGCGCGTGCTGAGCGCCATCATGAAGTTTGACCGCGCGATGGACCACTTCGACTTCATGGTGTGGAACGGCATCCGCGACCAGTCGGACGTGGACGATGAGGCGGTCAACTTTCTCAAGCGCTTCAATCCGCTCGGCATTCGCGGGTACATGACGCACCTGAAGCTGATGACGACGGTCCGCGGCAACTAAGGAGGCGCGATGCTGGACGAGCTCAATCCCCAGCAACGGGAAGTCGCCCAGTTGCGCCAGCATTGCGTGGCAATCGCCTGCCCGGGCGCGGGCAAGACGAAAACGATCGCCACGAAAGCAGCCCTGTTGCTGCAAGGCAGCGCCGCGACGGTCGGCGCCGTCACGTTCTCGAAAGACGCCGCGCTGGAATTACGCGAGCGTATCCTGGCTGCCGCCGGCGAGTCGGTAAAGAAGCGGCTGATCGCCGGTACCTTCCATTCGCTCGCCTTCAAGCAACTGAAGCGCCCCGGCGCTCGCGCGCTCGACATCGCGTCGGACGGAGATCGCCTGGGGTTGCTGATTCGCGTGATGCAGGAACTAGGCCGCGAGGGCAAAGCGGAAGACGCCATTCCAACGATCGAGAAGATCAAAACGAACTTCGGCCGATGCGATCCGAACACGGACGACGGTGAGCTGTACCACGCCTACCAGGACGCGCTTGCCCGCAACGGCAAGATCGACTTTCAGGACATGCTGCGCCTCGCGGTCGAGGGGATGGAAAACGGCACCATCGCCCCATACGCGTTCACCTATCTGCTCGTTGACGAGTTTCAAGATACCGACCCGCTGCAATATCGGTGGATCGAGCTTCATGCAAAGGCGGGTTCGATCGTGACCGTCGTAGGCGACGACGACCAGAGCATCTACGCGTTCCGTGAGGCGCTCGGTTATCGCGGCATGGAATCGTTTATCGAAGCGTTCGACGCGAAGCCGGTTGTACTCGGCAGCAACTATCGCTGTCGCGCGGAAATTCTCGGCGCGGCAGACCGAGTGATCCGCAATAACGTTGACCGAATTGCGAAGGTCCTGCGCGCCGAGAAGGGGTTGGGCGGACGCGTCCTCACATCGCGGCATCCAGACGAGTACGAGGAGGCGACCGCAGCAGTCGAGGTGCTTGGTCCGCTGTTGGCGGAGGGGCAGTCGTGTGCCATTCTGGCGCGCACCAACCGCATTCTTGACCCGCTCGAATCGGTCTGCCGCTCTCACGGCATCAAGTACTACCGCGCATCGGGTGCATCCGTCCTAAGCCGCCCCGAGGGCGCGCTTATGTGCAACTTGCTGGAGATCGTCGAGCGCATCAAGGACACGGGCCTTGATGCCGTTCTGGCACATCTGGGCCTGACCGCGCAGCAGTTGCGCGCATTGCACGCCGACATGGGCGCGGAGCTGACGCAGAAGGGCCGCGCCAAGTTGGTCGAGCTGGGGCTACCGGAGGACGTCGCTACGAACTACCGTGAGTTCATGAAGCGGTTGGCGGAATGGCAAAGTCTGTGCGATCGGAGGTTTTATTCGCTGACGCTCTCGGGCGTCGCTGAGTGGATGCTGAAGTACGCGAAAAAGGATTCGGCCATCCGCGCCATCGAGGCGACAAATGAAGTTCTCTGTCGCTTGTCGGGCAGCTTCGCTGAGCGGCTTCTTTTCTTGCGTCAGGATAATAACGAACCCACGCTCGGTGCGCTCATCCTCACGACAATGCACAGTTCGAAAGGGTTGGAGTGGGACCACGTCTGGATCGCGCGCAGTGAAGAGACAATCGTCCCGGATGCGAAGTCGACGGAACCGGAGGAACGACGTCTGTTCTATGTCGCAATGACGCGCGCACGTGAATCCCTGATGATCTCGGGCACGTCAAAGAACTTCGAGTCGCGCTTTGTTGTTGAGGCTCAACTTCAGCCGATGGCCACAGCCGCCTGAGCCTATCTTCGGCGCGCTTCCTTGAAAGCGTTGCGTCGCCAGCCTATCCTTCAGATTTGCCTGGCGGCCAAGTCATGGCGCTTGTGGCACCTACTGAATGGAGACGCCATGCGCTCGATTCTGATTGCTTCCGTGCTCGCAACGCTTGCTTTGACCGCCCATGCGGGCGACGATGACGGCCATCACCACCGCGACAGGCAAGTCCCAAAGGTGTTTGATGCGCAGGGTAGGGAGGTCGGACCACTCGAGTCCGATGCAGGCCAGAACGGCGTCTATATCGAGATCAACGGGGCAATCACGTTCGTCCCGATCGGTCGAGTCGGCACCGCCGAACGAGCTTCTGCCACGCAGTTTCAATGGGGATCGGACCGACCGATCCTCATCGGAACAGTCGCATACCCTTCTTCTGACTGCAGTGGGACGCCGGTCCTCATCTACTCGTTTGGCAGTGGGACGCAGGTCCTCCTCTACACGTCTGGGCCGCGCCCATCGATTGCGGTACGGCAGGGCGCCGATGTCACCGTGTATATCGCGAGCGACGCTGACTCAGGCCCGGTCAACGTTCAGTCGTCGCATCTAAATTCGAATTTTTCGGAATGCACGCGGTTCGTAGCCACCATCACTGCCTGGACGGTCGGTAGCTCATACGTGATCACTCAGCATCACCCGGAGCCGCTGACGATTCATTATTGATTGAGGCGCCGGTTCAGCAGGTTCCTGCGGCGGCTTGATAGGCTTCTCCCGGCCCTGAAGCGTCAACGCGGCCTTTCTAATTAATTTGCAGCGATCGCTGCAGACACTTTGTTTACGAAAGCAAGGCGTGCGTCAATAACCGAATGTTGCTATCGCTCAGCGAAGTCGGTAGCGGAGTTCCGCGATATCGCCCATACCAAGGACTGGCACTCCTGCCTCGTTAGAGGAACCACCCATGTCAACATTTCACCACGTCCTTGGCCTATGGTTAGCGCCGGACTTCTCCGCTGTGGAGCGCGGCGAGACGTTGCCCCCTCACGTTGATCATGACGCCATCGATCCGCGTGGCATCGCGGACAGGCTGGCCGAGTTCAACGACTGCGGCGAAGACGTCACTATCCGCGTCCCCAACGATTCCGTTGACCAGGTCACGGTTCAATTCCGACTGATGGGGCGCTCGTCAGGA
Source organism: Caballeronia sp. EK (assembly GCF_014384845.1). Taxonomy (NCBI): domain Bacteria; kingdom Pseudomonadati; phylum Pseudomonadota; class Betaproteobacteria; order Burkholderiales; family Burkholderiaceae; genus Caballeronia; species Caballeronia sp. EK. The sequence continues at coordinate 266,246 of NZ_JACSUE010000010.1, forward strand.
AGTCCTCAGTGCGAAGATTTTGCGGCCGAATTGCTGCACCTCGCCGAAACCTCGGCCGATTTGGACATACGCGGGCCTTGGGCTATGCTGCACGCACTGCCCAATAGGCGGAAAGCCCCACCTCCGGTCCTGCTCATGTTTGTCGTCAGCGGAGATTTCGACGCGGTCATGGTGTGGTCGCAGCAATTTCGGATGCGGCTGGGAATACGGGCTGCAGATATCCTGAAGCAGATTTCTGGCAACGTTGAAGATGCTGACCATCAAGGCAAACTGCCGAGCGAACTCGCCAAATACCTTGGCCGCATCTTTGCTATCCCGTACAAACGCGAGTGTGTAGTGACCGGACTCGCGAGTTCACCGGTGCCGTGTTGATTGGGGTGAAGGACCGCCGCGTACAACGAAAAAGCGCGCTGTAGGCGGGCTGGAGAGCATACCGACGGAATAACGGAACGAACGAGTCTGGCTTCGTTTCGTCAGTCGTTGGGCTGCAACGCACGTCTGTACAGTGCGACAGAACGGTAAGCAGGACGGTTCCAGTGTGGCGTGTCCGCTGGCATCGCGTGGCTATTCACGAGTCGGCCTGTGTCGAGCATGCAGAAGCAGTGGACTTCAAATGCGGCCTCTTGCGCGGCCGCGTCCCAAGGCACAGTGATGAGATCGAAGATTGGATCGATGGGTTTCACGGTCGTTTCCGTAGCGCTGACTTCACCCGTTATCGGCAATCAATTGCATTCGTTTAGTCGCTCACGCGATTGCGCGCGAGATATCAGTAACATTCGATTCACCTCGCTCGCCACTCGCGCTTTCCGAAGCTCGCACCTCGGCGACTGCGACTGTCTTTTGCTCGCTCTCCGCTTCGATCGTGAGCATCCGCGCGACGCGTTTGAGCGTCCCATTAAGCGCGGCGCGCGGGCCGAGTCGGATGCTGCCGCAATAGAGGATGTCGCCACACACCCGGCCATTGATCTCAAGCGATCCGCGTGCATGAACGTCACCATCAACGCGCCCGTCGATACGAACGTGCTCGCCCTGTGCCACACCTTTGACGTGGCCGCTCTCGCCAATGTGCAACAGACCCTGTGTTGAGATGATGCCGCCGTCGAGCAGCCCGAAGCACGAGATGCCGTGATCCACGACCATGTCGCCGGTGATTGCGCAGCCGCGCGCGATAAGCGTGATGTTGAGTTCGGTTTTCATGGTGTCGATTCCTAGAACATTTGCACTTCGTTCGACCCGCCTCGGGTCGCGGGTGCTGCTTTCTTATTCGATGCGGCTGCGCCGTCGGACTCCGTGGTCTGCTCGTCGCGCACGCGCTTTGTGTGGTGGCGGTAGCTGTGCGAGTGCGACGGCGCGGATGTCTCTGTCGTCGCTCCGGCTGTGGCTTGCGTCGTCGCGGCCTGCGTTGCCGTCGTGGCGGACGTCGTCGGTTGCTGCGCAGCGTTTGGCGCTGCCGGCGTGGCGGCCTTCATCGCGGGGGAGTTGGCTGCAGGCTGCTGTGCCGCGTCTGTGTCACGACGGGCTTGATGAATCGGCGACGCCGCCGCTCGCTGCTCCTCCGTGGAAACCGGGGCCGACTTGGCGGGGGTTGCGCCAACGGAGGGAGCGTTGCTTCCGAGTGAATTTCTGAACTGGTCAGCCGTTAAGCCAACGCCCGAAGGAGCGAGGTCCTTCGCGGTGAGCATCGGTGCCAACGAAACCGGATGAGGCGGTTCCGCGTCGATCGCGCGCGTCGCTGGTGCGCTTGGCTGTCGGGTTGCCGCGAGCTTGCCTGTGCCCGAATCGGAGCGAGCGTTGACGCTGTGGACCGACGGTGCGCCGAACGACTTGTAGAGGGAAGCGGCTCCCATTCCTGCCATACCGACCACAGCGGCGATCGCCACCGCGACGAACGTTCGGCGTACGGCGGGCGCTGCCTTCGGCAGGCGCACTTTCATCGCCGGCACCTTGTCCCGAGCCCCTACGTCCGCCGGCGCGGGAAGCGCTGCAAGCTGCCGCGGTAGATCAATCGTCATCGAGTCAGGTGCGAACTGCGCGTGCAGTCGCTGAATATCGCGTAGGTCCATGCGTAGAGCCCCCCAGTGTTGTCAGTCGTGCGTCGCCGGCGCAGAGCAACGGCTTTCGTCGTCGGCGCTGGGCACTAGAAGCGTTCAATGTTCAGTGTGTGTCGCCCGAGTCCGGAAGCAGCACGCCTTCAGGCGCGAACCGGTCGTTGTCCGGGATGCAGAGGTAGGCGATCTTCTTGATGCGGGCTTCCCCGGCGTTCAGAGCACGTTCCCGGCTTTCGGCGCTGATTGAGCGAGCAAGCAACGCATTCATCGTCTTCAAGAAGAGCTGGTCGTAGATTGTGAGAAGACGCACGAGCCGACCGGACATCGCGTGTTTGATCTGCAGCGTTACCATTTCCGGATAGACCACAGTCTGACGCTTGGGCAATTCATCTGCCCAAGCCGTTGCCTTTTTGAACCACGCCTCGGCAACCCGGAATTCGAACTCGATAGCGAGGAGCTTGCCGCCCCGAGCAACCGTCATCTTGGCAGCGGCGAAGTTGAAGTCGCCACGCAGAAAATCACGCGCAAACCGCGAGTGATAGGGCAGTTCAGTCTGCGCGAGCGTGTCGCCATTGATACGGGCGAGCCGGCTGTCACCGGTGAGTCTTTGGAGAGGACGCAAGCCGCTCTCACTTGCGCTTTCGCTGGCTAGTGGTGCGGTGCGTTTGGGTTCCTCGTCGGGTGCTTCCATATCGATGACGGCCATATTCGTACTCGGTCTGTCTGTGATCTCTCTCACATAAGATTTTCATTGATTAGACGAGAGTCAAACGAGCGAAAGCTATACCAATTTCGCGAGCTTTCGACTGCACGCACGCGTCGATAACCCGGATACTCAATTCCATTCCCCGCGTCACCGACGCATCGACCTCGACTCCAAGCCCGGAGTCCATCTTTTTTCTGCAAGTCGTGCCCCGCCTCGTGCGTTGACATGCGCCGACCGGATAGCTACCGGTGTGGAAATCTTCCTTGTGCTGAGTGTGTTCGCTACACACTCCCCGATTTCAGCCGTAATACTCGTACCTCGGTCCGCATTCATTTGCGCCGGTACATCGTTCGAACCCGGAATACTCGGGTGGTCTCTCTCCAGCGCCTGATCTGGGTAGAACGATCGAAGTTGGCTGATCCGTGATTCCTGCGGCGGAAGTAATTCCGAAAAGGGCTGTTGCGCGGCGTGACCATGCTGCGCGAGAACGACTTTACGTTCTCTGATCGAGCGACACCGGCTAATGCCGGCCGCTCCCTGCTCGCCACGTCCCCGGAAGGGACGTGGCGCGTAGGTCTCTATATCGATTTCACGAAGCTCGCTCCCTCACCGGAGCGGGCTTTTTTTTCGTCCGTCGCTTTTGCGCGAGCCGGACCTTTCTCAAAGGAGGTGCTGTTTTATGTTGTTGCCCGACCGCCTCAACCAGCGTATCGCCGAAGCCATCAAGCATCAAATTAATACCGAGCGCGAGGAGGCAGACACCGCGTCCGCCGTTTGGCGCGCGCGCTGCGAAGTTGCTCAGGTCGCGATGTACGACGATCGCGAGCGCTCTGTCTTTATCTCCCATATCAGCGAACGTCGCGGCAGTGCCGCAGCCAGAGAGATGCAATCTCAGGCTGAAACGCTGAGGACAACCGCCATCTTCTTTCTCGCGAGGAAACCATCGTGAATGCAGTCGTTCAGATGTTCGATCACGCGCCGCGTAGTCTCGTTGAAGAACGAGCAATTCGCCCGCCCACGATCGGCAAGATTCGACCCGGTATCAAAGTGCTCACGCGGGCGCACCAGGCAAACGAAAAAGCGGTCAAGCTCTATAACGACATGGTGGCCGCGGGCGAGTCGTTCGAAGCCATCGGCAAGGTGCTCGAAACGTCGCTGAAGCTGCGCAACGCACTCATTCCCCGCAACGTAGACTACTTCGTCTGCAGACGCTCGGATTTCTCGAATCCGGACTCGGCCGACGAAATCCTCCGGATGTATGGCGAAGATCGCGGTCACGGATTGCGGCTATACCGCTTCCCGATCATGTTTGCGTTCGACGACTGGCTGCACAATGTGCCGAATCAGATGGCCGCGTACACGACGACCGGGCGACAGTACTTCTCGGAGTACGACCGCGACGGCAAACGCTATTGCAAGACGTACGCGCCGGTCGAGCGTAACGCACGGGCACAGCGGGCGCGACGATCCTTCGGTGGGCGACTGGTCGTTCACCGGCAAGACGACGACATTCCCGATGGCGTCTGTGATCCTCACGTCTGTCCGCAGTATCAGGACCGCAAGTGCAACCTGACCGCAAACTTCTTGTTTGCAGTTCCGGACGTGAAGGGACTTGGGCTGATCGAACTGCCGACCAACTCCATCTACGTGCTGCAGAAAGCGTATTCTGCGATGCAGACCGTGGCGTTGGCGCGTGGCAGGCTCACCGGCACGCGCTTCTGGCTCTCGAAGAAAGAGTTTGACATCACGCGGATTGACGACAACGGCCAGGCCGTGCGTCAGAAGCAGATGTTGACGGTGCTCGATGCCGATATCGACCTGGGCGCGCTGTTGGACGGCGCGGACGAGGCTCAACCGGCGCTCGATGCTGCCTGTCGTGCGGTGGCGCTGTTGGAGTCAGACGGGACGGTACCGTCGATTGGCGCTCCGGTCCTTCAGCCTGAGCAGGAGCAATCTGGGGCCGAACGGGCAGGCGATGGAGAGCCATCGGGCATCGACGGCGCATCTGGTCATGACGACGACTCGCCCGACCCCGATGAGACGCTGGAAGACAAGCGTCACCGTATGTCCGACCTGCTGCATCGTCTGGGCCTTAGTCAGCCGGAGCGACAGAACGGCTTTCGCAAATACGCGCACCAGACCTACGGTCGCGGCTGGATCGAACGCATCGCTGATGTCGATGCGATGAATGCACGTCTCAAGAACGCGCTCGACGATCCCCCCTCGCTTGACGCCGAAATTCAGGACGCGATTGCACAAGCTGCTTACGTCTAACCTTGGCCAGTCCCCGAATGGGGGCTGGCATCCTTTCTTCTACGCTCGCGCATGAGAGCATCTCAGCAAGAACCGCTTGCTCAAATGTTTTCGACCGCGCTGCACCTGCGCATCGAATTCGTCCGCTTCGGCGGCCCATCTACTTGTTCACGCGAAGGAGATTCCGATGCGTAGAGTCGGCAACTTCACGCTGTTCTTCGGCGCGGAGGACGCTTTTAGTAACTGGCATCCGTGCCGCTTTACCTACCATGACGTCGATTTTGTCTCGGTGGAACAGTTCATGATGTTCTCCAAAGCCAAGCTGTTTGGCGACGAGGACATTGCTCAAGCTGTGCTCGCCACACCCCTGCCGAAAGAGCAGAAAGCGCTCGGCCGCAAGGTCAGGGGCTTCGACCTAGATACGTGGAAGGCCAAGCGCGAGTCGATCGTCTATGTTGGGTGCCGTGAGAAGTTCGCGCAGCATCCGGGGCTACGGACGCTGTTGCTCGCAACGGCACCGACCGAGCTTGTCGAAGCCAGTCCCTACGATCTGATCTGGAGCGTGGGCTTAGGCGAGCATCATCCTGACATCACTGACAAATCGAAGTGGCGTGGCCAGAAGCTCCTTGGCCAAGCACTGATGAAAGTTCGCGACACGCTCAGTTCCTAAACAACCTTTCGAACGCGCCCTCGTGGCGCATTCGACATCCATTGGCTGCCTTCGGGTGGCCTTTTTCATTTCTAGGAGGCGACTTTGAAAATCGCTCATTTTTCTGACTTGCATTACGCACCGGGAAACGTCGAAGAGGCGGACCGGTGTTTTGGCTTTGCCATCGACCACGCCGTTCTCGCGCACTCCGATATTGCGGTGATCTCCGGCGACGCGACGGACCATCGCCTCGACGCCCACGCGCCTTCGTTGAACCGCCTTGCGCGGCGCATCAACGGCCTGAGCGGCAGCATGCCGGTCTTGATGCTGCAGGGCACGTTCTCACATGAACCCCCGGGCACATTGCGTAACTTCGAACTGATGGCGACGACGCACCAGATTTATGTGGCGGAGCGCGTTCAGCAGGTGAGCCTTCACGAAGGGCGGTTCTACGCTTCTGCCGGTCCGGTGTACTCGGAGGAGGAGCTACGCGAGGTTCTGGCGATCGGCGCTGATGTGGTATTCACCTGTTTGCCCACAGTCAGCAAGGGGCAGCTGGCGGCCGCTGTTGGTGCGAAGGAAGCTGGAACCGGTCTTGAAGCCGTGCTGGGTGACTATCTGGCCGCTGCAGGGCGCGTCAACCAGCAGCTTCGTGCCGCAGGCATCCGGACTGTCGGGGTCTCGCACGGCACGGTCAACGGTTGCACAACCGAGCACGGCGTGACGATGGCGGGGTTCGATCACGAGTTCTCGCTTGGCAGTCTGTTCGATGCCGAATGCGATGCCTTCATGCTTGGACACATCCACAAGGCGCAGCAGTGGGAGCGGGCGGGCCGTGTCGTGGCCTATCCAGGTTCTATTGGCCGATTCCACTACGGCGAGGAAGGCGACAAGGGCTTTCTCATGTGGAATGTCGAGGTGGGCAGCGCGCAAGCCGATCTGGTCGTGACGCCGTCCCGGCGGACGATCTGCGTCGACTTTGACGGGCCGCCCGACATGCAGCGCCTGACGGCAATCGCGCTCGACGCGACCGACAAGTTCGTGCGAATTCGTTGGCAGGTCGACGAAGAGCACAAACAGTCAGTGGACCGGGACGCGATCGCGGCGCTGTTTGGCAACGCGGCCGAGCTGAAGGTCGAAGCTCGCATTCTTCCCGTGGTCCGCTCACGCGCCCAAGGCATTAGCCTCGAGACGTCGATTGATCGAAAGCTCGATCGCTGGTGTGAGCACACTGCGGTTGATCCGGTGCCGTTGCTTGACCGGCTGCAGTTGTTGGAAACGGGGGACTCGGAGGCAATCGCTGCTGGCGTGCTGGCTCGACTGAGCGATGCAGACCCGGCGCATCCGTTCGCAAAGAACGAGCTGCCCGCATTGTCGAGCATGCGCGAGCCTGTGCCGGTCGCTGTCCAAGAAGGTCCGAGTGACAACGTTAGCGACGGTGCACTGCCAATGCCCGATGCGACGGTGGAAATCGTCGAGTCGGCTTCGGCAAGTCAGCTTTCGTGGCTCAACGATGATTTGTTCGCGGCTTAATTTGCAAATGAGGTAGCCGCGCATGCAGGGGAGGCCAGTACGGCTCCTCTGCCTGAACACGCAAGCCGTGTTCCGATAGCCAACAGTCATCGTCGCTATCGAAACAGAGGTTTCACCGCGTCTTTGACGCATCGACTAGTAGTGGCAGGATCTTTCTCTAGCAGTTCATTTTTTCTTTCACCCTGGCGGGGAGCGATCCCTACCGGGGCCGCATTCCGCCCACCATAACGGAGTGCATTATGTTTGGTCTTTATCCCGCTGGCCCGAACTGGGTCCGCACTTTCGCTATAGGCGATTGCTCATCGCGTGATCTTCAAAAGTCGTTGGTCGATTTCGCCGGCTTCACCGCTGCGATCCAGCATCAGCCGTTCGGCCAACACCGCGGTGCGGTACTGGCGCAGTTCGGTCAGACGCTGCTGCTGCTCGCCACGACGCCCGGCGCGTGCGAGGTTGCTGTCACGCCGACGGTTGAGATGCAGCACCTTCTGTGGTCGTATCAGGAAGGGTATGCAAGCCAGTGGTCTCCTGCCGAGATCCGCAGCCTCACCGGGCATAGCGGATGGCAAGAGCTTCTGACGAACGCGCGTCGCGAGTTCAGCAGAGTCTGTGACCAGGTCGCAGCCGCGCTCGATGGGACGCTCCAAGCGCCGCCTCGTGCCATTGCGTCTGCCGACATCAATGCGCCGTTTCCCAACGACGATGACGACGCTTTTTACGCACAGATGGCTGTAATGTCTGCATCGATGAGTGCGCCGGAGGATCTGTCATGCGGCCTCTGAAACTGACGCTGAAAGGCTTTGTTGGCGTGCGCGATGGCATGAAGCGCGACAGTGTGACGCTCGATCTGGAAGCGTTGCCGGATGGCCTGATCGCCTTGACCGGCCCTAACGGGGCGGGCAAGACAACGATCATGGACAACTTCCACCCATATCCGATCATGCCGTCGCGTGCGTCGAAGCTGTCTGTCGACGCCTTCTCGTACTGGGATCACATCTGCGGCACCAGTGCGTTGAAGGAACTCGAATGGGAGCACGACGGCATTCGTTATCGCTCGTCCTTCACGTTTCGCAAGCCCGGCAAGACAGGCAAGGCGGAGTACTACCTTGCCTATCGCGGCGTCGACGGTACGTGGCGCCCGGTGTCGCTGCCTGACGGAACGGCGTCGGACGGCAAGGCGGAGTCGTATAACCGCTGTGTCGAGGCGATCAACGGTTCGTTGGAAACGTTCTTCACGAGCGTGTTCTCGGCTCAAAACCGGCGGCCGCTCGCGTCCTACGGTGCAGGCGAGATCAAGACGCTGCTGGCTGAACTCCTCGGCATCGACCACCTGAAGGCATTGTCGGCGAAAGCCGCTGATGTCGCGAGGGTGCTCGGCAAGTCGCTCGAAGGCATCCAGTCTGAGCTTGGTGCGCTAGCCGGAAAGCGGCAACGTAAAGCAGACGCTGAGCGGTCGATCGTCGCGCAGGGAAACACCCTGCGTGCCGCTCGGGAGCAACGCGATGCCGCGCTTGAGCAAGCGAGCAAGCTGGCTCAGGAGCGGGCGACGCTTGCGGCGAAGCAGACTGAATCTGCGACGACCGAGGCCCGCCTGCGAGAGCTGGGCGTACGCCGCGACGAGTTGGGGCGTGCCCTGAAAAGCGCGGCCGACGACGAGCAAGCAGCAGGGGTTCGCTGCCAGCAGCGCGTCGCCGTTCTGAGTCGAACGGTGTCAACGCACCAAGCAACGCTTGCTCGCCGTGAGGCGATCATTGGCGCCGCGGCTAAGCGCGAGGAGGTCGAGTTGGCGATTGCGCGTGAGGAAGCGAAGTTTGCTCCTCTGCAGCGCGACATCGCTGATTTGGAGGTCAAACGCGCGACGTTGACCACGCTCGATGCGACGCTTACCAGCTTAATGAACCAGGGCACGACGAAAGCCGCGCACTTCGAGACGCTGAGTAAGCAGGCGGCCGTGGCTGAGCAGGTGCCGTGTGTCGGTCATTCGATGCATGCGCAGTGTCCGCTGCTCGCACAAGCCTTTCAGGCGAAAGAGCAAGCGGAAGCGCAGCGTATTGCGGTGGCGAGTCTTCGCGCGGAGTATCGCGAGAAGAAAACGCAGGCCGAAGCCTTGGCTCGCGTGCCGGCCGAGTTGGCGGCAAAGCGTGTCGAGATGCTGGCAATCACCGATGCCGCCGCGCAGCTTCGCCGTGCACTGCAGGCAGCCGCCGAGGTTGCTGCGACGAAGCCATTGCTTGATGCCGCCGTGGCGGGACTCGAAGGGGCGCAAACCGAGTTGCGTTCGATCGCTGAGGGGAGTACGGCACGCACCGCCAAGTACCAGTCTGAGAAGACGCGTATGGAAGCGGAGCTTGCTCGTATCGCCGAGGAGGTCGGGCGACTCGCCGCTGTCGACGTTAGCGCTGTGATTGCAAAGCTGGATCGCGACATCGCACTGAACCGCGAGACTGTCTCGGCACTTGATGGTCGGATCGAGCAATCCATTCGCTCACAAAGCGTGTTGCAGGTCGAAGCTGAAGCCCTGGCTGTGGAGTTGGAGAAGTTCACGGCCACGCAGTCGCGTGCCGAACGCCTCTCCGACGAGATCGCGCAATGGAAGCTGCTGGCTAAGGGCTTGGGCAACGACGGCGTGATCGCGTTGACCATCGATGACGCGGGGCCGGCGCTGACGCATACCGTCAACGAGCTATTGCTCGCGTGCTACGGCATGCGCTTCACCGTGGAGATCCGCACGCAGCGCACGCTCGCGAGCGGTGAATTGCGTGAAGGCTTCGAGATCCTCGTTCACGACGCCGAGTCCGACAGCAGCAAGTCGGTCTCCGTCATGTCCGGCGGTCAGAAGGTCTGGATCAACGAGTGTCTCACGCGGGGCATCGCGCTCTATCTCGCGCAGAACACCGGTCAGCCGTATCAGACCTTGTTCAGCGACGAGTCGGACGGCCCGCTCGATCCCGAGCGCAAAGTGCAGTTCATGCGTATGAAGCGTGAGGTGCTGCGCCAAGGCGGTTATCAGCGGGAGTTCTTCATCTCGCAGACGCCCGACCTGGTCGCTGAGGCCGACGCAGTCATCGACGTTCAGGCGCTTGCCGCCTGATTTCTATCAACCCTTGTGGGGAGTTGCCCCACAAGGGCGCTCCCGTTTCCCCCTCTTTCTCGCGCGTTTTGGCGCTATTCATTATGGCAAACCTTTTGATGCTGCTGCTCGCGGCAGTCGGCAGTCCGTCTCACGCAAACGTGGGATCTCACCAGCCTCCAGCGCAACAAGCCGCACCGGCTACTGCTCAGTCGCAGCCGCCGCGCGCGCCGTACCTGCGTCGCGCGTCCGCGTTCGATAACGGCCGTCTGCGTCGCATCTGACACCGGCTCATTCTCTCTCACTTCTTGACTGGAGCCTTCCATGGCCTATTCCTGCACTGATTTCGTTGACGACGTACTGGACGACATGGTGATCCGCAGCTGGATCAAACCCGAGCAGTACGGACCTGACGACCCGCAAGCATCAGTGCGATGCGGTATTGGGCGCAATCGGCGAAGCGGATGTATCGCTTCGTCTCGCCGCTGACGCTAAGCAGTTTCGTGCGGAACTGCTCGATTCTGTCGAAACGCTCACCTGTATCGCTGAGCAGCACGGCGCGCTCGCCCTTGCGAATGTCGTCTATCTCCAGACGGCGATCTTGAAGGGCGGTGTGATCGAGCTCACGCGCGAAGAAGCGGACGCGTTCTCTTTCGTCAGAGACTACCTTCGGGCGGTCGCTGGTGGCAGAGCGTCAAGCTGATCGAGTGAGCAGCAGCTGTTTGCCGCCAACGTCTTTTCTCAACCCTCGCGGGCAAGCGGCCCGCTGGGGGTCGCTCCGCGTTCTTTCTGTGGAGTGTTTTATGTTTGAAGCAGCGAAGCTGGGCGCATCGCCGGAGCAGTTCGCCAACCTCGAAGCGGCGATCGGCTACATCGCCGGCACCGCGACGCACGCGGGTGAAGTTCGCCCTTGGGTCCTGGAACGTCGAGACAAAAGTGTTCTTGATCCTCGGCGGCAAAGTGCAACCCCGAAAAGGGGTGCGCCAATGACCCCGCCGTGGCTCGAGCAATACACCAGTGGCCAGAAGACCGGCTACGCGCAAGCCTTCATGGCCTACGCGGACTATTACGGCGTCGATGGCTCTGCCGATGATGACCCGGAAATCGAAGAGCGGATCGCCATGCATCGGCAACCGATCGTCGGTTACGCCAGTCGCACCGGCACCCGCCGCAACCTGGCTGCCCTGCAGGGCGCGGACTGGCGCTTGTTGGTCTCGGCCAAGGGCGAACTGCGTACTGAGGGCTTTCGCCGCTATGCATTGGATAACGGCGCTTGGACGGCCTACCAGCAAGGTCAGCCCTTCGAAGAGCACGCATTTGCTGTCGCCGTCGATCGGCTCGGCGAGCGGGCCGATTGGCTTGTTCTTCCTGACATCGTCATGGGTGGCATGGCCTCGCTCGACTACTCGCTGAAGTGGCTGGAACGACTTCGCGGGATGCCCTGCCGAATGCTGATCGCAGTTCAGAACGGTATGCAGGTCGACGACCTTGCCGCGCTTCTGTCCCCTGCGGTCGGCATCTTCGTCGGCGGTTCAACGGAATGGAAAGAGAAGACGGCGCACGTGTGGGGATCGCTCGCAAGACGGCGCCACTGCTACTTGCACGTCGGTCGCGTGAACTCGGCGCGGCGCATCCGCATCTGTGCGGCCGCCGGTGCCGACAGCTTCGACGGTACCAGCGTGAGCCGGTATGCCAAGACGCTGCCGCGCCTTGATCGAGCAACGCGCCAGAGCGACTTGTTCGCAGCGGCGCACGACGGTCTCGAAGAGGCGCAACGCGCGACGGCTGACCTTTTGGTTTGATTGAAAGCATTGACCCTATGAACCCCTTCGGGAGCGCATCCCGAAGGGGTCGCTCCTATTTTCTCGGAGCGAAAAAGATGGAACAGGAAATTTTCTTGAAGATGGAAGCTGCAATCAGCGTCATGCAACGCTACATCGTGCAGGGCTATAGCTTGAGTTGCGGGTACAGCGGCGGCAAAGACAGCACCTGCACTTTAATGTTGATGCTAGAAGCAATTCGTCGCGCCGACCGCTCGACGATCAGCCATTACATCCAGTCGGCTGACACGACGATTGAAAACCCGACGATCGCCAACTTCCTGCACTCGGTCCTCGATGAACTGCAGTTGTACATGAGGAGACGGCGATGCCGGTCGCGATTCACGTAACAAAGCCTTCGCTGGCCAGTCAGTTCGTTGTTTCGACGATCGGCCGGGGCACGCTTGTCCGCACGCCGGAAAACGGTGTGCGCGACGGCAGACGCACGCGTGCCTGCGCGGACGAATGGAAGGTGAGGCCGGGAGGGCGCCTGCGAACATTGCTCGAGTGCCGCGCGGCAACTGACGGCGCTCGTGAGGTCATCACGGTGCTTCGTCTGCGTAAGGACGAAAGTACATCGCGATCCTTGGCGATGGCAGAGCGCGAAGACACCGCCGACGTTGCGGTCCGGAATAGAGGCGGTGGGCTCACGCTTAGTCCCCTAGCCGACTGGTCGTCCGACGATATTTGGACGATGCTCGCGTTGTTAGCCGATCCGGGAAGTATGCCGTTCGGTTCGCCGTTGCTTCCAGCAACGATTCATCGGCTATCAGAGATCTACCGAGCTGGGAACGGAGGAACGTGCGGCGTCGTAGTGGGGGAGTCGGGTGCACGGGCATCTTGCGGAAGCAGATTCGGCTGCGCTTTCTGTTGTGTCTCGGGCGACCGTGACAAGTCGCTTGAGGCCATGATTGAGGATGAACAATACGGGCATCTGCGGCCGCTGAACACCTTTCGCAACTATCTGCTGGCGATCCAGTAGGATATGTCGCGCCGGGAGTTGGTGGGGCGCTCGCTGAGCGATGCGGGCTACACGCGCATCCAGGCAGACACGTACAGCTACCTGACGCGTGTCGATCTGCTCAAGAAGCTCTGCAGTATCGACGCGGCCGAGCGCGACCGCGCAGAAGTCCATTCCGGGGCACTGGCGAACCGGTCGATCCCGGACACGGAAGACAATCGGCTGCTGTGTGAGCCGCAGTTCGAATTCGTGACGCCGCAGCAGTTGGTGGCGATCGACTTCTTTTTGTCGATGCATCACTACGCGCCGCACGCCTTTTCCGCGCTTGCGGTCTGGCACGACGTCAATGTGCTGCGGCGTCGCTATCCGATACCGACGCTCGAACCGCTTCCAAAAACGGATATCGTCCTGCACGGCTGGTATCCAGTCGGTCAGTACGACAAGGAGGCGCCTGCGACCGGATTGCGCTGGTTTGATGCCGAGCAGTGGAACCCGTACCGGCATCAGGGCCGGCCCGGGCGATATGCGAGGACGACGGGCGGTGAGCAGACCGTCTATTTCGAGGAAGCCGCGCAGTTCGAGGTGGATGCGGAAGCAGCGTACCTTTTCGTCAACTGCACTTACGACACTGCCTTCTTGTTGGACACGCAGCATCGCGACGCCATCGATTCAGCGCATTTCTGGCTGAACGAGGGCATTGTGAAGTTGCCGACCGGGATGGCGCAGCGCTATCAGGACATGGCCAAGCGTGGGCAGTATTTTGCGCGGCTAGCGCAGAGACTGAATCTGACGCCGGCTGAGCTGGATGCGCATCTTGTGTCGAGGGCAATCAGCAACGCAGAGCATGATGGCCTGCTGTGTCGCGATCGGCGGCAACTGAGCTTGTTTGCGAACGCGGCTTGACCTCAACGAACAACTTTCGACAATCCCGGGGCCCTAAAACCCTGGGATTTTTTGCGTCAGTCGACTTAATCGAGATCCGGAGTTACAAGCGTTTCGCCCGGCTAAACGCCCGAAGATTTAAAGGGGCGTAGCATCAATGGCAGATCGCGCGAAAAAATGCGCGATTTCTCCGCCTGCCTTGGCAGCATATTCCTGAAACCAAGAATCTGCCGTATCAGCGGGGACGGACGTGGGGCGAGACTTTCAGATGAGCGCAACTGAATCGGCCTGCGATATCGCTGCAAACGCTTGACCTCTACAGATTGAAGCGCACGAGATAGATCGATAGCGGATGCGCGAAAAAGAGAGAAGGCTCCTGCTGGTCCAGATTGCTCGGCGAACTGCACGTCAATGACTCATCCTTGGCCCAGTAAAGTTCGGTTAAGGCTTCCTAGGAACATCCGTCCGGAAACGGGATCAGATTTTGCTGCAGTCTAATGCACGGGAGACGATCATGCGCAGACTTCTCAGCATTTTGACAATCGCAGCGGCCTTCTCAGGATGCGTTGTCGCTCCGCCATACGGGTACGACGATCCTGCATATGGTCCCGCGCCGAGCCCCAGGGTCGGTGTGGGCGTGGGAGTGGGTACCGGCAGCTTCGGGTCCGGAGGAGGTGTTGGGATAGGTGTCGGATTCTGAGCGTCGCTCGCCCAACCTGGGTCTGCCTGCCGTCGTTTTTGTCCGAGTGGTTCTGAGCAAGGGACCGGGCGGTTGCAAGAGCGTTGACGATAAGAACGCCGCTGCGATCCAACGTGCATCGGCGCCTGCCTAACTCCCGAAATCGGGTCCCGACTCCCTGCTTTGTTACTCCGGCGGGATTTGCTGACATTCCGTTTGGAACCAATAGTCGACGAGTCGCTGCGCCGCTTGTAAATCATCGGGGTAGTACGGATCGTCGTACCACGGCGACGGGTCGTAGCCCGCTTTTCTCAGTGCGCCCAGTTCGGTTTGATGTTGCGCCATCGTAGGAGACGCGTTGCTTCGAAGCGCAACCAGGTCACGACACTCTGTCGGGCTCAGGTGCCTTCCGGTGTACGGCATGCCACCGACGGCACAGCCGCTGAGAAGAAGAACCGTGGCGCAAAGCGCTAGCTGGCGTCTCTGAAGTTCGTTCACGATTTAACTCAGCCAAAAGGATCAAGCTAACAACGGCGAATGAGCGAGATTCGCAAGCAGGCCGGCGGGCCCGGGATACACCGCAACGCAGCCGGCATCCCGCAACGACTGCTCGGGAAAGGCTCCGGAGAGGAAGCCGATTGTGCGCAGGCCTGTCTTCGACGCCGCCTGCGCGTCGTAGGGCGAGTCGCCAATCACGATCGCGCTACCGGGCGGCACTTCGAGCTTCTGCAGGGCGACTTCGAATACATCCGGCGCAGGTTTAGACTGTTCGACGTCTTCCGAGGAGACTGTCACATCGAGTAAATCGGCGATGGCGGCGATCTCGAGATACACCTCGAGTTCATCTTTCTTCGCCGATGAGGCGACGGCGAGCTTCACCCCAGCTTCGCGTAGTTTTCCAAGGAGTTCCGGCACTGCCGCGAAAGGCCGCACCATCGACAAATAGTTTTCCTTGAAGTGCTTTCCCCTCCAGGATTCGAGCTGTTTGCCTTGGTCTCGCAGTGCAGCGTCGGACAGAAAGACCGGCATCAAATTATCTCCGCCCTTACCGATTTGACTGCGCGCCTGTTCGAAGCTGACGTCATGTCCGAAATGAGCGAAGGCCTCATGCCAGGCCAACGCATGGAGATCGACCGAGTCAATCAGCGTCCCGTCGATGTCGAAGATTGCAGCGAGTGGCATATGGCCTCCGTGGATCAAGGCATTATGCAAAGCGCGTACCAGCTCACTCTTCTAGGATAGGCAATCCGCCTGCTCCCGGCACGGCGACTGCGAGGATTGCGCGCGGTGCTATCCTGCATCTTGCTCGTTGATCCTTTGTTTGTCGCTCGCCTCACGTCCGTTGATCACGCGGGCGAGCGCATTGATAAGCTGAATTCACTGGCTGCGGTTGTTGACGCCAAGGAGAAGCCCATGCCGGCCCGCTCGATTGCCTCGCTTTCGCTGTCCTTTGGACTGGTCTCGATTCCAGTCAAGCTCTATTCAGCGACCGAAAGTGCCTCTGATGTCCGCTTCAACCTGCTTGGACCCGACGGCTCGCGCGTGAAGCAGCAGTACGTGTCGGAAACCACCGGAAGGGTGGTGGAACGCGCCTCCATGCAGAAGGGCTATCAGTTCGAGCGTGACAAGTACGTGGTCTTCACGGCGGACGAGTTGAAGGCGCTCGAGGAGAGCGCCAGTCATGTCGTCGAGATTGTCTCCTTCGTGCCCGAGAAGTCAGTCGATCCGGTTTTCTATGACAAGGCCTACTTCATCGCGCCGGACAAGCGCGGCGGGAAGCCGTACAGCCTCCTGCAAGAGGCACTCGCCCGGACCGGACGATGTGCGCTCGCCAAGTGGTCCTACAAAGGGCGCACACGGATCGTTCAGGTTCGGCCAGCGGAAGACGGCATGGTCTTTCAGCAACTGCTCTTCGCTGACGAGGTGCGCTCGCTCAGAGAGCTCAACATCGAGCATGTGTCGGTTTCGGACTCAGAACTGAAGCTTGCGATCCAGATCATCGAGCAGGGTGCGGAGGACAACTACGACGCATCGGCCTACAAAGATGAAGAAAAGAAGCGCATCCTCGCGGCGATCGACCGCAAGATCGAGGGCAAGGAAATCGTTGCCCCTGAGGCGCCGGAAGCCGAAGCGGGTGGCGAAGTCATCGATCTGATGGAAGCGCTGCGGGCGAGTCTCGCCAAAACCAGCGCGAAAGCGACGAAGCCTGCGGCCGCCAAGCGAAAGACCGCGGCCAAGCCCGTTGAAGAAGTCGCGGAGGTGGTGAGCGTTCCCAAGACCAGAAAGCCTGCCGCGCGCGCTCCGAAGGTTGCTGCGACGGAAGCGCCCGCCAAGGTGCGCGCGCGCAAGTGAAGCGAACCCTTTCGCACGATGTGACGCTGTCGAAACTCCAGTCGATGCTGGGCGTGTCCCGGCGCGTGGTCGAAGGACTGATCGAAGCTGGGCTGGTGACGCCGGCGCGCGGCTCGCGCAATGAGATGCGCTTTTCGTTTCAGGATGTCGTGATGCTTCGCACGGCGCTGCAGTTGCGATCGTCCCGCACCTCGCCGCGCAAGATTCGCGAGGCGCTCGCTCGGCTCAAGCGCGAGTTGCCCGATACGCTTCCGCTGTCCGGCATCCGTGTGGCGGCAGAAGGCGATTCAATCGTTGTCAGGACCGGGCCTTCACGCTGGGATGCCGTGACGGGCCAGATGCTGCTTGATTTCGAAGTGGCAGAGGTCAAGGGCGACGTCGTTGTCTTCGACGCGACGCCGGAGCGCAAGAGTGCTGCGGCCGCGCAGGCCCAGGAGTGGTATGAGCTCGCCGAACAGTTGGTGAAGAGCGACCCCGCCGGCGCGGAGCACGGATACCGACGCGCGATTGAGCGGGCGCCCGAGCCCTTCTATTCCGCGTATGTCGATCTAGGGGCCTTGCTCTGCGAGACGGAAGGCCAGTGTCAGGACGCGCTGACTGTCTTCGAAGAAGCCTTGTCGCACTTCCCGGACGATGCCGTTCTGCACTTCAATCGGGCCGTCGCACTGGACATGCTGGATCGGCTCGATGAGGCCAAGCAAGGCTACGAGCGGTGCCTTGCCATCAATCCAGATTATGCCGATGCGCACCACAATCTGGCTATTCTTCTGGACAAACGCGGAGACAGGCGCGGCCTCATCCGGCATTTGAGCGCGTACCGCCGACTGAGTAGCTAACAGCGCGATTTGGAAAATGGCGAGTTGAGCGCTTGGTGGCAACCTGCTAAGGTCGCGCTCATGATTTTGTCCTCGTAGTCGGAATGCCACCCACGTCCAATCTCGCCTCAGCCGAAGAGCATATTCGAACCCGCGCCTATTTCTTGTGGGAAGCCGACGGCTGCGCACATGGCCGTGACGACCACTACTGGCGCGAAGCCATCGCGCAGCTTCAGGCTGAAAGCATTCAGCCATTGCCGAGTACGCCCGTGGCGCACGAAGTCATCGCAGTCGAAAAAGCTCAGACGACGTCGAGAGCGGGCAAGAGCGTCGGAAAGAAGGCCGCGAAGCATACCGCTGAGGCGGCTGGCAACGCGAAGGCTAAAACCAGCAAGAAGGGCAGCGAGAAGGCCTCAACGAAAGCCGAAGATAAAGTTGCCAGTAAGGCGGCCGAAGCGGTCGATGAGCCCAAGGCCGCAGCAAAAAAATCGAAGACTGCCAAGACAGTGGGCGAGGTCAGCCAGGGTGGAGCGGCGTCGCCTGCGCCCGCGCGAGCGAAGAAGCCTCGCAAGACCGCGTCCAGCGAGTCGAAAGTCTCGGCGCAGCGGTCCGCCGAATAGAACGTGGATCGCGATCTTTCAGCGTGATAGGCGTCACACGCAGTTAAGGGTTGCACCCAGCGTCCGCTTCAGCAGAAATTGCGACTGACGGTTGTGAGTCCGCCCAGAAGATGCGACATGTCGACAAGTCGCTGAGCGACGAGGTGGCGGACCTCGCCTTCGCATTGCCATGTGCCATACACGGCAAGAAGCGCCGCACCCAGGGCTTCCTTTCGTTGCTTCTCGAGGAGCGACGGCCAGATGATCACGTTGACGTTGCCTGTCTCGTCCTCGAGCGTCACGAACATGACGCCTTTGGCTGTGCCTGGCCTTTGCCTCACCGTGACGAGTCCGCAGCCGCGTGCAAGTCGACCGTTCCGATAACTGCGAAGCGTGGAAGCGGGCATGAGTCGATGTTCGAGCAACGTCGGGCGCAGGAGGGAGAGAGGATGGCGCCCCAACGTCAGACCTGCCGCGTTGTAGTCGCTGACGATGTCTTCTGCCTCTGACGGCGCGCCGAGCTCGGGCGTCTCGTCGTCGATCCGGCTGTCGGCAAGGATGTCCCGCTCAGGCACGGCTGCAACCGACTGCCAAAGCGCTTCACGTCGATTGCCGGCAAGCGCGCTTAACGCGTTGGCGCCCGCCAACACCTGCAGGTCGTGCCTATCGAGCTGAGCGCGTCTTGCCAGATCACTGACGCTCATGAAGGGCGTCACGGCGCGCGCGTTCTCGATGCGCTCTGCAGCGCCGTCACGCATGCCCTTGAGCAGCGACAGTCCGAGACGAACGACCGGCTTCGCACGATCGGTGCGTCGCTCAAGCACTGAGTCCCAGCCGCTGATCGTGACATCGATCGGCACGACCTCGACGCCATGACGCTTCGCGTCTTGCACGAGCTGCGACGGCGAGTAAAAGCCCATCGGCTGTGAGTTGAGCATCGCGGCGAGGAAAGCAGCGGGCTCATGACACTTGAGCCAACTGCTCGCATATACCAGCAGCGCGAAGCTGGCCGCATGACTCTCCGGGAATCCGTATTCGCCGAAGCCTTTGATCTGCTCGAAGATCGCTTCGGCAAATGCAAGTTCGTAGCCGCGCTCGCGCATGCCGTTGACGATGCGGTCGTAATATTGCTGCAGGCCGCCCTTGCGTTTCCACGCAGCCATCGCGCGGCGTAGTTGATCCGCCTCGCCTGGGGTAAAGCCTGCAGCAAGAATCGCCACTTGCATCACCTGCTCCTGAAAGATCGGCACGCCGAGCGTGCGACCGAGCGCCGTCTCCAGTTCCACACTCGGATAGGTCACCGGCTCGATCTTCTGACGTCGCCGCAGATACGGATGAACAGCGCCGCCCTGAATCGGACCAGGACGCACGATAGCGACTTCGATGACAAGGTCGTAGAAGGTCCGCGGTTGCATGCGCGGCAACATGCTCATCTGCGCGCGCGACTCAATCTGAAACACACCGACCGTATCGGCCTGCGAGATCATCTCGTACGTTGCAGGATCTTCTGACGGGATGTCCTGCATTTCGAAGCGCTCGCCGCGCTGCTCGGAGACGATGTCGAGCGTGCGGCGGATGGCCGAGAGCATGCCGAGCGCGAGCACATCGATTTTGAGAAGTCCGAGGGCTTCGAGGTCGTCCTTGTCCCACTGGATTGCGCTGCGGTCGGCCATCGCGGCATTCTCGACAGGCACGAGCCGCGTGAGCTTGCCTCGGCTAATGACAAAACCGCCAGAGTGCTGCGACAGGTGCCGCGGAAAGTTGAGGATTTCAGCGGCCAGCTTCGCCCACATCGTGATGAGCGGATTCGTCGGATCGAGTCCAGACTCTTCGAAGCGTCGCAGCAAATCTTGCGAGTGATCGAACCATTGATGACTCTTCGCGACCTTGTCGACGATCTGCGGATCGATGCCGAGCGCCTTGCCGGTCTCACGCAGTGCACCGCGTGGCCGATAGGTCGAGACCGCAGCGGCGATGGCTGCGCGGTCTCGACCGTACTTGCGATAGATGTATTGAATGACCTCTTCACGCCGTTGATGCTCGAAGTCAACGTCGATGTCGGGTGGCTCGCCCCGTTCTTTGCTAATGAATCGTTCGAACAACATATTGCCCCGCGACGGATCGACTTCGGTCACGCCGAGGCAATAGCAGACCGCGCTATTGGCCGCGGACCCACGGCCCTGACACAAGATGTGCTGACTTCGCGCGAAGCGCACGATGTCATAGACCGTGAGGAAGTACGCCTCATAACGCATCTCGCGGATCAACTGCAGTTCATGCTCGATCTGTTGCTGCACCTCATGCGGAATGCCAGCCGGAAAGCGCTTGTGGGCGCCGATGTACGTCTCCTGCCGCAGATACGCCTCATGCGTGAAGCCGTCGGGCACGAGCTCATCGGGATATTCGTAGCGCAGTTCATCCAACGAGAAGGCGCAGCGCTCAAGGATGTTGAGCGTCTGGGCGAGCGCGTGCGCGGGGTACAGATTGGCGAGGCGCAGGCGAGAACGAAGGTGCTGCTCAGCATTGGGCGCGAGATCGTATCCACACTCGGCGACGGGCTTTCCGATGCGGATCGCCGTCATCGTGTCCTGCAGGGGCTTTCTCGAACGCACATGCATCACGACATTGCCGAGCGCGACAACGGGCACGCGGTGCCGTTCGGCGATGTATTCGACGCTGCCCCGGTGAATGTCATCCATCGCGCGTTGATGCAGGATGAGTCCTACCCACGCACGAGCGGGAAACGTCTCATTGAGCCACTCGACTTGCGCGGACAGGGCATCTTCCTTCGCAGGAAAGTCGGGCACCAGGATCGCCAGGCAGTCGGGCATGCCACGTAGATGCGCGTACTCTTTCTCGGGCTTCGACAGGTCGTGCGGCGTGAGCAGGTAGGTGCCCTTCGCGGCACGCATGCGTCCGAGCGTGATCAGTTCGGACAGGTTGCCGTACCCATTGCGGTTTTGAGCGAGCAGGATCAGTCCGAACGCCGGGCTTTTGTCCGCATGAACGAGACGGAAGTAAGAGCCGATGATCAGCGGTAGCTTTTCTTCCTTCGCCTGGACGTGCGCGCGCACCACACCCGCAAGCGAGCACTCGTCGGTGATCGCCAGACCCGCGTAGCCGAGTTGCATCGCGCGCAACACGAGCTCTTCCCCGTGCGACGCGCCGTGCAGGAACGAAAAGTTCGTAAACGCGAAAAGCTCCGCGTAGTCGGGAAGGGCCGACGAGAAGAGATCCACGGTGACACCGATTATCCGAACAGCCCGTGAAGGAACCAGCGGACTTCCTCCGTCCTCACGCTTGGTCGTTCACGGTAGATCCAGTAACAGCTTTTATCGGTGGCCTCCGCGACATAGTAGTCGCGTGTCACCAGTTCGCCGTCATGCCAGCCCGCTTCGATCCGCTCGCCCGTCGAGACCAGCTTGAGCGGCGAGCCATAAAACGGTCGATGATTCTTGATCATGAGCCGCACAGGCGCGTCGAGCAGCCACGTTGGACGGGGCAGTTCAGCCGGGGCCGTGCACGCTTTCGTCGTGTCCTGGACGGGGACCCATTGGTTTGCAAGCTCAGGTCTATGATCCGAAGTCGGCGCGGGCCGCAGCACATTTTCCGCACCCAAGCGAGCGACCAGCAGTTCGAGGAGGCGGTTGTGATCCTGCGCGGAACCGCCCGGGTCCGGGAAAAGCGAATCGCTGGGCGGCTCAGCGGGCTGTACTTTCGATGCCGTGAGTCGAAGCGCGATGACGGCCGCTTCGAGCTCGACGCGCCCGAGCCGCTCCTTGAGCAGACGGACGAGGTGTTCCTCGTGCCATGTGGGTTCCGCGAGCGCGATGTCGATGACCGTCGGCTCGATCGCCTGGCGGCCGCGCTCGTGTTCGAGCGTGATGGTCGCCTGCGTGAGTGCGAGCTGCTGCGCGCTCAACCATCCGGTTAGCTGCACAATCAGGCGTCGCGCGGAAAAGAGGATCGCCTCAGCGTGCTCGACGCGATCGGGTAGTTCGGTGCGCGCGCTAAAGGAGGGCGGTAGCTCAAGCCATTCGTAAAGCTCGGGAGACAGGCCGTAGGCGCGGTCAAGCGAATCCAGTAAATCCACGCCACACCTCTTTTTGAGCCCTGCACGCGGTAGGCGTCGAATATCGTTGAGCACTCGGCAACCGAGGCCATTGAACCAATCGCCGAATGAGCGAACTTCGGGGACGACCATGAAGGGCAGCTCACCGAGAAAGCGTTCCAGCGAAGTCATCTTGAGCACGCGTCGGCGACCGCGTTTGGCGAGCAGCCACGCACCTTGACCCGTAGGCGCAACGCTCATGCGCGCGGTGACGCCGATCGCATTGACTGTCTCGCGGATCTGTCGACAGACGTGCACGATGCCGCCGAACAGTCGCAGACTCGCCGTGACATCAACGACGATGGTTTCTTCCTCGCGCACGGCGACTTGAGGCGAGAAGCGCAAGAGCGCAAAAGCGACTTCGCGTTGCACATCGAGCTCGCGCGCGAGGCTACGGTCATACATCAATGCGTCGGCCATCAGTGTCGTGACGCCACCGCGCTTCATTCCTACCATCACCCCTGCATCTCGGGCTGCCTGATCCAGCACGATCACCTTGTCACGCTCGAGCACCATACAGCCGTGTTCAGTCGGAGATGACCATCTCGGACGGAAGACCTCCAGCGAAAGCCGGGGCAGGAAGATGGCGACGAACACGGCCATGGGGGCTGAGCAGAATCGGAGTCGGTTGGAGGTGGATGGACAGTGGGTCGGTTCGGGTTGGACCTCGTCGCTTGATGACATCGACGACGATTCCGCCGTCGGCGGGCCGCACCCCCAGCCGTAAACTTGCCGGCGATGAATCCTGAGCGGCGGCGAGCGGTCGAACCAGAATCAGGAGGGTTTCAGTTGCTTGGGCCGCCAGATGCAATCGCCTTAAGGCTTCAGACCGGATGTGCTGCTGCCAGAAGAGCAGCGCGCCGCAACTTCGAGCGTTCAGTACGCGCTCGGCGCACCAGAGCGCATCCGCCGTCTTCGACGCCCGTAGCAGCATGAGTTTGTCCAGCGGTAGACCTAGATACGAAAACGCCAAGCTGTTAGGCATATGGGGCGCCTGCAGCAGCGCGACGGGCCGTTTGCTCGCCGCCACAAGCGCGGGCTTGAGCAACCTGACTTCCCCGATCCCCGGCTGCTGGACCAGCAGTTCCACCAGCGCGCCGATCGGCCAGCCGCCGCCGGGCAGTTCAGCCGACAGGGCGGCGTAGCCGGTGTCGATGGTCTTGCCGTAGACGCGTGCCAGTTGGTCGCCTTTCCACAGACTCGGGTGGATCGACTCGATGGGTTGAGATAGGGCGGCCATGGGGAGAAGGGGTTCACCCTAATACTGTTTATTTATACAGTATCTTAGCTCAAAAAACTGAAGCAGTGAATTGCACCCTATTTGCTTGCAGAGGGAGAATCAGGTGGAGATGATCTTGCAGAAGCACCCAATGCTGAAGTTCGTGGGCTTCGTTGCCACGCTGTGCGAGATTTTTGGGGCTGTGACGATCGATAAGGCAGCCGCCGAGACAAGGCGGGCGAGTTGCTTTTTTTTGCGCGAGAGAATGACCGAACGGTCGGGACGAAGTCGACGGAGGACTTCAAAGGCTGGTCGGTCGACTTCAAGTGGGTGATCGGCATTATTGCAAGGGGTGCGATCCTTGTGCTTCGGTACGGGACTGTGTTGCAGCGAGCGAAGCCCGGTCCTGCGCGGTTGAAAGTCGCGAGCTTCGTCCGCACCTCCGTCTGACGCGGGTGTGTTGGAAACATGCAAGGAGCGAAATGAACAAGCCGGACATCCATGAGCTGGAAGGGGCGCGAGCCGATCTACTGTGTTTCCTGGTGGCAACGATCGCGGCCTCCTACGCGCTGACGCAAGAATGGCGCGTGGATCATGTCGTTGAGAGCTGCCGGATCTGGCTCAAGCGCAACCTCGTCACGATGAATTGGCTCGAGCGGATCCGCATCGGCCAACTAGCTTTCAAAATTGCTCGACGCGACCTGAAAGGGGCGGGCATCGCCGTGCGCCAATCGGACGTGCAGGCGCTCTTTACCGGCGACATGGGCCTTAACCATGCCAGCACCGTGGTCCAGAAGATGATGAGACTGTGCCGCGAGGCAACGGGCACGGCAACATAAACCGATCGAGTTCCAAGGGGACGACAGTGTGCTATTCGGCGCAGATTCAGGCGGACTATCGCAAGTACGTGAAGATGTTCGGCGCGCAGATGGACATACGCGAGTTCGCACGCCTGTTCTGGGAGCGTGCCGAAGGCAGTAAGGCGAAGATTCCGAAGGCGATGGAAGACGCGTTCCTCGACCCTCAGACGGACGACGAACGCCAGATCAAGCAATTCATCGATCGGTTCAACGCTGAGCAGGCGGCTATGCTCGAGCAGGATGTCTTCAAACAGCGCAAGCGTCTCGCCGACGCTGAGCGCGCTTTGGAGACGAAAATCACGAAGGCGGCGAGTGAAAGTCGTCGCATTGCGACTGACAAGATCGGCTCGATTCTACGCAGGCTTGAGGACCTGAGTCGAACGACGCCGAAAGACCGCGACTCGCGGATTTTCCCCGGTCATTATGCGCCCGTGCTCGTCGTGGAAGACGGACGGTATGTAGTGAAGCCGATGCGCTACCAGTGCCGCATTGCGGGCAAGCCCGCCAACTACGACGCGCGCTTCCCCGGCACCTACAACGCCCGGCGCGACAGTCTCGAAGGCTTCTGGAAACCGTGCTTTGGCGTATCGCACGGTGTGATGCTGGTCGATGTTTTTTACGAGAACGTCAAGCGAGCAAAGTACGAGAATACGTTGCTTGAGACGCACGAGCGGGAAGAGAACATGGTCCTCGAGTTTCGACCGAGCAACCGTCAACTGATGCACGTCGCTTGTCTTTGGTCGCACTGGAGCGCGCCGGGCCAACCAGATTTGCTCTCGTTTGCAGCGATTACAGACGAGCCTCCACCTGAGGTCGAGGCCGCCGGCCACGATCGTTGCATCATTCCAATTAAAACCGAAAACATCCCGGCGTGGCTAAATCCGAAGGCGTCAAACCTGGATGCGATGTACGCCATCCTCGATGATCGCGATAGGCCGTATTATGAGCACCGGCTAGCCGCATAGATACGAGCAAAAACTGTCCAGATCTGCCGAGGCAGCTGTTATGCAACGGAGTGAGTGGACGGCAAAACATCACGCAACTGACCACCGCACTCGCCCTACGTGCTGCGATCAACGTCCTGCGTGATTCGGCCGAGTCTCGCCGCATGCCTTCTGGTGGTGCGCTTGAAGTAGCGTGCCCGCTCGATTCGAAAAGTCGGACGTTAGCTACAAATCTGTTCTGGTTCAGGATCCGTACCTCTCATGCTCCAGATAGCGGGTCGTTCGTGGTTCCATCGACTGTATTAGGAGCATCGCGTTGCTGTTTGAGTTTGGCCGCATAGGTCGTCGCCAGTCGGTTGCGACGATGCCGGGGCAGTCCTGTCAACCTAGAAGCGGATGGAGCCTGCGTGTTGCTCGCGCTAAAGCGCTCTCTTGTTCGAGGGCGATAACCGCGATTTCGCAGCGGCGAGTGAAAGCCTAGCGACGGAATAAGTAGGATCTGCGTAATCGCCTCTAAAACACCAGCTGTCACGCAGTTACTGGTGGGTGATCTTGAAGGGTGGGAGCGGAAGCGTCTCGCCGTCAACAAATGCAAACGCGCAGCGAATCGCGAAGCGGTACGCACCGTCTTTGCTCGCAAACAACCCGAGATCCCCCAGGGAGGTCGCTTCGCCGTCTTCTTCGAGGATAGACGCGCGGGCAGCGAAGGCTCGCCCGACACGGGTGACCGAGGGCTGGATGGCTGCACCATGGTGATAGAAGATCATCCTGTCTGTCCCCTTTATGTTGCGCGAGTAAAACTAGCGTACTGCGGAAAGAAATCTATCAGTTGAAGATTTACCTTTTTTGAACGGGCGCTTAATCCTGCTGCGCTCTCGTCAACCGCCGTCCGGCGGATACCACCATCAAGGGATTGCGGGAAGTGTCACCGTCGCATCTTCCCTACATTGGATAGCCGGTGATTTCACCGATATAAGTTGAGCGAGCAGAAGTCCTTATACTTTCTGCTCCCAAACTTCGAGGACTCGCCATGTGGCAAGCGCAGTGGCAGCAGCTGCCGGCATTTCTGGCGCACATCGATTTGCCGAACTGGCCGAGTTGGCTAGGGATCGTCGGCGCTTCGAGTGCCGTGAGTTCCATCGTCGTTCTGTTGATGCAGGGGTTGAGGAATCGGATCGTCCTGCGACGAGAGCGGCGCGACGTCGCGCTGGAAGTCGCGATCTCGCTCGAAGGCTATGCGCGCGAATGCCGTTCAATGATGCACCGCGCCGACTGGGCACGCGAGGAGGTTGCGCGCTCGGGAAATCGTGACGCCGCAAAAAGCGCCATGTTGCCGAGATTCTCGTTCCCCGAAAGAATCCAGTGGATCAGGCTCAGCCATCGCGTGGTATCGGAACTGCGTGACTTCCCGGCCAATGTGCATGCGGGTCGAAGCGACCTGGAGGCGTTCGCCGAGTTTGGCGATCCGTCCGCGTATTGCGAGGAGGTGAGCTTCGAAAGCGCGAAGGCGGCGCGAGACGCGCTCGTCTTGGCACGAGAAACCCGAAAGAAGCACGGCTGCGTGCCGTGGCGCCCAGGTGCGAAGGATGCGGATCTGACTCGCGAGCTAATGACTTTCATTGCAAGCGCGAACGAGAAGCGCCAAGCGCATCAAGATCCTCTCGCCCAGCGGCGGTCCGCGCAGCGTTCGTCACACTCGGCGTCGGCCGCCGGTGAGCCTGCCATCGCGCCGCAGTGAGTCAACGCAGTTAGCCTAATCAGCGAGAAGGCATTCGAGATCATGCCCGTATCCAAGAAGCGGAAGTCCCCAAATCGGACTGCGCGCGTTCCGTCAAAGCGATATCTGTTGCCGATGCCGCGGCAGGACGCGGACGGGCTCTGTCTGCAGACGCGGCTTGCACTGGAAGCGGCGCGATCGGGACGTGCCGCCACTCGGGAGATGACCGTCCTCGCACAGGCCGTGCTGCTGACGAGCTTCCTCACCGAGTCGGGGCACGGCCTACTTCCGCTGAGCTGGGTCCATCAAGTCGAGAAAGCCGTACTCGCAGTACTTGACACGGGTAAGAACACTGGCGACTGGAACGTCGACGAGGCGATCATCGAGTCGCTTACTGTCATCGTCAACGAACATGATCGCCAACTGCGGGAAGTTCGCTTCTCGGAAGTGGTCGCGGCGACCGAGCGACTGGACAAGATGATCGTGGCTGCGCTAAGGAACTAGGCGATCCGTCGCGATCCAGCAGCGATCCCGTCGTGGCCCGTTGGGCGTCGCGAGCCGCTACGACACTCCTCGAAAGCGCTTCATTGCCAATGATCAAGATCCGGAGGCTGATGTTCTTGTGACTGCGTGAGCAGCCATTCTTCCGCCTGTTCAAGCAGGCAGCGGGCGTACTCGGAAACGAATGCGCTATCGTTGTGATTGGCCTTCCCGAAAACGCTCACCATCACGCGCCGTGCTTCGGTCGCGAAGGCTGCCCGGTCTTGTTCCGAGTCGAAGAAAACATCGGTAACGATCTTTTCGGCAATGTCGTTGATTGTCCCGACGACTTTGCCGTCCAGCAGGATCTTGCCGGTTGCGTTGAAGCCGCGTCTTGTCTCGGTGAACTGGATGCTGAAAGGATCGATGGTGTAGGTCATATTGGCCTGATTGAGAGCGTTGAGTGACGCGCCGGTCCGAGTCGCCACGACTCGGCGCATCTCCCACGCTAGGCCTAGCTTGCGAAAGTCAAGGCTGCGTGCCTCTCCAATGCCACGCCTACCAACCTTTGCCACCATCGAGCTTTCCATCTGGCGCTGCCGCCGCCTGCAGGCTTCGAATTTCGTGATGGAGACGGCAGGTGTCTCGTTTTTCCTTAGGATGACGCCCAACGAGATCTGAGGAGTCAGGGGGCAGCCGAATGATGTTGCCGATGAATGTGCTAACCGCGACGCGGCCGCGATGAAAAGCAAGCTCCCGCGTTTCGAGCCCATGGGCGTAAATGAGGGCAGGGCGCTCTGGCTGAAATACCGTGGAAACTCGGAAGTTCAGCGCATGCTGCTGGAGATCGCGCAGGCGCGCGAGGCGATCCGCGAGATTGCTGACTACTTTGCCTTGGTGCAAAGGGCATGGGAGGAAGAGGATCTCGGCCAACTCGTTGCGCTGGAGAAGATCCGACTATTGCTCATGGAGCAAAGTCTTCGGCGTATTGCGCTTGCTGGGTTGAAGCCGCCGCAGGGCGACGAGCCAGACGAGCCCGAACCGGCAGTCCTCGACTGAGAGAGGTGAAATGATTGGCATGCCACGAAAGCTGCGCCAATCCGGGCATTGGGAGCCAGTGAGCGTGGCAAGCCGGGTGACCGACGTTCTCGTCCCGAATTACTAGCCGTCGGCCTCTACCGTTGTCGGGAACGCCTTGCACGACCGGCATGCCTCTGCGTTCAACCTTCGGCCAGGTTCTACTTCGATCGATTGAGGATTTCGACGTCAAAGCCTTCCGGCCATCTCTGATTGACGACGCGCAAGGCGTCTTGCGCAATCAATTCCGGTGCAACATCCTCGTAGTCGCCTTGCGGCGTAATGAGCAGCAGCGCGCACGGAGCGCCCTTTGCAGCGGCAATGTTCTCGGCAAGCGTCGTCATCTCCGAAGCTCACCGGTTGATTTGATCCTCCAGGATCTTCTTTTCATCTTTTTTCATCGTTCGATCTCTCTTCGACGTTGTCAGCCGACGATCCTGGTCGGTTCCAAGGTTTGTCGCAGCCGGGTCACCGTGCGGTGGCTCGACAGCCCCAGCAGATTGCTGACTTGTTCATTGGTTCCTCCAGCCGCAATGTGACGCCGGCCATAGCTATTGCGGAGCAGTCGAGGACTCTCGTCGGCCGCTGACAGGCCGGCGCGTCGCAGAGCGGTGCGAACGCACTTCACCAGCGTATCCGGTTTCATCGGCTTGCCGCTACTCGTCGCGACGAAGAGCCACGCGGTCGGGTACAAAAACTCGGTCCGGACTTGATGATACGCACGGAGAACGTCGTGGGCGAAGCGGTCGACCGGAACACGTCGAGCCAAACGTGGTCCGTGCTTTTCCACCAACAGGCTAGGCCGCGCGCCTTCCATGTCAAGGTCTTGCACGCGAAGGAGGCTTAGTTCGGCAGCCGTGACACCACAGCTGAGGAAAAGCGCCACGATCGCCGTGTTCCGCAAGTCTTTGGTCGACTCAGAGTTCCTCAATCCGCAAACAGCCTGCAGTCGCTTGTCATCCTCTTCAGAAAGATAGATGGGTGTCGGCTCGTCGTCCGGCCAGTGCTCCTGAGCCAGCATTTCGGCGGCAGGATTCGCTGTGCGCAACTCGATCGCCACCAGGTGTCGCACGAACCGATCGATTAGTTTGAGGTATCGATGCCGTGTCGTCGTGCCGGGCCGACAGTCGTTCGCAAGCTCATCGAAGAATCCGCGGATATGGTCGGATCCGAAGGTGGCCACGCTCTGACGACGCGCCAACAGATATTCGTTGAAACGAGAAAACATCGAGCAATGCTGGACGACGGACTGGTCGGCAAACGCCCGCCGATCCGCGCCGGTCGCCTCGGCGCGTTGCCATTCGGAATACGCTGTCTCGGGATCGGATAGCCACGAATCTGTCGACATAAAAATCGATATACTGAATTTCGCCAACCCCCAATCTAACGCGAAGCTCACGCTTCGCCAACACCTGTCTTCAAACGGAAGTCCCTAGCGTTCTCCCAACAGAGAGGGTTGCCCGAGGTGTCGACGAGACTTGTCTGAGCACTGAGCCATTTCAATGACGGTTTAGTGAGTCGCCGCTGGCCCTATTGTTAGCATTCGTGGCATAGTGCCGATACATTTCGAATGCGGAGGTTAAGATGGCAACTCTAGAAGCAATCCAATCGCGGATCAAAAAGCTTGAGGCACAGGCGCAGGCGCTCAAAGCCAAAAGTGTGAGCGGAGTACTTAAGCAGATTCACGACCTGATGGATCGGCACGAGATCTCGATGGAGGATGTTTCTGCATTCGTTGGCAAGGCCGCACGTAGTACGAAAGCGAAGGCAACGGGAAAGGCCGTTTCTGCCAAATACCTCGATCCGAAAACGGGCGCCTCTTGGAGCGGACGGGGCAGGGCGCCAGCATGGATTGCGAACGCGCGCGATCGAAACGCATTCTTGGCGGACGGAACTGCGCCTGTTGAAAGCACGAAGGTCACCTTGACACGCCGGAAAGCTGCTCGGAAGGGTCCTCAGCCCGCGCTTTATCGCGATCCCGTATCTGGGAATACGTGGAGTGGATTCGGTCGTGCGCCGGCCTGGATCGCAACAGCCAACGATCGCAGTACGTATCTCATTGCCGGAAATGCCGTTGCGAGTGAAAGCGGCAAAAGGTCGAACGCCGCCCCGGCGAAGAAGACCGAAGCAGCAAAGAAGACGCAAGTGAAGGCAGTGACGACAGTAAAGAAGGCCGCGCCTTCCGCCACGAAAGCGGCGGCAAAGAACGTGGCGGCAAAGAAGGCGACGGCAAAGAAAGCCACCGCAAAGAAGGTGGCGGCGAAGAAGGTCAGTGCAAAAAAGGCCACTGTCGCGAAGAAGGGCGCGGCAACTAAATCGGAAGGTAGCTTCGCTGCATCGAAGCGCGCCCGTTCGAGCAGTGTTCGTTCAGCTCGGAAGGCGCCATCGACGGCGGAAAGCGTAGCGTCGGCGCCTGAGAGCTCGGTGCAATCTTCCGAGACCGAAGTGCAAACCAGCGCAAGCTAAGAGAGCGTTTCTCGATTGTCGCGTCGCGACAATCGAGACTTCAGGAAAGCCCCGGAGCGATGAAGCTTTATTGAACCTGTCGCTATCAGCCAGGGGCGCCATCAAACACACCGTTGTGATTTCAGGGCGTCCGTCCTTCCGGGTTCCTTGCGGACCCGCCTTCGTCCTGGTCATCATGCCTGCGAGCGACGTGCCCTGCGGTAGTCACCGCCTCATCGCGCGTCGCCGCTTTGATCGCATATTACGACCTTGCCGGGAAGCGTCCTAAGACAGCCCGGTAAGGTCGTTACCTCAAACAGATTACTTCTCCAGCCGGCCTTTTGAACACCGCAAACACATTGAATGAAGTTAGCGTGACCGCGCGAAAGGGTTGATTGGCTGCACCTTATTCCTGTCTTTTACTCGCTCGAGCAACTGCACCTTGCCCCAATCGGCGGACATTGCTTCAAGTTCCCGCACGACGTTTGATTCCAGTGCCTGCAATCCCACGTCACCTTGAAAGTTCGATTTGAACGCGTGGAGGAGGCGGTGCTGAAGAACGCGGGTCACATCCTCAACTCGTCCGGGCGCATCCGCGTCAGCGAACAAAACCGACTCAGGTGAGAACGGGTCATAGTAAATCAAGTGCGGATACTCGGTGTTCACTGCAACTTTGGGCTCGTCACTGACTAGCAATGAGCCGAGCAGTTGAACGGAGCCCTTCATGCCCTTTGGCGTTTTGAAAACCCATAGGCGCTTGGGCAACCGCTCCTTGAGTGCAGCAATCTTCGCGCTGTTGGACCCGAAGTGGCCGAGCTGGCCGTTCTTCAAGTCCTGCTCGAACTTCTGCCAATAGTAAAAGATATCCATTTCCCGCCTATGTGCCCCGTGTCGGTTGTAGTCGTGTGCGACGACGTAATGGTACCAACAGCGTACTGCGAGCCCTATGAGGAAATTTCAGATTCGTCGCGCATACCCGCAGTATCGCGAGTGACCGGGTCCCGGCGAATCGCAGGGTTGGGCGCCTCCCTTCCGACAGACACGGCCGGAATGTTTCCACGTTGCGAACAGGAGCCTTGTCGTGTGTCGCAATCAATCACACACGTCGCTGTTACGATTCGACGGCGTAGAAGGAGGAGCGCTGGATTGTTGCGTGTAAACAGCAAGTTAGGCTATTCGTATTGACGGACCTGCACTTGGCACAGAACGTGGATAAGGCTAAGCGAGCGTAGATTCGAACCGCTCAATCACATCCCGTCCCTTGCCTGACACTACTTTTAAGGTGAATCGAATGAGCACACTGACTATTGTTGACCTGCATCATGAGGAAGAACTGTCTCGTACTGAGATGGCCCGCGTTGTCGGCGGGCATGACGTAGAGAAGGAAAAAGCACTTGTGGAGGCCTACCGTGTTATCAACTCAATAAACACGCTAGAGAATACGCCCGACCCGGCCCCCGCCCGCGTGGGGATGAAGCTGTAGTTCTGAGCAACTGAGGAGGGAAGCGGGGGGCAAGGAGAATGTCGACCTTGTGTGTGCGCCGTCCAGGGGGAGGTGCGGACGAAAACTTGGGATTACCAAGGGGTAGTTCATGTACTCGTACGAAGACCGCATGCGAGCGATCCGGCTTGATTTGAAGTTGGGTAAGCGCGTCGAGGCGGCCATCCGACAGCTGGGTTATCCGACAAAGAACGCTCTGAAGTCGTGGCATCTCGAATACGAACGACGTTACGATTTGCGGACCGGCTATGTTCGTTTGACGCCGAAATATTCGGCCGAACAGAAGAAGGTTGCCGTCGATCATTACTTAGGCCGTGGCCGTTGTGCTGCTGCAACCTTGAGGGCGTTGGGATATCCAAGTCGCGGGACGCTCGCCGCCTGGCTCGAAGAGCTGCATCCCGAATTCGGACAACGCATTGTTGGCAGAGCAACTGGGAGCCTTCCGAAATCGCCGGCGAGGAAGCAGGCGGCAGTTATCGAACTGTGCACCCGAGAGGATAGCGCGCGCGTGCTTGCCCAGAAAGCAAGCCTGAGCAGACCGACGCTTACAATTGGAAGAACCGGCTACTCGGTCGTGATGCCCTCGCATCTGAAACGCCAGAAGAAGCCAGCACCGGACAGTGAGCGTGCGAAACTGGAACAACAGGTCGAATCGCTTCGACGCCACGTCCGGCAACTGCAGCTCGAGCACGACATCCTGAAGAAAGCGAACGAACTAATAAAAAAAGTAATGGGCATCGCCCCGCAACTCCTGAGCAACCGGGAGAAAACGATGCTGGCTGATGCCCTGAAAAACACCTACACGTTGCCAGAACTTTTAGCCGTATTGGGGCTGGCTTGCGGTTGCTACTTCTATCAACGTGCGCGAACGAGCACCGGCATACATGTCGGCCACGAGCAGAGCTTTAGCGCGCGGGTGCAATGTTAAACGGAAGACGGGACGACGCAGGTAGGCGCATCGGCATTTCGCCCGGCTACGACAGCAAGCGCTCAAGGTCGTCGGTTTTCAACGGCTTCAGCAGGCAATCGTCGAAGCCATCGAGCTCTCCCTCGGTTTGTTCGGTATGTCCCGCGAGAGCGATGATACGAGCGGCGGCAGAGCGGCCCTTGCGAACGCCAAGACATACATCGCGACCGTCAACGTCTGGCAGTGTGAGGTCGACAAAGATGATGTCAAATTTCTTCTCGGCGGCAATGGTC
Source organism: Caballeronia sp. EK (assembly GCF_014384845.1). Taxonomy (NCBI): domain Bacteria; kingdom Pseudomonadati; phylum Pseudomonadota; class Betaproteobacteria; order Burkholderiales; family Burkholderiaceae; genus Caballeronia; species Caballeronia sp. EK. The sequence continues at coordinate 300,164 of NZ_JACSUE010000010.1, forward strand.
AAGGCCGATGCGCCGTTGTATGCGACATCGCTTTCATGTCCAAGCGCGAATGCGAGGGCGGCGAGCGCGTCTGCTGCGTCCTTGAAGTCATCCACAAAGAGGACCGTGCACATCCCGCACCTCGGTGGGGTCGGCACCGGACGCAAATTCATCATATTGCGGTCGGAGCCATCTGAAACCTAACTACAGTCTAGACGAGGGGGAGTCGGCAGAGAAGGAAGAACGGGAGCATCAATGCGTCTTGAGGGGTGATCCACTGTGCAGTGAAGCGAGCGATTTTCTGGTGACACCTAGCTGCGTTCAGCCGGAATTTTGCTATTAAGCATTGCCAGTGCTTGGGCGGGCGCGATGGAGCACACACGATGCCCAGGCTCGGATAGCTCGTTCAGCAATATAACGAGTGGCTCTAACATGAGCCCCTTTTGGCAGTAGGCATCGAAGTCGGGGCCTGTCGCCCTGTCTTTAACGTATTTTTCGTCGTGAGCAGTGAGCGCCACGATGATTGGCGGCGATGTTCGCATGTCAGTGCGCAGGTTCCTCGCTACAGCAAACCCATCCATTTCCGGCATGGAAATATCTAGCAAAACTACATCGGGCACCCAGGCGCGAGCTTTCGAAATCGCGGCGGCTCCGGAGTATTCTGTCTGAACTTTGAAGCCGACGAGTCCAAGGTAAGTCGCGAGCGCGTCCGCGCTGTTGCGATTGTCGTCGACTACTAGCACGCGAGGGGCTCGGCCCGTCGGGGACATTGAGCGGGCGGTCCAACGCTTTGGGGCGGCAGCGAGCGTAGCCATTGAATGGAGTCGTAAAAAGCGTCGAGCCGAGAATATAAAGGCAAGGTCCCTTGCCTCAACGTTAAGCAGTGCGCCCGCCGTTCAGAAAAGGAAACAAGAACGCGCGAAGTGTTGTTCTGAAGAAAATCCTGTCCGATGAAGCGTCGGTGGCAGAAGATTGACGATGCAAGTCTTGGTCCGAAACCGACCTACGAACGTTCGGACTGGCCTTACGGCCGCCGACCGTCGAGGGCGTGCATTGACGCTGTCTGGAGCGTTCGCTGCCTCGCGATTGTCGGAGGCGAAGCCCCCGGGTTCATGCCGAACACAGTCGGACGCGGCCATGACCAAACGATTCGAGCTTGGAATTTCTGAGGGCGGCGTCGGACTCCTCGACCGGCCGACTGACGGGTATATCAACTTGAGTAAGCGAGTCGCCGGCTGCGTTCTCGTGACGACGGAAGAGGGCCTCGCCGCCTAACCGGCACATATCCTCGATCGGTATGGCAAGGCGTACTTAGCCCGCGTGCTCGATGGCAACCACCTCGTCTCTGAGCGGTGCTGCGGAAATCCCAATTCGCGGTAGCCACGGTCGGCGGGATGTCCTTGGGGGCGCGCCTACCTTTTCATGTGAAACGGTGAGCGAGCGATGGCGTGCCAGTCATCTGCTGCTCACGTGCACTTCTACTGTTGGTAGCGGGAGTTTCCTGGCTCTGCCCTGAAGCGGGCCCCGGGTCGAGGATGCTGGACGCTTGATATAGGCAAATCCACACGTCCTGCGTCGGCTGCAGAGGGTCCTGCTCGTGTATCCAATTTGAAGAACATTGGGTACACCGGTAAGGCTGGAGTGAAACCGGCTGACGGCCCAGCGGCCGCAACTTTGAAGGAGTACGCGTCGCGACCAACCACCTGTGCGGATTGGCGGCAGCGAATTCCTGCATCTCTTGGCACGCTTCACAGGACATGTCAGTCAGAAAGCATGTAAAAGGCTCGCCAGTATAACCTCGACGAGGTGCCGCGCCCTATACCTACGCCGCGCATCTTTCGGACGCAGAAATTACTCGAGCTGGGCGTGCATTCGCCGTGCCCAGGCACTCCGAGATGCGCGAAGCTTGTCGCGTCAGCGGTCATTTCAGACCCCAATATTCGCTTTTTACAACGCTTTCATATCGTTGTTCCGAAGGACGACGAGCTTATGTTGCGATGCACAAATTTTTGCTACTCTTCGTCGATATAAGGTTCGCTCGGCATATCTGGGTAGGTCAAAACGGAGAACGCATCATGCACGACGCTGACATCGCCGTGACCCTCTTGAACAGGTGGGAGGGAGACAAACAGCTCGACGATTCGATGGATGCTGCGGAACTCCTCCGAGAGGGTGGGCTCGCTTTTGGGCATTATGTTGGTATTTGCACAGACACCTCCGACGAATTCGTGGATGGCGTAGAAATTGAATGTCTGACTTTCAGCGATGGCTCGCGTGCTTTGCGATTAAATCCGCGAGGCTCGCGCCGCGACCTGGTATGTTGGGCAGCTATCGGTCCCTCTCGATGCATCAAAGGTCAGTCCTCGTGATGAGGCAGACATGAACACCTCCTCCGGCGGGTTAATCTTCACTGTCCCTGTCGATTCGCCGACCCACGGTGTGCTCTTTTCAGCCTAAGGCCTTGGACGTAGCTATCGCGCATTTGCGCTTTCTTACGGAGCAGCGTGCGAGCGGCTCGGCGCGAACGACCAGGGCCAGCAGCAAATGCTTCTCGCGTTCTCAACCACCATCGCGCAGCCCGCGCGATTGACGGTAAGGCGTTACCTGCGGATGGGCGGCGGGTGGTGCTCGAAGCGACCGATTTCACGTGATAGCGGTGTTCTTTGCGCAACAAATACGCGCCATTTTTTGCTGTAGGAGGCTGCCGGTTTTGTGTGCAGCATGATGTTGACGCAGTTTTCGCGGAATGCCGTGCGGCTGCGGCGGCAGTAGTAGTCGACCATCAACATTGACGAGGTTTCAAATGGCAATTGGGACAGTTAAGTGGTTCAACGACGCGAAGGGCTTCGGCTTCATCAGCCCAGACGATGGCGGAGAGGACCTCTTCGCACACTTCTCGGAAATCATGGCCGACGGATTAAAGTCACTGCGGGAGAATCAGAAAATGAGCTTCGACGTGAAGTTGGGACCAAAGGGCAAGCAAGCGTCGAATATCAAGTCCATATAAGGCGTCGTCGCAACATCGGACAGGACGCGCACCGCTGATTGTGGGAACAGCTTGCCTTAAGCCGCCTAGAAAGGGCGGGGCTTACTGGCTGCAGTGCTATCCCACAGGCGCCGACTCGGCGAAAAGAAGACTCAGGTGCGAGAAAGTAACTTCGACCACACATTTTTTTGAGGTACATTGGACGTGCGAACAGTCCACCGGACGCATACGTCAGGAGATTCCTCGTAGGTGGATGTTCCTCGTCGCAGCCAACTTCACACATCGATGACTTCCGAGCCACCTTCTGCTTCGTCCCTTCTTGCAACGATGCGTGCCATCACCGCCCAAGGGCAGTTCGGAATGTCTTTGGCAGACCTCTGCAACGCGACGGGCTCATCGAGAACTGTCATCAACAGACTGCTCTATCGTCTTGGTGCAGAAGGAAAAGCATTCTCGGATGGGCGAAACGGAGCGCAACGATACTACCTCTTCGCCGACGCACGCGATGAACCGGTAAGGGCCGCCCAGTAGAGGTGACTTGCGCCGTCTGACCAGAGGGCAATGAAGCAGGCAGATGTCGCACGGATGTCAGACACACCTGCTACCGTGTTTTTCTGGTTACTCCCAGAATGCAAGCAAACGGCCGCGCGATATTTCGCGGGCGCAACCTGGACTAGGAGTCGTCATGCTGTCATGTTTCGCCGTGCGCCATCAAGCCGAGAATCCCACCGATGCAATCGCCGACCACACTCTTCTGCAGGCAATTGCGGACGAAGCACGCATTCAATTTGAGCCGGGATGGGTCGAAATCAGCTATCTCGAACTGCCGTCAGACGAGACGGCAAGAAAGGCCGTCGAACAGCGTTTGCGCCATCATCAACTGTCGTTTGATGTGGTTACGCGAATTGCTTACTGAGACGGCGCGTCAGAACCCGAGGCATGTGAAAGAATCTGACTCCAAGGGGAGCGATTACATCGCTCCGCCTCATTCTCCCGCACGCGAACCAGCCAAGATTCTCTGCGACGTCATATTCGCATGATTTCAGTCTCTGCATCCAAAGACCGACCCGCATCGTATCTGCTTACACAGCGACCATAAATTGCTGACTGAGTCACATTCTTCGAACCCACTCGCTGGGCGAGTCGAATGCAAGTGGCTCAATGTGTGACGGTGTGCTTCGGGAGATTCGAAATGGTCAAGGTTATGACGTATGTCCGGGCGAGCTGTATGTCGGCTTCTCTTCTTTTTGTATTGCATCCATCGCCCGTTCTGGCAGGTGGTAACGGGAACGGAGGAAACGGCAGCGGCGGCTCTCATGGCGCGGCGACATCCGGCATGACTTTTCATAGTGAGCCGGTTTCAAGTCCATGGAACCGCGTCCCAGGCGATTTAACTCGAGCTACCGACGCATCAGTCGTATCCCTTCGTCAAGCGACGCCTGAAGACACTAGCACGCCGAAGGGCTCGAACTAACCGGTCCAATGACGGCATCTCGTCGCATAGCAACAGCGAGTCATCCGTCGCACCAACGGCCCCGGTGACCGTGAGCTACAAGAAGCGAAGAGTCGTCTCGCACCGCCAGACGGCAATGCCGTCCCTGAACGGGAGAGACGCTCGAGAAAATGGGACGTTGGCGCACGCGACTAGAACTCGAGCAGCCAGTTGGTTCATTGCGCGCCGAGAGCTCGTCGTTCTACGGTGCCTTGCCGGAATCTTCCCTTCGCCAGTGCGTCGTACACTACTGCTCACGTCGTGAATCCTCGAATGCCAAGACGAAACGCGTGTCTTCGCTGCGGTCGTTTTTAGCCGGCGAGTATTGCGCCGCGGAAACTCGGATGTGCTGCGTATGTTCGAGGTTAGTACCTGAGGAGGGCACCATGCTTGAACTTTCCGGTAGTGTCGAGCTTGTAGTCACCGAAGTGGAGACGCAGGAGGAAGAACGCCTCGTTCTGACGGCCAAGGACTTCCATCTGGAGAAGCGCGCGATGTTGGACGACGACGTTTTGCGCGAAGTTGAAGACGATGACTATGTGGCGTACGTAAGCGCGTTATGGTATGACTTTAAAGCCGTCGCGACGCCCCCGAACAATCTTGAGTTCGAGGACGACCCCGAGGAAGTTCGTGTCGACATTGTTGAAAACAATATCGAATTCGTCGAGCCGCTTGACGACGAAAGTGAAATCGAAGATTAACAGTCGAACCCGAATATTCGACCTGCGCGTACTCCTTCGTACGGCGGACTCGTGCGATGCCTCTGCTGCGTGAAATCGCTTTACGCCCGAAAGGTTTTGCCCAACTCGCGCTCCGCGAGCCGAAAGTAATGGCGAAAGTTATAGACAAGGGGCGACCATTTCTCGGCGTCGATGTGGTTGTCGTTCTTGACGAAGTCCTCATCAGCGTGGACGCGAATGATTTCTACCTCTGCGGCGACGCCGCCGCCAAGCTTCTCGAGCTTTTCCCCGCCCATCTTGTGAATATGACGTACACGGGCTTCCATTTGAACCGGGCATTCGGCGACTCTGAAGGGCTTGACGCTATCGCTCGCCAATTGTGTAAATTCCGCTTCTTCGAACTTGCATTTCTCAAACCGAAATTGCTTCGCCTTCAATTCCGGCACTGGGTTTTTGCCAGTTAGCGGCGCCAGTTTCTCTACCTGCTGCCACATTTCTGGAGAGGGAAGATTGATGACACATTCTGGGTTGCGTTCGAAATTCTCCGCGGTTTTTGTCTCATCGAGCAGCCCGAGAACCAAAGTCCACCCTAAGGCCCAGAACGATGACATCGGAGCCAGGTTGGTCGTTGCGTCCTCATTGAGTGAGCTGATAAGGGCGACTGGCGTGCCGAAATAGAGAATTTTTGGTTCAATGGTGCGAAAGATTCTTTGAGTCACGGAAACCTCCTTGACATTTTTGAAGCTCGGATTTGCGACATGAGAAAATCGCAAAAACCTGATGCTTTGCCATTCTGCCGAACTGGCAGGACGGACGTTTCAGCGTGTTCTGAAACGTCCATCGGTCTTCTAACTTCAAGTCGGGTCCTCAGGCTGGTAATTCAGCGCTGCCGTCCGATTCCCTCGTCGACAAGCGAAGGTAAGCTGCGGCGAGTCGGCGCAATTCTTCCTCGGATGCGTCTTCAATGCCAATCAACTGATTACTTGCCGTGCGATGAGATGAAAGTAGCTCGTTCAGCTTTAGGTGAAGCGCGACGCTATCCTTGTTCTGACTCTGTTGAATTAGAAAAACCATCAGGAACGTAACGATTGTGGTTCCTGTATTTATGACCAATTGCCAACCGTCGGAGTAATGAAAAATCGGACCGGTCACGACCCAAGCGGCTACCGTGAACACAGCCAGGCAAAAGGCTGCTGGCGAACCGGCCCAGCGGGTGACTAGGCTGGCAAACTTGTCAAACGCGCGGGTCAAGGGGTGCCGGCTTGCATAAGCCGGGCTGGACGTGTCTGGAACGGTGTCGAGTTCGTCAGTAGACGAGTGCGACAAGTTTGGTTCGTTCATTGTCGGCTCCAGAATGATTTAGGCTAACAATGAGGCAACCGGCATGCCAGTCGGTCAGTCGTAAGGGAGGTGCATGCTTGACCGGGGAGGAGTCGTCGATTTTTGGGAATTGAAAAAGATGGGGATTTTGTGGGCCAATACGACTGCCGCCGGGCCGGAAATACGCCGGTTTCTCGTGCCGGGACAGTCGTCCCGCGCGACGCTCGTCGGAGCCGCCGCCATTGGAAAGTGCACCATCCGTGAGTAGGCGTGCCCGGCGAGCGGGATACGAACGAGGACGCCTACAAAAGCTTCGACGCCGCCTTAAGGGTAAGCGGCTCGTCTCGACCGTTGTAGGGGGTGACCTCAGTACGCAGCACAATGATGTCCATCACTTTCGATTTGATGGACACCACTTTGTCAGAGTTCTCAGAGAAGAAGCCGGGTAGTCGA
>NZ_JACSUE010000011.1:0-235088 GCF_014384845.1 Caballeronia sp. EK
GCGGGCTGGCAAGCATGGCCAACGTGCGTGTGACCGCGGGCGGTGAGAAGCTGCTTTCTTTGGTTACTTTCTTTGCAGCAGCAAAGAAAGTGACCCCCGCCCCGGGGAGGGGCAGTGCTAATAAACCACCGCGAAACCGGGATCCGGCGAAAACAAACCCACCACACCCACGCTCGCTTTCGAAATTCGCCGAAAATCAGACGGCAACAAACCCCAACATCTTCGACACGCGCAGCGCACACGCGTGCAGCGCCTTCGCGATGCCCCCATCCCAGGCACCATCGAACGACCCACTCGGTCCGATCGCCGTAATCGCGAGCACGATATTGCGCGTGTGATCGAACACCGGCGCGCTGATCGCGCTGATCCCGGCGACCGGTTCGTCGATCGCTCTCGCGATGCCATGCTCACGCACTTCGCCGAGCATCGCGTCGATCTGCGCGCGCGTATAGTCGCGACGCCCGGCACCGATCTGCAACGCGCCCGCGCGCTCGATCGCGACGAGCGCATCGACCGTCATGGGTGGCAGATACGCGGCGAATGCGCGGCCCGTCGCGGTCTGCAACAGCGACATCACCGTGCCCGTGCGCATCGTCACGTGGATCGGCACGCTCGCCTGCTGAATATGCACGATGGTCGGCCCATAGCTGCCCGCGCTCGCGAGCGCGACCGTATGCTCGATACCCGGCGTCATGTTCGCCACTTCCGCGATCGCGAGACGCACCGGATCGACGCGCTGCAGGCTGATCAATCCCATTTGCAACGCGAACGGCCCGAGCTCGTATCGACCCGTCGCGGCGTCCTGCTGAATCAGCCCGAGATTGCCGTACGACACGAGATACGGATGCGCCTTCGCCGACGGCATGCCCGCCTTCCTGGCGAGATCGCCGAGCAGCATCGGCCCGCCATGATCCACCAGCGCACGCAAAAGCGCGCCCCCGACTTCGATCGATTGAATCCCCCGGCGCACTCCGCTCATGCCTGACCTTGTGTCGTTGTCGATGATGCGCGCGATGATAACCGCACTCGCATCGTCATGGTTTGGGTCCGAGTCTGGCGATCAGTTCGCGATGTTGCGGATAACGTGCTTCCAGCGTGCCCGGCGCCGCGAGTTCGAACTCGCTGAACTCGAAGCCCGGCGCGACCGTGCAGCCGACGAGCGCCGCGCCGTCTTCATCGCGACACTCGGCCGCGAACCAGTCGCCCGCTTTGACGACCGCTTGAAACACCGAATCCGCATGTTCGAGCGCGTTGCCGAGACGATGCGTGACGAGCGCGCCGTGTGCATCGAGCATATGCACGTCGATGGGATCGCCTGCATAAAAATGCCAGACTTCGTCGGAGCGGATGCGATGCCACGCGGAATGCGCGCCGTCGCATAGCAGGAAGTAGATCGCAGTCGACGCCGAGCGTAATTCGCCTTCGTTCTCGCGCGCGACGTTGCCGCTCGCGCGATACGTCTCGCGAAAAAATCCGCCTTCGGGATGCGGTTCGAGCTTCAGGCGCGCGATCAATTCCCGGCTGTCGATGCGTGTGCGTTGCATGTCGTTCCTTTGCCAGAGCGGTTGCGGTTCGCGTATTCTGCATCGGATTGCTCGTGTGGCCACTTCCCTTCATTCAATCGACTCACACCATGACTCTTTCCACTTCCTTGCTGAATGCCTTCGTGCCGACGGGCACGCTGCGCGCATCGATCAATCTCGGCAATCCGATTCTCGCGCACCGGACCGACAGCGGCGAGCCGGGCGGCGTATCGGTGGATATCGCGCGCGAGCTCGCGTCGCGGCTCGGAGTGCCCGTCGCGTTCACGTCGTTCGACCGCGCCGCAGAGTCGGTCGAAACCGTCACGAACGGAGGCGCCGACATCGGCTTCTTCGCGATCGATCCGCTGCGCGGCGCGGGCATCGCGTTCACCGCGCCTTACGTGCTGATCGAAGGCTGCTATCTCGTGCGCGATGCGTCGCCGCTCACGCGCAACGAAGACGTCGATCGCGAAGGCAACCGCATCATGGTCGGCAAGGGCAGCGCATACGATCTCTTTCTCACGCGCGAGATCAAGCATGCGCAGATCGTGCGCACGGCGTTGTCGCAAACGGTGGTCGAAGAGTTTCTGCGCGATAACCTCGAAGTCGCGGCGGGCGTGAAGCAGCAACTCGAAGCCGATGCGGCGCGCACGCCCGGCCTGCGTCTTCTCGACGGACGTTTCATGGTGATCCAGCAGGCGATGGGCTTGTCGAAGACGCGCGGTGACGAAGCCGCACGCTATCTGGGCGAATTCGTCGAGGATGTGAAACGCTCGGGCTTCGTCGCCGAAGCGCTCGCACGGCACGGCATCAAGGGCGCATCGGTTGCACCCGCCGCGCAGAGCTGAGCGACGCGATATGAGCGCGGACGTCACGCTCGCGGTGACCGACTGGATCGACGCGACCTTCGAGCAGGACGTCGCGGGCGGCCTCGCCGCATTCAATCGCGCGCGACTCGGGCCGAGCCAGCAGCGCGATCTCGCCGTGTCGCTGTATCGCGATGACGATTTCCTCGGCGGGCTTGCGGGCTACACCGCGTGGGACTGGCTCTTCGTGAAATGGCTGTGGATACGCGAAGACGCGCGCGGCGCCGGACTCGGCGCACGCGCGCTCGAAGCCGCCGAAAACGAGGCGAAAAAACGCGGCTGCCGCGCCGCGTGGCTCGACACGGTCAACCCCGCAGCGCGCGCACTCTATGTGCGCAGCGGTTACGAGACCTTCGGCGAACTCGCTGATTTTCACGCCGGCCAGACACGTTATTTCATGCAGAAGCGGTTTTGATCGTTTGGTGTTTGGCATTACGCATGCATTGAACCATCTTGCATGATGCGTTTTGCATTACGCATTCAATTTCAGCCGCTCCGCCACGCGCGCCGTCACCGCGCCACGCTGCGCCAGCGACGGCGCGCACCGTTCGCGCACATCGCTGACGACAGCCGCGTGCGCGTGCGCCGGGTCGCCCGAATCGAACGGCGGCGCGGGCGCGTATTCCATCTGCAATTGGATCGCCTGCGCCTCGTGTTCGCCGACGAGTTCCGCCGCGAGCGTCAACGCGAAATCGATCCCCGCCGTAATGCCGCCGCCAGTAAACACGTTGCCGTCGCGCACCACGCGTCCGTGCACCGGTATGGCGCCCAGTTCCGCGAGCAGTTCGTGATACGCCCAGTGCGTCGTCGCGCGTTTGCCGCGCAACAGGCCCGCCGCGCCGAGCACGAGCGAGCCGGTGCAAACCGACGTCACGTAACGCGCGCTCGCCGCCTGCTCGCGAAGGAACGCGAGCGTCGCCTCGTCCTCCATCAGGTCGCCGACGCCCGATCCGCCCGGCACGCACACCACGTCGAGCGCGGGGCAATCGGCGTAGGTCGCGTCGGGGGTCAGAATCATGCCGGCGCTCGATTTCACCGGTTCGCCCGTCTTTGCGACGAGATGCACCTTCACGTCGGGCATGGACGCGAAAACGTCGTAGGGGCCGGTCATGTCGAGTTGCTGCACGCGCGGGAACAGCAACAGGCCGATATGTAGCGTCATCGTCTTCTCCTTGGTCGATTGTATGCAGTAGACGAACCGATGCTACGCCGCTACGCTATGGCGAAGTTGACACAGAACCCACGTTTTCCGCCATTCTCTCCGGGAGGCCGCCATGCCGGCCGACGCTCCACGCACTATCGACGTGCTCGCCTTCCCTGACGTCCAGTTGCTCGATGTCGCCGGTCCCTTGCAGGTGTTCGCGTCGGCGAACGATCTGGCGGTGGCAGCGGGCTTGCCGCCGCCGTATCGTCCGCGCGTCGTATCGCGAAGCGGCACGGTCAACGCGTCGGCGGGACTGGGGCTCGTCGGCGACGTGTTGCCCGACGCGAACGAAGCGTGCGACACGCTGATCGTCGCGGGCGGATGGGGCGTGCACAGAGCGGTGCACGACCGCGAACTGGTCGACTGGGTGCGCGCGCGCTCGACGCACGCGCGGCGCACCGCGTCGGTCTGCACCGGCGCGTTTCTGCTCGCGGCGGCGGGTCTCCTGAACGAGCGCCGCGCGGTCACGCACTGGACGCGCTGCGCGGAACTCGCCACGCGCTTTCCGTCGGTTCATGTCGAGCCGGATCCGATCTTCATCCGCGACGGCGACGTGTGGACGTCCGCCGGCGTCACGGCGGGCATCGATCTGTCGCTCGCGCTCGTCGAAGACGATCTCGGGCGTGCGCTCGCGCTCGATGTCGCGCGCCAGCTCGTCGTGTTCCTGAAGCGCCCCGGCGGGCAGGCGCAGTTCAGCGCGGCGCTGTCGCTGCAGAAATCGGGCGAGCGCTTCGGCGAGTTGCACGCGTGGATCGCCGAAAATTTGGCGGCGGATTTGTCGGTCGGCGTGCTGGCCGCGCGCGTCGGTATGAGCGAGCGCAGCTTCGTGCGCCATTACCGCGCGCAGACCGGCACGACGCCCGCGCGCTCGATCGAACACATGCGCCTCGAAGCGGCGCGACGACTGCTCGGCGATACGGCGCTGCCCGTGAAGCGTGTCGCTGCGCGCTGCGGCTTCGGCACCGAAGAAACCATGCGCCGTGGTTTTCTGCGTTCGCTCGGCGTTTCGCCGCAGGCTTATCGCGAGAGATTTACCGGGCACGACCGCGCCGACGCTGCACATCCGGCATGAATGCCCATATTGTTTCGTCGCCCCGGCTTTTTTTGTCCCGCGCACTCAAGCCTGTATGCTCGCTGCCGTTACCCCATTTAGAACGTTTGCTTGAGACGCGCGCCCGGGGCCGCGTGCGCACGCAGTCGCTGAACGAGAACCGCCCGCCGTGGCGACAATATGGCCTGGAGCGCCGATGAGTGTGTTTCCCGCGTACGACGCTCAGGTTGCCCGCGCAACCGCGGTCGAACCTGCAGCCGCGACGGCGACCGACGACAAGGTCTTCGCCCGCGTCGCGCCATCGATCGACGCCTTGCTGCGCGAGGCCGCCGCGACGGGCTGCCCGCAGCAATGGGCGTGGTATCGCGCGGGCGAGCAATTGCATCTGGAGCGGCGCGGCGATGCACCATTGCCCCACGCGCAGGCATGGCCGCATGACATCGCGGAAGAACGTCTCGCGGACCTATGCGCGACACAGGGCTGGCATGCGTGGCCAACCGGGCGCGGCGAAAGCGCACTCGGCTGGCTGCTCGCGCCTGTCACGCTTTGCGACGACGCGCATCTCGCCGAACTCGCGCGCACGCTCGGCGAGCGCGTGCAGGCCGATGTTCTCGCGCGCGCGCAACTCACGCAGCGCGTGCTCTATGAAATCGCTTATCTCGCGAGCTCCGTGCCCGAGCGCGCCGATTTTCTGCGCGGCGTACACGAACGGCTCGGCACGCTCATCGACGCCGAAAACTTCTATCTCGCGCTCTACGATCGCAAGACGGGCCGGGTCACGTATCCGTATTACGTCGATGTGATCGATACCGATGTCGTCGCGGCAGAGAACTACGACATTCTGAATCCGGCGCATCTATCGATGACCGGTCAGGTGCTCACGAGCGCGCAGCCGCTTTTCATCACCGCGGCCGATATCTGCGCGGCCGAGCGCGCGGGCCGTTTCTATTGCATCGGCGATCGCCCCGAGTTCTGGATGGGCGCGCCGCTCAAGAACGCCAGCGACGAAGTGTTCGGCATGCTGGCAATGCAGGTCTACGACGTGTCGCGCATCTACACCGCCGAGGACCGCGCGCTCTTTCTCGTCGTCGCGCGCCATGTGGCGATGGCGCTCGACCGTATCCTGCACCGCGCCGATCTCGAAGAGCAGGTCGCGCGGCGCACCTCCGAATTGTCGAAGCTCAACGCGGCGCTGCGTCATGGCATCGCGGAGCGCGAGCGTTCCGAGCACTTGCAGGCAGCGCTGTATCAGATCGCCGAATTGTCCAGCCGTCCAGGCGACACGATGGAGTTCTTTCGCAGCCTGCACGGTATCGTCGGCGAGCTGCTCTATGCGCGCAACTTCTATATCGCGCTCTTCGAAACGAAAACGGGCGAAGTGTCGTTCCCGTATTACGTCGATGAGATCGTGCAGGAGCGCCCCGCACCGCGACGCAATCAGCGCGGCCTCACGGAATATGTGATCCACGAGCGGCGCGCGCGGCTCATCGATCATTCGGAAGCGTTGCGTCTCATCGAAGAGGGGGCATTCGAGATCGAGCACAGCGAAGTGCGCCTGCGCTCGTGGCTCGGCATTCCGCTCTTCGATGGCGACGTCGTGCGAGGCGTGCTCGCCGTGCAAAGCTATTCTCCGCTCGTGCGCTATTCGCTGCGCGATCAGGAATTACTGACCTTCGTATCGCGTCATATCGACACCGCGCTCTCGCGCCGTCGCGATGCCGAAGCGCTGCATGCCGCGAACCTCGAACTCGAAGCACGCGTGCAGGCCCGCACGCGCGAACTCGACGATGTCAACGCGCGCCTCCTCTACGAGAACTCGCACGATGCATTGACGGGCCTGCCCAATCGCAGCCATCTGATGCAGAGGTTGCGTTGCGCATGGCGTGACTATCAGACGCGCGACGAACAGCTTTCGGTGATGTTCATCGACCTCGATCGATTCAAGGTCGTCAACGACAGTCTCGGCCATCACTTCGGCGACATGCTGCTCGTGCAGGCCGCCGCACGTCTGCGCGATTGTCTGCGCTCGACGGATTTGCTCGCGCGTCTGGGCGGCGATGAATTCGCCGTGCTTTCGCCGAATGCGCACGTGCGCGATGCGGTATCGATCGCGAAGCGCATTCTCGCCGCGTTCGATCTGCCGTTTCATATCGAAGAGCATGTGGTGTTTTCGTCGTGCAGCATCGGCATCGTGAGTGCGGACAGTCAGTTCCATACCGAGCCCGCCGACCTGTTGCGCGATGCCGATACCGCGATGTATCGCGTGAAGAACGCGGGCCGCGACAGCTTCGTCGTGTTCAATCAGGAACTGCGACGCCAGGTGTCGGACCAGGTGGAACGTGAAGGCGCGCTGCGCAATGCGATCAAGCGCGACGACGAACTGCTGCCCTACTTTCAGCCTATCGTCGATGTGAAGAGTGGCGAAGTCGTCGCGCTCGAAGCATTGATACGCTGGCGTCAGCCCGACGGACGCCTCGTCGGGCCGGGCGAGTTTCTTCCTTCGGTCGAAGGCTTGAGACTCATCGGCAGGCTCGATCTCTACATGCTCGAGCGCGTTGCGGCGATTCTCTCCAATGCGCATTTTGCGCACTGGCCGCCGGTGCATGTGAATTGCTCCAGCTATAGCATGACGCGCCCTGAATTCGCCGATGACGTGCTCGCGCTATTGCGACGTTATCGCGTATCGCCGTCGCGCGTATGTCTCGAGTTGACGGAAGGCGCGCTCGTCGCCGAACCCGCGCTCGCGCGTCGCACGATGCAACGCCTCGCGGACAACGGCATGTCCGTGGTGCTCGATGATTTCGGCGCCGGCTTCTCGTCGCTCAGCTATGTGCACCAGTATCAGTTCACGGGCCTGAAGATCGACAAGTCATTCATTCTCGAACTGACCGAAAGTCCGCGCAGCCGGGCGATCGTGCGGGCCATCGTGCGCATGGCCGAATCGCTCGATCTGACGCTCGTCGCGGAGGGCGTTGAGGATGCGGCTACGCTTGCGGTGCTGCGCGACATGGGCGCGGCGCAAGCGCAGGGCTATTTCTTCGACAAGCCGCTGCCGCTCGACGCACTCACGCGCGCATCGCTCGCGCCGCGGTCGACGACGGCAAGCGCGGCGCTATAAGCCGCTTATAAGCCTCCTCCAGACGCGACGGGTACGCGCGTTGCTTATTCGTAAGCGTTATCGTCGAATTGAAAGGAGGCGTAAATGGCACAGCATCCCGCGCATTCGCAGAATCATCGACATCCGGACGAACCGCCGCCGGAACAGATCGCACGCGCGCTCAAGGGCGCCGATTATCCGATGGGCAAGGAAAAGCTCATGGCGCTGGCGAAATGCAACGGCGCGGACGGCGAAGTCATCGCCGTGCTCGAAAAGATGACCAATCGTCATTTCGACAGCGCGGACGCGGTGATGCGCGAGGCAATGCGTACGGGCTGATCTCGCACTAGTTTTGAACGGATATCGCGATGCGGCATTATTATCGGAGCAATACCGTCTGTATAGGGTAATCCCTTGTCCAGAATCGATCGATGGCAGACGCTATAGATAAATTAAATGAACGCCGGTGCAATTTCTAATCGTGCATCATGTGTTATCGCGCTAGGATGAAAGAGCGTCGATTTAGGATGCGCGGCTTTGCACGGCGCCCGCAGCAGATGAACCGCGCAATGGCCCGGCATCCGTCTGGCCAATCAAGCACAAGGAGGCTCTATGAAGTGGGAAACCCCGAGTTTCACCGATATGCGCTTCGGCTTCGAAATCACGATGTACATAGCCACCCGCTAATCGGAAATGACAAAACGGCCATAAAAGTGGCCGTTTTGTTTTTTGGGGCTAGCGGAAGATATCTATTTGCGTTGCAGCGGTTCCGTATGCTTATTCGCCGGACGCGGAAGCTCCACATCCTGTGCATCGAAACCACCCTTGCCCGCGACCTCCGGTTCGTTACCCGAGCCATAGGGCACTTCCGCCGTTTGATGCGGATGCTGATCCAGCCGCCGATTCTCCGGTTCGATTTCCGCAGCATTCGGATTAGGCGCCGAATGCGGTTGCTGATGGCGCTTCTCTTCACTATCGCTCATCGTAAGTCTCCTTTCGATCTGGTCGAAAGCTATGCAGCAACGCGCGTACCACTTCGCGCCAAATAAAAAGGCCCGCATCTTTTGCGGGCCTCCGTTACCACCACAGTTGCAAAAAGCTCAGATCGCCTGCGTCGTGAGCGCCGAACCGATCACCTCGTTTGCCACCGCATCGACGGCCTGCTTCACGATACCGATGATTTCGTCCACTTCGGCGCGCGTCGTAACGAGCGGCGGCGCGAAGCCGAGGATATCGCCATGCGGCATCGCGCGCGCGATCACGCCGCGTTCCAGCGCCGCCGCCGATACCTTCGGGCCGACCTTCAGCGCCGCATCGAACGGCGTGCGCGCGTCCTTGTCGGCCATGAATTCGAGCGCCGCAAGCATGCCCGCGCCGCGCACTTCACCGACGAGCGGATGCGCATCGAAAGCCGTGTGCAATTGCTGCTGCAAATACGCGCCGACATCGGCGGCATTCTGCGTGAGGTTCTCACGTTCGAGGATATCCAGATTGGCGATCGCAGCGGCCGCGCAAATCGGATGTCCCGAATACGTCCAGCCGTGACCCATCGGACCGAATTCCTGCGAACCCTTTTCGATAACATCCCACACCTTCTCGCCGACGATCACGCCCGACAGCGGCGCATACGCGCTCGTCAGGCCCTTCGCGACGGTAATGAGGTCCGGCTTGATGCCGAAGTGCTGCGCGCCCATCTTCGAGCCGAGACGGCCGAAACCGCACACGACTTCATCGGAGATCAGGAGGATGTCGTGCTTCCTGAGCACGTCCTGGATCGCTTCCCAGTAGCCTTGCGGCGGCGCGATGATGCCGCCCGTGCCCATCACCGGTTCGGCGATGAATGCGGCGATCGTATCGGCGCCTTCCTTCGCGATCAGCTTTTCCAGTTCTTCCACGCAATAAGCGGTGAATTGCGCTTCGCTCATGCCGGCCGGCGCCTTGCGATACCAGTGCGGGCAAACCGTGTGCTTCACGCGTTCGATCGGCAGATCGAAGTTCTGATGAAAGCTCGGCAATCCCGTGAGGCTGCCCGTCACGATGCCCGAGCCGTGATAGCCGCGCTCGCGCGAAATGATCTTCTTCTTGTTCGGACGGCCCAGCACATTGTTGTAGTACCAGACGATCTTGATCTGCGTTTCGTTCGCATCCGATCCCGACATGCCGTAGTACACCTTCTTCATGCCTTCGGGCGACCAGTCGATGATGCGCGAGGACAATTCGATGATCGTATCCGTCGAGTGGCCGACATACGTGTGGTAATACGCTAGCTTTTTCGCCTGCTCATAGATCGCTTCCGCGACTTCGGTGCGGCCATAGCCGATGTTCACGCAATAGAGACCCGCGAACGCATCGATATAACTTTTGCCCTGATGATCCTGAATGCGGATGCCCTTCGCGCCCGTGACGATCTTGCCGGGCAGCGCGCCGCTGGCGTGATCGTGCGCGTGAGTCGACGGGTGCATGAAATGCGCGCGGTCTTCGGCGAACAGTTGATCGAGCGATTGATTTTGCTGGGCCATATGCTTCTCCTTGATTCGATGATGCGTGTCTTTGAGGATGTTTCTTTCAGGCCGCGGTCGTGAGCGGCAGGCCGAGATTGCCGAGGCAAAAGTATTTCGTTTCGACGAAGGGCTCGAAGCCTTCAGCGCCGCCTTCGCGGCCGAGACCCGATGCTTTCATGCCGCCGAACGGAATCGGCGCGCCGGTGAACTTCACGCCATTGACCGACACCATCGCGAAGTCGAGCCGACGCACGAGCTGGAAGATCGTGTCGATACGATTCGCGCAGACATAGGCGGCGAGGCCGTACTCCGTGTCGTTCGCGCGCGTGATGGCTTCGTCGAGCGTATCGAACGGGGAAATCGCGGAGATCGGCGCGAAGTTCTCTTCGTCGTAGATGCGCATGCCTGGTTTGGCATCGGCGACGACGGTCGGTTCATAAAACCAGCCGCCGAGCTCATGCGCGTTGCCGCCCACGGTGATGCGCGCGCCTTGCGCTTTCGCATCCTCGACGCGTGCGACGGTCGCATCGAATGCGGCCTGATGCATGAGCGGGCCGACATCGACATTCGCTTCGAATGCGGTCCCTACTTTCAGCTTTTTTACCGCTTCCGTATAGCGTTCGACGAATTGTTCATAAAGCGGACGCGCGACGAGAATGCGGTTTGCAGCGCAGCAATCCTGACCCGACGTTTGAAACTTCGCGCCTACCGCGACGCGCACGGCCTGTTCCAGGTCCGCATCTTCGGTCACGATGAAAGGCGCATTGCCGCCCAGTTCCAGCGCGAGCTTCTTGATGCCCGCTTGCGCGGCTGTCTTCGAAACAAGACCGCCGACGCGTGTCGAACCCGTGAAGCTCACGGCGCGCACACGTGTATCGCTGACGAGCGTTTCCATCGCCATTTGCGGTTCGCCGATGACGACGTTGAACACGCCCGGCGGGAAGCCGGCTTCTTCGGCGAGTTGCGCGAGCGCGATCGCCGAGAACGGCGTTTCGTGCGCGGGTTTCACGACGACGGTACAGCCCGCTGCGATGGCGGCGGCGGCCTTGCGCGTGATCATCGCGACCGGAAAGTTCCACGGCGTGATGAGCGCGGCGACACCGACAGGCTCCATCACCGTGCCGAGATGCGCGCCATCGATATGCGTGGGAATGGTGCGACCCGTCAGACGCTTGGCTTCGTTCGCGAACCATTCGACGAAACTCGCCGCGTATGCAATCTCGCCTTTGGATTCGGCGAGCGGCTTGCCCTGTTCGAGAGACAGAATGCCCGCGAGGTCGGACTGATGACGCATGATGAGTTCGTGCCAGCGCAAGAGCAGCGCGCTGCGCTTTTGTTGCGGCATCCAGCGCCAGGACTGGAATGCGCGATCGGCGGCGTCGATTGCGTTTTTGATTTGCGATTGCTCGAGCATCGGGACGTGGCCGATAACTTTTTGATCCGCGGGATTGGTTACCGCGATCGATGCGGCGCTTTCGCTATGAACCCAACGGCCGTCGATGTAACACAGCGATTTGAATAGAACGGGATGACCCAGCAGCATGTTTGTCTCCTTGCTCACAGCGTGCGTTTCGCTTGATTGATTCGATGCGTCTAGTTTATGGGGCTTGCGGTCGGTGGTTTTTTTGTTATCGCTGGGGCGGGTTGGTGTTTTTTCTGTTTGGGGTTGTGGTTCTTAAGGTTTCTCGGCTTTCGTGGAATCCTGTGTTCGTGTCGGTCTATTAGCACTGCCCCTCCCCGGGGCGGGGGTCACTTTCTTTGCTGCTGCAAAGAAAGTAACCAAAGAAAGCAGCTTCTCACCGCCCGCGGTCACACGCACGTTGGCCATGCTTGCCAGCCCGCGGTGGCACTCGCCTAAGTGTCGCCCTCACAGGCCCAACCGGGCTTGG
The DNA here is from genome assembly GCF_014384845.1 of Caballeronia sp. EK. Lineage (NCBI taxonomy): Bacteria > Pseudomonadati > Pseudomonadota > Betaproteobacteria > Burkholderiales > Burkholderiaceae > Caballeronia > Caballeronia sp. EK. Next base: position 12,132 of record NZ_JACSUE010000011.1, read on the forward strand.
CTCGCGCACGGTCTGACACATCGCACCGCACTATGGAATGGTTCAGCACCAAATAGCTTCGGCACAGCGCTACGCGCTGCCGTTGGGTATGCGAGGGAAACCATCGAGAAGAAGCACGCGCAAACCCGATTGACCCATCGGCCGCGAAGCGGGCCGGAGCTATTTGGTGCTGAACCAGCGCGCTTAAACATTTGGTGCGTCAGACCGTGCGCGGTCCAAGCCCTTATCTGCTTGTGGGGGCACTCGCTACTGCCGGGCCATTCAGCCAATCGCCTGTGCCGCGGCCGGTGTGAAGTGCTTAGGCTGGGGATAGCTGTTTCTTTGGTTACTTTCTTTGCAGCAGCAAAGAAAGTGACCCCCGCCCCGCACAGGGGCAACGCTAATAGACCAACACGAAATCAGGATTCCCCGAAAGCGAAAGCGAAAGCGAAAGCAAAAGCAAAAGCAAAAGCAAAAGCGAGAGCAAAAAAGATCACACCAAATCATCAACCCCATCCGGCGGGCCACCCGCCACATCCTTGACGACTTTAGTAACGATATAAGTGAAATACCTCTCGATCCCCAACTCCTCGACGAGCAAAGAATCGATAAACCGCTGATAGTGATCGATATCCCGCGCCACGACATGCAGCACATAATCCACGCCACCCCCGGTGGCAAAACATTGCACGATCTCGGGAGCAGAACAAACACGTTCCTCGAAACGCCGCATATCCTGCGCGGTATGACGCGAAAGCGTCACCTCGACAACGATACGGCTGCCCTTGAAAGCAGCCGTCCAGTCGATATCCGCGCGATAACCCTTGATGAGTCCGCTGTCTTCGAGTTTCTTCACGCGCTCCCATGCGGGCGAGATCGAAAGATTGACCTCATCCGCCAGGCGCGATTTCGTAATGCGGCCATCCCGCGCAAGAATGCGCAGGATAGCCAGATCGTAGCGGTCGAGCTTGATCAAATTACACGCTCACGGCAATGTTGCGTTCGACGATATCCGCGACTACAGCCACGGTATCGCCCGTTTGTACAAGACCCGGAAAATGCCGCGCCGCCAGCAAGCCATCACGCTTCGCGCGATATTCGACCGGCGCCGCGCCCGTGCGCGTGATGTCATACACGCGCGCGAGCACGTCGTTCACTTTCACCATGTCGCCGAGATCGCGGCACATTTCGAGCAGGCCCGTATGCTCGCTCGTCGTGTAGCAAGAACCGTCCGGCATGTCGAGCAGCGTCGTCGTGCGCGCCGCGCCGCGCGTCACCTCTTTTTCGATGATGCCAGCATACGCGAGAAAGCCATGCACGCCACGCTCCGCAACCGCGACGCTCTTCGCGGTCGACGAACCGCCGCCGCCCAGTTCCGTCGATACGAACACCTTGCCCGCTTCCTCCGCCGCGCTGTCATAGAGACCGATGCTATCGAGCTCCAGCATGCGCATCGAGTACGGCGCGCCGAACGCGCGCATCGCGGCTTCGCAACGCGATTGCTGCGTCGCGTCGTTCAGCACGTGAATCGCCGCGAACGGCAGGAAGTCGAGCGTGCGGCCGCCCGCGTGGATATCGAGCACGTAATCGGCGAGCGGCAACAGATGCCGCTGAAAGTAATCCGCGATCTTCTCCGTCACCGTGCCGTCCGGCTTGCCGGGGAAGCTGCGATTCAGGTTGCCCGCGTCGATCGGCGAGGTGCGCGAGCCCGCACGAAACGCGGGATAGTTCATGAACGGCACGATGATCACGCGGCCGTTCACGTCGCTGGCCTTGAGCGTCGATGCGAGCTTCGCCAGCGCGATCGGCCCTTCGTACTCGTCGCCATGATTGCCGCCCGTGAGCAGCGCCGTCGGTCCGTCGCCGCGCTTGATCACGGTGACCGGAATCATCACGGCGCCCCACGCAGAATCGTTGCGCGAGTACGGCAGCTTCAGGAAGCCGTGCTGTTCTCCATCGGCGTCGAAGTCGACGGTCGGACTGATCGGTGACGCGCGCATCGTGCTACTCCTTCACGAACAATTTGCGAGGCGTGTTGCAGAAGGTCTCGACGCCGGTATCCGTAATCAGGATGCTCTCCGTGATTTCGAGGCCCCAGTCGTCGAGCCACAGGCCCGGCATGAAGTGGAACGTCATGCCGGGTTCGAGGACAGTCTTGTCCCCCGGACGCAAGCTCATCGTGCGCTCGCCCCAGTCCGGCGGATAGCTCGCGCCGATCGGATAGCCGCAGCGGCTGTCCTTCTCGATGCCGAACTTGCGCAGCACCGCGAAGAACGCATTGGCGATGTCCTCGGTCTTGTTGCCCGGCTTCGCCATCGCGAGACCCGCTTCGATGCCTTCGACAACCGCCTTCTCGCCTTCGATGAAATGCTGCGGCGGCTTGCCGAGATACACCGTGCGCGAGAGCGGGCAGTGATAACGCCTGAAACATCCGGCGATTTCGAAGAACGTGCCCGCGTTCGCGGTGAATGCCGAGTCGTCCCATGTGAGATGGGGCGCGGCGGCATCGGAACCGGTCGGCAACAGCGGCACGATCGCAGGATAGTCGCCGCCATATCCATCGGCGCCCGTAATGCCCGCTTCGTAAATCTGCGCGACGAGGTCGCTCTTCTTCATGCCCGGCTCGACCTTGTCGAGAATGCGCGCATGCATCTTCTCCACGATGCGCGCCGCGACACGCATGTATTCGATCTCGCGCGGCGACTTCACCGCGCGCTGCCAGTTCACGAGCGCGGTGGCATCGACGAACTTCGCGCCGGGCAGATGCTGCGTCAACGACGCATACGCCTTCGCGCTGAAGTAGTAGTTGTCCATCTCGACGCCGATGCGCTTCTTGTCCCAGCCGCGCGCCGCGATCACTTCGCTCGACAGGTAATCCATCGGATGGCGCACCGACGACTGCACATAGTGATCCGGATAGCCGACGATGTTGTCGTGCGACATGAACACCGTGCGCTTCGCGCCGTTCGCATCCTGGCCCCGGCCGTACCAGACCGGCTCGCCTTCCATCGCGAGCAGCACGCATTGATGCACGTAGAACGACCAGCCATCGTAGCCCGTGAGCCACGCCATGTTGGTCGGGTCGGTCACGATCATCAGATCGATGCCCGCCTTCTCCATCGCACGCCGCGTCTTCGCGATGCGCGCGTCGTACTCGCTGCGCTCGAACGGCAGGCGTACCACGGGCGCCCCTCGTTCTTCCGCTTTCTTCTGTTGCATGATTTCGGACATCGTCCCCTCTATCAAGCGGTCACATCGTTGTGGAAAATGGTTCCTGCATGACTCGCGCGCGCACGCTGAATGGCGAGCGTTGCGATCGCGGTGTCCTGTGCGCCGGTGCCGGTGAGATCGCACACGGTGATTTCGTCATCGTGTGCGCGGCCCTGCGCCTTCTGCGCGATGACTTCGCCGAGCTCGGCAAAAGAAGCATCGGCTGCGATCACGCCTCTTTCGATCGCATGATGCAGTTCGCCCAGCACACGCACTTGCTGCAAGCGATCGCATACATAGCGCGCTTTCGCAAACACGTCCGGCGCGATTTCGTTCTTGTGCTCGGCATCCGATCCCATCGCCGTGATATGCAGGCCGGGATGCAGATCGCGCGCGTGAATCAAAGGCTCGCGGCTCGGCGTTGTCGTGATGGCGATGTCCGCGTGCCTGAGCGCCTCATTGACGCTGCCTGCGACATCGCACGGCAAGCCTTCGCAATCACGCGCGAATCGATGCGCGCTTTCGGCATCGCGCGCCCATACGGTGACGTGCTCGATATCGCGCACGAGCCGCAACGCCTTCAATTGCAGACGCGCCTGCTCGCCCGCGCCGATGATCGCCACGCGCTTCGCATCCTTGCGCGCGAGCCAGCGTGATGCGACAGCACCCGCCGCGGCGGTGCGCACCGCGGTGAGATAGCCGTTGTCGAGCAACACGGCCTCGGTGAGACCCGTGCGCGCCGATAGCACCAGCATCAGACCGTTCAGGCTCGGCAAACCGAGCGACGGATTGTTGAAGAAGCCCGGGCTCACCTTGATCGCGAAGCTCGGAAAGCGCGGCAAATAAGCGGTTTTCACATCGACTTCGCCCGCGTGCTCGGGAATGTCGAGACGGAGGATCGGCGGCATCGCAACGGCTTCGGTCGCGAGCGATCTGAACGCGGCTTCGACTTGTTCGATCGCGTCGAGGTCGAGCGGCACGAGCTTGCGCAATTGCGCCTGCCCGAGCAGCACGGTGGAGGTATCGATGTTGGACATGGGTTCAGGCTGCTCCGATCAGGCGGCGATGTGTTTCGATATCGATGTTGCTGCCGCTCACGACGATGACGATGGGACCGTTCTGCACGGCGATCGCGCCATCGAGCAGCGCCGCGATGCCCACCGCCGCCGCGCCTTCGACGACGAGCCGCTCCTCGCGATACGCATGCACGATGCCGCGCGCGATCGACACTTCATCGAGCAGCACGATGTCGTCGATGAGATCGCGCGTCATGGAGAACGTATGCCGGTTATCGAGGCCGATGCCGCCGCCGAGCGAATCGGCGAGCGTCTCCAGTTCATCGACGAAGACCGGCTTGCCCGCTGCGAGACTCGCGTGCATCGCGGCGCCGCGTTGCATGGAGACGCCGATCAGCTTCACGTCGGCGCGAATGTTCTTTGCAGCGAACGCGATGCCGCTGAAAAGCCCGCCGCCCGACAAGGGCACGACGATGCTCTCCGTATCCGGCAGCGCTTCGAGAATTTCGAGGCCGATGGTGGCCTGTCCCGCGATCACGCGTTCATCGTCGAAAGGCGGCACGAACGCATAGCCTTCCTCGCGCACGAGACGTTGCGCTTCCCTCTGCGCATCGTCCTGACTCTTGCCCTCGATGACGACGCGCGCGCCGAGCGCGGCCACCGCATCGACCTTGTTCTTGGGCACGAGCGACGACATGCACACCGCCGCTTCGATGCCGAGTGCGCGAGCCGCGTGCGCGACCGCGCGGCCATGATTGCCCGTCGATGCCGTGACGACACGCGTGCAGCCTTGTTCCGCGATCTGCGCGAGTGCATTCGTCGCGCCGCGCAACTTGAAGCTGCCCGTGGGTTGCAGCGTTTCGAGCTTGAGATGAACCGGCACGCCCGCGAGGCGCGAGAGCGACAACGAATGAACCAGCGGCGTGACGAGCGCGCGGCCTTCGATGCGCTGGCGGGCGCGGTAGACATCGGCGAGCGTGAGTGCTGACATAAGTGACTGAGCTGCGAGTTCGGGTATCGATGCAACCCAGTCTAATGTCCTAAAAAATCGTTTTCGATTGTCCTAGTTCATTTAGTTGAAGTCATGTACGTGCGGGAACTGGCCGAAGACTTCGCGCATGGTTTCGACAGCCGTGCGGAACGTGCTCTCGCCGACTTCCGCGCCCACGCACAGCCGCACCGCATTGGGCCGGTCCGCGCCGCGCACGAGAAACGGATCGGGCGACGTCACCGCGATATTGCGATTGCGCAGTTCGCGCGTGATGCGCTCCGCTTCCCATTCGTCGGGCACGCGCAACCAGACGGATAGCGCGTTCGGATGACTGCCGAGCACATATTCGCCAAGCACTTCGCGCACGACGCTCTGACGCGCCGCAAGCCGCTCGCGCTGAATCTGCACGAGGCGCTGCGCCGTGCCGTCCATGATCCAGCGCGCGCTGACTTCCGCGATCGGCGACGTCGCCATCCAGCAACTCACGCGCAGCACGCTTTCAGCACGCAATGCGAGCCGCCGCGGCACCGTCATGAAGCCGGTACGCAGACCGCTCAGCACCGACTTCGTCATGCTCGTGCAATAGAACGCGAGTTCGGGAATCAGGCTCGCGATAGGCGTCTGAGTTTTGGCGGGCAACGCGCCGTAGACATCGTCCTCGATCACATACACGCCATAGCGCTCCGCGATGCGCGCAATCGCGCGGCGGCGCGAATCGGTCATCATCGCGACCGTGGGATTGTTCAGCGTCGGCGTGCAGACGAGCGCGCTCACGCGCTCGCTGTCGCAGACTTCCTCGAAGTGCTCCGGGCGAATGCCGTGCTCGTCGATCTCCAGACCCTTGAGCGTAAACCCCAGCACGTTTGCCGAGCCGATCACGCCGTGATCCGTGAGGCTTTCGCACAGCACCGTATCGCCCGGCCCGACGATGCTCGCCAGCGCCAGAAAGATGCTGTGCGCGACGCCATTGGTGACGAGCAGCGTCTCCACCTTCGCGGGCATGTTGAGCGACGCGAGCCATTCGACGCCCGCCTGACGATGGCTGTCGAAGCCCGCAATCGGCCTGAATGCGCGAATCCACGGCTGATCCTCGATGGTGGACAGCGTCGCGCAGACCTTGCGCCACATCGCGTCGTGCTCGGGCGTATGCACGATGCGCGCGATGGAAAAATCGACCACCGAGCGCTCGGCGGTGTCGAGCATGTAGTTGGACATCGTTTCGGTCACGCGCGCGCTGACGAAGCTGCCGCGCCCGACTTCGCAACGAATCAGCCCTTGCCGTTCGAGTTCCTTGTAGGCGTTGGTGACGGTCTGCACGCTGATCGCGAGATCCGCCGCGACTTCGCGCTGCGGCGGCAAACGTTCGCCCGATGCGAGCGCGCCGCTTTCTATGTCGGCGGCCATCGCCTTGACGAGCCGCTTGTATTTGGACTGCACGCCCTGCACCGTGCGCACGGCGTCGCGCCATCGTTCATTCACTTGCTGCTCCTCACATGCCTCGTTCCATGCGCAATAGTGGCGCAAAAGCGCGCATGAAAATAATTGTCCTAGAGCAATTGGAACAAATATATGGCTTTGTATTCTGCGTCGGTGGCTGCGCTGCGAGTCGCTTCAAAGCCCTGCGGAATAAGGGTTTTCTCTGTGTCTCGCGCGTTCGCGCCATTGGATTGCCTACTCGACCACGCTTGAAGAACCATCACTACGGGAACGATATGAACACGAAGCGACTGTCTGGCATGCTGGCAGCGGCGTGCGTCGCGGCAGCGAGCCTTGCCGCCTACACCACGAGCGCGAGCGCGGAAACCACGTTGCAGCGCATCCAGCGCACCGGCGAGGTGCGTATCGGCTACGCGAACGAAACGCCGTTCGCCTACACGACGCCCGACGGCACCGTGACCGGCGAATCGCCCGAAATCGCGAAGAAAGTGTTCGCCAAGCTCGGCGTGAAGAAGGTCGATGCAGTGCTGACCGAATGGGGCGCATTGATTCCGGGCCTGAAGGCCGGGCGCTTTGACGTGATCGCGGCGGGCATGTACATCACGCCGGAACGCTGCAAGCAGGTGGCCTTCGCCGATCCGCAATACCAGATTCCCGACACGCTGCTGACGATGAAGGGCAATCCGAAGGCCCTGCACAGCTACGCCGATGTCGCGAAGCAACCGGACACGAAACTTGCTGTGATGGCAGGAACAGCCGAGCTGGGCTATGCGCGTCAGGCCGGTATCAAGGACGACCAGATCCTGCAGGTTCCGGACACCACCGCGCAATTGCAGGCCGTGCGCGCGCGCCGCGCCGATGCAGCGGTCGGCACCGCATTGACGATGAAAGGTCTCGCCGAAAAGGGCGGCCCGCAGGTCGAAGCGATCAGCCAGTTCAACGACGATCCGAAGCACACCGGTTATGGCGCCCTCGCGTTTCGCCCCGAAGACACGGACCTGCGCGACGCCGTCAACAAGGAACTGCATCAGTGGCTCGGCACCGACGATCACCTGAAAACGGTCAAACCCTTCGGCTTCGACAAGACCAACGTGACGACCAAGAAAGCGCCGGAGCTGTGCGCCGGTTGAACATCGTCGTATAGCGACGCGCAGCGTTCATCAATTTGCGAGGAACCGTCATGAGTGACCTCAATGAGCTTCTGCCCCTGATGATGAAGGGCACGCTCGTCACGATCCAGATCGCCGTCATCAGCATCCTTCTCGCGATCGTCATGGCGGGTGTCGCGACGGCGTTGCGCGCCGCGCCTTACCGCGCCGTGCGCTGGGCCGGCAACGTGTATGTCGAGGTGTTTCGCGGCACGTCGCTGCTGGTGCAACTATTCTGGCTCTTCTTCGTGCTGCCGCTGCCGCCCTTCAACGTGCAACTGACGCCGTTCACGGTTGCGATCGTCGGTCTGGGATTGCACTACGGCGCGTATGGCTCGGAGATCCTGCGCGGCGCGCTGCGCTCCGTGCCCGGCGGCCAGTATGAAGCGGCGCTTGCGCTGAACATGCCTGCCGCCGCGCGGTTGCGCCGTATCGTGCTGCCGCAGGCGATGATCAACGCGCTGCCGCCCGCGACCAACCTGATGATCGAGCTTCTGAAGGGCACGTCGCTCGTCTCGCTGATCACGCTCTCGGACCTCACGTTCCGCGCGCGCCAGCTCGACGAGGCGACCTTCAAGACGGCGGAAGTCTTCGGTCTCACGCTGCTCATTTACTTCGTGCTTGCGCAGGTGATCGTCGCCGTCATGCGCGTGTTCGAGCGACGCGTGAGCAGTCATGTCGCCATTCGCCGCACTGTTCCGAGGGCTGCATCATGACATCGCTGGGTCAACTCTTCGATGTGAAATACGCGCTGCATATCCTCCCCGAACTGGCGCGCGCGGCGATTTACACGATCGGCATCACGCTCGTCGGTTTCGCGATTGCGCTCGTGCTCGGCCTCGTGCTCGCGATCATGCGGCGCAGCGATTTCGCGCTGCTCGCGAAGACGACCGCGTTCTTCATCGAGTTCATTCGCAGCACGCCGCTCCTGATTCAGGTGTACGTGCTCTTCTATGTCGCGCCGCTCTATGGCTTCACGATGTCCGCGCTGATGGCGGGCACGCTCGGCATCGCGGTGCACTACGCGTGCTATGTCTCCGAGGTGTATCGCGCGGGACTCAACGGCGTCGCGCGCGGACAGTGGGAAGCATCGTGCGCGCTGTCGCTTTCGCCGTGGCGCACTTATACCGGCGTGGTTTTGCCGCAGGCGATTCGCCCGGTGATTCCCGCGCTCGGCAACTATCTCGTCGCGATGTTCAAGGACACGCCGGTGCTCTCCGCGATCACCGTCGTCGAACTGATGCAGCAGGCGAAGAACATCGGTTCCGAGACGTTCCGCTATCTCGAGCCGATCACCATGACCGGGATCTTCTTTCTTCTCATCAGCGTGACGTTCGCTTCGGGCGTGCGTCATCTCGAACGGCGCGTGAGGCTGCCATGATGGTTCAGCCTCGCGTATCGACCACTCAGACCCCGCTGGACGGCGCACGGTAATGCAACTCCAGGAGCAGCAGATGAAACGAGACCTCGACCCGGCGCTGGGCGCAGCGGCCGATGCCAGCGCGAACACGCCGATGGTGCGCTTTCGCAATGTCACCAAGCGCTATGGCGCGCTCACCGTGCTCGACGGCCTCGATCTCGATGTCGCCCGCAACGAGAAGGTGGCGATCATCGGGCCGAGCGGCTCGGGCAAGTCCACGCTCTTGCGCGTGCTGATGACGCTCGACCCGCTCACCGATGGCGTCATCGACGTGGACGGTGAACCGCTCACGCATGAGATGCGCGGCGGCAAGCTCGTGCCCGCATCGCCGCGACATGTTCGCCAGGTGCGCAGCAAGATCGGCATGGTGTTTCAGAGCTTCAATCTGTTTCCGCACATGAGCGCGCTCGCGAACGTGATCGAAGCGCCGATGAGCGTGGCCGGGTTGTCGAAGAAGGAAGCGACCGAGCGCGGGCGCGACCTGCTTTCGATGGTCGGCCTTTCCGAAAAGTGCAATCACTATCCGTCGCAATTGTCGGGCGGACAGCAGCAGCGTGTCGCGATTGCGCGCGCGCTCGCGATGCGCCCCAAGATCATGCTCTTCGACGAAGTGACCTCCGCGCTCGATCCGGAGTTGTGCGGCGAAGTGCTCAACGTGATCCGCCGTCTCGGCGAAGAGCACAATCTCACGATGCTGATGGTCACGCACCAGATGGGCTTCGCCAAAGATTTCGCCGATCGCGTGTGCTTCTTCTCGCAAGGCAAGATCATCGAGCAGGCGCCGCCGCAGCAGTTCTTCTCCGCGCCGCAGCATGAGCGCACGCGGCAGTTTCTGCGCGCGGTGACCGAAGCGCTTTGAACAGGCGCTTTTTCGCGGTCCGATAATTGCTTCGCGCTCTTCGCATGGCCTGATGCTTCAGCCAACGGAGAGTGCGATGTCCCCCACCCTGCATAAAGTCGCGCGTTTCGCGGATCTTTCCGCCGAGCGCGGTACACGCGTGTGCGTCAAAGGCGGCGACGACGCGAAGGAAATCCCGATCCTGCTCGTGCGCGATGGCGACGACGTGCGCGCCTATACCGCCGAATGCCCTCACGCAGGCGGCCCGCTCGATGAAGGCGCGATCTGCAACGGGCGTATCGTTTGTCCCTGGCACAAAGGCACGTTCGAGGTGCGCGACGGCAGTCTCGTCGAGCCGCCGCCACTGAAGGCATTGACGCGCTACGAAGCGACCATCAAGGACGGCGATGTGTACGTGTCCGCGCAGCCCATGGACAGCGGCGAAGCGTCGAAGAAGCAGGCGAACGCGAGCCGGACCATGCTTATCGTCGGCGCGGGCGCAGCGGGCGCGGCCGCATGTTCGGCGTTGCGCGAAGCGGGCTTCGACGGACGCATCGTGCTCGCGGGCGACGATGCGCGCGAGCCCTACGATCGCACGTCGCTCAGCAAGTTCACGCTTGCAGGCGACATGCCGCCCGATGATGTCCCTGCCCTGCTCGACGACGATTTCTTCGCGAAGCACGACATCGAACGCATCGAATCGCAGGCCGTTCATCTCGATCCGAAGGAGAAGCGCGCCGAACTCGCGAACGGCCAGAAGATCGATTATGAAGCCGCGCTCGTGTGCACCGGCGGCGTTCCGAAGCCGCTCGATATACCCGGCGCGAAACTCGAACACGTGCATCTGCTGCGCACGCGCGAAGATGCGCGCGCGATTCTCGCATCGCTCGAAGGGTGCAAGCACGTGGTGATCGTCGGCGCGAGTTTCATCGGGCTCGAAGTGGCCTCGTGTTTGCGGAAACGCGAGATCGACGTAACCGTGGTCGCGCCGGGCAAGGTGCCGTTCGCGAAACAGTTCGGCGAGCGTATCGGCGAAATGTTCAGGACGCTGCACGAGAAGAACGGCGTGACGTTTCATATGAATGCGCGCATTACTGAATTCGCAGGCGAGACCGCGGTCAGCGAAGTGATCCTCGATTCGGGCGGGAAGATCGCGGCCGATGTCGTGATCGCGGGCACGGGCGTCGAGCCGGCGACATCGTTTCTGTCGGGCCTCGCGCTCGCGGATGACCACGCCGTCAATGTCGATGCAACGATGCTCGCCGCGCCCGCGTTATACGCCGCTGGCGATATCGCGCGCTTTCCTCTGCCGCGCTCGGATCAAAGTGCACGCATAGAACACTGGCGCGTTGCACAGCAGCATGCGCGCGTCGCCGCCTATAACATGGCTGGCAGCACACGCGAGTATGTCGGCGTGCCGTATTTCTGGACGTATCACTACGAGAAGACTTTCGACTACCTCGGGCATGTCGAAAAACCGGACGACATTGAAATCGATGGCGATCTCGACGCGCAGCATTTCATCGCCTATCTGCTGAAGGATGGACGGGTGGGCGCGGTCATTGCATGCGAACACGACGTCGCCGTGTGCCGTCTCGCCGTAGCGATGCGCGAGCCGCTCACGCTGGAGGACGCGCGGCGCATCGCATCGTTGAGGTGAGGCTATGGCAACGACTACATCGAAGAAGAAAACTGGCGGCGGCAAGCGACCGAGCACAAGGCAAAGACATTCGCTTGCGAGCGCTCGAAAGAAGCCGGAGCGTGCCTCGCATCGCTGGTCGCATCACGTGATGGAAACGAGCGATGCGATGGATATCCAGCGCGATATCTTCAAGACGGGCAATGCGCAGGAAATCGCCGACTCGCTCAAACGCTCATCGACACGCAGCACGCGACGCAAAGGCTCGCCGTTTCAATCGGCGATGTCGATGCTCAATTTCTATATCAATCGCGCGGGACGCAATCTGCCGAAGTCGCGCAAGAGCACACTCGAACGCGCGAAGAAACGCTTGCGCGAAGCATTCGGACGCAAGCCCTGAATACGAGCGCGCGGCCCCGTCGAAACGAAGCCGCGCGCGTTGCTTCCTGCCACTTCTAACAACCATCAGGGTTGACGCTGACCGCCCTTATGTTGCGGCAACGGCTGGTTCTGTTGCCGCTGACCGGATTGATGGTCTTGTTGCGGCTGCCCCGGTGACTTTTCCTGCTGGCCGTGTTGCCGCTGCGACGGATTCGACTGATTCGGCGTCGACGGCTGGTTGCCCATCTGCTTTTGATTTCCGCTCATGAAACCCTCCTGGCTATGTCATCGCGCCTTGAAACACGGGATGACGTTGCAGTGGTGAAAGCCACGGCTCGCGCCGCATTATGGTCGGAGCATCATGCGTACCAGAAGGCACAGCCGCCTGCGCGCGCGTGCCTCGACGCCATGAACGCCGCGCGCCTGCAAAAAACTGCCAGTTCAATGGAAACCCTTGCAAGGAACGTCGCTTGCTCTCTTCTTCCAGGAAAACAACTCAAGGAGACGGCGATGGCCCAGGAACCCCCTCTCAATCCCGGCGATGAAGCCGAGCCCGGCGCGCCAGGCACAGGCGAAGAAATCTGTCCGGACTGCAACGGCTCGGGCAAGCTCGATGGCGCCGAGTGCAACACTTGCGGCGGCACCGGCAAGGTCACGCAAGGCATCGGCGGCGGCTGACCCGTCAGGAGCGCAAGTTTGAAAACGCAAACAAAGCAACTCACGCGAGCAATGGCGTTTGCCTTGATGCTCGCGAGCGGCGCGGCCATCGCCGATGACTACGCGCAGGGCTTCGGCCCGAATCCCACGCTGCCCGCGCCGCGCAAATCGCTGATGCCCACGGTCAACATCGCACCCGCCAAACCGTGGGCGCAAGGACAAAAGCCCATCGCGCCCGCAGGTTTCGACGTGACCGCTTTCGGCACGGGGCTTATTCATCCGCGCTGGATCGCGACGCTGCCCAATGGCGATGTGCTCGTCGCCGAGAGCAACGCGCCCGCGCAGCACGATGAAAACGCCGGTCTCAAGGGCTTCGTGATGAAGAAGGTCCAGAAACGCGCGGGCGCCGCGGTGGAGAGCCCGGACCGCATCATGCTGCTGCGCGATGCCGATGGCGATGGCGTCGCCGAGACGCGCACCGTGTTCATCGACAAGCTGCATTCTCCGTTCGGCATGGCGCTCGTCGGCGATGATCTGTACGTTGCGGATACCGACGCGATCCTGCGCTTCAAGTACGAAAACGGCGCGACGCAGATCGCGACGCCCGGCGAAAAGTTCATCGACCTGCCCGCTGGCGATATCAATCATCACTGGACCAAGAACATCATCGCGAGCCGCGACGGCAAGAAGCTCTATGTGACGGTCGGTTCCAACAGCAATGCCGCGGAGAACGGCATCGACGCCGAGAATGGCCGCGCGGCGATCATGGAAGTCGATATCGAATCGAAACAATCGCGTCTGTTCGCAACGGGTTTACGCAATCCGAACGGCATGTCGTGGCAACCGCAAAGCGGCGCGCTCTGGACCGTGGTGAACGAACGCGACGAACTCGGCGACGAACTCGTGCCTGACTATCTGACCTCGGTAAAGGATGGGGCGTTCTATGGATGGCCGTACAGCTATTACGGCCAGCATGTCGATGACCGCGTGAAGCCGCAGCGCGCGGATCTCGTTCAATCGGCGATCGTGCCTGACTATGCGTTGGGCGCGCACACCGCATCGCTCGGACTCACGTTTTACGACGGCAAGGCGTTCCCGGAGCACTATCGCAACGGTGCATTCATCGGTCAGCATGGCTCGTGGAATCGCAAGCCGAGAAGCGGCTATAAGGTCGTCTTCGTGCCGTTCGAGGACGGCAAGCCCTCGGGTCCGCCCGAAGATATCCTGACGGGCTTTCTCTCATCCGACGGGCATGCGCTTGGCCGACCCGTCGGCGTCGCGGTGGACAGCAAAGGCGCGTTGCTCGTCGCCGATGATGTCGGCAACACGGTGTGGCGGGTCGCGCCCGCCGCGAAGTAAATGGCCGCGAAGAAGCCGAATCGCGCCGAAAAGAGCCTGTTCGCGCTCGCGGAGCGGCAGATCGTCGGCCTTTACGATGCGGGCGTAATGTCGCCCGCCGTATTGCATCACGTCGTCGCGGCGTATGCGGATAGCGGCATCGACTGGAATGAGGACAGCGCGTTGAAGACCGTGGATGCACATACGGTGCATGAGGCCGTCGTGCTCGTCATGATGCCGGGACGCGCACTCAAGAACGCACGGAAGGACTTCATGTCGGTGGTCGCGCATCTCGCGGGCGGCGAATCGCCCGCAGACGACGAAGCAGCGCAGGCGAAGGACGACGAAGACCTGCTCAGTCAACTTGGCGGCAATACGAGCTCGAAGACGAACAGGAAGAGCACGCAGGCAGCGCAACCGAAGCGCGCGGCGTTCAATCCGCTCGTCGGCGCGCGGGCCGTGCAGGGCCGCGACAAGCGCTGATCGCGATCAACGCGGCCCGCCCGGCGCGATCAGATCGAGCAGATCGTCCATGTCGAAAGGCTTCGCGAGGATCGGCACGCCGAGATGCTTCGCGCGCTCCAGTTCGTCGGCATAGCCTGTCATCAGCACGAGTTTTTGCGAAGGACGTCGCTTGACGATCTCCTCGGCCAGATCGATGCCGTTCATGCGGCCAGGCATCTGCACATCGGACAGCACCAGATCGAATGCATGGCCTTCGCTCAATAGCGCGAACGCGGCATCGGCGCTTTCCTCGTGATGCACCGTGCAGCCGAACATTTCGAGCACCGCTGTCACGCCCGCCGCGACATCCGCGTTGTCCTCCACCAGCAGCACCGACTTGCCGCGCAGCGGCTCATCCTGGTCGTCCGTCGCGGGTACGAGCGACAGCGTCGCGAAATCGGACGGCATACCGGCTTTCGATGCCTCGGGCACCGGACCATCATGACGCGGCAGATAGAGCCGGACAGTGGTGCCCGCGCCCGTCACGCTCGCGATGCGCGCGGCGCCGCCCGCCTGCTCGCACGCGGCGAGCACTTGCGTCAGACCGAGACCGGTGCCCGCACCGCGCTGCTTCATCGTGAAAAGCGGTTCGAATGCGCGCCGCTGAACCTGCTCGGTCATGCCTTCGCCGTTGTCGGTGATCGAAACGAGCACATAATCGCCATCGGGAATATTCGTTTCCGCGCCGCGCATGGGCGCGTTCTGGCAACGGATAAGCATGCGCCCGCCATCCGGCATCGCATCGTTCGCATTCACTGCGATATTCACGAGCGCGAGTTCCAGCTCGACCGGATCGGCCATCACCTTCCACAGACCGGGCGACAGCTCCAGCGTCACCGTGACGGACGGATCCATCGACTTCTTCACGAGATCGAGCACGCTTCTCAGCCAGTTGGCCGGATCGATCAACTCCTGTTTGAGCGGCTGTTTGCGCGCGACGCTCATGAGCCGGCGCGCGAGCGACTTGGCGCCGGCGGTGGCGCGCTCCACCGCGAGCACTTCGCTCTCGACGTCGTTGAAGCGCTTGCGGCGCGCGAGCTCCATGTTCGATCCGACCACCATCAGCAGATTGTTGAAGTCGTGCGCGACGTTGGCGACGAGATTGCCGAGCGCGCCCGTGCGCCGCAATTGCCGGCTCGACGCTTCGTTGGAAAGCCGCGTTGCGACTTCGGCCTGCCAGTGCTCCCATGCGGCCTGTTCGGCATCGAGCCGGCGAATCGAAAACGCGATCAGCAGCCACACCGCGATGCACGGCATCAGCGCGATCGCCGCGACGAACGCGAGGTTGTCGCGCCAGCGCGTCTCGACGGCGGACGTCGCATAACCGGTCGATACATAGAGCGGCGCGTCGCCCACGCGCCTGAAGGCGAGCAGCCGCTCGACTTGATCGATGCCCGAACGCATGCGCGTGCTGCCGTACAGTTCGTTGTTGCGAAACTCGCTGGTAAAGGGCGTGTTCGTCGCAGGTTCCGTGCTGTCCGCGCTCTCCGGAAAGCGCGCGAGGATATTGCCGTCGCGGCGATACAGTCCGATGACGAGCGCATGATCGCCCGCCGCGAGTTCGCGATAGAAATCGGTGAAAAAGTCGCGCTTCAACGCGATCGAAACGACGCCGAGAAACTGTCCGTTGCGACCGATGCGGCCTCTCGTCGTCGTGAACACATCGGAACGCGCCACCTTGCCGAGCAACGGCAGCGAGAAGTACGTGACGGGCGCGACCGCGCGCGCGGACTGAAAATCGTCGCGCTCCGCAATCGACACGGCAGGCGCCGGATACCAGCGGCTATTCGCGAGCAGCGCGCCTTTTACGCCGAAAACGGAAATTGCGGCGATCTGCGCGAGCGTGCCGCTCATGTCGTCGAGCGTGCGATGCAGTCCAACCTCGCGACGCTTGATGGAGGCATCGTCGCTGTCGCCGAGCAGATCGACGATGCGCGTCTCCAGTTGCCGATTCAGGTCGATCACCTTCAGCGCGTGCTCGTCCGCGATGCGCGTGAGGCGCCCGGTCAGTTCCTGTGCTTCCGCAAAGCGGCGCTGATGATCGTGGTAACCGTAAATGCAAAGGCTCGCGAGCGGAATCACGACCGACGCGCAGAGCGCAAGCAGCAGCATCTTTCGCATCGACGCGAAATTGCGAGCGGGCAGCGGCAAATCGAATGTCGCGGTCTCGGTGGAGTCCAACGTTGCGTCTCCGAGAAATCGACCGGTACCCAATACATCGTACCCGGCGTGCGCCGGAAAGCGACATCAACTATGAAATTTGCCGTTCAGCAAAGCGCCTGCATGCGCCAGTCGTCATCGGGTGTGATCGGCAACGCGCGCTTGTGATGCGTCGCGTCATGGAAGCGGTAAATGGTCGCGTAGACCGTATCGGAAACCGGCTTGCCTTCGAGAAAATCGTCTATGTCCTCGTAGCTTATGCCGTAGCTGTCTTCATCGGGCTTCATCGGCGTGAGGGTTTCGAGGTCGGCGGTCGGCACCTTTGCGGATATCTCGTTGCCCGCGCCGAGCGCTTCAGCGAGCGCGCGCACGCGGCGCTTGTTCAGGCCGTAGAGCGGCAGCACGTCCGCGCCGCCATCGCCGAACTTGGTGAAGAAGCCCATCAGCGATTCGGCCGCGTGGTCCGTGCCGATCACGACGCCCGCGTGCGCGGCGGCCACCGCGTATTGCGCGATCATCCGCTGGCGCGCCTTGATGTTGCCGAGCACGAAGTCCTCGTGCCGCTCGTCGCGATACAGCAGGCCCGATGACGCGAGCGATTCGCGCATCGCGTCGGCGGCGGGCTTTATGTTGACCGTGAGCGTTTCGTCGGGCCGGATGAATGCGAGTGCGCGTTGCGCATCGGCTTCGTCGCGCTGCTCGCCGTAGGGAAGACGCATCGCGATGAAGCGCGCATCGACATGACGCGCCCGCAGGCGCTCGACGGCGAGTTGCGCGAGACGGCCCGCCGTCGATGAATCCACGCCGCCGCTGATGCCGAGCACATAGGTGCTGAGCTTCTGCGCTTCGAGATAGTCGGCGAGGAACGCGATGCGGCGTTCGCGTTCGGCGTCGAGATCGAAGACCGGCGCGACCTTCAGTTCCTCGATGATGCCGCGCTGGCGTGAGGCGTGATCGTTCGACATCGTGTGCTCGCGTTGGGCTGATGAACTCGTAACGCTACAGCAAAGCGCGAGTCTCTGGCGTCAGCCCGCCATTTCCCGATCCGGCGTGGCCGAAATGCGATGGATCGCGAGATCGGCGCCGTTGAATTCTTCCTCGCGATCGAGCCGCAAACCGACGGTCATCTTGATCGCGCCATAGACCGCCGCGCCGCCCGCGAGCGCGAGGGCCACCGCGCCCACCGTGCCGATGACCTGCGACCACATCGACACGCCGCCGATGCCGCCGAACACCTTCTGCCCGAAGATGCCCGCAGCGATGCCGCCCCACGCGCCGCACATGCCGTGCAGCGGCCACACGCCGAGCACGTCGTCGATACGCCAGCGGTTCTGCACGCACGTGAACATCTGCACGAACAGCACGCCCGCGACCGCGCCGACGATCAGCGCGCCTAACGGATGCATGAGGTCCGAGCCCGCGCACACCGCGACGAGACCCGCGAGCGGCCCGTTGTAGGTGAAGCCCGGATCGTTGCGGCCGGCGACCCACGCGGCGAGCGTGCCGCCGACCATCGCCATCAGCGAGTTCACCGCGACGAGGCCGCTGATCTTGTCGACCGTCTGCGCGCTCATCACGTTGAAGCCGAACCAGCCGACCGCCAGCACCCACGCGCCCAGCGCGAGAAACGGAATGCTCGACGGCGGATGCGCGGCGATACGTCCATCCTTGTGATAACGCCCGTGACGCGGCCCGAGCAGCAGCACCGCCGGCAGCGCGACCCAGCCGCCGAATGCATGGACGACGACGGAGCCCGCGAAGTCGTGAAACGGCGCGCCAAAGGCCTGCGTCAGCCAGCCCTGAATGCCGAAGCGCTCGTTCCACGCCACGCCTTCGAGCAACGGATAGATGAAGCCGACGATCACGCAGGTCGCGAACAGTTGCGGATTGAACTTCGAGCGCTCGGCGATGCCGCCCGACACGATCGCCGGAATCGCGGCCGCGAAGGTCAGCAGAAAGAAGAAGCGCACGAGCGCATAGCCGTTGTGCTCGCCGAGGATATCGGCGCTGTGCATGAACTGCACGCCATACGCGATGTTGTAGCCGATGAAGAAGTACGCGAGCGTCGATACCGCGAAGTCCACGAGGATCTTCACGAGCGCGTTCACCTGATTCTCGCGGCGCACCGTGCCGAGTTCGAGAAAGGCGAAGCCCGCGTGCATCGCAAGCACCATCGCGGCGCCCAGCAGCAGGAAAAGAGTGTTGGTTCCGGATTGAAGTGCCTGCATGTTTCGAGCGCTCGGGTCTGAAGGAGGCGCTGATTTTGCAAGTTCCGGGCCAAGTTGGCGCACAAAGCATCGAAACAGTGCGCAGGCGTGCATTGACGCGGTTACGCATGGTGCAACGTGCGCCGCGAAGGTTCGTACCGTTTCGCTCGATGTTGGTGCAATGCCCCGTCGTGTCGCATCGCATGCACCGGACGCGGGCCAAAAATTTCACTTTTGCAAGTATTCGACGCGGCGCACCGACGCGTCGCGCGGCGAGTATCCTGAAGTCTGCATCGCGCAAAAGGAGGCGTCGATGTCCGTCGAATATCTGGGCGAGCACGTGCGCATGGAACCGCACGCGCTCGATCCGCGCGTCGTCACGGTCGTGCTCGATCGCGCGCAACGGCGCAACGCGGTGGATCGCGAGATCGCGGATGCGCTGCGCGAAGCGTTCGAGCGCTTCGACGCCGACGACGCGTTGTCGGTCGCCGTGCTGTGGGGCGCAGGCGGCACGTTCTGCGCGGGCGCGGATCTCTCCGCGCTCGACGACGACGCGCGCCGCAACGAGATCCATCCGGACGGCAGCGGCCCCGGCCCGATGGGGCCGACGCGCCTCGCGCTGAACAAGCCCGTGATCGCGGCGATCGCGGGACATGCAGTCGCGGGCGGGCTCGAACTCGCGGCGTGGTGCGATATGCGCGTCGTCGAGGAACACGCGGTGCTCGGCGTGTTCTGCAGGCGCGTGGGCGTGCCGCTCGTCGACGGCGGCACGATACGCCTGCCGCGGCTCATCGGCATGTCGCGCGCGCTGGATCTGATACTCACAGGGCGCGCGATCGATGGGCACGAGGCGCTCGCCATCGGCCTCGCGAATCGCATCGCGCCGCAAGGCGAAGCGCGCAGCGTGGCGGAAGCGCTCGCATGCGAGCTGGCCGCGGTGCCGCAGGCCGCGTTGCGCGCCGACCTGCGCTCGGTGCACGAGAACGCGTTCGACGCCGACATCGCCCGGGCATTGCAGCGTGAAGGCGCGAACGGATATCGCTCGATATTCGATGAAGGTCTCGACGGTGCGACGCGTTTTCTTTCGCGCGCGTCGAGCCCGAAAGGACAGGCGACATGAACTCAGTGTTCGAGAATCGCAGAGCGGCGGGCCGCGAGCTCGCGCAGCATCTCACCGCTTACGCGGGCCGCAACGATGTCACCGTGCTCGCGCTGCCGCGCGGCGGCGTGCCCGTCGCGTATGAAGTGGCGTGCGCACTCGGCGCGCGGCTCGACGTGCTCGTCGTGCGCAAGCTGGGCGTGCCGGTTCAGCCCGAGCTCGCGATGGGCGCGATCGCATCCGGCGATGCGTTCTATCTCGACGAGCGCATCGTGCAGTACGCGGGCGTTGCGAAGGACGATCTCGAACACGTGATCGCAAAGGAACGCGCCGAACTCGCCCGCCGCGAGAAACTGTATCGCGGCTCACTGCCGCCGCTCGATGTCGAGGGCCGCGTCGCGATCGTCGTGGATGACGGCATGGCGACCGGCGCGACGATGAAGGCTGCGGCGATGTCGCTGCGTTACGCGCATCCGTCGAAGATCGTCGCGGCGCTGCCGGTCGCGCCGCTCGATTCCGAAGCGCGCGTGGAAGAAGTCGTCGACGAATTCGTCTGCGTGATGCGCCCGCGCCATTATTTCGGCGTCGGGCAGTTCTATATCGACTTCGATCAGACGAGCGACGACGAAGTGCGCGAACTGCTCGACGCAGCGCGCAAGGCGGCCTAACGCATCCAGGGCGCGTCGTGCGCTTCCTGCGCCTTGCCGTATTTCTCGCGCGCGGCCTGCAACACCGTTTGCTCGATGACGCCTTCGTCCACGAGCGATTTCAACGCGGCAATCACGATCGACACGCGATCCACTTCGAAGAACGCACGCAACGATTGACGCGTGTCGCTGCGGCCGAAGCCATCGGTGCCGAGCGTGACGTAGCGGCTCGGCACATACGCGCGAATGAGTTCCGGCACCGCGCGCACGTAATCGGTCGCGGCGATCACGGGACCACGCGAGCCTTCGAGCGCACGCGTGACGAACGGCACGTTCGCATCGTCGTCGTGCAGGCGCGCGAGACGCTCGCATGACGCGCCATCGCGATGCAATTCCGTAAAGCTCGTCACGCTCCACACGGCGGCGCCGATGTTCCAGTCTTCCATGAGCATCGTGCGCGCGGCGATGGCTTCGTTGAGAATCGCGCCGGAGCCGAGCAACTGCACCTGGGCGTCGGCCGCATCGCCGCCGATGCGATAGATGCCGCGCAGAATGCCTTCGCGCGTGTGCGCATCGAGTGAGTTGCCGGGCGCGGACGGCTGCGCGTAATTCTCGTTGGTCACCGTGACGTAGTAGAACACGTCGTTCTGGCGCTCCATCATGTCCTTCATGCCTTCATCGACGATCGCGGCGACTTCGTACGCGAACGCGGGATCGTAGGCGCGGCAATTCGGAATCGTCGATGCGGCGAGATGGCTCGTGCCGTCCTGATGCTGCAAGCCTTCGCCGCCGAGCGTCGTGCGCCCCGCCGTCGCGCCGATGAGAAAGCCGCGCGAACGCTGGTCCGCCGCCGCGAAAATCAGATCGCCGATGCGCTGAAAGCCGAACATCGAGTAGTAGATGTAGAACGGCAGCATCGGCAGATCGTGCACGCTGTACGATGTCGCCGCCGCGATCCACGACGACACCGCGCCCGCCTCCGAGATGCCCTCTTCGAGAATCTGCCCGCGCGTGTCCTCGCGGTAATAGAGCATCGAGCCCATGTCCTCCGGCTCGTACAACTGGCCGAGCGGCGAATAGATGCCTATCTGCCTGAAGAGGTTCGCCATGCCGAACGTGCGCGCCTCGTCCGCGACCACGGGCACGACGCGCGGGCCGAGCGTCTTGTCCTTCAGCAGGCTGCCGAGCATGCGCACGAAGGCCATCGTCGTCGACATCTCCTTGCCGGATGCATCGAGCGCGAATTGCCCCCACGAATCGAGCGCGGGCGGCGTGATGCCTTGCGACGCCTTCGCGCGACGGCGCGGCAGATAACCGCCCAAAGCCGCGCGGCGCTCATGCAGATAGCGCATCTCGGGCGCGTTATCGGCGGGCTTGTAGAACCTGACCTGCTCGACGTCTTCATCGGAAAGCGGCAGGCGGAAGCGATCGCGGAACTGCTTGAGATCGTCGAGATCGAGCTTCTTCTGCTGATGCGTCGTCATGCGGCCCTGTCCCACCGTGCCCATGCCGAAGCCTTTCATCGTCTTGGCGAGAATCACGGTCGGCTGGCCCTTGTGCGACAGCGCTTTCGCGTACGCAGCATGCAGCTTGCGCACATCGTGGCCGCCACGGCGCAAGCGGTCGATATCTTCATCCGACATATGCGCGACGAGCGCCGCGAGTTCCGGATTCTGGCCGAAGAAGCGTTCCCGGTTATAGCGGCCATCGTTGGCCGAGAAAGTCTGGAATTGTCCATCGACGGTATGCGCGAAGGCGCGCAGCAACGCGTTCGTGCGATCGCGGGCGAACAGCGCATCCCAGTCCGATCCCCACAGCACCTTGATCACGTTCCAGCCCGCGCCGGTGAACTGCGCTTCGAGTTCATCGACGATGCGTCCGTTGCTGCGCACGGGACCATCGAGCCGCTGCAGATTGCAATTGATGACGAACACGAGGTTATCGAGCTGTTCGCGCGCCGCGAGCGACAACGCGCCGATCGATTCGGGCTCGTCCATTTCGCCGTCGCCGAAGAAGCCCCACACCTTGCGCCCTTCCGTGTGCTGCAGATTCCGGTTCTGCAAGTAGCGCATGAAGCGCGCTTGATAAATCGAGTTGATCGGACCGATGCCCATCGAGCCCGTCGGGAATTGCCAGAAGTCGGGCATCAGCCACGGATGCGGATACGAGCACAAACCCGGTCCGGCGATCTCGCGCCGATAGTGCTTCAAATGCTCTTCGCCGAGAAAGCCTTCGAGATACGCGCGCGCATACACGCCCGGCGACGAATGCGGCTGGAAGTAGACGAGGTCGCCGCCATTGTTTGCATCGGCGGCTTTGAAGAAGTGATTGAAGCCGACTTCGAACAGATCCGCCGCCGACGCATAGCTCGCGATATGGCCGCCCAGTTCGCCGTACGCGCGGTTCGCACGCACGACCATCGCGAGCGCGTTCCAGCGCAGAACGGCGGCGAGCCTTTCCTCGATGTCGAGGTTGCCGGGATAAGGCGGCTGCTGCGATACGGGAATCGTGTTCGCGTAGGGCGTCGCGCGCGCCCGCGCCGATTCGACGCCCACCGACAGTGCGTGCTCCGCGAGCCTGTCGAAGATGTATTGCGCGCGATCCCGTCCAACATGCGCGACGACCGCATCGAGCGCCTCCAGCCATTCGGCGGTTTCGCCGGGATCGGTGTCCTCGCGTCCCTTGGCGATGGAAAGAAGCTGGTGGGTTCCGCTCGATAAGTCGGTCATGGCGCGACTCCGCTGTGGCTGAAGGATGATCCAAGCATATCCATTGATGCGCAGAATGTGCGTCTCATTTGGCTGGCGCCGCGCTTTGCGGTAGTGTGTTTATTCTTCGAAAACGCCAGAAACCGGAATGTTTCGACTATGACGGCAAATACCAAGCAGCGCCTCGACCGCACCGACATCGGCATATTGAATCAGCTTCAGCAAAACGCGCGCATCACCAATTCGGAGCTTGCGCGCGCGGTGAACCTCTCGCCGACGCCCTGCTTCAATCGCGTGCGCGCACTGGAAAAAGCGGGGCTTTTCAAGCAGCACGTCACGTTGCTCAACCCGGAAGCGCTGGGCCTTTCCATCAACGTGTTCATTCAGGTCAGTCTGGAAAAGCAGATCAAGGACGCGCTCGCGCGCTTCGAGCAGGCGATCAGCGAGCGTCCCGAAGTGATGGAGTGTTATCTGATGACGGGCGATGCGGATTACCTGTTGCGTGTCGTGTTGCCCGATGTCGCCGCGCTGGAGCGCTTTATCCTGGAGCGGCTCACGAAAATGCCGGGCGTTTCCAACATTCGTTCGAGCTTCGCGCTCAAACAGGTGCGCTACAAGACCGCGCTGCCTTTGCCCGCATCCGGACTAACCCTGCCCGATCAGAACGCCGACGAAGCAGAATGGACATGACGCTCGCGCGACCCGCGGGCAATGCTTCCGATCAAACTTAACTGCTCCTGTAATTCTTGCGATGACGCGGGGCGTCGCCTATAACTCGTGAGGCCCATGCGGCATGTTTTCCCGGCTTGACGTGTTCCTCTGACAAAGCTTCACGCACGCGAGAACGACATGAACCTCGATACCGTACGTGTATTCATCATGACGCGCGGCGTCGACTTCGCGATCATGGTCGCCGGCGCGATTGCGCTCTGGATCATCGGCCGCTGGCTCATCAACCTCGTCACGGGCACGATGCGCAAGCTGCTCTCGCGTAACGGCCGTGTGGATCCGACGCTCGCGCATTATCTCGGCTCGATCGTCGGCGTCATTCTCAATCTGCTGCTCGTCCTCGCGATTCTGCAGATCTTTGGCGTTCAGACCACGTCTTTCGCGGCGCTGCTCGCGGGTCTCGGTCTCGCGATCGGTACCGCGTGGGGCGGGCTGCTCGCGCACTTCGCCGCGGGCATATTCATGCAGGTGCTGCGCCCGTTCAAAGTGGGCGATTTCGTGACCGCGGGCGGCGTGACCGGCACCGTCACCGAGCTCGGCCTCTTCGGCACGACGATCACGACGCCGGACAACGTCGCCGCGATCATCGGAAACAACAAGATATTTTCCGACATCATCTGGAATTTCAGCTTGCTGCCGCATCGGCGTGTCGAACTGACGGCGAAGATCGCCAATGGTGTCGATCCGCTCGATGCCATCGCGCGGCTGAAGGAAGCCGTCGCGAAGATCCCGAATGTCGCGACCACGCCGCCGCCGGATGTGGAAGTGCTGTCCTTCACGCCCGAAGGCCCGCTCTTGTGCGTGCGGCCCTATACCAATACCAACGACTACTGGCAGGTCTATTTCGATACCAATCGCGCGATCATCGAGACATTCAAGCAAGCCGGCTATCCGACGCCGGAAACGCCGCTCGTGCGCCGCGTCCTGAACTGATTTTCATGCGCCATTGCTGAACTAGAATGGGTGGAACCGGCGCCGCTCGCGCCGGATCACCGCGCGCGCGCGGAGGATGCCATGCCGACTTATCAGTACCGTTGTCAGGATTGCGGCGAGAACTTCGAACACGCGGAGCACATGGCCGAGCATGCAACGGTGCAGCTCAA
This sequence comes from Caballeronia sp. EK, assembly GCF_014384845.1. Taxonomy (NCBI): domain Bacteria; kingdom Pseudomonadati; phylum Pseudomonadota; class Betaproteobacteria; order Burkholderiales; family Burkholderiaceae; genus Caballeronia; species Caballeronia sp. EK. The sequence goes on from NZ_JACSUE010000011.1 coordinate 37,343, forward strand.
ATGTCCGAAGTGCGGCAGCGAGAAAATCGCGCACGCGCCCGCGCCGTTCGTCGCGAAGACCACGAAGAAAAGCTGATCTTTACCTTTACGCCGCGCGGAACCGCACCTCGTGTGACGGCAGGCCGCCCAGACGCTGCGCGACGTGATCGATGAACGCGCGCAGGCGCGGCGCTTCGTGACGGCTCGGCGGCCACAGAATCTGGAACACGCCTTCGGTGCGCATATGCGCGCCGAGCACCGCGCGCAACAGTCCGCCTTCCAGCGCGCTCTTCGCGACGAAATCCGGCACGCATGCGAGGCCCAGGCCCGAGATGCAGGCGGCAAGCACCGCTTCCATGTCGTTGAACGTGAGCGTCGCGTGCGGATCGATGGCGAAGGTGTGATCGTCGCGTGCGAAGCGCCAGGGTTCGGGCCGGCCGCTTGTCGGAGAGCGGAAGCGGATGCAGGCGTGGCCTTCGAGATCGGTGGGCGTCATCGGCTCGCCGTGTCCCGCGAAATAGGCGGGTGAGCCGACCACCACCGGCCCGTACTGCGCGAGCGGCCGCGCAAGCAATTGCGAATCGGCGAGACGCCCCGTGCGGATCACGGCGTCATAACCTTCCTGCGTGATATCGACCACGCGGTCGCTGAAATCGATATCCAGTTCGATATCTGGAAAACGCCGCCTGAATTCCGGCACGAGCGGCATCAAAAGCCGGCTGCCGAGCGACGGCGCGGCGATCCGCAACCGGCCGCGCGGCGAAGAGGTCGAATGGAACAGCTCGCTCTCCGCTTCTTCGAGATCGGCGAGCATGCGCTTGCAGCGCGCGAAGAAGCGCGCGCCTTCGTGCGTGAGACCGATCCTGCGCGTCGTGCGATTGAGCAGTTGCACGCCGAGCTTCGCTTCGAGGCGCATCACGCTCTTGCCCACCGCCGACGCCGAGAGCCCGAGCGCGCGCCCCGCCGCCACGAAACTGCCCGACTCCGCCGCGCGCACGAACGCGACCATGCCGGAGAGACTTTCTGTCGAGGGAGACGCCCCGGGGGAATTCCCGGCAAGAGACCCATGCGGAGCCTGCGATGGAACGGTCGTCATATTGTTCATGATCTGGCGGGAAATGAGGCGCGACGGAATGCGCCTGTCTCCTGCATGAACGTTCCCGACGCCGATTTATTCCCGCAATTTCGTATCGCGCGCGCTTACCAGACGAAGGGCACGAGCCGATAGCGCACGCGTTGCGCATATTGGGCATAGCCTTCGAGATGCGCGACGAGTTCGCGCTCTTCCATCACCGTGCGCCAGACGATCCCCGCGAGCAGCAGCATGGAGAACGCGAGGCCCCACCACGAGCCGAGCACGAGCGCGCTCGCCGGAATCATGATGCAGGCGGCCGCATAAAGCGGATGACGCACGATTGCATACGGCCCGCTCGATACGACGCGATGCCCGCGCTCCTTTTGAATCTTCACGACGGGCGCGAGAAACGTGTTCGCGAGAAACACGCGCGCGACGAGCCAGAACGACATGGCGACGAGCGCCGCGCCGACCGATGCGAGCCAGCGCTGCTTCGACGATGACTGCAATCGCAACTTTCGATGCGAGCGGCATGGCGTGATGGCGCGTTGGCGTTCCGTGCGCCTCAGCCGTTCAGTTCCTCGTGCAGCGCGACATATTCCTGCGCGAGCTTGTGACGAGGTTCGAGATAGATCATGGGGCGCGCGTGCTGATGGCTCTCGCGAATTTTCACGGAGAGCGACAGATGCGAATTGAGCACGGGCAGATCTTCCTTGCGCAGTTCGTCGACGAGTTGCTGCGGCAGGCTCGCGCGCGGCTGAAACTGATTGATGACGATGCCTTCGACGCTCAGGTCCGGATTGTGATCGTGGCGGATTTCCTGCACGTTATCGAGCACCGAATAGAGCGCGCGACGCGAGAAGTCGTCGCAATCGAACGGAATCAGGCAGCGCTCGACCGCGATGAGCGCCGAACGCGTGAAGAAGTTCAGCGCGGGCGGCGTGTCGATATAGACGGCGTCGTATTGCTGCATACCCTTCAGCGCGTCGCGCAGCTTGTAGATCTTGTATCGCGATTCGAGCTTGCTTTGCAGCGCTTCGAGGGTCGGATGCGACGGCACGATGTCGAGATTTTCGAAGGGCGTCGAATGAATGAAAGATTCGAACGCCGGTTCGCGAAAGCTATAACTCAATGCGGATTCGAAGAAGCTCGCGAGATTCGGCTGGGCGTCGCGGGATTCGGCGCCGAGCAGGTACTGGCTCGCGTTGCCTTGCGGATCGAGGTCGATCACCAGGGTGCGCAGGCCGCGCGAGGCGCTGATCGCGGCGAGATTGCAGACGATGGTGGACTTGCCTACGCCACCCTTTTGATTGAAGACCACACGGCGCATCGGGTTATTCATCCTCGGTTTATGAACGCTCGGTTTTTTTAAGGCGTTCTGGGTGGGTTGCGATTCGGTTCCCGAGGTGTGATCTTAGCGTATTGGTTTTTGTTTTTTTGCCGGATCCCGGATTCGCGTCGGTCTATTTGTGTTGCCCCTATGCGGGGCGGCAGTCACTTTCTTTGCTGCTGCAAAGAAAGTAACCAAAGAAACAGCTATCCCCAGCCTAAGCACTTCACACCGGCCGCGGCACAGGCGATTGGCTGAATGGCCCGGCTGTAGCGAGTGCCCTCGTAGGTCTCGCGGGGCTTGGACCGCGCACGGTCTGACTCATCGCACCACACAACGAACTGGTTCAGCACCAAATAGCTCCGGCCCGCTTCGCGGCCGATGGGTCAATCGGGTGCGCACGCGCTTCTTCGATGGTTTCCCATGCAAACCCAACGGCAGCGCGTAGCGCTGTGCCGAAGCTATTTGGTGCTGAACCAGTGCGCTGAAACTTCTAGCTTGTCAGACCGTGCGCGAGCCAAGCCCGAATGGGCCTTTGAGGGCGACACTTAGGCGAGTGCCACGGGCGGCTGGCAAGCATGGCCAACGTGCGTGTGACCGCGGGCGATGAGAAGCTGCTTTCTTTGGTTACTTTCTTTGCAGCAGCAAAGAAAGTGACTGCCGCCCCGCACAGGGGCAACGCTAATAGACCAACAACAAACCGGGATCCGGCAAAAAACAAAACCATCAAGGAAAAGCCGGAATCGTAGGATCGGCCCCTTCGACATCGGCCTCCGGATGATGACTCTTCACCAGCGCCTCGATCTCCTCGACCCGATCCTTCGGCACATCGACCATCATCAGCAACTCGCCCTCTTCGATCGCGTGCTCGAAGCGCCGCAATCGCGTATTCGGAATACCCACTCCGATCATCGTCGCGGCCCAGGCGCCGAACCCCATGCTCGCGAGCGTCATGCAGACAACCGCGCCACCGGCTATCGTCAAACCCGCGGGTGGAAACGCCATCGCCACGAGCCCCGCGAGCACGCCCGTCACGCCGCCGGCAGCCGTTCCGCGTGCCAGTGCGGGCAAAAGATCACTGCGTTGAACGAGTGTCGCCTGCGGCAAGTCCTCCAGCGGTTCATGAGGCCGCGCGAGCACATGCATATGCCGCCATTCGATTCGCTTCAGCAGCAGTTCGTCGATGATCCCCTTTGCGCTCGCCACGTTCGGGAGCAGAAAATAGATGCGCCTCATGTCGCACCTCCATATCGGATCGTCATAAATCCAATATAGACCACACGCACGGGAACGCTTCGCGGCCCGCCTGAAGGCTTACGTTTTTCAAACGGTCGAGCGAATGCGCGCGCCGCTCTCATCGAAGAAATAGATGCGCTCGCGATTCACGCGCACCCCGGCGCCCCCGCCGATCTCGCCCGCAAACGTATTCGGCACCTTCACGACCACCTGCTGCTCACCGACGTTCATCGTGACGAGCGAATGATCGCCGATCAACTCGACCGAATAGATGCGCCCCTGCAATTCGCCATCACCTTGCGCCACGAGCGAGCATTCCTCGGGGCGCACACCGAGCACCGCCCGGCCCTCGTGACGAGCCGAGGTGTCGAGCGAGATGCCGGGCGCATCGAAGCGTCCTTGCGCGAGCGTGCCGCGCAGAAAATTCATCGGCGGCGAACCGATGAAGCCCGCGACGAACAGATTCGCCGGGTCCGAATAGATGCGCGCGGGCGTATCGAGTTGCTGCAGCGCGCCCTTGTCGAGGACGGCCACGCGATGCGCGAGCGTCATCGCTTCGATCTGATCGTGCGTCACATAGATCGTCGTGATGCCGAGTTCGTGCTGCATGTGCTTCAACTCGGCGCGCATGTGGCCGCGCAGCTTGGCATCGAGATTGGAGAGCGGCTCGTCCATCAGGAACGCCGCAGGCCGGCGCACGATCGCGCGCGCAAGCGCCACGCGCTGACGCTGTCCACCGGACAACTGTCGCGGAAAGCGCGACAGCAACGGCTCCAGTTGCACGCTCGCGGCCACTTCGCGCACGGCGGCATCGATCTCGGCTTTCGGGCGCTTTCGCACGATGAGCGGATACGCGATGTTCTCGAACACGGTCTTGTGCGGATAGAGCGCATACGACTGGAACACCATCGCCACATCGCGATCACGCGGCAACTGATGCGTGACATCGGTATCGCCGACGAACACCGCGCCTTCCGTCGCCGATTCGAGTCCCGCGACGATGCGCAGCGCCGTCGTCTTGCCGCAACCAGATTCGCCGAGCAGCACGAGGAATTCGCCCGCCTGCACGTCGAGCGACAAATCGTGCAGCACGCGTGTATCGCCGAACGTCTTGCCGACGTTCCTCAACGACACGCTCTTCGACTGGCGCGCCGTCGCGATCTTCGTCAGGCGGGCGTCATCGACCTTCACCGCCTCGCTATCCATGACCGTCATCCTTTCACGGCTCCCACGAGAATGCCCCGCACGATGAAGCGCTGAAGCGTGAGCGTCAGCAGCATCACCGGCAGGATCATGATGAGTATCAGCACCGACATGTTCCACCATTGCGGTCCGCGTGTCGCGTTCTGCGCGGCGACGAGCAAGGGCATCGTCTGCGCGTTCGCTGTCGTCAGAAACAGCGCGAAAAGGTACTCGTTCCACGAGAGGATCAGCACGAGCAGACCCGTTGCGACGAGACCCGGCGCAACGAGCGGCAGCACGATGCCGAAGAGTATCGAGAAGCGCGTCGCGCCGTCTATCTGCGCGCTCTCTTCGATCTCGCGCGGGACGCCATCGAAGAAATCGAACATCAGCCATACGACGATCGGCAGGTTCGCCGTCGCATAGGTGATGATGAGCGCGAGATGCGTGTCGAGCAGGCCGACGTCCCTGAAGGTGAGATAGATCGGGATCACCGTGACGACGGGCGGCAAAATGCGCTGCGATACGACCCAGAAGAGAATGTCGTCGTTGCTCAGATGCCTGCGCGCGCGCCGCACGATCGGGCGCAACAGCAGGAAGAAGAGCGCGAGCGCGACCGCGAGCGCGATGCGCAGATCGACATGTCCCCACGCGACCGCCGCGATCAGCAACGCGATCAGCACGATGCCGAAACCCACCGCTGCAACCGGCGGCCGATACTCGATGCGCGCGAGTGCATACGCGGCCATCGAGCCGAGAAAGACCGAAGCTGCCGTGCCGCATGTCGCGACGATCAGCGAGTTCATATAAGGCCGATACGTGTCCGGCCCGAGATCGACGAAGATGTAATGCCACGCGTCGAGATGCGGCTCGAAGTCGACGAAGGGAACGTAGAGCGGTCCCGTCGATACATCCACCGGCAGCTTGAACGACGTTATCGCCATCCAGTAAAGCGGAAACAGCACGACGAGCGACCAGAACCCGAGCAGCAGATACGCGATCGCCTTGCCGCCGATCGGCAGCTCATCCAGACGCGCGGGCACGAACCAGCGTTTCAACGCGTTCATCACTGATCTCCCCGCGCGCGCCGCACGACGAACTGGAAGAACGACACGCATGCGATCGTCGAGACGAAGAACAGCATGTACGCCACCGCTGAAGCGCCGCCGAGATTCAGCGCGCGCCATTCGATGAACGCGTGCAGCGTCATCGATTCGGTCGCGATGCCGGGGCCGCCATTCGTCAGCACGTTCGGCAAGTCGACGATCTTGAACGCCTCGATCAGCCGGATCAGCACCGCGCTCGCCGCGACCGGCGCGATGGACGGCCACGTGACATCGCGGAACACGCGCCACGCCGATGCGCCGTCGAGTTGCGCCGCTTCGATCTGCTCGCGCGAGGTGCCTTCGAGCGCGGCGAGCATCACGAGGAACATGAAGGGCACCCATTGCCATGTATCGCCGATCACGACGACGAGCCGCGCAAGCCACGGGTCCGCCGCCCACGAAATCTGGCCGAGGCCGAGCCACGACCATACCGGCGCAAGCGGTCCGATGGACGTATCGGCCATCATGCGAAACATATACGCAATGCCGACGGGCGTCACCATCAGCGGCAAGAAGAAGAGGAGCCGGAAGAAGCGCCCGCCCTTCAGCGGCAGCGTGCACAGATAGGCCAGACCCAGGCCGACGAGAAATTGCAGCGCGACGCCGAGCACGACATAGAAGATCGTCACCATCAGGCTGCCGAGCGCGCCACCGCCGCCGAGCGTGTTCGCTGCGAGCCACACGAGCGCGAGAAACGCGGCCGCGCTGATCGATCGGCCGAGCGTGCCCATGATCGAGCGCCCGTCGCTCCTTAGATAGCGATAGAACCAGTAGATCACCGCGAGCACGGCGACCACGATAGTCGCAATGCTGACGATTCCCGGCGCGCGGAACACGCCGGTGAAGTGATATTGCTGGCTGCCGGAAAAGAGCCGCACGTAGTTGCGCAGTCCCGTGAAGGTCAGTTGATAGCCGCCCTCCCCGAGTTCGAAACGCGTGAGCGAAAGATAGGCCGACGCCACGAGCGGAAAGATCGAGAACGCAAGAATCAGCAGCACGGTAGGCAACACGAATACGAAGGGCGCCTGCCGGTCGAGCCAGTTGGCGACACGCGCGCGCGAGCCTCGCTCGTTCGCGACCACGGACGATGCGTGGGACGGCGTAATCATCGAATCTCCATTGCGACGCGGGCGCGTCGGGAAAGAACGCGCCCGCCTTACTCGTCACTTCGCGCCGATCGATGCCTTGTATGCGCGCAACTGGGTGTCCTTGCCGAGATCGTCGGTGATTTCGCCCCAGCCGCTATCGATGGCTTTCATCGTGGCGTCCGCATCGATTTCTCCAGCAACGAAGCGCGCGACCGCCGTATCGAGCACGACCTGTTCATAGCGCTGGTTCTGCGGAATGCGCAGATCGATAATCATGTTCGGGCTTTGCAGGCTCTGCTGGATCGCGCCGAGATACGACTTGGCGGCCGCGTCGCTCATGCCTGCCTTCTTCCACGCCGACATGTCCGTGAATTGCGAACGCCGATACGGATTGAAGCCCGATGCGCCGATCGTCACATCGACGTTCGATTGCGCCGGCTGGCTCATGAACGACAGGAACGCATAAGCGGCGTCCTTCACCTTCGGCTTCGCCTTCGCATTGATGCCGCCGGACCAGCCGCCGAAGGCCGCGAACGGTGCGTGATTCACGCCGTCGATCGCATAAGGACACCGGGTCTTGTCGCACGGCACGAGCTTGCCCGTGTCGCGGTCGACCACCTTGCGCGAGCCGGGCAGAATCACCGCGCCTACTTTATCGATCACCTTCGACTGCTTCGGATCGATCGCGAGCACGCCGACATCGCCCCAGTCGAGCGTCAATGCGCAATGGCCAGAGATGAACGCGCTGCGCGTGTCGCCGACATCGAGATTGATTTCGTTGGGCGGTCCATAAGTCGTCGATTCCTTGTAGATGCGCAACGCTTCCTTGAAGCCGTCGTTGTTCACGAGCGCCTTGAAGTTGCGCGGATCGAAGAACGCGCCCTGCGCCGTGCCCTTCGATTGCAGATAACCGCCCGCGATCGAGATGATCGCCCAATACGCCTGCGCGTTACGCTTCTTGGAAATGCACGAACCCGCGACCGGCTTGCCGTCGCCGCCGAAGGCCTTGCCGTTCGCGGCTTTCGCGATATCGAGGTAATCGTCCCAGGTTTTCGGCGGCTGCTTGCCGAGCTGCTGAAGGATATCCGTGCGGTAGTAGACCATCTGGAAGTCGCCGTCGAGCGCGACGAGATAGGTCTTGCCGTTGTACTTCTGCGAGAAATCGACGAAGAACGGCATGACGTCGTCTTCCTTCAACGCCGTGTCTTTGGCGACACGCTGCGTCAGGTCTTCGAGGAAGGCGCCCTTCGTGTAATCGACCATCCATTGCGGCGCGAAGACCGCCGCATCGACGGAATTCGTGCCCGACGCCCAGTCCGTCAAAAGCTTCTGATAAAGGTCAGAGAACGGCACCGTCAGCACATTCACCTTCGCGCCCGTGAGCTTCTCGAACTCGGGCGCGCGGCGTTGCAGCGGCTCGGCGATTTGCGGACCGACGAAAGTCATCACGTTGACGGTCACGCCCTTGAAGTCCTCGGCCGCGATCGCCGGCGAAGCGGCGAGACATGCGGCCGCAAGCGCGGTCACGGCGCCCATTTGCTTGAACAGGTTCATTGTGTGTCTCCTCCATTGCGGTTGACCACATGTATCGCTCGTCTTTCTTGTCTCCTACTCCCTGAACAGGTCCGGTCTTTCAGCGGAAAAGCGCCGCAGTTCCGCGACGACTTCATCCAGGTGATCGTGCATCGCGCGCGCGGCGGCATCGCCATCGCGTGCGCGGATCGCATCGGCGATACGTGTGTGCTCGGCGAGCGTATGCGCGTGACGCTCTGGACTCGCCATCAGACGGCGCGCGCGATCGAGCGCATTGCGCGATGCAGCGACGATTTCCTTCACGCGCGGCAAGTCGATTGCATCGAGAAGCAGTTCATGGAACGCGAGATCGAGCAGATGAAACTCGCGGCGCAGACCTTGCTGCACTGCTTCGACTTCCCGTTCGAGGTTCGCATCGAGTGCATCGAGCGTGGCTGCATCGCACGCAACGGCAAGCGTGCGCACGGTCTCCACTTCGAGCGCGCTGCGGATGAACAGATGCTGACGTATGTCGTGCATGACGATGGGCATGACGCGTGTGCCGCGCTGCGGCAAGACTTCGACGAGCCCCACGGTTGCAAGCTTGGCCAGTGCGGACGAAACCGGAAAGCGCGATACGCCCATGCGCTCGCACACCGCGAGCTTGTCGATCATCATGCCGGGCTCCATCGCCAGATTGACGATGGCCGCGCGCAGCGCCTCCTCGACGGCGTCGGTGAGGCTGCCGCGCTCCGAACCGTGCAAGCGGGGCAACGCGCGGTAAGGGTCGGCGGCAAGACTGTTTTCATTCGTCGATGAGCTCACGCCGCCCTTGATTTCGCACTAACATGCTAGCAGGCTAGGAGGTGCAACACGGGTTGTCAATGTCCATTGCGCCCGTGCGTTGCAGCATATTCGGGCCTTTATAAAGGCCTCCGTTCGAACCCTGAGCATCGCCGTCACGACACCATCTGAGGAGATGAACATGACCAGCATCACGAAGCTCTCCGTGCGCGATATCCGCTTTCCCACGTCGCGTTCGCTCGACGGTTCGGACGCGATGAACGCCGCGCCCGACTATTCCGCCGCCTACGTGATACTCGAAACCGATGCGCCCGGACTCGCGGGTCATGGCCTCACGTTCACGATCGGACGCGGCACCGAAGTCGTCGTCGCGGCGGTCGAGGCGCTGGCGCCGCTCGTCGTCGGCAGGAGCATCGAAGATATCGCCGCGGACATGGGCGGCTTCTGGCGCGCGTTCACATCCGATAGTCAATTGCGCTGGATCGGCCCGGAGAAAGGCGTGATCCATCTCGCGACGGCTGCCGTCGTCAATGCCGTGTGGGATCTGTGGGCGAAGAGCGAGAAGAAGCCCGTGTGGAAACTGCTCGTCGACATGAGTCCGGAGCAGCTCGTGCGTTGTCTCGACTTCCGCTATGTGACCGATGCGATCACGCCATCCGAAGCACTGGCCTTATTGAAGCGCATTCATGGAACACGCGGCGAACGGGAAAAGGAAATGCTCGCTCAGGGCTTTCCCGCGTACACGACGTCCGCGGGCTGGCTAGGCTATGACGACGACAAGATTCGCCGGCTCGCGCGTGAAGGCGTCGCGGCGGGCTGGACGCATTTCAAGCAGAAGGTCGGCGGCAATCTCGACGAAGATATGCGGCGCGCGCGCATTCTGCGCGAGGAAATCGGCCCCGAGCGCAAGCTGATGATGGACGCGAACCAGGTCTGGGAAGTCGATGAAGCGATCGCGAACATGCGCCGTCTCGCGGAGTTCGATCCGTGGTGGATCGAAGAGCCCACGAACCCCGACGACGTGCTCGGCCACGCCGCGATTCGCAGGCGCCTCGCACCGATGATCGGCGTCGCGACCGGCGAGCATTGCCAGAACCGCGTGATCTTCAAGCAGTTGCTGCAAGCGGAAGCGATCGATTTCTGTCAGATCGATAGCTGCCGTCTCGGCGGTCTCAACGAAGTGCTCGTCGTGCTGCTGATGGCCGCGAAGTTCGGCGTGCCGGTGTGTCCGCATGCGGGCGGCGTCGGCTTGTGCGAGTATGTGCAGCATATTTCGCTGTTCGATTACATCTGCGTGTCGGGCTCGCTCGATCGTCGCGTGCTCGAATACGTCGATCATCTGCACGAGCATTTTCTCGATCCCGTCGTCATCGAAAACGGGCGCTATATGCCGCCGCAGGCGCCCGGCTACAGCATCGAGATGCACGCGGCATCGCTCGATCGATACGAGTTCGGCAAAGGAGAAGCATGGCGCGAATGAACGCCCCTTCGTGGCAGGACGTCGTCACGCAAACGGAGCGCGCGCTCGCATGCGGCGCGCTGCGTTCCTTCGACACGGTGCAAAGCGTGATCGAAGATGGCGGCGTACCGTTTCTCGTGCGGCAAGCGGCAAACCTCGCGCGCAAGGAGGAAGCATCGAAGCTCGCGGCGAAGGCCACGGCGGACGCCGCAAGCGCATGGCGCGATCCGTTTTCTCCCTGCGAGGAAGCGCTGCGTGTGGGCGATATCGGCGAGCGGCACTTCCTGCTGCTCAACAAGTTCAACGTGCTCGCGCATCATCTGCTGATCGTGACGACGGACTTCGAGCCGCAGGAATCGCTCATCGGCGAGGATGACTTCGCGGCGCTCCTCGCATGCCTCGAGCGCTTCGATGGGCTCGGCTTCTATAACGGCGGCACGATCGCCGGATCGAGCCAGCCGCACAAGCATCTGCAGATCGTGCCGCTGCCGCTCGATGGTCACGCCTTGCCCATCGAACCGTTCATCGACGCCGCGCACACGAGCGGCATTTTTCGCGCGCCGCAACTCGCGTTCGCGCACGCGGCCGCATGGCTCGACGGCGATGATCCCGCGAACGCCCACGCAAACTATCTGCAACTGCTCGACGCGATCGGCGTGCAGCCGCTCGACGTCGCGGGCGTCGCGCATCAGAGCGCGCCTTACAACCTCCTCGTCACGCGCCGCTGGATGCTCGCGGTGCCGCGCGGGGTCTCGCATGTCGAAGGCGTCGCCGTGAATGCGCTCGGCTTCGCCGGCTCGCTCTTCGTGCGCGACGCCGCACAGCGCGACGTCGTCGAATCGCTCGGGCCGATGAAGCTGCTCGCAAACGCAACCATCTCTTGAAATCGGCGGCAGCGACCCGCATGTCGGCTTCCAGACATCGGGAGTTCTAGGAACATGGGAAGCCGGCCTCAATTCATCGACGATCTTGCGCGCGGGGCGCAGGACGCCGCGCCCTCCGCCCCGCTCGGCAATATCGACGATTCAGCCCTGCTCGACACCTATTCGCGCACGGTCATCGGCGCACTCGAGCGCGTGCAGCAAGCCGTAGTGTTCATCGCAGTCGAGCGCCAGGTCGCCGATCCGCGCGGCACGCGCCGCAATGTCGGCGGCACGGGCTCGGGATTCATCTTCACGCCGGACGGCTATCTGCTGACGAATAGCCATGTCGTGCACGGCGCGACGCATATCGTGGTCACGCTCGCGGATGGCGCGCGTTTCGACGCCGATCTCGTCGGCGACGATCCCGCGAGCGATCTCGCGGTGCTGCGCATCGGCTCGGCGGAGCCGCTGCCGCATGTCGAGTTGGGCGATTCGGGCAGCCTGCGCGTCGGGCAGATCGCGATCGCGGTGGGCAATCCGCTCGGGCTCGCGCAGACCGTCACGACAGGCGTCGTGTCCGCGCTCGGCCGCTCGCTGCGTTCGACCTCGGGCCGCATGATCTACGACGTCATCCAGACCGATGCCGCGCTCAATCCCGGCAACTCGGGCGGGCCGCTCATCAATTCGGCGGGGCAAGTGATCGGTGTGAACACCGCGATCATTTCCGGCGCGCAGGCCATCTCCTTCGCCACCGCGATCGACACGGCCAAGTGGGTCATCATGCAGATCTTCGCGTATGGGCGCGTGCGGCGTGCGTATATCGGCGTGGCGGGCACGACTACGCCGATCTCGCGGCGCGTGCAGCGCTTCTTCGAGCTCGCATTTGCGAGCGGCGTGCATGTGATGGAGATCGTGAAAGGCAGTCCGGCCGCGCTCGGCGGTTTGCGCACGGGCGATCGTATCGTCGCGGTGGATGGCATCGCCGTCGATAGTGTCGATGGCTTGCAGCGCACGCTGGATGCATCGCGTATCGACAAGCCCGTGAAGATCGCGGTGCTGCGCGGCACGCAGAAGCTCGATATCGACGTGACGCCCGTCGAGCAAACGGGTTGACGCTGCGGCGGCGCGTGTCGATCGTCCGATCGTCACACGCGCCGCCACGCACGTCGCTTCGCTTCATTTTCTGCTGCCGGTCTCCCGCGCCGGTTCTCCCGCGTGCCCCGTATCTCGTTCGTGCGCATCGGCGAATACTTCCGCCAGGCGCTCGCGCAACGCGGCCGCATCGCGCCGCAGCGGCTCGTTCGTCGATGCGACGATCAACGCATCGATGCGCCGCTGCCAGTACTCCGGCCGCATGACCGCATACCGTTTCGGTTCGCCGCGCTCCGTCGCCGCGACGCGCTCCAGTTCTGCGATCATCCGCCCGATGTGCGCGAGCTCCTCGTGCGCTTGTTGATCGGCGCTCACAGGCTTCTCCTCCCTCGTCCCGCGTCTCGGTTCCCGCGCGGGTTCACACATGCTAAACGGCACAGTCGAACGGTTTATTCCAGCGGTGAAAGCAAACGAGACCTAAGCACATACCCGGGTCCGCGCTTTGCGTTATCTGTCATGTCTTGACGGCTATGTGCGCTAACAGCCGGTCGCGCGTGCCCGGCTCCGGCTTAATGTGAAAGCAGCAGGCTGCGTTCGCGCGCACGGGCCGCCCCGTCGAACGATCCTGCCCTGTCGGGGAAGGTCCTAAAAAGGATTGCCATGACCACGCACAAGAAAAACCAGACGGCTCCGCGCCGCGAAGCGTTCCGTTGCACCGGCGCGCAACTCGACGCCTTATTGCGATTTGCCGAGGAACGCAAGCTCGACGATCAACCGCTGCATATCGTCGTCGCTGAATACTGGCGCTATCAGGCGCACGCGAAAGCGGCCTGATCGTTCCTGATCGTTCGCACTTCTCGTGGGTTTCGACGCATCGCCCATGCGGGCCGAGGGCGTCATTGTCCCGATAGCACGCGCTGCTTGAGCACCCAGATCGCGGTGGGCACCGCGTAATAACCGCTGACGTTGCCGGTGACGAGCTTGCCCGTCACCTGGATGCGCGCGTTTTCCGTGGGCGTTGCATCGATGATCTGCACCGCCGACACGTTCGACTGCTGCCGCGCGTTCTGGCCCGTGCTCGCGCTCAGCACGCAGATCGGGCCCGACAGCGCAAGCACCCACGCGGGCTTCGCGGACGCATCCCCTTCATGCGCGGCCTGGCGCGTCGCCGTGCCTTCGAGCGTGACGACATCGCCGTCGTTGTAGCAAGGCGCCGCCGCTGCGGAGCCTGCCATCAGTACAAGTACCCAAGCACAGGCTTTCGCAATCATTCGAACCTCGCGAAGAGCGCGTTGCGTGACGCGCGGATCCGGGAAAGAAGCTCAGCTACTTTAGGTGATAGCCGTTGGGGTCGCAACCTGCGGGAAACGGCTCATTGACAGTATTCCTTTCAAAACCATCATGCGGGAACGCCCGTTGCTGGAGATCATCTGACGAATCGAACAGCGCGGAAGCGAATCGAAGACCGCGCATGATGACATCAGTTGCTTGGTTCGAGGAAACGATGCGGGCCGAGAGAGGGGGCGACGATGAATCAGGTCATAGTTGGGGTGTTCGGATGCTATCGCGACGGACATGACGCGCTTCGCGCATTGCAGCTCGCAGGCCTGCGACGCGACGATGCGCATCTTTACCGGGCAGGACGCGGCGAAATCGACATCGATGCGCTGCTGCCACCCACGCACGACGAAGACGATGCCGAGTACGTTGCGCACGGCGAACATCAGGGCGTGATCGGCTCGCGCAACCGCTACGTGCCGCAAGAGCCGCTACAGCCACCGCAGACGCCGTCAGTCAGCGACGACGCCGCGCCGCAACGCACCTTGCTCGTCATCCGTATCTCCGACGACATCAAGCCGGGCGCCATCGGCGAAGTGCTGCACGAGCATGGGGCGATCGCCGTGAAGGATGCGGGCGGGCACTGGCGCTTCTCGCCGTTCAGGAATCCGGCAGGCGTCTGAGCGTGCGCATTTCAATGCATGCCGGGATGCGGCTTGCGGACAACCGGTCCGATCTCCGGTTCAGCACGCTCGTCCTCTTCGGATGTCCCGACGGACGACGTTTCGTTGGCGAGATCGCGAACTTCCTGAGCTGCCGCCGCAGCACGCAAGTTTCGGCAATGCGCCGAATGACGGAATGTCGCGAGCATGCGTACGACTTCGCGAGTTCTCGTTCTCATTGTTGCCTCCGTTGAAGCAGTTCAGAAACTACTTTAAGTGTAGGCGTCGGAGCGAGGTTGGCAAGGCTTTCGTGTGAAACAAACAAGTCCGGTTCCGATGCTTTCCGGACGAGTGTCGCGCTACTGATAGGACATCGTGAAGGTCGCCTTGCCGTGAACGCTTCCCGGAATGAGCGTGCCTGTTGTGCGAACGTAGCGCGCCGTGAGCGGAATCTGCATGACGCCGCCGCTTGCCGTGCCCGCCGTCCACTGATTCGTGTTGCCCGCAACCGCCGAATCTGCGCCGAACGCCACGGGAGTCGCTCCATTCAGGATTTGCAGGCCGATTCCGGCAGCCGATGATTCGGGAGCCAGGCTCAAGGTGGTAGACCGGTTCTGTGGACTGACGACATCCGACAGCGTCACGGCAACCTTGACGCCCGCAGCGCAGTTCAGACCGAGCGACACGGTCGTATCGCCCGAAGTGGCGCCGGGCGCGACCAGATCCTTGCTCAACCCCTTCGGAAGCGCAAAGTCGAGGCTCGGCGTGGTCACGCTACATGTGTTGCTCGTCATCGCCACGCTGCCTGTGAGGTACTGCGTCGCCGTCACGGTCGTCATGCAACTGCCCGTGAACGTCACTGTCGCGGAAGGCCACGTTGCAATGGCGCCACTGCCGACCGGCCCCGTTACCACCAGATCGGCCCGCATGTAGTGCGCCGTACTTCCGTTCGGCTGTGTCAGCGTCTGCGACACCGGCACCGAAACCCATGAGCCGCCCCATCCGCTCGTGATGTAAAAGTGCACGCCGATGCCCGGGACGCTCGTCTGATAGACATTCGTGCTTCCCGGAACGAGCGTGCCGCTCACCGTCACATTCTTCTGCACATCACAGGTGAAGCCGGTGGCGGCAAGGCCCCCGTTGCCCGCTGCCGTATTCAGAATGCTGCCGACGGGTGCATCGCGCGACGCTGACAGGGTGGCGGGAAAGCTCAGGACAGGCATGGAACCGGCGGTCGGAAATGTTAAGGTGCCGGCCACTGCCTGGAGACACGACGCAGCTAGCGCGAGGATCGCGCATGTTTTCGCTGCTCCGCCTTTCGAAATGATCCTGCACATCGCGCGCGAAGCGTTGGGCGTGCGGTCCTTGCGAAGCGTGTTCATCCATTCGCCTAAGCTCATCTCGATCACCATCGGTCTTGAGAACCCGCGTCGCCGGCTGACGCAGCAATGAATGCATGCGACGCCACGCAATGCGACTCCACCGACACATACCCCGCAGTCAACTTATTGCTCTTCGCGGGCAACGCATACGCGATGCTGCATTGCTCTCTCGCCTCGTTGCCCCACTTGACGACGAGCGTGCCCTTCTCCTCGACGCCACGCGCGAAAATGCGGCTGTCCTGCGCGACGACGCCCACCACATGACCCGCGCCATCGGACACTTCCGCGCCGAACGGCAGCGCATCGCCGCCGAGGCGCGGCGCGCGGATCAGCGCGGCGCGTCCCGTTACCGTCTTGTACTTGAGCATGACGATCGAACCGGAACGCGGCGCCACCTGTTCGGACGTCGACTGAAGTTCCGTATCGAGCGAACTGCCCTTCGGATCGATGTCCACGTTATTCATGCTGTAGGGCGTGAGATAAGGCACGACCGCGTAACCGTGCGAATCGATCTTCACGCCGGTCGCGCTCGACACGCTGGCGCCCTCCGCGCCCTTCGCCTCGACGATGCCGAAAGTATCGCCGACCGTCTGCGAGAACGTCACGCCGCCCGGATGCGCGACGATCGATCCGCTCACGCCCGCCGACACCTGCGATGAGCCCGGCCCGCCGCTTGCCGACGCGCTGACCTGCGCACGCGGCGCGCGCCACGCGCCGCTCACGCCCGCGTTCGAATCGATGGCCGTGCCCGGCTGCTGCCCCAGCGAACCATACGCGTTGTACGAGTACTGATTGCGTTCCCCCGCCGTTCCGCCGATGTTCGCCTGCATGTTCGTCGCGCCGCCGCCCGTGTTCAGACTCGTCGTGAGTTGCGGCGCATGACGTGAATGACCGAGCGGAATGGTCGTGCTCACCATCAACCGATTCGACATGGCGCCGTCCGAGTTCTGCGTGCGGTCCGCAGTCACACTATAGGTGCCGTATTTGAAACGGTTCGAATAACCCGCCTGAAAAAACGTGTCGTTTCCCGGACGGTTCCAGTAGCTTTGCGACGAGACCGTCGCAAACACCGAGCCTTGATTGCCGAGCCGCTGATCGATGGTCAGTTGCGCGCGGCCGCGATTGCGATCGGCCGGATTGCCGCCGTCTCGCGCGGCGTCGCGCACGCGGGCGGCATCGGCGAAGGAAAGATAGCTGCTGTCGGAATAACGGTATGCGCCGAGCGTGAGGTTGGTGCCGGTCGGATCGACGAATTTGGCATAGCCGATATGCAGGCTCTTGCCCTGCATCGCGTGTTTGCCCGGAACCTGCGTGCGCGCGACCGTGATATCGCTCGCAAATGCGCCGTACTTCGTATTGAGCGCCGCGCCGGCATTCACGGCGGCATAGCCCTCCGATGCAATCGCGCCGCCATAGAGCGTGACCAAATTCGTCAGGCCGCGCTGTAGCGTGAATTGCGCGAAGCTGGGCTTCGTGCCCAGCGAATCGTCGCGGAGTTGTCCCGCCGTGACCGCGAAGCGCGTCGTGCCCGGACGCAGCGATTGCGCAACCGATGCATACGGCACCGTGAAGCGCTTCGCGCGTCCGTCGGCTTCCATGACGGTGACATCGAGATTGCCGCCCGAACCCGTTGCATAGAGATCGCGGATTTCGAACGGGCCGGGCGTCACGCCCGTTTCGTAGATGATCTGCCCGTTCTGACGCACCGTCACGAGCGCGTTCGAATCCGCCGTGCCACGCACGACAGGCGCGAAACCGCGCAACGATTCGGGCACCATGCGATCGTCCGTGGCGATCTGCGCACCGCGAAACGCCACGGAGTCGAACACGTCGCCGGTCGTCTGCGCGTCGCCGATCACGGCTTGCGCGCGCAAGCGGGTTAGGTCGTGCTGGACGTAAGTCGCGATGTTGTCGAACTGCGTTGCCTGCCCGGTTGATGTAGTCAGCGACGACTGATGACGCAGGTTCCATCCGCCGACGTTCACGCCCGCGTTGAGCCCAAGATAATTCTGCGTCGATTGCTCGCCGCCCGCCCGCGTCCGATAGGTGTTCGCGTTATAACTCAGGAAGCCCGCATTCACGCCGCGATCCCACAATTCCGGCGACACGTATCCGCGCGCCGATGCGCGCATGTAACGCTGCGGAATGGAAAGCGCCAGTTTCTGTTCGCTGAAATCGAAGTCGATCGAGGCTTCCGGCACGAGCGCGCGCAAATCGATGCAGGCGTCGGCCGGCGTCTCGTCCTTTTGCCCGCGCTCGGCCGCGAGTCGGGCGAGGTCGAGGCCCGCGCTCTCGAGCATCTTGCTCGTCAGGCACGGCATCGCGTTGCCGCCTTCGTCCGCCGCCACGAAACGCACTTCGTCACGCGCGACGCGATTGTCGTTGACGACGATATCGACCGCGTAGACTCCCGGCGACACGATGTTGCCGCGTGAAAATCGCTTTGCATCGAAATCGCCTTTCGAATCCACGCGCAGGAACGTGGTGTCGAACTCGACCACGCCGGGCGCTTCGCTGGCGAGCGCCCGCTCCGTGCTCGCAAAGGCTGCCGTCGCGAAGGTCATCAGGACCAGCGCCGCCGTGCGGCTCAATTCGAGGGTAGAAAGCGATTGATGACGATGGGACTTCATATCTCAGCGGTTTCGGTTTCTCGGATATCGAAGGATCGACGTCCAACAAACCGATGCTATTTTTTATCGAGATAGAAGTACCTAGGACGAGTTCGAATTTTGAGATGGGTGAACGGTCTGTTTCAAAAGACCGTCGGCACGATTGAACTCGCGCGCTCGATTATTTCGAGACGAGAAACGCGATATGCGTGAAGACGCGACGGATCGCTTCGGCGGCGCTACTGTCCGATGGCGGCGTCGCCCTCGATGGGACCGCCGTAGTCGCTGATCGCGATGAAATGAATCTTTCCGCTGGTGACACCGCTCATCTGCGGCACAGGGATGATTTGCGTGGAACGTGGCGCGACCATTCCACCCATTTCGTTCTTGTAGGTGCGTCCATTGGACGATACGGAAATTTCGCTGAACGAAACGTGATACGCGCTCGGATTCGACACGGAGAGCGCCAGGCCCGCGCCCTGAGGCGCCGGCACGACGCGCCATTCGAGTGTTTTCGGTGCTTCGTCCGGGCTGCCCGCCAAGCGTGGCGGACGCACGAAGACCTTGATCCGCGTGCGATAGGCCATTTGCAGCGTGTTGGTATTGGCATCGCCCCTGGCGTCGACCTTGGGCGGAACGTCGAGCACGTTGAGCCAGAACACCGACTCGCGATCTTGCGGCAACGCGCCGCCGCCATACATCAGGCGCAAAGTCTGCGATTTGCTCGGGTCCATGCGGAAAATCGGCGGTGTGATGACGAAGGGCGTCTTGATATCGCCGGGCTTCGCGTCCGCGTTGCCATCGTCCATCCAGACCTGCACGAGCGCCGGCGTGCGGCTATCGTTGTTCAGCTTCACGCTGACTTCCCGCTGATCGAGCGGATAGATCACGCGCGTGCCGCTTATCGTGACGCTGGCATGCGCGGCGACGGCGAACAGAACCGTGAGTATTGTCGATATCGCAATCAACCACTTCGCTATTTTCATTACCGCTACCTGAATGTCCCGTCGTGCGCAGACGCCGAGCCGGACCATGCCTCATCGGGACGGTCCGGCGCGCTCATTACTGATATTGCAACGTGTATTGCACCGTGGTGTTGACGCTGCCCGCGGTTGCTTTGCCCGTTGCGTAATACTGGGCGAAATAGTTCAGCATGGCGGCGCCGCCCGAGATGGCTGCGCCGTTCGTGGCCAGGTCGTTGTTCTGGTTGGTGAGGATATTGATAGGCTGCATTTTGGCGTTTAGCAAGCGAACCTGCACGTTGCCCGCCGGCGATGCCGACGCCTGGTTCACCAGATTGCCGCTGGTCTGATCGACCGTCGGACCGTTTTCGAAACGCGCGACGGCTTTCGTCGCCGCGCCGCCGCAACCGGTCAGCGCGAGCTTGATGTCGCCGAGACTCGACGTGCCGGCCGTCGTGCCCGCGGCCGGCAGCGAGCCCGAGTCCACGTTCGGCAGCGTCGCCGTGACGTTGGCCGGCGCCCCGGTCGCGACACCGTTGATCGAGCACGTCGTGTCCGAAAGCGCGCCGTTGATGGTGATGGTGCCGTCGGCGGCGTGCGCGTTCATCGACATCAGAGCGACGACGCTCATGGAAACGAAGGCGGCAGCCAGGGTAATGCGCTTTTGCATGTAATGCTCCAGAAAACTCGTGATGAAGGACTTCGGACTGATTCGGCGCGCATGGCTGAGCTTGCATGCCATGTCGCATCGGAGAACGCGTTGCGCTTTCATCCAGCGTGATGCCTGGTGGCTGGCTGTCGCGGCGATCTGCGTTGAAATGAATAGTAAAAAAGTGAGCCTAAGAAAGCTCTAATCCAAATCTCAAATTGAGATGGGCGTTCTTTAGGAGGCGAATGCCGAAGTGGACGAATCGAAGCGCTTTTCCTGTATTAGTCCGACGATTGACGGCCCTCGCCCGCGCCGAATCCCAATTTGTCCGAACCGTCTAGTACATTTCCCGCATCGTGACCTGTGCACAACAAGGCGGAAAAGAACTTTACTGTCGCCTTGCCAGCGCCCGGCGATGCCGGGAGAATCGGAACAACGGTCTGAGAGCCGTTCCTTCATATATGCCGTCAGCAGAAGCGCCGGGCAACGGTTCGCTGCGCGTGGCGGCGAATCACGAGAACTCGATGGCAACCGCAGAGGGCAAGACGCGATACCGCATTGATACCGATAACACCGGCGCCGGTATCGCCATCATGATCCTGACGACCGCGACATTCGCGGCAAGCGATTCCACCGTCAAGCTGATCGGCACCGCGGTCCCTCTGCTGGCGCTCCTCTGGGTACGCTATCTCTTTCAGATGATCGTGATGGGCGTCTGGCAGGTGCGGCGCCGCGCATTCGGTCTCTTTCGCTCGGGCAGCGTCAAGCTGCAGATCGTGCGGGCGGTGCTGCTGCTCAGCAATTCCGCATGCACGTTCGCGGGCTTGCGGCATCTGCCGCTGCCGGTTTCGACTTCCCTCGCGATGCTCGCGCCGCTCATTTCCACGCTGCTTGCCGCGCTCGTGCTCAAGGACGAAGTTCCGCGCAGCAAATGGGCGATGGTCGTACTCGGCTTTATCGGCATGTTGCTCGTCGTGCGGCCGGGCGGCAGCCAGTTCAGCTGGACCGTGATCTTTCCGATCGGCGCGGCGACGACATTCGCGTGCTTTCAGGTGGTGTCGAGCCATCTCACGCGCGTCGACGATGCAATCACGACCAACTTCCTCACGGCGCTCGTCGCCACGATCCTGCTGTGCGTGCTCGTCTGGATGGATCAGGCGGAAACCTTGCCTGCGGTCGCGCAGGTGCGGATCGGGAGCTGGCTGCTCGTCGTCTTCATGGCGACGATGGCGACACTCGGGCACGGACTCATGCTTCAGGCGCTAAAACGCGCCCCGCTCTCCGTGCTGACGCCGTTTGCCTATGGCCAGCTCGCGTTCGCGGCGCTCTTCAGCTGGCTGCTGTTCGGACAGGTGCCGGACCTCTGGATGGCGATCGGCATGTGCGTGATCGCGGCGAGCGGCATCGGCACCGTGCTCCTGCACGGACGCAAGACGGCACCGGCCGTATCGACGGAAGTCTGACGCTCAGGGAAACGCGATAGCCGAAGCGGACGCAATCAGTTGGCGGAATGCGCTTGCTGTGCCTGGCCCGTGCAGAGCCAGTGCGGATCGATGTCGAGCGCCCGCGCGATTCGGCTGAATGCCGCGAACGGCGGGACCGTGATGCCCCGTCGCCAGAATTGCACGTCGTGCTCGCTCACATCGAGCCAGCCGGCGGCTTTGGCGGAACTGACGTTTGCCTTCTGCAAGGCGCGGTCGAGTCGTGCGGCCATGGCGCGCCGCAAGGTGTTGTCTTCGTGACTACGTTCAAGATGGCCAAGGGTTTGGGAATGTCGCCCCATTTTCTTCAATTCTCTCGATTTATATCTTTATGCCGTTCAGCGCCGGCTCATTCGCGCGAGGTGAATCCTACGGATTCACGATGACGAGGCAGTGACAGAAATACCGGTAAAGACCGTGTTCGCCGAATGCCCCGATGCGCGTGTTGCAGTGCGAGATTCTTCCAATTACCACACCAATGCGTCAAGTGGGGAAACAACGCATTCGGTAAGTTTGGGCTTAGGTGTTTACGCGGGTGCGGGCTTTCCGGCTTAGCGGACAGAGCTAATTCGCCGCGCATCTTCACCGTCCGACTGGTCGGATTTTTCCGCGTACTGGAATACTGCCGAAAAGCAAATGGTCGTTCGGATTATGTGATGTGTGATCAGACCACTTGCTTTTAATGAGCCTGCTCATTTACTTATCGCCAGCCGCGATTTTTGAATAATGGGCGACATGGTTTAAAGTCAAGCGGGGAAAACGTAATTGACACTCCACATCGTTCCCTTAGAATAGACCAATCGCTGCACTGCACAAATTCATCGCGTATTCAATTGGCAACTTCCATATGGAGTCGAGCATGAGCAGTTTTACGCCGGAAAATGTTATCGCGTCACAGAAGGCGGGCGTCGACACGACTTTTGGTCTCGCCACACAAGTCGTCGGGGGTTTCGAAAAGCTGGTCGATCTGAACGTGCGCACGGTCAGAACGGCGCTTGACGAACATCAGGCGCTGCTCGCCAAGACGTTCTCCGTGCGCGATCCGCAGGAATTCTTCGCGCTCCAGAACCAGCATCTGCAAAACAGCGCGCAACGCGTGCAGGCGTACTGGACGAGCGTCTACGAGATCACGACGGGTGTGCGCGGCGGGTACATCGAAGCGGCGCAGGATCAGATCGAGAAGTCGCAGCGTAACGCGCAGGCATTCTTGGAAAGCCTCGTGAGCAACGCGCCGGTCGGCAGCGAAGCCGTCGTGACGGCGTGGAAAACCGCGATCGACGCCGCGACCCAATCGGCGAATTCGGCATACGAAGCCGCCAAAAAAGCTGCGAAGCAAGTGGTCGAAACTGCGCAGAACGACGCCACCGTCGCGACCCAGACGGCCGTGCGCGCCGTATCGTCGAAAACGGCAAGCGCGAAGAAGTAATTTCGCGGGATATCGGTAAGCAAGGCGGACGCGTTCCGCCTTTTTCTTTTTGAGCGTCAGCCGCCCAGACTCTTCAGCACGAGTTCATGCGATCGGCCGATCCACACGGCTGAATCGCGATGGTCAACGAGCGCGTCGCCGGTATTCGGATGCATGAATACATCGAGCGCGCCGTGGTTGAGCGTGAGCCAGGCGAGCATCGGCGCGAGCAGGTCGCCGCCGAATCCCAATTGAAACGACCACATCGGATGCGGTCCGACCGGACGCTCGTGAAAACGTCCCAGGCGCAATGGGCCACTTTGCAACTCCGCTGCGAATCGTTGCTCGATGACGAGCCGAAGCTGCCATGCGGCGTCGCGGCTCACGGCATCGAAATAGATATGCGCATGCCAGTCGGCGATCGTGCGGGTGTCCGTGGCGTTCATCGTTTCATCCGTGCGCGGCAATATTGAGACACGCTTCATTCTACCGAAGCGCTTTCAGCCATGTTCGAGCGTCCAGAGCACGGCGTCTTCAACGAATGCGCGATGATGTGTCGCCCGCATGCCGATGCCCGCGCCGAGCTGCGACAACACGAACGCGTCGGCGAAGCGCGTCAGTCCCCCGATCGCATGCGAAGACGACATCGCTTCCTTCGATAACCGCTCGATCCACAGCCAGCCCGCATCGCCGGAAAGGGACTCGACGCGCGCGCTCGTCAGACGGGCTCGCCGCAACAGCACGCGGCTTTGGGGCAACGCTGCATCGATGACCCAGGTTCGCGTCGATGCCTGCGCCGCCACGCCAACGGAAATCCACGGCAATCCGGACGCCCCCGCCGCAATGAGAAACGCGCGCCGCGTCGTGCTCATCGCCCTTCTCCTTCTGCTGCATCCGGACGCTTCGCCGGCCAGATACCCTGTTTGCCCGGCGACAGAATCCCGTTCGGATCGAGCGCCGTCTTGATCGTGCCGGAGAGACGCATCAGCGCGTGATCGTTGAAATCGTATTGCGCGGCGGCCAGATCCATATACGAAAGATGCGTCCGATATTGCCCGTAACCCGCCGCGCCCGCATCGCGGATCAGCGCTTCGATCAGCGCGCCGGCGTCGCGCGATTGTTTCGGATCGTCGCGATCGAAAATCGCCGCGAAGATGTGATGCATCGCGCGCTGGCCCGCCGTGAAACCGCCGTAATAGTCGAAGCCGAATTGCGCAGCGCGCTCGCGCACCATGCGCACCTGCTTCACGGCATCGCGTCCGATGGGCGGGCAAATCGGCGAGAAATCGATATGCGCGCCCGAGCCGCCGCGCCAGTTCAGCAAATTGAATGCTTCGAGCCCCGGAATGCCGACTTGCGCACGATCGCCGCCGCCTTCGGGCTCGACGGATGCATCGCGATATGGCATTTCGAAGAGCGTCGCGCCCGCGATCGGCTTGAAACGCGCATGCACGATATCGCGCCGCGCGTTGACGAGCGACGGCGGCCCATATAGACAGAAGCGCAGGTTCCAGCGCCCGATGCCGATCTTGCGCGCCATCGCGTCGATGGCGTCGTCGGGCATCGCGCCGTTGCCGTCGTACCAGGCCTTTCGCGTCGATACGCCCGCCGCCCAGCGCACCGCGCTTTCGATGACCGCGTTGCTTTGAATCGTGCCGTCCATTCTGAGCGGACGCAGCGTATCGACGACGCGTTCGAGATCGTCCTCGCGTCTGAACGCGTAGCGGCAAATCATGTAGCCCTCGGGCGCGGGCATGAGCCAGATGCCGAGCTTCGTGACGACGCCGAAGTTCGACTGCATGAACATGTCGTCGTAGGACGGCCCGAAGCCGCCTTTGAAAACCTGCCAGTCGCGGCTCGACGCCATCGCGCCCATGCCGGTACGCACGACATCGCCGTTTGCAAGCACGACTTCCATGCCGCACTGATGGGCCGCATGGTCGCCGTAAGGCGTTGTGCCATAGCCGCGTTCGAGCGTGTTGCCGATCACGCTGCCCCAGCCCGCCGCGGGCGGATCGAGCCAGAACTTCCGTGGCGTGCCGAGCGCGCGATGCAGGTCGTAGTACGTCACGCCCGGCTCGACCAGCGCGAAGCCGAGCGTTTCATCGATCTCGATGATGCGGTTCATCCGCCGCAAGTCGAGCACGACACAGCCGCTCATGCGTGGCGCCGCGCCGCCGTAAGCGAAGTTGCGTCCCGTCGATACGGTCCAGAGCGGCACGCGATATCGATTCGCCACCGCCAGTGCCGCGCGCACGCCTTCCACATCTTTCGGCAGGACGACGGCGGACGGCGCATGCGCGAGCGCGTCGCCGGGCGCGAATGGATCGAGATACGAAGCGGTATCGTTCGACAGCACCGCATCGCTTCTGAGCGCCGCCGCGAAGGCCGCGAGCGCCGCTCGAAACTGCGCCGCCGACAGTCCCGGCGGCAGCGTCTGCGCGGTCAATATCCGCCGCTGCTGCCGCTGCCGGATGTCGTGCCCGACGACGTCGAACTGCCGTCGGTCTGACATCCCGCGAGCAGACCGGCGAGCAAGGCGAGCATGACTGTTGCGATTCTGGCGAGCTTCATGAAAGCACCTCCGAAAGGTTTGAAAAGCCGGGCGCGGCGATTAAGCCGCTTGCTCATTAAACGCACGGCGACGCGTGGATATTCCTTCGCGAACCCGTATGAGACAATTTCGCGCCCCCTCTCCCAAGCACGCGATGAAGCGCTACCAAGCCCTTGCCGACACGATGGCCGCCGAGATTCGCGCGGGCCGCTTGCCCGTCGGCACGCGCCTGCCATCGGTGCGGCATCTGACGACGCAATACGGCGTCGGTCAATCGACAGTCTTTCGCGCGTATTACCTGCTCGAAGAATGGGGCTTGATTCGCGCGCGTGAACGTTCCGGCTACTTCGTCGCGCCCGGCGCGAAAGTGGCGACGCAGACAGCCTCGCCCACGCCGATCGCGGAGCCTGCGGCCATCGACGTGAGCAGTCTCGTTTTCTCCGTGCTCGATGCGGTCAAGCGTCCGGATGTCGTGCCGCTCGGCTCCGCGTTTCCATCGCCGACACTGTTTCCGCTGGCGCGTCTCGCGAAGTCGCTCGCGCACGCGGCGCGCATGCTCGATCCGTGGAGCACGGTCGTCGACATGCCGCCGGGCAACGAGCAATTGCGGCGGCAGATCGCGCTGCGTTACATCGGCATGGGCATCGCGCAGCCGGTCGAGGAACTCATCGTCACGAACGGCGCGATGGAAGCGCTCACGTTGAGCCTCATGGCCGTCACGAAGCCGGGCGATGTCGTCGCGATCGAATCGCCGTGCTTCTACGCGGCGTTGCAGGCGGTCGAGCATCTCGGCCTGCGGGCGGTCGAGATTCCCGTCGATCCGCACGCAGGACTCGATCTCGACGTGCTCGCCGAAGCGCTCGTCAAGCATCCGGTGCGTGCGTGCTGGTTCATGACCAACTTTCAGAATCCGACTGGCGTGACGCTTTCCATCGAGAAAAAGCGCGCGCTCGTCGATTTGCTCGCGAAGCATGACGTGCCGCTCATCGAGGACGATGTTTACGGCGAACTGCATTTCGCGGCAGATCGTCCGCCGCCCGCGAAAGCCTTCGATACCAAAGGGCTCGTGATGCATTGCGCGTCGCTGTCGAAGACGCTCGCGCCGGGTTACCGGCTCGGCTGGGTCGCGGCGGGTCGTTTCGCGGACGCGATCCGGCGGCTCAAGCTGATGACGAGCATCTCGACCAGCATCCCCATTCAGGCGGGCGTCGCCGATTATCTTCAGCACGGCGGCTTCGACAAGCACTTGCGCAAGCTGCGCGGCGCGCTTCTCACGCAACGCGGCGCGATGGAACACGCCATTGCGCGCTGGCTTCCGCCGGACGTCGGATTCGTGCAGCCGGACGGCGGCTATTTTCTGTGGCTTCAATTGCCCGAACATGTCGATGCGATGCAGTTGCACAGGCGCGGGCTCGAACACGGCATCAACGTGACGCCCGGGCCGATTTTCTCCGCGCGTCACGCGTTCGGGAATTACGTGCGCATCAACTTCGGTCATCCGTGGTCGCCGCAAGTCGAAAGCGCGATGAAAACGCTCGGCGAACTGCTGCGCGCGGCATCGTAGAAGGTCGTTTGACGCCGATGTCTGCATGCTAGACTGCTGTACATGCATACAGTATCCGAGCCTGCCTACACCGTCGCCGTGCGCGCGCTGTGCGAGTTCACCGCGAAACAGGGCGATCTCGATCTGCGCTTCACGCCGACGCCGAGCGCGCAGGAAGGCGTCGCGGGCCACGTCACGGTGACGAGCCGGCGGCCGGCCGGATATCAGAAGGAAATCTCGCTGTCGGAGACTTATGGGCCGCTGTACGTACGCGGCCGCGCCGATGGCTACGATCCCGCGCTCAATCGTCTCGAAGAGATCAAGACGCATCGCGGCAAGCTCGAATCGATGCCGCAGAATCATCGTCATCTGCATTGGGCGCAGGCGCGCGTGTATGCGCATCTGATGTGCCGCAAGCTCGGGCTCGAAGCCATCGAGATCGCGCTCGTGTATTTCGATATCGTCGATCAGACCGAGAGCGTGCTCGTCGAGACGCAGACTGCCGAAGCGCTCGCCGCGCATTTCGAAACGCAGTGCGAGCGCTTCATCGCGTGGGCGCGGCAGGAGATGCAGCACGCCGCCGCGCGCGATGACGCGCTGAAAGCGCTCGCCTTCCCTCACGCCGATTTCCGGCCCGGCCAGCGCGCGCTCGCGGAAGCGGTGTATCGCTCGGCGGTGTCCGGCCGATGTCTCGCGGCGCAGGCGCCGACCGGCATCGGCAAAACAGTCGGCACGCTCTTTCCGCTGCTGAAGGCGTGGCCAGGCCAGCGGCTCGACAAGATCTTCTTTCTCACGGCGAAGAGCGCCGGACGGCAACTCGCGCTCGATGCGCTGACGACGCTCGCCGCTAAACCGTTGCGCGTCGTCGAACTCGTGGCGCGCGACAAGGCGTGTGAATATCCCGATCGCGCGTGTCACGGAGAATCGTGTCCGCTTGCGCGGGGCTTCTACGATCGCCTCGCCGGGGCGCGCGCCGACGCGCTCGAATGCGCGCAACTCGATCGCGCGTCGATCGCCGAGGTCGCGCGGCGGCACGAAGTCTGTCCGTATTATCTGAGCCAGGAGCTGTCGCGCTGGAGCGACGTGATCGTCGGCGACTACAACTATTACTTCGATACGAGCGCCATGCTCTTCGCGCTCGCGGAGGCGAATCGATGGCGCGTGTCGGTGCTCGTCGACGAAGCGCATAACCTCGTCGAACGGGCGCGCGGCATGTATTCCGCGACGCTCGATCAGGCCGCCGTCAACGCGATGCGGCGCGGCGCGCCACCCGTGCTGAAACAGGCGCTCGTGCGCATCGGGCGATGCTTGCGCGAACTCACGCGCGAACAGGACGCGGCGAACATCGAATACGCTGCGCATACGGAAACGCCCGCGCGCCTGCTGACGGCGCTCGCGCAAGCCGTCTCGCTGATGACCGAAACGCTCGGCGAACAACCCGACGTCTTCACGCCCGAAACCTTGCGCTTCTATTTCGATGCCATGCATTTCACGCGCATCGCGGAACGCTTCGGTTCGCATTCGATCTTCGACATCACACTCGGCCGAATGAGTTCGAATGCCGGGAAGCGCAATGCCGTGCTCTGCCTGCGCAACGTGATTCCCGCGCCGCATCTCGCGCCGCGTTTCGCGCGCGCCCACAGCGTCGCGCTTTTTTCCGCGACGCTCACGCCCGCGCACTTCTACGCCGATACGCTCGGCCTGCCGGAGTCGAGCGTGCGCATCGATGTCGAATCGCCCTTTTCCGCCGAACAGCTCGACGTGCGGGCCATCGCGGACCTGTCGACGCGCTATCGCGACCGCGAGCGCTCGGTCGACCGCATCGCCGATCTCATCGCCGCGCAGTTCGAAAGCGCCGAGGGCAATTACCTGAGCTTCTTCAGCAGCTTCGAATATCTGGCGCAAGTCGCGGCGGCGCTCGCGGCCCGTCATCCGTCGATTCCATGCTGGCAGCAGTCCCGCGCGATGAGCGAAGCGGCGCAACGCGAGTTCCTCGCGCGTTTCGTCGCCGACGGGCGCGGCGTCGGCTTCGCGGTGCTGGGCGGCGCGTTCGGCGAGGCGATCGATCTGCCCGGCTCGCGGCTCATCGGCGCGTTCGTTGCGACGCTCGGTCTGCCGCAGCTCAATCCCGTCAATCAGGAAATGAAAGCGCGCATGCACGAGGCGTTCGGCGAGGGTTACGCGTACACGTATCTTTTTCCCGGCGTGCAGAAAGTCGTGCAGGCGGCCGGGCGCGTGATTCGCGGGCCGCTCGATCGCGGCGTGCTCTATCTGATCGACGACCGCTTCGCGCGCGCGGAAGTGCGGCGTCTCTTGCCCGCGTGGTGGCAGGTGAAAGTGATGCGGCAACGCGACCTGGCCGAATCGGGAAGACCGACTATTTAGACGCGCGCGACGCCGCCGTTAACTGGTCAATCGCGGGCATTCATCTTGCTGCTCTCGGGCGCCTCAGGGACACGAAGATGCCCCTACAGGGCCGAGAGAGCCCACTATAGGAGAACCCACATGTCTGCCGCTCATACCCCGCGACCCATTGATGCGCTCGACATGCTCGAAGCCGACCACCGCGCCATCGAACAGCTTTTCGATGCGTTCGAACGCGCGGAACGCAACGATTTCGAGCGCAAGAACGCGCTCGTTCAGCGCGCGTGCGAGTTGCTGACGATCCACGCGATCGTCGAGGAAGAAATGCTGTATCCCGTCGCCCAGAATGCGCTGGCCGAAGACCAGCGCATCGACGTGGACGAAGCCTACGTCGAGCATTTTCTCGTGAAGACGCTCATCGAACGGTTCGCGAACCTGAAGGCCGGCGACGATGGTTTCGACGCGACCTTCAAGGTGCTCAAGGAGAACACGACGCATCACATCGAGGAAGAGGAAACCACGCTGTTTCCGGAAGTGCGCAAGACGCAGATGGATCTCGTCGCGATCGGCGCGAAGATGGCCGCGCGCAAGGCCGCGCTGAAGGAGCGCATCGCAGAGAGCGCGATGATGGCGCACTGATGCGCGGCGCGAATTGCACAGCAAGACCCGGAGTGCGTGCGACGCGCGCGCGGCGCACACTGCAGGCAACTTACGCACATCCGGAGAAATGACATGAAGGTGCTCGAACGCGCGACGTCAGAAGATATCGGCGAACGGATCGACGCGCTCGACTGGGCCGATCTCGAAGCGCAACTCAACAGCTACGGCTGCGCCGCCGCGCCCGCGCTCTTGTCGCGCGACGAATGCGAGGCGCTCGCCGCGCTGTACGATCGCGACGGCATCTTTCGCAGCCGCGTCGTGATGGAGCGCCACGGCTTCGGGCGCGGCGAGTACAAATACTTCTCGTATCCGCTGCCCGAAACGCTCGAAGGCGCGCGGCGTGCGGTCTATCCGCATCTCGCGCCGATCGCCAATCGCTGGAACGAGGTGATGCGCATCGAGACGCGTTATCCGCGCGAGCACGCGGCATTCATCGAGCGCTGCCATCGCGCGGGGCAGACACGGCCGACGCCGCTCCTGCTACGTTACGTGCCCGGCGATTTCAACTGCCTGCATCAGGATCTCTACGGCGAGCATGTCTTTCCGATCCAGATGGCGATCCTGCTATCCGCGCCCGGCCGCGATTTCACCGGCGGCGAGTTCGTGATGACGGAGCAGCGCCCGAGAATGCAATCACGCGTGGAAGCGGTGCCCCTGTCGCAGGGCGATGCGGTGTTCTTCGCCGTGCATCATCGGCCGGTGCAGGGCACGCGCGGGCCGTATCGGGTGAACATGAAGCACGGCGTAAGCCGCCTCAGGTCGGGGCGGCGGCATATGCTCGGCGTGATCTTTCACGACGCGCAGTGAGCGCGGGCTTTACTCGTTTTCGTCGAAGTAATGCCCGAAGCGCGCCTGCTTCGTCTTGATGTAGCGCTCGTTTTCCTCGCGCATCGGGATGGCGAGCGCGACCCGTTCGCACACGGGAATATCGTGCTTGAGCAGCGTGTCGAACTTCGACGGATTGTTGCTCATGAGGCGCACCGACTTCACGTTCATCGAGCGCAGGATCGCGGCGGCGGAGTCGTATTCGCGGGCGTCGTCGGGCAGGCCGAGATGCAGGTTCGCATCGACGGTATCGAGCCCCTGCTCCTGCAGCGCGTACGCGCGAATCTTGTTCGCGAGGCCGATGCCGCGCCCTTCATGTCCACGCAGATACAGCAGAATCCCGCGATCCTCCGCCGCGATGTAGCGCAGCGCCAGATCGAGCTGCTCGCCGCAATCGCAGCGGTATGAGCCGAACACGTCGCCGGTCACACATTCGGAATGCAGCCGCGTCAGCACCGATTCTCCGTTGCTCACGTCGCCCATCACGAAGGCGATGTGCTCGACATCCGTGTGCTTCACGCGATAGACGTACGAATCGAAGGTGCCGTAGCGGGTCGGAATGGTGGCCGTCGCCACGAGTTCGACATCCGCGCACTCGTCGCACTCGCCGAAGCGGTGTTGTGGGTCCTGCACGTCCTGCGGGGGAGAAGCGGTTTTCATAGATCAATCAGCGAGTCCACGGCGCCGGACGTCGGCCGATGGATCATGCACCATCACGCCGGCCCGGTTAGTCATGGTAAAGCCCATCGGGAAAGTTTGCAGATTGTCGCACGGCACGCGCCCCTTTCTGCGTTTTTCCGTACGGGCGTTCCGCTCATCGGCAGCCTTCTCTTACGCCGGATTCTCGAAAGTGCCTGGACTCCTGTCCGTCGCGCGCCACTCGGGCTTGCGCGCCGGATCGGCCTTCTGCAGCCCCGCGCGCACGCCGGGCGCGTCGAAATCGCCGGTATAGACGGGCGTCGCGGGCTGCTGCCGCCATGAATCGTCGATAGCGCCCGCATCGACGGGATCGAAGCCGATTTCATCGACGAGCTTCATCACGACGGCTTTCGCCTTGGCGTCGTCGCCCGCAACCGGCAGCGCGATGCGTCCCGGCGTGCCCGCCGGCTTGCCGCGATTGCGCAAGTGGTCCGCATAGATATTGTTGAACGCCTTCACGACCGGCCGCCCGATCTGCTGCTCGACCCAGCGGCTTTCCGTCGCGCCCTTCTCGATGCCTTCGATACGCCCGTCGCGCTGCTGCGGATAGTAGTTGCCCGTGTCGATCACGACGACGCCCGCCGGCGCGCCCGCGAACAGGTTCTTGGGCAGATTCGGCACTTTCGCCTCGGGAATCGTCACCACGACGACGTCCGCGTCCTTCACCGCGTCTCGCGCCTCGACAGCCGTCGCACCGGTTTCGCGTTCGACATCCGCGAGCGAAGCGGGCCCGCGCGAATTGGCGATGCGCACCTCATGGCCGTTCTCGCCGAACCGCAGCGCCAGCACGGACCCGATGTTCCCGGCGCCGATAATTCCGATCTTCATACTGCCTCCTTGAAATAAACGCGAAAGCAACGACGTGTTTTAAAAGGAACCTCCGGGAGGTCCGCGCAATCACAATGCCTCATGCGGGAAAACGCCAAATATCGGCCCGATAGCCCTGCGCTATCCCGACAATAAAATCAATCCACTTCTCGGATGTGATAGCTTTCCTGTATAGTTCATTCACTTCTTCAACACCACTCCAAAAGGAACCTGGTAAATGCCTATCATCAACAGCCAAGTCAAGCCGTTCAAAGCAACCGCCTACCACAATGGCGATTTCGTGACCGTCACCGATGAAAGCCTGAAGGGCAAGTGGTCGGTGTTCGTGTTCTACCCGGCCGACTTCACGTTCGTGTGCCCGACGGAACTGGGCGACCTGGCTGACCGCTACGAAGAATTCAAGAAGCTGGGCGTGGAAATCTACTCGGTTTCGACCGACACGCATTTCACGCACAAGGCATGGCACGACACGTCGGACACGATCCAGAAGATCCAGTATCCGATGGTTGCCGATCCGACGCTCGCAATCTCGCGCGCTTTCGACGTGCTGATCGAAGAAGAAGGCCTCGCGCTGCGCGGCACGTTCGTGATCAACCCGGAAGGCGAGATCAAGCTGTGCGAAGTGCACGACAACGGCATCGGCCGTGACGCCGGCGAACTGCTCCGCAAGGTTCAGGCTGCCCAGTACATCGCGAAGAACCCGGGTCAAGTGTGCCCCGCCAAGTGGACGCCGGGCGCTGAAACGCTGACCCCGTCGCTCGACCTGATCGGCAAGATCTAAGCCTCGTTTTCACGAGCGCAGTATCGAGCTTGCCGCGGTTCAGCGACAGGCTCACCCCAAAAAACGCCTTCGTCCGGCGCTGCGATCATCGCAGCGGCGCGGCGAGGCGCGTCTGCGACACCCCAGTCAAGGAACGGACATCGCCATGCTCGACGCCAATATCAAGAACCAGTTAAAAACGTATTTGGAAAATGTCACCCGGCCGATCGAACTCGTCGCCTTCCTCGACGACGGCGACAAATCGCGCGAGCTGAAAAGCCTGCTCGACGAGATCGCCTCGCTGTCTCACCAGATCAGCGTCGTCGAGAAAGAGGACGCCAGCGTGCGTCGTCCGTCCTTCACCATCGGCGAGGCGGGCAAACCTGCGGGCATCCGCTTCGCCG
Organism: Caballeronia sp. EK; assembly: GCF_014384845.1. Classification (NCBI taxonomy): domain Bacteria; kingdom Pseudomonadati; phylum Pseudomonadota; class Betaproteobacteria; order Burkholderiales; family Burkholderiaceae; genus Caballeronia; species Caballeronia sp. EK. Next base: position 71,134 of record NZ_JACSUE010000011.1, read on the forward strand.
GCATCCCGATGGGCCATGAATTCTCCTCGCTCGTGCTGGCGCTTTTGCAGGCGGGCGGCCATCCGATCAAGCTCGACGACGCCACCATCGAGCAGATCCGCAATCTCGACGGCGATTTCGCGTTCGAGACGTATTTCTCGCTGTCGTGCCAGAACTGCCCGGAAGTCGTGCAGGCGCTGAACGTGATGGCGATCATCAATCCGCGCATCCAACACGTCGCGATCGACGGCGCGCTGTTCCAGCAGGAAGTGGAAGAGCGCCAGGTCATGTCCGTGCCGATGATGTTCATCAACGGCGAAAGCTTCGGCTCGGGCCGGATGGGCGTGAAGGAAATTCTGGCGAAGCTGGACACGGGCGCATCGGCGCGGGCGGCGAAGGAACTCGAAAACAAGCCGGTGTTTGACACGCTGATCGTCGGCGGCGGACCTGCCGGCGCGGCGGCGGCGATCTATTCGGCGCGCAAGGGCATCGCGACGGGCGTCGTCGCGGAGCGTTTCGGCGGCCAGGTGCTCGATACGATGGCGATCGAGAACTTCGTCTCCGTGAAGGAAACCGAAGGACCTCAGTTCGCGACCGCGCTCGAACAGCACGTGAAAAGCTATGAAGTCGACGTGATGGACGTGCAGCGCGCCGAAAAGCTCGTGCCGGGCCGCATCAACGAGATCCATCTGGCGAGCGGCGCGGTGCTGAAGGCGAAGACGGTGATCCTGTCGACCGGCGCGCGCTGGCGCGAAATCGATGTGCCGGGCGAGCGCGAGTATCGCGGCCGCGGCGTGGCGTACTGCCCGCACTGCGACGGCCCGCTTTTCAAGGGCAAGCGCGTCGCGGTGATCGGCGGCGGCAATTCGGGCGTCGAAGCGGCCATCGATCTCGCGAACCTCGTCTCGGCGGTCACGCTGATCGAGTTCGGCAACGAGCTGCGCGCCGATGCGGTGCTTCAGAAAAAGCTGCGCAGCCTGAAAAACGTGACCATCGTCACGCAGGGGCAGACGACCGAAATCACCGGCGACGGCAAGAAAGTGAACGGCATCACGTACACGGACCGCGCGACCGGCGCGAGCAATCACGTCGAGCTGGAAGGCGTGTTCGTGCAGATCGGCCTCGTGCCGAACACCGAATGGCTGAAGGGCACGGTGGAGTTGTCGAAGCACGGCGAGATCGTCGTCGATGCGAAGGGCGCGACCTCGCTGCCGGGCGTGTTCGCCGCCGGCGACGTGACCACGGTTCCGTACAAGCAGATCGTGATCGCGGCGGGCGAAGGCGCGAAGGCATCGCTGTCGGCGTTCGATCATCTGATCCGCGCGTCGGTGGAAGACGAGGCAGTGGTCGAAGAAGAAGCGGCAGCCTGAGCGTAGCGCGGGCGTCGTAGTGACCGGAAGGCGGACGGGCGACCCGTTCGCCTTTTTTGTTTTATTTCGCTTCCGCCGGCTTCGGCTTGAGCACGAGCGGAAACGTAACCTCGAATACGCTGCCGTGCCCTTTCGACGACTGGAACCGTAGCTCCCCGTCCAACGTGCGCGACAATTCCTTGACAATGGCGAGCCCGAGCCCCGCGCCGGGGATATCGTCGGCGGCGGCGCGCTCGAACTCCTCGAACACGCGCTCCTGATCCGCCACGCCGATGCCCACGCCCGTGTCCGCGACGCGCAGTTTCCAGCATTCGTCCGGCGCCGCCGCGATCGCCAGCACGATCTCGCCCGACGACGTGTACTTGATCGCGTTCGTCAGCAGATTCAGCGCGACCTGCTTCACCTTCAGCCGGTTCGACGTCACCGTGCCGAGCACCGGATCGAACTGGCCGATGAGCTTGAGCCCCTTCGCCTCGGTCGTGACGCGGCACGCCTGCATCAGTTCGTCGAAGAGGCCGACGAGATCGAATGGCTCGACCGTGAGCAAGGAATCGTCGCCGAGCACTTTCGAATATTCGACCATTTCATCGACGAGCGTCGCCATGTCGGCGACCTGCCGGTTCGCGAGGCCGAGCGCCGCGTCGCGCTTCGCGGGCGAACGCGTGGCGAGTTGCAGAGCCGTCGAGAATACGTTCAGGAAGTTGCGCAGATCGTGCGCGACGCGACGCGCGATCTGCATGCGCGTTTCATATAGATCGCCGATGAGTTTTTGCCGCAGCGTCAGCTCGTAGTTCGCGCGCTCCAGCATGCCGGTGTATTCGTCGATCTTGCGATCGCGCTCGCCGATCGCCTCGCGTATCGACGCGAGCGTGACGAAGCTCACCACCTCGTCGGTCATGAGGCGCGCGTGCTCCTCGTCCGCGCGCGAAAAATCCTCGTGCGTGCTGGCGTACTCGCCGATCGCGAGCAGCAGCACCTGACGAAACAGATCGAGCTCGCGCACGAGTTCATCGACACGATAGCCCTGCTGCCAGCGCCATTGACCGTGCTGGCGCGCGTCGCGCTCGATCGCGCCTTCCTGGTCGCGCAGGTTGCGCGACTCCAGCACGATGCAGATTTCCTCGAAGATGCTCGGCAGATGATCCGCGAGCTGACGATAGGTGAGTTGATCGGAATGTTCGACTTCCTGATCGCCGAACACGAGCTTCATCCATCGCTCGGTGAGCGCGGGTTGTTGCTCGCGCAGCGCGGCCACGAGACCCTTCAAGCCGCCGACTGACGTGTCGCTCATCTGCGAGTTCCTGATAGCTTGAGGCGCCGGAGGGCGGCGCGCGTGGTGATCGTGATATGCAGTCGAAAGCATTTCCCATGTCGCCGGAGCCGACCGCGAATGCTTCGCCAGTATAGGCGCGATGCCCGCGCCGATGGTGCATATCCGAGTTTTCCCTTCCACTTTGCGACGCACCGGATTCAGTATTCCATTCAGATGCCGCCGACTGGTTTCGCGAGCATGGCGTAGAGCGCCTGCGCCGCCGGCGACAACGACGCCGAGCGGCGCGTCACGAGTACGAGCGAGCGCGTGACCGTCGGCTCGACGAGTTCGATCGCCCGCACCGTCGGGTACGCGTCCTTCTGAATCGCGAGCGCCGGCACGACCGCGGCGCCGACGCGCTGCGCCACGAGCCCGAGCGCCGTGGAGCTGCGCTGGACCTCGTAGAACGAATGCAGTTCGATGCCGCTGCCTTCCAGCGCGGCGTCGATCAATGCGCGGTTGCCGCTCACGTCGCCCGCGAGAATGAGCGGATAGTCCGCCAGCGCCCGCCACGCGATCCGCTTGCGCCGCGCGAGCGGATGATCGCGATGGCACACGACCACGTAGCTATCCTCGACGAGCGGCTCGGTGTGCAACTCCGGATGATGCTCGCCCGCGATCTTGATGCCGAACTCCACTTCACGATGCAGCACCGCCTGCGCGACCGCCGACGACGCGTGATCCAGAATCCGGACGCGGTTATGCGGATAACGCGCCGAATACGCCTGCAACACGCGCGGCAGATACTGCACGCCGACGGTCGGCACGCACGCGATCGACACATCGCCACGTTGCGCCATGCCCGTCTCCCGAATCTCCATCAGCGCGGCCGACAATTCCGCGAGCAGACGCCGCGCTTGCGGCAGGAACGTGCGCCCCGTTTCGGTGAGATTCATCGAGCGCGTGGTGCGCTCGATGAGCGGCACGCCGAGAAAATCCTCCAGCTTTTGCAGACGCTGGGTGATCGCCGTCTGCGTGATATTGAGGCGCTCGGCCGCGCCCCTGAAGCTTCCCTGATCGGCGATGGCGACGAACGCCTGCACGCCCAGCGTGTCGATTTTCATAAGAAAAACCAAATAATGCGCAGCATAAATTCATTTTACGCTGGGCGCGGGCGCGTTCAGAATCGCTGCTGTCCCCTGACATACACATCGAATGGAGCCCGACATGACGACATCATCGGCCGACTGGCAAGCCCGCCAGTACACACTCTTCGAAGCGGAGCGCACGCGTCCGGTGCGCGATCTGTTGAACGCGACACAAGCACAGACCGCGCGCACCGCCGTGGATCTCGGCTGCGGCCCCGGCAACTCGACCGAAACGCTGATCGGCTACGCGCCCGACGCGCGCATCATCGGCGTGGACAATTCGCGCGACATGATCGATTCGGCGAGGAAGCGCCTGCCGAACGTCGACTTCCAACTCGGCGATATTTCCGCGTGGCCGGGCGAAGGCCCGTTCGATCTGATCCTCGCGAACGCGTCGCTGCAGTGGGTGCCTGATCACGAGACGCTGTTTCCATCGCTCGTCGGCAAGCTTTCGAAGGGCGGCCGGCTGGCCGTGCAGATGCCGGACAATCTCGACGAGCCCGCGCACCGGCTGATGCGCGAAACCGCCGCCGACGGTCCGTGGCGCGACAAGCTCAAAGGCGTGGAGCGCACCGAGCGCTACCGCGCGGACGCGTATTACTCGCTGCTCAAGCCGCATTGCGCGCGTGTCGACGTGTGGCGCACGACGTACCATCACCCGCTCGACGGCGGCGTCGATGCGGTTATCGAATGGTTCAAGGGAAGCGGGCTGCGGCCGTTCCTCGCGAAGCTCGACGAGAAGGAAACGACCGCTTTCCTCGACCGCTATCGCGCTGGGCTGCAAGCGGCCTACACGGTGCTCGGCGACGGCACGGTGCTGCTGCCCTTCCCGCGCATTTTCATCGTCGCGACGCGCTGAATCTCAATGCGGCCGGCTCTGTTCGCGCAGCATCTGCACGAACTGGCGCGCGGCCGGCGACAGCTCCCCGCCCTTGCGTGTGACGATGCCGTAGGTCTGCGACTTCGATTTCATGCGCACCGGCAGGATGCGCAGCATGCCGTGACGCTCGAAAACCTTCGCGACGCTCGCCGGCAAGATCGACACGAGTTCCGGGCTTTCCTGCAGCAGCGTCACCGTCATGAGCGGCGAGGCGGTGGAAATCGGATTGGCCGGCATCGGCAGGCCGGCGAGATCGAGTTCGCGTTCGAGCAGCGCGCTCATCGGCATGTAGCTCGGATAGGTGACCCAGCGATAGCGCGCGAGGTCCGCGAAACCGACTTTCTGTTCCCCCGTGCGCTCGTGGGCGTGCCCGACGACGATGCAAAGCGGTTCGTCCGCGAGCGGCTGATAGTGATATTTCGACGGCTGATCCGACACGCTCGACCTGCCGATCACGAGATCGACACGGCCGTCGTCGAGCATCGGCAGCATGCGCGCGCTCGTATCCTCGACGATCTCGATGGCCAGATCCGGATGCCGGGCGTGCATTTCGTTGACGATCGGCGCGACGACGCCCGGCACCGCGCCCATGATCGTGCCGACCGTCAGGCGTCCGCCCGTGCCCGCGCGAATCTGTGCGACTTCCTGGCACAGCGCGTTCAGATCGGCGGCCAGCACGCGCGCATAGCGCACCACGCAGCGGCCGAACGGATTCGGAATCAGCCCGGTCTTCGCGCGCTCGAACAGCGGCGCTTCCAGCATCGATTCGAGTTCGGCGAGCGCCTTGCTCGCGGCGGATTGCGTCATCGCCATCGCGCTCGACGCCTTGTGCAGCGATTTGTGGTCGTCCAGCGCGATCAGCAACTGCAACTGCTTCATGCGCAACCGCGACATCAATACTTCCAGCGTATTCTTCATCCGTCGGCCTGCGGGAAAGCGTGGGGTGATTCCAAAAAGCGATCAAGCGATGGAAAGGTTTCACTATACAGGTGCACGCGCGAAGCCGTATAGTCGGGCATGAGACAGTCATCGTACAACTGACTGCCACGAATCACTCCAAGCAAGGACGAGACAACATGCAACTCACTGGCAACCTGCTGATCGGTCAGGAATCGGTCTTCGGCTCGAACGGCTCGATCAAGGCCGTCAACGCATCGACGGGCGCGGCCATCGAACCGGCTTTCGGCGGCGCGACGCTGGCCGATCTCGACCGCGCGTGCGCCCTCGCGTGGACCGCGTTCGACGTCTATCGCGAAACCGCGCCGGAAGCGCGCGCGAAGTTTCTCGACACGATCGCGCAAAATATCCTCGATATCGGCGACGATCTGATCGAGCGCTGCATGATCGAAAGCGGCCTGCCGCGCGCGCGCCTCGAAGGCGAGCGCGGCCGCACGGTCGGCCAGTTGCGCATGTTCGCCGACGTCGTCCGCAACGGCGACTTCCTCGGCGTACGCATCGATCCGGCGCAACCCGAGCGCAAGCCGCTGCCGCGCGTCGATCTGCGTCTGCGCCACATCGGCGTCGGCCCGGTCGCCGTGTTCGGCGCGAGCAACTTCCCGCTAGCGTTCTCGGTCGCCGGCGGCGACACGGCGTCGGCGCTCGCAGCCGGCTGCCCGGTCATCGTGAAGGCGCACTCGGCGCATCCGGGCACGGCGGAGCTGGTCGGCCGCGCGGTGCAGAAGGCCGTCAAGGACTGCGGCATGCCCGAAGGCACGTTCTCGCTACTGTTCGACAGCGGCCGTGACGTCGGTCAGGGTCTGGTCAAGGACAATCGCATCAAGGCAGCCGGCTTCACCGGCTCGCGCGGCGGCGGCACGGCGCTGATGAAACTCGCGGCGGCACGCACCGAGCCGATTCCCGTCTACGCGGAAATGAGCAGCATCAACCCGGTTCTGCTGTTCCCGGCGGCGCTCGCGAACCGCGGCGAAGCCATCGCCAAGGCGTTCGTGGGCTCGCTCGTGCTCGGCGCGGGCCAGTTCTGCACGAATCCGGGCCTGGTGCTCGCCGTCGACGGTCCCGATCTCGACAAGTTCATCGCGGCGGCATCGGCGGCGCTTTCGGAAACCGCCGCGCAGACGATGCTCACGCCGGGCATCTGCAAGACGTATCAGGGCGCCGTCGAGCGCGCGGGCGAGCATGCGGGCGTGACGACCGCCGCACGCGGCGTCGAGGCGAAGGGCGAGAATCAGGGCCGCTCGGCCTTGTTCGTCACCACCGCCGACGCGTTCCGCAAGAGCCACGAACTGCAGGAAGAAATCTTCGGCGCGTCGTCGCTCGTCGTGCGTTGCCCGGATCTCGCGACCATGCTGGATCTGGTCGAATCGCTGGAAGGCCAGTTGACCTCGGCGCTGCACATCGACGAAGCGGATTACGCCGATGCCAAACGCGTCCTGCCCGCGCTCGAACGCCGCACGGGCCGCCTGCTGGTGAACGGCTTCGGCACGGGCGTGGAAGTCGGCCACGCGATGGTCCACGGCGGCCCGTTCCCGTCGACGGCGGATGGCCGCTCGACCTCGGTCGGCAGCCTCGCGATCAACCGCTTCCTGCGTCCGGTGAGCTATCAGGATCTGCCTGACGCGCTCCTGCCCGATGCATTGAAGACGGACAATCCGCTCGGCCTGAACCGCCGCATCGACGGCAAGCTGCAACTGGCCGAATAAGGCTTCCGCCTACGGTCGGACTGACGAGGGCCGCGGCGCGAATTTCGCGTCGCGGCCCTCGCCATTTGCGGACGCCATCGGCATTTCGGACGATGCTTCGGATGCCTGATCAATCTTCGATCGACATCCGGCGATCCGGCCAATCCGTGTTTACGCGTCCGCCGTGGGCGCGAAACAACGCTTTGCCTGGCGTGCGAATCGCTTTGGCATCAGTGGGTTATCCGGCGATCGCGCGCCCTTGTCGTTTAACGGCTAAGGATTGGCGGTTCAAAACCGCCGGCGCGATCCCAAAATGTCAGAAATTATCGTGAGCGAGAGAAGCGAGGCGCGCGGCGTGCCGATTCGAAGTCGTACGCGCGTCGATCCGACGCTTTCACATCGACATCAGGGCCAATGTGCGGAACTCCGGTCCGTACGCCATCAGCCATACGACGCGCGGCGCAATGGTGTAGTCGCTTAAGTTTCGCGGCCCGGAAATAGGTGCGAAAGGCAATTGACGTCCGATAGTGGTTGAACCATAGTCGGAATGTCGTTTCCCGCCGGCGCGCATGGCGCGCGGGGAGAGAATACGAAGGATTGCTGTTGCGGGACTGCGTTCCTGCGTACAGGCGCGACGACCCGGCGCGCATTGGCGGCCACGCGATTTTGGCAACCTCACGCACATGTCCTTCGAGGGGCTCCAGCATGACCACGCGTCTGACGTTTCCCGCATCCATGTTCTCCGTCGTCTGCCAGCGGTGCGGCAGCACGGTGCGCAAAAACGCCGACAGTTGCCCCAATTGCGGCGCCGATCGCAACGCCGCGTTCGGCCAGCAGCGCGAAGCCGCGCCGGGCAAGCCGCGCACGAACGTTTTCGAAGAAGCGGGCGCGCCGCTCGCATCGGCGGCGGCTTCGGCATCGACTTCTTCCGCCGCGCTCGGCACGGACGGCGCCGAGCGCGTCGAGCCGGGCATGCGCTCGCGCTGGACCGAGCGCGCGAGCGAGCGCATCGCGCAGAAAGCGGCGGAATATCGCGCGCGCCGCGCCGAAGAGTCCGCGCGTAACGCCTATGCCGAATCCGGCAACGATCCCGACGCGCTGCCCGGCTCGGAGCGCTGGAACACGAAGAAGACGGTCATCGCGGGCGCATGCGGGCTCGTGCTGCTGCTCGGCGCGATGTTCTATTACCAGCTCGGCGATTCCGATGGCGGTGGCGGCACGCCTTCCGCCGATCACAGCGTCTCGGGCGCGATCGATTCCAAGGTCGGTTCGCTCATGCGCGGCGCAACGACGGACGCTCCGGCCGTCGCCGAACGTCGCGTCCCGGCGGACACGCGCGTGCCCGGCGGCGATACGCTGCAAGGCGTGCGCACCGCGCTGGATCAGCACGACCTCGCCACCGCCCGCGCGCGGCTCAGAGTCCTTCCGGCGCAGCAGCAGGCGCGCGCGGACTACGAAAGCCTGAAAGACGAACTGCTCAAGCGCGAATCGCAACGCGACGCCGCGCTGCAACTCGCGCGCGCCTGCGAGCGGACTTCCGCATGGGCCTGCGTGCAGCAGAATGCGGGCGAGGCGCTCGCGCTCGACGGCAGCAACATGGAATCCCAGACCATGCTCGAACGCGTGGTCTCGCATGCGGGCTGGCTCGCGCCGACGGCAGCGGCGGCGCTCGCCAAGAAGGTTCCGGGCACGGCGCCTCCGACGGCTGCGCCCAATCCGCCCGATGCGACGAACACGGCAGCCGCCACGCAGCCGAAACCGGCCGCCGCGATGCCCGCGCCGCTTCCCGCGCAGGCAAACGTTGCAGCGGTCGCGCCGGCTACGAAGCCGAACACCATCGCGCAGAAACCCGCCGCCGACCGGCGTGTTGCGCAACGCAGCGCCGCCGCGCGCCACGCCGAGGACGACGCCGCGTACGAAGCGCGTGAGGAGAAAATCGCGCGTGCCCAGGCGGCGACCGCCGCGATCACCGCGACGACCGTCGCACCGCCCGCCGCGCCCGCCGCGCCCACCGTCGCCACGACAATGACGAAGCCCGCGCCCGCCGCACCAGCGCCCACGCAGACCACGGCGGCCGCGCCTTCGCAACCGGCGGCGAAAGCGGCTCCGGCGCCCGTCACGCAGGCGGCGCGCACGCCCTACTATCTCGGCGACGAAGACCCGCAGCCTTCCGCGGCGGCCAACAACAACACGCGTCCCGCCAATCCGCGCGCGCCCTACTATCTCGGCGACGAGCCGCCGCAGCAGGCCGCTCGCCCGGCGAATCCGCGCGGCGCGTATTACCTCGGCGAAGATCCCCCGCAACCGTCGGCGCCGGCCACGCCAGCCACGCGGGCCGCCGTGCCGCGTCCGCCGCAACCCGGCAACCAGAGCAGCGCGCTGCCGCCATCCACGGCGACGATGCAGGCCGCCGTGCCGCGCCCGCCCGCGGCGCAACCTGTCGCGCAGACTGCCGCCGCGCAGCGCGTCGCGCCGGTCGTGAGTCAGCCCGTCGCGCAGACGAACGCACCGGCGCGCAGCACGCAGGCGAGCGCCGGCGCGTCGCCCCAGTTCGCCAATATGCCGGCGGGTTCACACCTGGACTCCGACAAATCCGAGGAGCTCGAACGCGCCATCAAGCAATACGGCTGGAGCGGCGGCGACCCGGCTTCGAAGCCGTCGCGCTGAGCAGAAAAGCAAAAGCAGAAGAACACACCGAGACAACAACGACGCACGGCAAGCACGCGCCACGCGCCTTCGCGTTGAGCCGCATGTGAGTGACCGGGCATGAGTGAATTGCGCGCTTTGCGGACTCTTTTCTGCGTCGCGCGAGTTTCAAAAGTACCCGTCCAACTCCGATTAAAGGGTCAATCATGTTCACCACAAAAAGCATGCGCAACGCCGCACGGGGTGCGCTGGCGCTCCTTGCCATCGCCGGGCTGATCGGCGCGGGATCGAGCTTCGCCGCCGATCCGATCCCCTACAAGATCACGACGGGGCAGGAACGGGGCACGTATATCCAGATCGGCCAGGACTTGTCGAAGTATGTGGCCGAACCGGCGGGCATCGAGCTGGAAGTGCTGCCGTCGAAGGGATCGGCGGAAAACGTGCAACGCATGCGCTACGAGCCCGGCGTGAAGTTCGCGCTGGTGCAGTCGGACGTGTATCAGGCGTACATGGACATGGCGACCTCGGGCAACGCGGACGCGGGCAAGATCATCAAGCCGTTGCGGCTCATCATGCCGCTCTACGACGAGGAAATTTACTTCGTCACGCGCGCCGACTCGCCGATGAAGTTCATCCACGAGATCAAGGGCAAGAACATCAGCGTCGGGCCGATCGGCAGCGGCACGGCGCAATCGGCGGAGACGCTGTATCGGCTGATGTTCGGCGAGCCGATCGCCGAAGCGAACGAGCAGCATTTGAACAACGAGGATTCGCTCGCGCGGCTGATCGTGGGCAAGATCGATGTGGCGGTGATCGTCGCGGGCCAGCCGGCGAAGCTCTTCCAGGACATGAATCCCGAGCTCTTGAAGCAGATCAAGCTGCTGCGCCTCGACTCCAGCGCGCAGGAAACCGCGCGCGCGAAGCAGACTTATTTCCCGGCGACGATCCGCACGTCGAGCTATCCGAACTGGATTCAGGAAGACACGCCGACGCTCACCGTGAAGGCGTTCCTCGTGACCTATGACTACGGTTTGCGCGGCACGGTCGGCGCGCTGTCGAAATTCGCGGATTCGCTGTGCACGAACTTCGACACGCTGCAGGCCAACGGTCATCCGAAGTGGAAACAGGTGCACCTCGAACTGCCGCCGCTCACGCGTGGCTGGAAGTACTATCCGCCGATGGAAAAGCACCTGCGCGCGTGCATCGCGCAACGCACGGCGGCGGCCGAGCAGTCGCAGACTCCGGCGCGCAAGGTCGCGGCGCGCGACGCGGATGCGGCCGCGCAGAAGCCCAAGAAGGCGAGTTGCACGGCACAGGAAAAGCTCTTGCTGCTGTGCGATCAGTGATACCGCGAAGCTAGCGGGCGAGCGTCGGCATGAGCGCGGCGAGCCGCTTCATGCCGCGTTCGATCGCTGCGGCGCTCGTTCCGCCATAGCCGAACAGCACGCCTTGCTGCGCCGGCTCGCCCGCGTAGAACGCGCGGATTCCATACAGTCCGACCGATACCGCACGCGCCGCCGCGACCACGTCGTTCTCGTGCAGTGACCCAACAAGCCGCGCGACGAGATGGATGCCTGCCGTCGATGGCAGCGGCTCGAACCACGGCGCGAGCTCGCCTCTCAATCGCTCGATCAGAATCGCGCGGCGTTCCGCATAAGCCTTGTGCATGCGGCGCAGATGCTTCGCGTATTCGCCGTCGAGCATGAACGCGCCGAGCGCCGTTTGCGTCAGCATGCAACTGTGCCAGTCGCAGGTCTGCTTCGCGTTCCAGATCGGCTCCGACAAGGTCGCGGGCGGCACGACGTAGCCGAGCCGCAGATCGGGAAAAAGCGTCTTCGAAAATGTGCCGACATACGCGACGAGCCCCGCGCGATCCAGACTCTTCAGCGATTCCACCGATCTGCCTTCGAAGCGGAATTCGCCGTCGTAATCGTCCTCGACGATGACCGCGCCGCGCTTCGCGGCCCATTCGAGCAATTCGATGCGCCTCTCTAGGCTCATCGGCATGCCGAGCGGAAACTGGTGCGACGGCGTCACGTAGACGAGGCGGGTATTGCGCGGCAGCTTTTGCACGACGATGCCTTCGCCATCGACCGGCACATGCGCGATGCGTGCGCCGAGCGCCGCGAACAGCGCGCGGGCGGGCGGATAACCCGGTTCCTCGATCGCGACGACATCGCCCGGCTGGATCGTGACGCGCGCGAGCAGATCGAGCGCCTGCTGCGCGCCCTGCGTCACGATCACGTCCTGCCAGTTGCACACGACCGCGCGGCTGAACCCGAGATAACGCGCGATGCCGAGCCGCAGTTCCTGCTCGCCGCCCGGATCGCGATAGCCCGCGAAGCCGTCGGTCGCGCGCGCCTGCGTGCGCAATGCCTGATTGAGACAGCGCCGCCACGCATCGTAGGGGAAAAGCGTCTTGTCGGTCACGCCGCCTTTGAAATCGCAGTCGAGCGTTTCGTGGGCGGGCGGCATCGGCATCGCCATGCGCTCGGGCATCTTGCGCCAGATGCCGGTCGCACGGGCGCGGGCCGAGACGGGTTCGGCCTGCGCGGACGGCAGGCGCGTGAGGCCTTCGGCGACGAACGTGCCGTCGCCCGCGCGCGTGTGCAGATAGCCCTCGGCGATGAGCCGCTCGAAGACATCGAGCGTGGTCTTGCGCGAGACGCCGAGCTGCGCCGCGAGATCGCGCGTGGACGGCAGCCGCGCGTTCGCGGCGAGCCGGCCTTCGACGATGCCCGCGCGCAACTGGCCGTAGATCTGGCCGGTGAGATCGCGACGGCCGTGCAGGGTGATGTGGATGTCCAAGGGCGGTAGCGACCGGCGCGACTAAAGTTGATAGGGCATCCGGATGCCTGGATCGTCGGGCGGGAAGTCCTTCGAGTTCCGTGAAACCAGAAGTGCATTCACTGATTGCGCCGACGCCCACACGATTGCGTCCGGCAGCTTGATGCGCGACTTCTTGCGAATCCCGATGGCGAGGTTGGCGACGGCAGTATCGAGCGGCACGAGATCGAAGGTCGCGAGCCACGCTCGAAGCGACGATTCGTTGTCCGGCGTGGCGCCCACGAGGATCTCCATCAACGTGATGATGCTGATCGAACGCTCTTCGTAACGCTCGATCTCGGTCCTTGCGGCAGCGATACCCAGCAGGTAATCGATCAGGATGTTCGTGTCGAAAAGCGCTCTTACCATTCTTCGCGCAGCTCCCGCTGATACTGCAATCCATCGATCTTTCGCTCTTCCCACAAGCCAAACACGTCGACGGCAGGACGGCGCTTCTTGCTGGCGACATAAGCGCTGATCGCGTCCCGAATGATGGCGGCGCGCGGGCGTTGCTGCGCTTCGCCGATCGCCGCAAGCTCGTCTATCTGCTCGTCAGGCAGGTCGATCAAAATCCGTCCCATCTTGTCCTCGCTATACGATATACATATCGTATATCATACTAGTTCATTTTTCAGCTTTCCGTGTCCCCGAAGACCGATTGACACAAATTCACGCCCTCCTCCGTCAGCCACGCGCTGCCCGTCCCGTCCTCGCTCATCTGCATCTCGACCAGCCCGCCGTCCGTAAGCCCGGTCAGTTGCCGCCTCAACGCGCTCATCGGCAAGCCGGCCTGTTTGGCGAGCTTGGCGAGCGACCACGCGCGCCCCGGCGTTTCCGTCCGCGCGCGCCACAATTGCGCCAGCACGGCGACGAGCGCCGGATCGATGTCATCGCTCATGCGCGTTCTCCCATGTTCGTGTCCTTGCCCGCACGCGCGCCGATCTCCCCGACGAGCTCGCCGAGCCGCTGCAAGGCGGTCTCGCTCTGCGCGGTCCACGGATAACTGTAGTTGAGCCGGATGAAGTGGCTGAAGGCATTGCGCGTCGAGAACATATAACCCGGCCCGACCGTGATGCCGCAGTCGAGCGCCGCGCGATACAGCCGCATCGAATCGACGCGCTCCGGCAATTCGACCCACAGCACATAGCCGCCCTGCGGCGCGGAAGTCCGCGTGCCGGGCGGAAAGAAGCGCTCGACCATCGCGCTCATGATGCGCGACTGCTGCCGATACAGCCTGCGCACGCGCCGCAGATGCCGGTCGTAGCCGTCCTGCCGCAAATAATCCGCGATCGCGACCTGCGGCACGGAGGGCGTCGTCAGCGTGTTGAGAAACTTGAGTTTCTCGACCTGCGCCCGATACCGCCCCGGCATCGCCCAGCCGATCCGATACGACGCCGTCAGGCTCTTCGAAAACGACGCGCAATGCAGCACGAGTCCTTTCGTGTCGAAGTTCTTGAGCGTCGACGGGCGCGCATCGCCGTAATAGAGCTCGTGATAGACATCGTTTTCGATGACCGGAATCTCGTGCTCCGACAGCAGATCGACCAGTCGGCGCTTACGTTCGTCGGGCATCTGGAAGCCGAGCGGATTCTGGAAGTTGGGCATCACCATGCACGCGGCGACCTTCCCGCGCGCGATGATCTGCGACAGCGCCTCGATGTCGATGCCCTCGGCCGGATGCGTCGGCACTTCGATCGCGCGCATGCCGAGCCGCTCGATCGCGTGAAGCATCGCGTAGTAAGTCGGCGATTCGACCGCTACCGTGTCGCCCGGCTTCGCGACGGCCTGCAGGCTCAGATTGATCGCCTCCGTCGCGCCGACGGTGATGACGATCTCGTCCGGATCGACCGGCACGCCGTTTTCCGCATACCGCCGCGCGATCTGGCGGATCAGTTCCGGATTGCCCGGCGGCAGATCGTCGATGAGATTCCAGCTCGAATGCCGTCGCGCAATCGCGTTCGCGTACTGGTTGATGCGGCGCCACGGAAACGGGCCGGGATCGGGATACGGCGAGCCGAACGGCACGGCGTCGTGCGCGCCGATGCTGCGCAGGGTCGAGAGCACGAGCCGGCTGACATCGACCTCCGACGCCGTCGCGATCACGCGCTTCGGCCGACTCTGCGCCGCGCCCGCCTGCGGCTTCGCGCGCACGAAATAGCCGGACTGCGGGCGCGTCTCCAGAATGCCGCGGCTTTCCAGGATCGCGTAGGCGTGCAGCACGGTCTTGATGCTCACGCCATGCTGCTGGCTCGCCTGCCGCACGGACGCGATCTTCTCGCCCGGCGCGAACACGCCGCGGCGCACGGATTCCTCGATTTCATCGGCGATCTTTTCGTAGAGCTTCAATGCGCTGGCTCCCTTGCGATTCGACGTGATCGCAGTCTATGTCAAAACGTCGCAACTGTACTCCTCCGATTTCATATTTTCTGTGCGCCGCGTTCGATTCGGGACACAGTAATCTTGGTTCCATCGCATGCTTTATCGAAGACAACGCCATGAAGAAGCCGGAACCACGCATCGAACCGTACACGCACCCCGCCGCGGGCTGGGGCGCGCTGAAGCAGGTCGCCATCAATCTCGTCAAGGAGAAGGTGGCGGGCGGGAATTACCGGACGCTCTTCAAGCAGAATCAGCCCGACGGATTCGACTGCCCCGGCTGTGCGTGGCCGGACCGCGAGCACGGCTCGACCTTCGAATTCTGCGAGAACGGCGTCAAGGCCGTCGCCGCCGAAGCGACCAGCAAGCGCGTGACGCCAGCGTTCTTCGAAGAACACACCGTCACCTCGTTGATGGCGCAAACCGACTACGAGTTGGAGCAGCACGGCCGGCTCACGGACCCGCTCGTCTACGATGCGAAGCGCGATCGTTACGTGCCGATCGAATGGGACGACGCGTTCGAACTGATCGCCTCGCATCTGAAAACGCTCGACAATCCGGACCGCGCCGCCTTCTACACGTCGGGGCGTGCGAGCAACGAAGCCGCGTTTCTGTATCAACTGTTCGTGCGCATGTACGGCACCAACAATTTCCCCGATTGCTCGAACATGTGCCACGAAGCGACGAGCCGCGGCTTGCCGCATACCGTAGGCATCGGCAAGGGCACGGTCACGCTCGACGACTTCGAGCACGCCGACACGCTCCTGCTCTTCGGCCAGAATCCGGCGACGAATCATCCGCGCATGCTCGGCGAGTTGCGCGACTGCGCGAAACGCGGCGCGACCATCGTGTCGATCAACCCGCTGAAGGAGCGCGGCCTCGAACGCTTCGCGAGCCCGCAGCACACGCTCGACATGCTCTCGCCGAAGGGCGTGAAGATCAGCTCGGTGTTCATTCGCCCGAAAGTCGGCGGCGACTTCGCGCTCATCAAGGGCGTCGCGAAACGCGTGATCGAACTGGACGACGAGGCGTGCGCGAACGGCGGCGAGCGCGTGCTCGATGTCGATTTCATCGCGCAGCACACGGTCGGCTTCGACGCCTTCGCCGACGACCTGCGCGCCGAAAGCTGGGACGCGATCATCGCAGAATCCGGCGTGGAGATGGACGATCTGCTCAAACTCGCCGATATCTACGCGAAGGGCCGCGCCGTCATCTCGACGTGGGGCATGGGCCTCACGCAGCACAAGAACTCCGTGCCGACGATTCAACTGCTCTCGAACCTGATGATGATGCGCGGCAATATCGGCCGGCGCGGCGCGGGGCTATGCCCGGTGCGCGGCCATTCGAACGTTCAGGGCGACCGCACCGTGGGCATCGAAGAAAAGCCGACGCAGGAATTTCTCGACCGGCTCGGCGCCGCCTACGATTTCGAGCCGCCGCGCGAACACGGCTACGATGTCGTCGAAACCATTCACGCGATGCTCGAAGGCAAGGTGAAGGTGTTCATCGGACTGGGCGGGAATTTCTCCATCGCGACGCCCGACACGCCGCGCACGTGGGAAGCGATGCGCTCGTGCGATCTCACCGTGCACATCACGACTAAGCTCAACCGCAGCCATCTCGTGCACGGCCGCGACGCGCTCATTCTGCCGACGCTTGGCCGCACCGAAATCGATCTTCAGAACGGCGTGCCGCAAGGCGTGAGCGTCGAGGATTCGATGAGCATGGTGCACATCTCGTACGGCATGAACAAGCCGGCTTCGCAGAATCTGCTGTCCGAAGTGGCGATCGTCGCGCGTATGGCGCATGCGACGCTCGGTTCATCGAAGCTCGACTGGCGGGCGCATGCCGGCGACTATGCATTGATCCGCGACGGCATCGAGAAAGTGCTCGACGGCTTCGAACGCTACAACGAACGTCTTAAGCAGCCCGGCGGCTTTCATCTGGGCGTGGCCTCGCGGGACCGCGTGTGGAAGACGCCGAGCGGCAAGGCGCAGTTCATCGTGCACGAAATCGCGTTCGATACGCCGATTCACCGTGCGCGCGCGCTGTACGGCGAACGCCTGATGACGCTCATGACCACGCGCTCGCACGATCAGTACAACACGACGATCTACGGCCTCGACGACCGCTATCGCGGCGTGTACGGCCAACGGCAGGTGCTGTTCGCCAACCGCGACGATATCGATATGCTCGGCTTCGAGCCGGGCGATCTTGTGGATATCACGAGCGTGTGGGACGACGGCGTGGAGCGTCGTGTGAACGGCTTCAAGCTCGTTGAATACGACATTCCGCGCGGCTGCCTCGGTGCGTATTATCCGGAGACCAACCCGCTCGTGCCGTTGTCATCGGTTGCGGATGGCGCCGGTACGCCGACGTCGAAGTCCATTCCCGTGTTGTTGACATCGTCCAGTCAGGCCATTGCTGCCTGAAGCTGCTCGCCGCCGACATGTTGCAAAGCGCGTAGAGACGCGCCTTCTCTCGCTGACGGATGCGACGTTCGAGCGCGGCTGCGCCGCTGAACCGGCGATCGATGAATCCGCCCAGCATGGCGAGGATCGCGACCCACGCGATCCATCCGGCGGCGAAGCTGTCGAATTTGTCGCTGAACCATGCGCCGCCCAGCATGGCGGCGGCGAACACCAGCATGACCAGGGTGAACGGCGGACAATACTCGTGTTCGACATGGGTGTTGCGGCTTCCCATGCCTAACTGGTAGCCGCTCAGCGAATACGCCCCGAGGGAGTGATTCATTCTGTCCTCCGAACTGTCATCGATTTGTAAGTGCACAAATCTACGCAGTCGAGGAGAGAGGCAACACCAGATTATTCCGAATATCGGTTTCGGCGTTCTACGATTGACTTTCCCGAGAACGCCGAAAACGGGCGACGCGCTACTTCGCCCCGGCGAACTCCTGTATGTCGGCATCGGCTTCGCCCGCGAGCGGCACGACGCCGGACGGTCCCGTCGCATGCGGCTGCAACAGCAGCGCGACCAGCCCGCTCCAGCCCGTCTGATGCGATGCGCCCACGCCGCGCCCATTGTCGCCGTGAAAATACTCGTGAAACAGAACGAGATCGCGTGAGCGCGGATCGGCCTGAAGCAGCGGATACGCGGCCATCACCGGACGTTCGCCGTTCTTGTCGAGCAGAAAGAGCGTCGTCACGCGGCGCGCGAGTTCATCGGCGATCTGCGCGAGCGAGAACTTCTGCCCCGAGCCCGTCGGATACTCGACGCGGAAATCGTCGCCGTAATAGCGATGAAACTCGTGGATCGATTCGATCAGCAGATAGTTCACCGGCATCCACACCGGTCCGCGCCAGTTCGAATTGCCGCCGAACACGCGCGAGTCCGATTCCGCCGGCAGATAGCGGATGCTGAAGCTTTCGCTGTTGTGATAGAAGACGAACGGATTGTCGAGATGCACGCGCGACAGCGCGCGCACGCCGTGATCGGAGAGAAATTCGGTCTCGTCGAGCATGCGCCGGAGCAGCGCCTTCATGCGATGCCCGCGCAGCAGCGACAGCAGCACGCTGTTGCCCTGCCCCGCGACGTTCCAGCGCGACACGAGCCGCGCGAGGTCGGTGCGATGCTCGAGGAACCAGTGCAGGCGCTCGCGCAACTCCGGCAGCGAGCGATACACCTTCGGCTCCAGCACGTGCACGGCGAAGAGCGGGATCAGCCCGACGATCGAGCGGATGCGCATCGGCACGTTCGAGCCGTCCGGCAAGCGCAGCTTGTCATAGAAGAACTCGTCCTCGCTGTCCCAGAGACCGGTGTCGCAATTGTCCTCGCAGCTCACCGCCTCCGCGATATACAGGAAGTGCTCGAAGAACTTCACGGCGATATCGACGAACACCTTGTTCGCATACGCGAGCTCCAGCGCGATGCGCATCAGGTCGAGCGCATACGCGGCCATCCACGCGGTGCCGTCGGCCTGATCGATGTGGCCGCCCGTCGGCAGCGGCGACGAGCGATCGAAGATGCCCACGTTGTCCAGCCCGAGAAAGCCGCCCTGGAACACATTCTTGCCGTCGGCGTCCTTGCGGTTGACCCACCACGAGAAGTTCAGCAGCAGCTTGTGGAACACGAGTTCCAGGAAGTCGCGGTCGCCCTTTCCGGTGATCGCGCGGTCGATCTCGTAGACGCGCCACGTCGCCCATGCATGCACGGGCGGATTCGCATCGCTGAAAGCCCATTCGTAGGCGGGCAACTGGCCGTTCGGATGCTGATAGCGGTCCTTCACGAGCAGGAGCAACTGGCGTTTCGCGAATTCCGGATCGATCAGCGCGAACGCGGCGGCATGAAACGCGAGATCCCACGACGCGTACCACGGGTATTCCCACTTGTCCGGCATCGACACGATGTCCGCGTTGCACAGATGCCGCCAGTCGATGTTGCGCCCCGAGCGCCGCTGCTTCGGCGGGTTCGGCTGGAGCGGATCGCCGTCGAGCCAGCGCTGCACGTCGAACTGATAGTACTGCTTCGACCACAGCATGCCCGCGAGCGCCTGACGCTGCACGAGCCGCTGATCGGCATCGGCGATGTCGTGTTGCAGCGCGCCGTAGAACTCGTCCGCTTCCGCGATGCGGCGCTCGAAGAGCCCGTCGACGTCGAGCGGCACGGCGTCCGGCGCGGACTCGGGCCGCCAGCGCATGTACACCACGGCCTTGCCGTGTGGCTCCAGTTTAAGATGCGCATGCGCCGCGGCGCGCGTGCCCTCGTCGCGGCGAATCGCGTTTTCATCGCCTTGCAGGATGTAGTCGTTGAAGCCGTCCTTGAACGGCCCCGCGCCTTCCATGTGAAAGAGACGCCTGACGTTGGTCTCGTTTTCGCAGAAGAGCCATTCGATGCCGCCCGCATCCGGCGACCATGCGGTGACGACCATCGGCTCGTGATTGCCCTGTTGCGCGAGCACGTAGGTGCCCTCGCCCTGCACGGTCTCCACTTTCAGCGACGGCTTCACCGGCGCCGGCTTCCACGACCACGTATTGCGCGCCCAGATCTGCGGCAGCGCGTCGAGCGTGGCCCACACGTCGCCGCGATTTTCGATCGTCACGCGCATCACGATGTCGTCGGCGGTGTGCTTGGCGTATTCCACCTGCACGTCGAAGTAGCGCTCGTCATCGAACACGCCGGTGTCGAGCACTTCGTATTCGGGCATGTCGGCGCCGCGCCGCGCGTTTTCATCGACGAGATCGGCGTACGGAAACGCCGCATGCGGATACTTGTAGAGCATGCGCATGTAGGAATGCGTCGGCGTGCCGTCGATGTAGAAGTACAGTTCCTTCACGTCCTCGCCGTGATTGCCCTCCTGGTTCGTCAGACCGAAGAGCCGCTCCTTGATGATCGGATCGCAGCCGTTCCAGAGCGCGAGCGAGACGCACCAGTTGAGCTTGTCGTCGCCGAAACCGGCGAGACCGTCCTCGCCCCAGCGATACGTGCGGCTGCGCGCATGATCGTGCGGAAAGTACTCCCACGCGGTGCCGAATTCGCTGTAGTCCTCGCGCACCGTGCCCCACTGGCGCTCGCTCAGATACGGCCCCCAGCGCTGCCAGCGCGAGCAATCCTTCGAATGGAGCCTGGAGCCCTCGACGGTATCGAGCTGATTGACGGGGCGCGATTTCGGCATGGGGCTCTCCTCGTTGGCGGCGCGCAAAGCTGCGGGCAAGACACGTAATTTAGCGCGTTTCGATGGCAGCACGCGCGCCGTGCGCTTACGGTGCGCCGAGCAGTTTTTCGATACGCAGGAGTTCCGCGAGCGACCACGCCTGGAACGGCGTGCCGCCGGGCGCGTGAGGCGCGTCGCCATCGGCGACTTCGCTGATGTGATCGAGGCCGTAATGGTCCAGATGCGCGTAAAGCGGCGCGAGAAAGCGCTCGCGCGCGCCCGCCGCGCCGTGCACGCGCACCCACGCTTCCACGAACGGACCGATCAGCCACGGCCACACCGTACCCTGGTGATACGCACCGTCGCGCTCCAGCACACCGCCCGCATAGAGCGCCTTGTAGGCCGGATCGGACGGCGCGAGCGTGCGCAGGCCGAGCGGCGTGAGAAGCTCCGTCTCGACTTGCGCGACGACCGCGCGGGCGATATCGCCATCGACGAGCGCAAACGGCAGCCCGCCGACCGCGAAGATCTGATTCGGACGAATCGAGCGATCGACCTTGCCAGGCTCGTGATCGGCGTCGACGACATCGACGAGCGTTTGCGTGCCGGGATCGACGAAACGCGCGGCGAACGACAGCAGCGCCTGATCGCGCAGCGCCAGCCAGCGCGGATTCCACGCACTGGCGATAGAGAGCGCGTTGATCCACAGCGCCTGCACCTCGACCGGCTTGCCGATGCGCGGCGTCACGACCCAGTCGCCCGCCTTCGCGTCCATCCACGTGAGTTGCACGCCGGGCGTGCCCGCGCGCAGCAGGCCGTCGGTATCGGCGGCGATGTTGAAGCGCGTGCCGGACGAATAGCCCTGAAGGATCGCATCGGCGGCGCTCTGCAGACGGCTCGTCGTGGCGGCGTGGGCGAAGCCGGTCGCGAGAAAGTCGTGCACGGCGACGACGAACCACAGCGATGCATCGACCGAGTTGTACTCCGGCAAACCGCCGCTGTCCGGGAAGCGGTTCGGCACCATGCCTTCGGAGATCGTGTCGGCCCATTCGAGCAGGATCGATTCCGCTTCCTGATGCCGGCCGGATGCGAGCAGGAGGCCGCGCATCGAGATGAAGGTGTCGCGGCCCCAGTCGGTGAACCATGGAAAGCCCGCGATGATCGTGCGCCCGACGTTGCGATTCACGACATACGCATCGGCTGAGCGTGCGAGCCGCGAGCCGAGCGCCGCACGGCGCGCCGTCTCCCGCGACGCCAGACGCGACGCGTGCGCGAGCGCGCTGTCTTCGAACGGCTTGTCGTGGCCCACGTGTGCGTGCAGGATCATCACCGCTTCGCTGCGCGTGAAATCGAAAGTGAAGGTGAACACGCCGGGCGTGGCGAGGTCTTCGGTGAAATCGAGTCCGCGTTCTCGCTCGCGCGCATAGCAGAAATTGCGATACCAGTCGGGCGCGTGCTCGTAGGCGCCGTTCGACGTCGCGCAGATCGCGGGCAGATCGCCATACGGTTGCCATTGCACGCGCTCGCCTTCGAGCGTGGCGTCGAATGAAAGCGCCGGGTTCTCGTGATGCAGCGCGTGATAATCGCGGCCGGAAAGAAGCGGACGCACTTCGAGTTTCGCCGCTATCGATGCGCCTTCGAGACGCCAGCGCAGCACGGTTTCGCGGCTTTCCTTCGCGACGAACACCTCCGCGACGATGACCGTGTCGTTGCCGATCGCGTATCGCCATGTCGGCCACGGTTCGGTATCGAAGGACGACAGGCTCGCGGATGCGTCGGGATAGAGCACATCGGGCGCGTAGCGTTGCATCGTCAGCGGGAAGCGTTTGCCGTCCAGTTCGAGCCATGCTTCGATGCCGTTGACGAGCACGACGCGGCCCGCGGGCGGCTGCGTCGCGGCGAGCAACAGCGCGTGATAGCGCCGCGTGCGCATCGTGCCGACGGTGCCGGATGCAAAGCCGCCGTTGGCATCGGCTTCGAGCCATTCGTCTTCGAGATTGCTTGCGTCGGGGCGATCGATCCGGGTCATGACGTCGCTGCCTTTTGACGATAGTCCCTGAGCGCCTTGCGCGCCTTCCCCTGAATCGCGCGCTGCATCTGCGGCGTCCAGCCGAATAGCCAGCCGCTCACGCCGAGCGCCTGACGGCTCCAGCGCCAGAGATCGAAGACATCGGTCTGTTCGACGATGAAGCCGTCGCGGATCGCGAAGCGCGAGTCGATTTCGTTGACGACGCTGTGGCCCGTCGCCGAATACGTGTAGCGCGCGATGGCTTTCGCGCTCGCCGTCTGGCCGGTCGATGCGATGTTGTCGTAGGTGAGCGTGAAGTCGGCGGCGCGGCCGAGGAGCATGCGCCACATATCGCCGGCTTCCTTGCCCCGCAGCACGCCGAAGGCGGGGTCCTGGAACTGGATGTCGGGGGCGTAGCAGGCGGACATCGCTTCGGCATCGCGGTTCTGGAACGCTGTGTAGAAGCGTTCGATCAGGTCGGTGTTGGCGTTGGGCATTGGTTTTTTTGCGCTTTCGCTCGGCGGTGGGGGGTTGCTTGTTTGTCCTCTTTGCGCTTGGTCGTGGAATCCTGGTTTCGTGGTGGTCTATTGGCACTGCCCCTCCCCGGGGCGGGGGTCACTTTCTTTGCTGCTGCAAAGAAAGTAACCAAAGAAAGCAGCTTCTCACCGCCCGCGGTCACACGCAGTTTGGCCATGCTTGCCAGCCGCCCGTGGCACTCGCCTAAGTGTCGCCCCCAAAGGCCCAATCGGGCTTGGATCGCGCACGATCTGCCGAACTAGTTCTTTAAATTTTTGGGTTCAGCAATCATACATCCGGCACAGCGCTACGCGCTGCCGTTGGGTATGCGAGGGAAACCAATGGAAGACATGTGCAGTGCATTGAGATGGCGGTGTCAGCACGAAGCACGCGCGGACCCAATTGACCCGTCGGCCGCGAAGCGGGCCGGAGCCATTTGGTGCTGAACCAATAACGCAAGCGATGCGATGCGGCAGACCGTGCGCGAGCCAAGCCCGAGTGGGCCTTCGAGGGCGACACTTAGGCGAGTGCCATTTGCGGCTGGCAAGCATGGCCAAACTGCGTGTGACTGCGGGCTTAAACAAGCTGCTTTCTTTGGTTACTTTCTTTGCAGCAGCAAAGAAAGTGACTGCCGCCCCGCACAGGGGCAACGCTAATAAACCAACACGAATTCGGGATCCGGCGACACAAACGACACCCCCCCCTCACCCCACCCAAACCATCACGGCGTGAATCAAAATCCCCACCGCGCCCCCCACCAACGTCCCATTCACCCGAATAAACTGCAAATCCCGCCCGATATTAAGCTCGACATCCCTCACAAGAGTCGCGTCATCCCACTGCTTGACCGTCGCGGCAATATGCTTCGCGATCCCATCCCGCAACTCCGGCGCCAGCGCCTTCAACGCATCGCGCATATGCTCGTTGATCGAATCGCGCAACGCCGGATCACTGCCGAGCGCTTCGGCAAACCCTCCCGCCATCGCCACGACCTTCGCGTGCAGCGCCGAATCCGGCCGCTTGATATCCGCATCGAGCCAAGCGATGAACTCGTCCCACAGCCCGTTCACATAGCTACGCAGTTCAGGCCGCTCGAGCCATTCACGCTTGTGCTCGTCGATGCGCGCCTTGAACGACGGATCCGTCTTCAGCCGCCCGACGAATCGCTCCACGGCCGCATCGAAAGCCTTGCGGCGCTCGTGCTCCGGATCGCTGCTCACGTCGTGAAGCCATTGATTCGCGCCGCGCACCAGACCCGCCGCGAACTTGTTGCCGAGGTCCTCGGCGTTCAGTCCGACGAAACCCAGCATGCCGATGAGCTTCGGATACTCCTCGCCCGCCACCGCGACGATGCGCGTCGCCAGCATCTCCTGCACCTCGGGCTTGTCGAGCCACGCGGCCATCTGCTTCAGACCTTCATCGAGCAACAGTTGATGCCGACGGTCGGAGGTCAGCGTCGACAGCACGCTGCCCGCCGCGCTCGCGAGATCGAACGAATCCGCGCGACGGCGCAGCGTGTCGTAGAGCATCGTCTTGACGCGTTCATCGTCGACGAAAGACAGCAACTGGCCGACCGCCGTCACCGCCTTCCTGCCGAGCAGCTCCGAGTTCTTCGGCTCCGCGAGCCACGTCGACAGACGGCTCGCCGGATCGAACGCGTTCACGCGCGCGACGAGCGCATCGGTGCCGAGAAAACGGTCGCGCACGAACACGGCCAGGTTGTCCGCGACGCGCGCCTTGTTCGCCGGCAGGATCGCCGTGTGCGGAATCGGCACGCCGAGCGGATGGCGAAACAGCGCGACGACCGCGAACCAGTCCGCGAGCGCGCCGACCATCGCGGCTTCCGCGAACGACGATACCCATGCCCATACGCCCGCATCGTGCTGGCTTTTCGCGAGCGCGAACAGGCAACCCGCCGCGACGAGCAACGCGGCGGCGAACCATTTCATTCTTTTCAGCGCGACGGCTTTGTCCTGCGTTTCCATCTATGTCGATTTCATGGTTTTGGTGAGGCCGAAAGCTTACCAGCAGTACGCTGCAAATCCCGCAGGACATCGACGGCCCGCTCGCCATCATCGACGGGAACGAAGATGTGGTCGTGGAACGCCGCCGCGATCACATTGCAACTGATGTTCGCGTCGCCGAGCGCACGCGCGAACGCCGCCGTCAGACCGACCGCGTTCAGATCCGAATGCACGGTCAGCGTGATCCACGCCGCGCGAAACAGCGGCGCGATGCCCGCCGCCTGCGCCGCGCGCTCCTCCATCACGACCGTCAATCCTTCGCGCTCGCGAAACGTAGCGACGATGCCCGCGCCGCTCGCCACCGCATCGTGCGGCAACGAGGCGAAAACGTAGACGCCCGCTTGAAGCTCGGGTTGCATCGACGCGATCAGCGTATCGAGATCACGCAGCATTTTCGGCCTCGCGTGTACGTCCCAGAACCGGCCGCAGCGCCGCGCCCGTGTGGCTGCGCGGATGCGTCGCGAGCGTGTCCGGGTCCGCCGCCGCGACGATCGTGCCGCCGTTCACGCCGCCTTCCGGCCCGAGATCGAGCACCCAGTCGGCTTCGGCGATCACGTCGAGATCGTGCTCGATGACGATCACGCTATGCCCGCCATCCACCAGCCGATGCAGCACGCGGATCAGCTTCGCGACGTCCGCCATGTGAAGCCCGACCGTCGGCTCATCCAGCACGTAAAGCGTATGCGGCGGCTTCTGGCCGCGCCGCGTGATGTCGTCGCGCACTTTCGACAACTCGGTGACGAGTTTGATGCGTTGCGCCTCGCCGCCCGACAGCGTCGGCGAAGGCTGGCCGAGCGTCAGATAACCGAGGCCGACATCGCGCAGCAATTGCAACGGATGCGCGATGCTCTGCATCGACGCGAAGAATTCGACGGCTTCGTCGATCTCCATCGTCAGCACTTCGCCGATGTTCTTGCCGCGCCAGGTCACCGCGAGCGTCTCCGGATTGAAGCGCTGGCCGTGGCACACGTCGCACGGCACCTTCACGTCGGGCAGGAAGCTCATCGCGATGGTGCGCACGCCCTGGCCTTCGCACGCCGGGCAGCGCCCTTCGCCCGTGTTGAACGAGAAGCGCGACGGCGTATAGCCGCGCGCGCGGGCTTCGAGCGTATCGGCGAACAGCTTGCGGATGGTGTCCCACATGCCGATGTACGTCGCCGGACACGAGCGCGGCGTCTTGCCGATCGGCGTCTGATCGACTTCGAGCACGCGGTCGATCGCCTCGAAGCCGGTCACGCCACGGCAACCCTGCCACGCGTGCGCGACATCGAACTTCGGACGCGGCGCCTCGCGCGCGAGCACGCTGGCGCGCGAGCGCGTGGCGGGTGCATCGGACTGCGCCGCCTTGCGCGCACGCCGCACCGCGGGCGACGACAGCACCGAGCGGCCGACGGCATCGAGCAGGTTGGTCATCAGCACGTCGCGCGCGAGCGTCGATTTGCCCGAGCCCGACACGCCCGTGATCGCGACGAGGCGGTTCAGCGGCATGCTCGCCGTCACGTTGCGCAGGTTGTGCAGCGTCGCGCCTTCGACCGTGAGCCATTGCTCGGGCGTCGCCGGACGTTTCGCGGTCCCGGCACGCACTTCGCGGCGCGGCTGCAACGGATGCACGATCGGGTTCGCAAGGAACTGGCCCGTCAGCGACGCCTTGTGCGCCGCGAGATCCGTCACGGTGCCTTGCGCGACCACCGTGCCGCCGCGCTTGCCCGCGCCCAGCCCGATATCGATGATGTGATCCGCGCGGCGAATCGTGTCCTCGTCATGCTCGACGACGACGAGCGTATTGCCCTTGTCGTTCAGCTTCTTCAGCGCTGAAAGCAGGATGAGGTTGTCGCGCGGATGCAGACCGATGGTCGGTTCATCGAGCACATAGCACACGCCTTGCAGATTGCTGCCGAGTTGCGCGGCCAGACGGATGCGTTGCGCTTCGCCGCCGGAAAGCGTCGGCGCGGCGCGATCGAGGCTCAGATAGCCGAGCCCGACTTCTTCGAGAAACTGGAGTCGGCCTTCGATTTCGCTGATCACGTCGCGCGCGATATCCGCATCGCGGCCTTTCAGCTTCAACGCGGCGATCCACTCGCGCGTATCGCTCACGGTCCAGCGTCCGACTTCCGTGATCGGATAATCGCCGAAGGTCACGGCGCGCGCGACCTCGTTCAGACGCGTGCCTTCGCAATCCGGGCACGGCTGATCGACGATATCGTCCGGCTCCTGATCCACCGAGCCGATGCTCTGCTCGCGCCCGCGATCGTCCTGCGCGAACAAGGTGTCATCGAATGCGGCGCGCTGTTCGCGCGTGAGCTTCACGCCCGTGCCGACGCATGTATTGCACCAGCCGTGCTTGCTGTTGTACGAGAACATGCGCGGATCGAGCTCGGGATAGCTCGTGCCGCACACAGGGCACGCGCGCTTCGTCGAGAACACGCGGGTTTCTTCCTTGCCGCGGCGCGCGCCGTCCTGCCACGAGCCATGCAGATCGTCGAGCGGCGCGCACAGATGCATCACGCCCTTGCCGATTTCCAGCGTTTCGTCGAGCACGCGGCGCAGGTCGGCCTCGTTGTCCGCCGACACGACGAGATCCGCGACCGGCAATTCGATCGTATGTTCGCGGAATCGATCGAGCTTCGGCCACGGACTCACCGGCAGGAATTCGCCATCCACGCGCAGATGCGTGTTGCCGCGCGCCTTCGCCCATTTCGCGAGATCGGTGTACACGCCCTTGCGATTCACGACGAGCGGCGCGAGCAGCCCGACATGCTGCCCCTTGAAATCGCGCATGATCTGCGCGGCGATCGATTCCGAGCTTTGCGACTGCACCGGCGTGCCGTCGTGGATGCAATGCTGGATGCCGAGCTTCACGTACAGGAGACGCAGGAAGTGCCAGACTTCCGATGTCGTCGCCACCGTGGACTTGCGCCCGCCGCGCGACAGACGCTGCTCGATCGCGACGGTCGGTGGAATGCCGTAGACGGCATCGACTTCGGGACGGCCCGCGGGCTGCACGATGGAACGCGCATACGCATTCAGCGATTCGAGGTAACGCCGCTGGCCTTCGTGAAAGAGGATGTCGAACGCGAGCGTCGACTTGCCCGAGCCGGACACGCCCGTCACGACGTTGAACTTGTTATGCGGGATATCGACATCGAGCGACTTCAGATTGTGCTCGCGCGCGTTGACGATGCGCACGACATCCTCGCCCTGCAATGCGCGCCGCGCGCTCGCGACTTCCGCCGCGAGTTGCAGCGGCACGCCCGCGCGCTTTTCCGCCGCGCCGGGCGCCATCGCTTCCTCGTATTCGATCAATGCGCGGCCCGTATGCGACTGCTCGCAAGCGGCGACGTCATCGGGCGTGCCGACGCACACGACCTGTCCGCCGCCATCCCCGCCTTCGGGACCGAGATCGATGATCCAGTCGGCCGCGCGAATCACATCGAGATTATGTTCGATGACGATCAACGAATGCCCGCGCTCCAGCAGTCGGCGCAGCGCCTGCATCAGCTTGGCGATGTCGTCGAAATGCAAGCCGGTGGTCGGCTCGTCGAACATGAAGAGGCGGCTTTCGCTCGTTTTGGCTTGCGATGTTTCGGCCAGGAAACCCGCGAGCTTCAGACGCTGCGCTTCGCCGCCGGAAAGCGTCGGCACAGGCTGGCCGAGCTTCACGTATTCGAGGCCCACATCGACGATCGGCTGCAGCACGCGCAGCACTTCCTTGTCGTTTGCGAAGAGCGCGACGGCTTCGCTGACCGTCAGTTCGAGCACATCGGCGACGCTCAATTGACGATCGCCGCGTTCGATCTTCACTTCGAGAACTTCAGCGCGATAACGCCGTCCATCGCAATCCGGGCAGCGCAGATAAACGTCGCTCAGGAACTGCATTTCCACGTGCTCGAAGCCCGAGCCGCCGCATGTCGGGCAGCGTCCGTCGCCCGAGTTGAAGCTGAACATGCTCGCGCTATAACCGCGCTGCAAAGCGAGCGGCGCCTTCGCGTAGAGCTTGCGGATCTCATCGAACGCGCCGACATAACTCGCCGGATTCGAGCGCGCCGTGCGCCCGATCGGCGACTGGTCGACGAACACGACATCGCTCAGATGCTCCGCGCCCTTCAATGCGCGAAACGCGCCGGGCGTTTCCGTCGCCTTGCCGAAATGGCGCATCAGCGCGGGCGCGAGCACGTCCTGAATCAATGTCGATTTGCCCGAGCCGGAAACGCCCGTCACGCAGACGAGACGTTGCAGCGGAATATCGACCGTCACGTCCTGCAGGTTGTGATCGCTCGCGCCTTCGAGCGTGAGACGCGGCGTGTTCGCATCCACGACGCGCCGGTTCCAGTTCGACGCATGCGCGACATGCTTGCGGCGGCCGAGATACGCGCCGGTCAGCGTATCGGTGCCTTGAATGTCGTCGGGTGCGCCGTCGTAGACGATCTGCCCGCCGCGCTCGCCCGGTCCCGGTCCCATGTCGATGAGACGATCCGCCGCGAGCATCACCGAGGGATCGTGCTCCACGACGACGAGCGTATTGCCCGCGTCGCGCAGCCGGTGCATCGCCTCGACGATGCGGTTCAGATCGCGCGGATGCAGGCCGATGCTCGGTTCATCGAGCACGAAGAGCGTGTTCACGAGCGAGGTGCCGAGCGCGGTCGTCAGGTTGATGCGCTGCACTTCGCCGCCGGACAGCGTGCGGCTCTGGCGATCGAGCGTCAGATAACCAAGGCCGACATCGCAGAGATATTTCAGACGCGTGCGCACTTCCGCGTGCAGCAGCTTGAGCGCTTCATCGAGCAGGGTCGACGGCAGCGTCAGCGAATCGAAGAAGCGGCGGATGCGCTCGATCGGCATCAGCATCAGATCGTGGACCGTGAGACCCGGCAGCGCTTCGAGTTGCGCGCGCGTCCAGTCGACGCCTTCCGGCATGAAGCGATTCGACGGCGGCAACACCGCGTCGGCCTGTTCCTTCGTGCCGAGACGCCACAGCAGCGACTCGGTTTTCAGACGCGCGCCGGCGCAAACCGGGCACGTCGTATAGCTGCGATATTTCGACAGCAGCACGCGGATGTGCATCTTGTACGCCTTCGACTCCAGATAGTCGAAGAAGCGCTGCACGCCGTACCACTGGTTCTGCCACTTGCCGGTCCAGTCGGGCGAGCCCTTGATGACCCAGTCGCGCTCTTCCTGCGTGAGATCCTTCCAGGGCACGCCGAGCCGGATGCCCGCCTTCGCGCCGTACTTCACGAGATCGTCCTGGTTCTCTTTCCACGCGGGCGTCTGCAACGTCTTGACCGCGCCTTCGCGCAGCGTCTTCTTGTCGTCCGGAATCACGAGCCCGTAATCGACGCCGATCACGCGGCCGAACCCGCGGCACGTTTCGCACGCGCCGTAGGCCGAATTGAACGAGAACAGCGCCGGCTGCGGGTCCGCGTAGCGCAGATCGCTTTCCGGGCTGTGCAGACCGGTGGAGAAGCGCCAGATTTCCGGCTCCGCGTCCTCCTTCAGCACGTAGACATCGACGCGGCCGGTGCCGCGCAGCAACGCGCTTTCGATCGCCTCCAGCGCACGCGAGCGCTCCGTGTTCTGGAGGCGGAAGCGATCCGCGACGACATCGAGCATCTGCCGCGCGCCGGATTCCGTCTGGATATGGCGCTTCGCCTGCACGCGCGTATAGCCGCTCGCGGATAGCCATTGCGCGACTTCCTCGTCGCTCGCGGTATCGGGCAGTTCGACGGGAAACGTGATCGCGAGACGCGGATCGTCGGCGCGCGTGCGTTCGAGCAGCTCCGCGTAGATCGTTTCGGGCGTGTCGTGGCGCACGCGCTGCGACGTCTTCTTGTCGAAGAGTTCGGCGGCGCGCGCGTAGAACAGCTTCAGGTGATCGTTCAGCTCGGTCATCGTGCCGACTGTCGAGCGCGAACTGCGCACCGGATTCGTCTGGTCGATGGCAATCGCGGGCGGCACGCCGTCCACGCGATCGACCTGCGGGCGGTCCATCCGGTCGAGAAACTGGCGCGCATACGCGCTGAAGGTCTCGACGTAGCGGCGCTGACCTTCCGCGTAGAGCGTATCGAACACGAGGCTCGACTTGCCCGAACCGGACGGCCCGGTCACGACCGTCATCTGGCCGGTGTGCAGGTCGAGATCGAGATTCTTGAGGTTGTGCTGACGTGCGCCGCGAATGCGGATTGCGTTGTTCGATGCCAATTTTTCAACCGGTTCAATAGGTTAGGCGGCTCTCTGAAAGCCTTGGGCGAGGTTGCACGAGTGTTCGGAAGTGCATGGCCGCCATAGCGAACAGTACTGTACACGCATACAGTGTTTGTCGCCAAACGTGTCAGAGGTGTCCGCTTCCGTGCGCAAGACGCTCGCCTGATCGGCGGCTCATTTCAGATGCGCGATGACGGCATCCGCGACGGCGTCCGGCGCCTCGCGCAGCGGAAAATGCCCCGCGCCATCGATGACCACGCGCCGGTACCCCGCCGGAAAATACTTGTCCTGCCCTTCCGAGCTCGCCGGTTCGTCGCAGGAATCCGCGCCGCCCTGGATCATCAGCGCGGGAACGTCGATGCGTTCGATCGTCGCGAGCCGCGCATACAGTTCGGCGAGCGCCGGATCGGACGGCTGGTCGCCGCGCCAGCGACGCCGGTATGCGTTCAGTGTGATCGGCACCCAGTCGGGATTTTCGAAGGCGCGCGCGGTCGCCGCGAATTCGGCTTCGTCGAACCAGCCGGGCGGCGACCACGTTTCCCACTGGATGCGCGCGAAGCCTTTGGGATCGGCGGCGACGGCATCCGGGCCGCCATCGAGCGACATGAACCATTGATACCAGAAGCGCCGCGCCTGCGAGAAATCCGGCAATTCGAAGACGCCGCGCGGCTGATAGGCGAGCGCGAGCGCGGCCATGCGGCGCACGCGATCCGGAAACAGCGCGGAGATCGTGTACGCGGCGCGCGCGCCCCAGTCATGACCGACGACATCGAATTGTGCGATGCCGAGCGCATCGGCGAGATCGACGGCATCGTTCGCGAGCGCGACGCCCGAGCCGTCGCGCACGGTGTCATCGCGCAAGAAGCGCGTGCCGCCCGCGCCGCGCAACTCCGGGACGATGGTGCGATAGCCGGCTTCGTTGAGCCGCGCGGCGACCGCGTTCCATGCGCGCGCCGCATCGGGCCAGCCGTGGATCAGGAGAACGATGCGACCATCGGCGGGACCCGAATCGGCGTAGGCGATATCGAGCGTCGGCGTGCGGGCGTGGCGTGCGAAGTCCAGCATGGCGAGACTCCTGCTTGAGGAAAAAGCCATTCTAAAGCGAGTCGCGTACGTGAGTCGCGAGCCGGATTCGAGGGCGCAACGACAACGGACTACGGTGTTGAAAGGCCTGTCCCGTGTCTCAAATTTTCGTTCGTGATACGAAGTGCTATGATCGAAATTTATGTCGGAGTTCGACCCTTGGTTAAAGGAATGTTTTCCGTTTCTCCCGCTGCACGATGCAAGTGCTGCGACGGTCCAAGCGCGCTTTGCGGAGTCGTGGACTTGTCACGCGGCGGCGCCGACCACGCCGCGGGAAAGAAAGTCGATCCGTACTCGGGCGTGCCCATTTACTACTATCGATGCGAGCATTGCGGCTTCACCTTCACCTCCGCGCTTGACGACTGGACATCGGCGCAATTCAGCGAACATATCTATAACGCCGACTACGTAAGGCAAGATCCGGATTACGTCTTCGCCCGCCCGGACGAGAACGCCCGGACAATCGCCGAGAAATTTTCCGCCTTGGCGAAAATGAAAATTCTGGACTATGGCTCAGGATCGGGCGTGCTGGAACAGCAACTGCGCCTGCGCGATTTCCATGACGTGCGCTCTTACGATCCCTTCCACAGCAGCTCGGATCCGTCTGTTCTCCAGGAACAATTCCGTGTCGTTTTCGCGTTCGAAGTATTCGAGCACAGTGTCGATCCTCGTCAATTGATGCAGACACTTGCCGCCTTGCTCGACGACGATGGCGCCATGCTCGTAAGCACCCTCTTTGTACCCGACAATACTGCATCCGAAGGCATCGATAAATGGTGGTACTGCATGCCTCGCAACGGCCATGTCTCGTTCTTTACGCCGACATCGTTGTCTCTGCTGGCGTCGCAGTACGAATTGAAGGCGGCCTCGTTCAACAGCGGCTTTCATCTTCTGTTTCGATCGGAGAAACCCGACTGGGCGAAGCCGTATGAATTCATGACTTCGCCGGACTAAAAGCGTCTCACGCCCCGATCAGCACCCCGCTTCTCACCGCCTTCTCCCCCGTCACCCGTCCCATCGGCGCGCCCGCGTACACGAAACGGATCGCGCGACGCATGTAAAACACGCCATCGTTGTTCGTGGTGACCGTGGTCACCGCATCGGTGATCGGATCGACGATATCGAACACCGGATCGCCCGCTTTCAAACGCGCGCCCACCTTCACCCGATACACGACGATCCCGCTCACCGGCGCGCTCAACTGCTGGCTGCCCGCGAGCGGCGTCGCGGCTTGCGCGAGCGGCGGCGCGTCCTTCTCGTCGCCTTCGATCACGCCGCGCGCGATCAGATAATCGACGATGGCATCGGCATCATGCGCGGCGGTCTCGTAATCGACGTCACGCTGCCCGCGATGCTCGATCGTCGCCGCGATGTTCGGCGCGCCGAGCGGCGTGTTCTTGCCGAGGCGTTCGCGCAGTTCGTGCCACAGCAGCGCATGAACCTCGTCGAACGATTGCCCGCCCGAGTCCGTCGCGAGCAACACGCCGTTTGCGCCGAGATGGCGCGCGAGCGGCTCGATCGCGGGCCAGCTCGCCGGGCTCGTGTAGATGTGCATCGTCGCTTCGAGCGAGCAATGCAGATCGAGCACGATATCGGCTCGTGAAGCCAGCGTGAGCAGCGTGAGCCGCAGCGATTCGAACTCGTTCTTCGCGTTCATCTCGCCAAGCATTTCGACGAGCGCGTCGCGCAGAAGGCGCGCGTTGTGCGCGGCATCGGCGGACGAGAAGCGCGCGCCCACGCGCTCGATCAGCGCGGCAGCGGACGGCATCGGAAAATTGCGGTTGAAGTTGTGGCCGCTGTTCGCCTCGAAGCGCCCGAGAAACTGCCCGAGTACGTGCTGCGACAGGCCGATCGGATTCGCCACCGGCACGAGCACGATCTCGCCGCGCACGCGGCCTTCGGCGTCGAGTGCGGCGAGCCGCTTCTTGAGCGTCCATGCGGTGAGCATCGCGGGCGTTTCGTCGGCATGCAGCGATGCCTGAATGTAGACGGTCTCGCCGTCGCGCCCGGCGTCGCCGAAATGAAAGCTGACGAGTTCGCGCGACGTGCCGAGCGTCGTCGAGACGAGTAAGTGGCGTTTCGTTTGCATCGAAGAATCCTTAGTCGCCGTACACGTCGAAGTCGAAATACTTGCGCGCGATCTTCTGATAGGTGCCGTCGGCGCGCATGTCGTTCACGGCCTTGTCGATCTTCGCCTTGAGCGCGGTGTCGTCCTGGCGCAGACCCATGCCGACGCCGTGATCGCCCATCGAAAGCGGCTCGCCGACGAACGCGAAGCCCGCCCCGTGCGGCGTCCTCAGGAAGCCGTGCTCCGCTTCCACCGAGCCGAGCAGCGCGGCGTCGATACGCCCCGCGGTCAGGTCGTTGAGCACGCCTTCCATGCTCTGATACGACACCACCTCGACGCCGCCCGGCTGCCAGTTCTTCAGCGCGTAGGTTTCGAACTGGCTGCCGCTCTGCACGCCGACGCGCTTGCCGCGCAGGCCCTGCGCGCTCGCGGTGAGCGGCGTCCCCTGCTTCGCGATCAGGCGCGAGCGAAACTGAAAGAGCTTGGTGGAAAACGCGATCTGCTTCATGCGCTTGTCGGTGATCGCCATCGACGACATGATTCCGTCGATCTTGCGTGCCTGCAGCGCGGGAATCATCCCCGAGAATTCGAGCTCGACCCATTGGCAGCGCATCGCGATGCGGCGGCAGATTTCATCGCCGAGATCGACGTCGAAGCCCGCGACGTGGCCATCGGGTGTCTTCACGTCCATCGGCGGATAGCCGGGATCGATGCCGAGCCGCAGCGCGTCGGCGTCTTTCGCGTGGACCGGTGCGGCCGCGACGAGCGCCGCGGCCAAGAAAAGTGAGCTGAGTCTGAACATGAACGCACTGTCTCCGTGTCTCCGTATGGTTGCCCCCGATAGTACGGCCGCAAAACGCTCGCAAAAAGAGGCGTTTTGCTTATCATGATCACTTTTCGAGATCACCCGACGGAGACGCCGAGCGTGGATTTGACTCTGACGCAGTTGCGCATGTTCGTGGCCGTCGCCGAGGCGGGCAGCGTGCGCGCGGCCGCGCGGCGGCTCGATGTCGCGCAAAGCGGCATCACGCAGCAATTGCAGAAGCTCGAAACACTGGCGGGCGGGCCGCTTTTCGAGCGCGATGTGCGGGGCGCGCGCCTCACGCCGGTCGGCGAGCGCTTGCGCCTGCGCGCCGATTTGATTCTCGGCGAGTGCAGAAAGACCGAAGACGAGATGCGCCAGTTGCGCGGCGAGCTGACGGGGCGCGTCGCGCTCGGGCTTGCCGCCGAAGCGACGATGCGCCTCTTCCCCGCATTGCTCGAAAGCTATCGCGAGCGCTGTCCGCTCATCGACGTGCATCTGACGAGCGCGACCTCACGCATGTTGACGTCGTGGGTTCGCGACGGAAGCCTCGATTTCGCGCTGGCGCTGATCGCACCCGACGCCGACATCCACGACATGGACACCGCGCCGCTCTTCGATACCGAAGTCGCGGTGATCGCGCGGCGCGGTCATCCGCTCGGGGGTTCGCGCGTGCTCCGCGATCTTCGCGACGCCGAGTGGGTCAGCACACGGCAACGCGGCGGCGGTGCGCTCGGCAACAAGCTGTCGGCGCTTTTCGAGCAGGCGAAGCTCGGGCCGCCACGTATCGCCGCAACGACGGAAGCCGTGTTCGACACGCTGCACTGCATCGCATCGAGCGATTACATCGGGCTCGAACCCGCGAGCCTCGCCGGGCATCCGTTCTTCCGCGAGCATGTCGAGATCGTGCCGATCGCCGAACGCGCCGCGAGGACGCCGGTGTGTCTGGTGCGGCGCGCGGGCGTGCCGCTCACGCCCGCGGCGCAGGAACTCGCGACGATGGCCGTCTCGTTCGCGCGGATGCTTCCGGCTCAGCGCGACGCGTGACGCGTGCGCGAACCCTTCGCTGCGTTGGCGCGACGCGTCGCCCAGCCCTTCTTCGCGGCGGCCGACCGATCCGCCGCCGAGCGCCGGCTCGAAGCCGCATGCGACTGACGCGACAGCGCCTTGTGCGAAGCGGCCTTGGTGCTTTCGCGCTTGAGCGCGCGTGTCGACGCGGCCGAGCGCTTCGCCTTCGATTCGGTGCTCGGGCTCTTCTTCGTGCGATGCGACGCCTTCGTATCCTGCGCGGCCTTCTTGCGCGTGGCCTCGGACGTCGTGCCCTTCTTGGGCGCCTTCATCTTCACGCCTGAGCGGCGCGCTTCGGACAGCCCGATCGCGATGGCCTGCTTCGCCGACTTCGCGCCGTGCTTGCCTTCGCGAATGTGATCGATCTGTTCCTTCACGAACGCACCCGCCTGCGTGCTCGGGGACTTGCCTGCGCGCTTCGCTTTCGATGCGCGCTCGAGGGTTTTCTGTTCGGGCATGTCGGACCTCCGTATGAAGTGGACTTGCCCCTGGCGGGCGAGCAACGTGCGTGCCCGCATCCTCGCCTGCAAACGTTTGCCTTCTTATCTGGCATGCCGGGCAAACGCATACACATCCGAAAGACGGTGCTTTCGGCGAACCCCTTCGACCTCGCGATTATTTCTCAAATCGGTTAAAGCCCGTCAAGGCTTTGCCGTTAACGCGCTTATCCATACCACCCAGGTCGATTCAATTTGAGGCCTGTTTTGCCTTGTGTTCTCGCGTTTGGCCTGGGCGGCCGTGGATATGATCCAAACCGGTAAGCACTTCCCCCTGGCACTGCAATCCCAACTCTCACCCATCAAGGAAGCAACATGCAAAAACTTCTGAAAGCCTTCGTGCGCGACGAACGTGGCGTCAGCGCCATGGAATACGCGATTCTCGCGGGCATCGTCGTGGTCGCGCTCGTGGCCGTCGGCTCCGCTTTCAGCACCAACATGACGGACATCTTTTCGAACCTGACCACCAAGGTCAAGGCCGCCGCGGGCAGCTAAGCAGTCGCGCCCCAGGTCCGGGCCTTCACACGCCCGGACCTCGATCTGACCCAACCCGATTCGAGCCCATCGTGACCGTACTGTCTCTCGTCATTCGTCTTGTCGTGCTGGGCGCCTTGCTCTGGCTTGCGATCACCGACGTGCGCACCCGACGTCTGCCGACGAGCATCGTCCTCACGATCGGCGCACTCTTTTTCGTCGATGCGCTCATCGCCGGCATGCCGCTCGACGATGTCATCTCGCATCTGCTGCTTGCGGTCGTCGTGTTCCTGGCCTGCGCCGTCCTGTTCGCCGTGCGCATGCTCGGCGGCGGCGACGCCAAGCTCGCTTCCGTCATCTTTCTGTGGGTGGGATTCGGCCTTTCGCTCGCCACGCTGACGCTCGTCTCGGTGATCGGGACCGTGGTGTCGCTCGTGAGTCTCGCCACCCGCAACATGAATCCCTCTCAGCGCTTCGTGCCGCTGCGCGCGCTCGCGATGTTCTCCGCGGCGCGCGGCGTTCCGTACGGCGTGGCGCTCGCCTTCGGCGGCGGTTTCGTCATCGTGCTGCCTGCCCTGCTGCACCTCATCTCGACGCAATAGGACGACGTCTCCATGTCCAACATCATCAAATTCGCCGTGCTGCTGGTCGGCGCACTTCTGATTGCGCTGATCGTGCGCGTCGTCCTTGCGAGCGCTTCTCACACCGCGAAGCCCGCCGTGACGAGCGAGAAGGTGCTGGTCAGCGCCGCCAATCTGCCGCAAGGCTTGTTGCTGCGCGACGAGGATCTCGCCTGGAAGGCGATCCCCAAGACGGATATGCCCGCCAACGCCATCGTCGCGGGCGTCGCGGGCGCGCCCGACCTGAAGGGCGCGCTGCTGCGCCATCCGGTCGCGGCCGGCGCCGTCCTCGTGTCCGACGATGTCTTTCTGCCGAGCGCCCCGGGCTTTCTCGCCGCGACGCTCAAGCCCGACATGCGCGCGGTCTCGGTCGCCGTCGACGATGTGTCCGGCAACGCCGGCCTGATCCAGCCGGGCGACTATGTCGACCTGCTGCTCACCCAGCAAATGGACCGGCGCACCGAATCGCCGGATCTCGCGGTATCGAGCGAAACGGTGGTCGAGCATGTGCGCGTACTCGCCGTCGGCTCGGAAATCAAGCGGCCGAAAAACGATGGCGACAACGACGTCGCCGTGGCCCGCGCCCGCACCGTGACGCTCGAAGTCACGCCGCGCATGGGCGAAGTCGTCGCGGTCGCGGCGCGGCTCGGCAGCCTGTCGCTTGCGCTGCGCAGCTTCGCGACGGTCAGCCGCGATCCGGCGGCGCCCGCGGGGGCGTCGGCGCCCGAGCGCAAGCCCATCTGGGCCGGCGACATCTCCCGCGCCGTGCGCGATCTGCCGCGCACGCGCCCCGTTCAGTCGGGCGCACCGAGCGCCGCGCCGGCCATGCCGCGCACCGTGACCATCTACCGCGGCTCCGAGAAGTCGGATACGTCGAGCGTTGCCCAGGCGGGCGGTTCGGGCCAGGGCGTCCCGCCGCTGCCCTCCGTACCCGCGGAGCGTTGACACCGTGCCCCCGTTCGAAAGCGTGCCATCGCCAGGATTCACATTCATGAATACGCAGTTCAGTTCGAGTCGCACCGCGCGCCGCGCAGATAGGGCGTCGATTGCTCCGGTTCTGGCGTGCGCGGCGCTCGTCGCGTGCGCCGCCGCGCACGCCGCGCAGCCGGCCAAGATGCCACCCTACGCCGGCGCGGCCTCGCCCGCGCGCACGGCGAACGTGGCGCGCCCCGGCATGACGGACGCGATGGCGCCGGCCAGCGCGCAAGGCGCGCTCGTACTCGACGCAGGCAAGGGCACGATGTTGCAACTGAATGAAAACGTTGTGTCGGTCTTCGTCGCCGATCCGGCCGTGGCCGACGTGCATGTGCCGTCGCCCAAGGCGGTGTTCGTGCTCGGCAAGAAAACCGGCACGACGACGCTCTATGTGCTCGGCGCCAACAACCGGCCGCTCGTGCAGCGCACGATCGTCGTCTCGCGCGACATGATCACCTTGCGCGCCATGCTCGCCGCGCGCTTTCCGAACACGAACGTGCAGGTCGCGACGGGACAGGGCTCGCTGATGCTGAGCGGGCAGGCGTCGAACTCGGCGGATGCCGACGCCATCGTTCAGGCGGTGACGCCCTTTCTCGCCGAGAAGGAAGTGCTCGTCAACCGCATGACGATCGACCGCCCGCTGCAGGTGCAGTTGCGCGTGCGCATCACCGAAGTGGATCGCAACATCACGCAACAGCTCGGCATCAACTGGCAGGCGATGGGCAACGCGGTCGGCAACTTCTACGGCGGCATCTTCAGCGGCCGTCCGATCTACAACCTGAGCCAGCCGATCACCGGCGCCAACGGCGCCGTGAGCTATCCGGTCAATCTGCCGACCAACAACGCCTACTCGATTCTCGGCGCTTTCAAGACGAACAACGTGGACATCCGCGCGCTCGTCGACGCGCTGAATCAGGAAGGCCTGCTGACGGTGCTCGCGGAGCCGAATCTCGTCGCGCTGTCGGGCCAGACGGCGAGCTTTCTCGCGGGCGGCGAGTTCCCGATTCCCGTCTCGCAGACCAACGGCGCGATCACCGTCGAGTTCAAGCAGTTCGGCGTCAAGCTCGATTTCACGCCGACCGTGCTCACGGACCGGCGCATCAGCCTGAAGGTGCGCCCGGAAGTCAGCCAGATCGACACGACCGCGAGCGTGACCACCGGCGGCGTCACCGTGCCGGGCCTTTCCGTTCGCCGCGCGGATACGACCGTCGAGCTCGCGAGCGGCCAGAGTTTCGCGATCGGCGGGCTGCTGCAGAGCAATACCAGCGACGTCGTTTCGCAGGTGCCGGGCCTCGGCTCGATTCCCGTGCTCGGCAAGCTGTTCTCGTCGACGAACTACCAGAACAACAAGACCGAGCTCGTGATCATGGTCACGCCGTATCTCGTCGAGCCGACCGATCCGTCGAAACTGCGCACGCCGCTCGATTCGCTGATCTCGCCGTCGAGCGATGTCGAATACAGCTTCCGGCGCCAGAACGGCGGAGCGCCGGCACAGGCCGGACAACCGCGTCTCGTCGGCGCGGCCGGCTACGTCTATTGAGCCCGTCATGAAACACACACGACTGCTTTCGCTTCTTCTCGCCGGCACGTTCGCCGTCGTCGCCGCCGGCTGCTTCAAGCCGCCGCGCAACATGCCGAACGAAACGGTGATCGGCTACGACGGCGCTTCGGCCGTGCCGCCCGATTGCGACAGCCTCGCCCGGCCATCGCTGCTGACGGACGCCGGCATCCGCCGCCCGAGCATGCAATGGGGCTGCGCGACTTATACGAATCTGGCCGCCCAGCTCGCGCGCCCGGAAGACGCCGTGCATCCGCAGACGCTCGGGCCGGCGAACGCGGCGGTGGCGGCGAGCGCAGTACGGCGCTACGAAACCGGCCGCGTGATCCCGCTCGACAAATCGACCTCGCGCGACAGCAAGTGATGCGACGCACTACAGCCAGAAGCACACAAGGCCAGCCATGAGCACAGAGTTCTCCT
This sequence comes from Caballeronia sp. EK, assembly GCF_014384845.1. Lineage (NCBI taxonomy): Bacteria > Pseudomonadati > Pseudomonadota > Betaproteobacteria > Burkholderiales > Burkholderiaceae > Caballeronia > Caballeronia sp. EK. Next base: position 112,172 of record NZ_JACSUE010000011.1, read on the forward strand.
TCTCGAAGACCAAGTCCGGCACGCGCAACGCGGATTTCATCGCCTTCGTGTCCGATCGCAAGACCGAGCAGATCGTGAAGAGCTTCGTGCTCGAACAGGCGATGCCGCACGCGCATATCGTCGTGGGCAACGTCGACGACGCGATCGCGTATCTCGCCCGCGTCGACCGCTCGCCGCTCTTCCTGCTGGTCGATCTGCAGGACTCGGTGATGCCGCTGTCCGACCTCGGCCGCCTCGCCGAAGTGTGCGAGCCGTCGGTGCAGGTGGTGGCGCTCGGCGAGCGCAACGACGTCGGCCTGTTCCGCAGCCTGCTCAAGATCGGCGTGCGCGATTACCTCGTCAAGCCGATCACGGTCGAACTGCTCAAGCGCACGGTCAATGTCTCCGAGGGCAAGGTGAGCCCGGTGATGCTCGCGCGCGCCGGCAAGACGATTGCCTTCACGGGCTCGCGCGGCGGCGTCGGGGTGACCACGCTCGCGCTCAACGTCGCCCGCCATCTGTCGGAAGACACGCACCGGCGCGTCGCCTATGTCGATCTGAACCTGTACGGCGGCGCGGCCAACTCCATGCTCGGTCTGCAGAGCAACAACGGGCTCATCGACGTGCTGCAGAACGTGCATCGCCTCGATCCGCAATACGTGGAGCGCACGCTCGTCGCCAAGGGCACCCGGCTCTACATGCTGTCGGCGGAACACGACTACGGCGCCGCGCGTCCGTTCGGCCCGGGCGCATTGCCGCGCGTGCTCGAACTTCTGTGCGACAGCTTCCACTACGTGATCCTGGACATCGGCACGGTGACGGACCCGCTCGCGCAGGAAGCCTTCGATCACGCCGCGCGCGTCTATGTGGTCGCGGACCGCTCGGTGCATTCGACGCGCGAGACGATCCGCCTCCTGCGCCATATCGAAGACCGCGACAACAATCCGCCGACCTCGCTGCTGCTGAACAACCCGAACGCCGTGACGAGCGGCAAGGTGCAGGCGAACGACTTCATGACGGCGATCGGCCGCAACGTGCTGTACGAAATTCCGTTCGAGGCGAAGTCGCTCGCGACCGCCGAGAACCTCGGCGAAGCGCCCCGGGAAAAAGGGGCGAACGGCTTCAATCAGATGATCACGCGCATCGGCGGTGACCTCACCGGTCAGCAGATGAACGCCGAGCGCTCGTTCTTCCAGAAGCTCCGGCTCAGGAGAGGCTGATGTTCGGACAGAAGCAGGTTCCCCGCCCCGAGCCCGATCCGGACGCGCCGCCCAGCGCCGAAGCCGCGCAGGTCGCCGAGGCGCCGCCTCCGGTCGCGCCGCTCGCGCGCCCGCACGCGTCGGAAGGCGGTGAAGTGCTGGTACGCTCGGACCTCTTCCGGGTGATCCGCAACGGCGTGTTCGCGGCGATGAACGCCTCGGCCGCCGTCGGCAAGACACGCGAGCAGATGAAGCCGGGCGTCGAGCAGCTCGTGCTCGACGTGGCGGAGCGCGAGCGGCTGAACATCACGCTCGCGGAGCAGGGGCAGATCGTCGGCGAGTTGCTGAACGACATGTTCGGGCTCGGTCCGATCGAACCGCTCCTCGCCGACGACACCATCACCGACGTGCTCGTCAACGGACCCGATCAGGTATGGGTCGAGCGCCACGGCCGGCTCGAGCTCACCAACTGCAAGTTCCGCGACAACACGCACGTGACCAACGTCGCGCAGCGTATCGCGGCGGGCGTCGGGCGGCGTGTCGACGAAAGCAGTCCGATGGTCGATGCGCGTCTCGCCGACGGCAGCCGCGTGAACGTCGTGCTGCCGCCGCTCGCGATTCACGGCGCATCGATCTCGATTCGTAAATTCTCGAAGCGCAACATCACGCTGCATCGCATGTCGCAGCAGGGCAACATGTCGGGCGCGATGGCCACCGTGCTCAAGCTCGCGAGCACGTGCCGGCTGAACGTGATCGTCTCGGGCGGCACGGGCTCGGGCAAGACGACGCTGCTCAATGCGCTGTCGCACTTCATCGGGCACGGCGAGCGCACCGTGACGATCGAGGATGCGGCCGAGTTGCAGCTCGTGCAGCCGCACGTCGTCAGCCTGGAAACGCGCCCCGAGAATGCCGAAGGGCTCGGCGCCGTCACGCAGCGCGATCTCGTGCGCAACGCGCTGCGGATGCGCCCGGACCGCATCATTCTCGGCGAAACGCGCGGCTCCGAAGCCTTCGACGTGCTGCAGGCGATGAACACGGGCCACGACGGCTCGATGACCACCATCCACGCGAACACGCCGCGCGACGGCATCACGCGTCTGGAGTCGATGGTGATGATGGCGAACGGCAATCTGCCGCTCCTGTCGATCCGCCGGCAGATCGCGAGCGCGGTGCACATGATCGTGCAGATCGAGCGCATGCGCGACGGCATGCGGCGCGTCACGCGCATCACCGAACTGGTGGGCATGGAAGGCGAAGTCATCATCACGCAGGATCTGTTCACGTTCCGCTACGACGCGAGCGCCTATAGCGAGGAAGTGAAAGGCGTGTTCGAGACGGGCGCCGTGCGGCCGGCCTTCGCCGCGCGCGCCGCGTATTACGGTCTCGAAGATGCGCTGCTGGAGGCGATGCGGCCATGAGCAACGTCGACCTCATCACGTTCGGCACCTTCGCAGTCGCCCTGCTGCTCGGCGTCATGCTGCTCGTGGTGCAGGACATGCGCCGCCAGCGCCCCGACGCGCGCATCCAGGCGCGCGTGCAGGCCGCCTTTCCCGCGGCCGGTTCGGTTGGGCGCGAGACGCGTCATGAAGACTCCGACCTCTTCACCTTCAGCCGCAACGACAACATCTTCAGCCGCTGGTTCGCGCCGAAGATCGCCCGCCTCAAGACGGTGGCCGGCGCAAGCGGGCTGCGCGCGGTGATCATCACGGCGGTGCTCGCCGAAGTCCTCGCGCTCGCGATGTCGAAGCTGCTGCCGCTGCCCGCGTTCGCGACGCCGGCGCTCCTCGTCGGCCTGCCGGTGCTCGGCGCCATGCAGGCGTACCGGTTTCTCGTCGAACGTTTCAAGCGCCGCTTTCTGGATGGCTTTCCCGATCTCATCGACCTGATCGTGCGCGCCGTGCGCGCAGGCGTCCCGGTGACGCACGTGATGGGCGTCGCGTCAGCCGAATGCGCCGAGCCGCTCAAGAGCGAATTCCAGTTGATGGGCGACGGGCTCAAGGTGGGTCTCGATCTGGAAGAGGTGCTCGCCACCGCGGTCACGCGCATCGGCATCGCGGATTTCTCCTTCTTCTGCGTGTGCCTGCTGCTGCAGCGCGAGACCGGCGGGCAGCTCGGCGAGACGCTGGAAAATCTCGCGGGCATCGTGCGCAGGCGCCGCGAGATCCGTCAGAAAACCAAGGCCCTCACGGGCGAGGCGCGCATCACGACCAAGATTCTCGCGTCGGTGCCCTTCTTCATTCTGGGCAGCATGTTCATGCTCAACCGCGCGTATCTGATGGTGCTGTTCAACACGTCGGGCGGACAGAAAGTGCTGACCTGCGCCGCGGTTTCGCTCGCGATGGGACTGTTCATCGTTCACAAGATGTCGAAACTGGATACCGCGCGATGAGTCAGGACAACATCGAAACACTCATCAACCTGCTGATGCTGCTTGCGCTCGTCGTCGCGATCTTCATCTGGTGGGCGACCAAACACGGCGGGGTCCGCGGACGCATCGCCGAGCGCACCCGGCAGGCCGCCGTCGTGCAGCGCAATGAAAGCGCGCTCGCCGAAGAAGACGACGACGAAGGCTCCATGGCGCGCTTCACGCACCGTCTCGCGCGCCTGGGCGACCGGTTGCCGCTCTTCGATGCCAAATACCGCGCGAAGCTGCGCACACAGATGGTCCGCAGTGGTTATCGCAGCCAGTCGGCGGTATCCGTGCTGCTCGCGATCAAGTTCGTCGTCGGCCTCATCTGCGCCGCGTTCGCGGTGATGCTCGGCTCGCACATTCCCATGGTCGGCGGCTACCCGGCGGTGCGCGGCGCCATGATGCTGCTGGTCTTCGTGGTCGGCATGATCCTGCCGGAATACGTGCTCGCGTTCTTCGCGGCGCGGCGGCGCAAGGCCATGGCGTCGTGCCTGCCCGATGCGCTCGATCTGCTCGTCATCTGCACGAACGCGGGCAACAGCCTCGGCGTGTCGATCCGGCGCGTGGCCGACGAACTGAAGACCATCTGCCCGCCGCTTTCCGGCGAGTTCTCGCTGACCGCCGACGAACTGAAGCTGTCCGGCGACAGCACGCGCGCGCTACAGGCGCTCGCCGAGCGCATTGACCTGCCGTCGATCCGCGCGCTGATCGCCACGCTCACGCAATCGATGCGCTACGGCACGCCGATCACGCAGGCGCTGCGCACGCTGTCGCACACCGAACGGCTTGCGCACATCGTGTCGCTCGAAGAAAAGGCGGCCAAGCTCGCACCCAAGATGGCCGTGCCGATGATGCTTTTCATTCTTCCCGCGGTGATGCTGATCGCCGCCGGGCCGGCCGTCATTCAACTCATCAGCGTCTTTGCAAAAAAATGAAGACCACACAGATCCCACTTCCCGGCATGCGCCGTCTCGGCCTCGCGGCCTGTTGTGCGACGCTCGTGGTCGCACTCGGCGCATGCACGACGACCACCCGCCAGAGCGTCGACAGCCGCCCTGTCATGCGCAATTCCGCGCCGAGCACCATGAGCGAGCTGCGCATCGCCGACACGGCGCTCGATTCGGGCAATGTCGAACTCGCCACCTCGCTCTACGAAAAAGCCGTGCAGGCCGACCCGCACTCGGTCGCGGGCCTGACGGGACTCGGCAACACGCTCTACGCCGTCGGCGACTTCACGCGCGCGGGCGTCTACTACGCGCGCGCCAGCAAGACCGACGCGAGCGCGACCGCGCCGCTCATCGGACTCGCGCGCGTCGCGATGCGCCAGCGCCGCTTCGATGACGCCATCGCAACCTACCGGCGTCTGCTCGCGCTGATACCCGACGATCCGCTCGCCTCGGCCGGACTCGGCGCCGCGCTCGACATGAACGGCGATCACAAGGGCGCGCAGGCCGTGCTACGCCAGGCGCTCAGGAAGAATGTTGGCGATCCGCTGCTCTCCGTGAATCTCGGATTGTCGCTGACGCTCTCCGGCGATCCGCGCGAAGGCGCGAACGTGCTGCTCGACGTGACGCGCTTTCCCGCCGCGCCGCCGCAGGCGCGCCAGGATCTCGCCCTCGCCTACGGACTGCTCGGCAACCGCGAGGCGGCCGCCGAAATCCTGTCGCGCGATCTGCCGAAGGCATCGGTCGAAGACAATCTCCGTTACTACGACATTCAGCGCGAGCTGATGTCCCGGCGCACGACACCGGCAGCGGCCGTTTCGTCCGCGCAGCCCGCTGCGCCGTCCGCGATTCCGACCGCCCTGGTGCAGACGACGCGCCTCAAATGAAAGCCTCCGCGCGCCGCCTCCGACTGCCAGCCGTCGCCACGCGAATCCTGCGCGACGAGCGCGGCATCGCGTCGATCGAATTCGCGTTCGTCGCGGTCTTCGCGATCATCCTCTTCCTCGGCACGGTCGAGATCGCGCTGGAGATGATCGCCGATGCATCGGTGCAGGCCGCTGCGCAGGCGGCGTCGCGCGTGGGCCTGACGACGACCGCGCCGAGCACGGGCAGCCGGGTGCAGGAGGCGCAGACGATCGTCCAGTCGATCCTCGGCGGATGGAAAAACGTCAGCGGGACCATCACGGTCACCGAACTGAACTACGGCAACTACGGCTACGGCAATGTGGCCAGCTCGACCTACACGCCGACACAGGACATGGGCGGATACGGCGATGTCGTCGCCTACAACATCCAGCTCAAGATGCCCGGCATCACCGGCATCCCGAAGCTGTTCGGCGTCAACGAGCTGACCTTCGAGCGTAATTTCATCGTGCAGAACGAAAAATGATGACGAACAGCGAAACGGTGCGATCGATCTGCGCAAAGCTCAACCGCATGCTGCGCTCGGATCGCGGCAGCGTGTCCATCGAGTTCGTCCTCATCGTGCCGATGATGATGATCGTGCTGCTCGGCTTCACCGAGGTCTACATGTACATGCGCGCGGTCAGCGCCGTCGATCGCACGGCCTTCACGCTCGCCAATACCATCGGTCAGATGACTTCGATCATCGCCGACAACAACGACACCACCGATGCGAACAGCTATGCGTCGCTGTGGCGGGACGCCGCGCTGCTCGCCGCACCGTATCAGTTGCAGGCGAACGGCATGGTGTACGTGACCTTCCTGTGCGATCCGGATTCCAGCAGCAAATGCAAGGACATGGATAACTCCATGACGGCGGTCACCCCGAAGATTCGCTGGACGGCGTCTCCGACTTCATGGACCAACAGCAAGAGTACCGGCATGGCGTCGAAGATTTCGAGCACGAGTCCGTTGCCCGCTTCGTGGCCTTTTCGCACGGGGGATTCGGCGATCATCGTGGAAGTATTTCTGTCGTACAACCCGTTCACCATGACCTCCAATTTGATCTCGGGGCTGCCGGGTCAGCAGACCGTGTACCGCCGCGTGTATGTGCGGCCGCGTGCGCCGAGAGCGTTCTACTGACGCTCGCGGGATCACGGACGCCCACATGGAAATCAAACGGAAAGGGTTCAGATTCATGACGATTTCGTCGACGCTCCGCTCATGCAGCCGGCTGCCGAAAAGCGCAGAGGGCAGCGTCGCGATGATGTTCGCGATGTGCGCGAGCATCATGATCGGGTCCATGTGCGTGTCGCTGGACTCGATCGACTATGTGATGACGCAGGGCCGCATGCAGATGGCGCTCGATGCCGCCACTTTGTCGGCGGGCGTCGATCTCCAGCGCTACGGCAACACGCCGACCGGCACCAGCCTCGCGAACTGGCAGAAGGACGCGCGCGCGTACTACGACGCCAACAGTCCTTCCGGCGTGCTGGGCTTCGCCATGCCTGACGCGAGCTTCAGTGCGAGCGTATCGGGCGCACCCGCCACCGGGCAGACCATTCATCTGTCGGCGTCGGGATCGCTGCCCCTGCTCGCGCCGAAGGTTTTCAGCAACACATCGGGTAGCGGCTCCGGCACGGGCTCTGGCGGCGGCGGGACATCGCCGGATACGTCGACGGTATCGGCGAACAACACCGCCCTGCGGCTGCCGCAGAGCACGCTCGAACTCGTGATGGTGCTCGACAATACGGGTTCGATGAAAGACCCCGCGAACGGCGTGTCCGGTCCGACCAAGATGAGCGGCCTGCAGGCCGCGGCCAACTCGCTGATCGGCGATCTGCTGCCGAGCGGAAGCACCTCCGCGAGCAAGAACTTCATCGGGCTGGTGCCGTTCGCGAGCACCGTCAACACGACGGGCGCGCTGCCATCCGGCGGAAGCTGGCTCAGCGCGACGCTGCCGACCTACAACACCAGCAACGTGACGACGGGCGCGTGGAGCGGCTGCGTGATCGAGCCGCGCACCAACAACAATCTCTCGCCCGAAGCCTACTCGCCGGGCGACCCGCGCAAGTTCCAGCGCTACTACTACAACGTGCCGCCGAGCAAGCTGAAGGTGGTCACGTATAGCTCGTCGAGCCGGTATAACTCGTGCAATACGTCGGGCAGTTCGTCGTCGACCGTGTCGAACGTGCCGTTCACCATCGGCTCGTCGGGCTCGGCGAACAAGTGCAATAGCCCGAGCGGCGGCACGGGCACCGGCATCGGCACCCAGTTCGACGAGACCAACACGACGGGGCAGAACCTGACGCAGAATTCGGGCTGCCTCGCCACTTCGATGACCTTCCTCTCGCAGAACGCCACCACGCTCACCACGGCCGTCAACAAGATGACGCCATCGGGCTCGACGATCATTCCGGTCGGTCTCCTGTGGGGCTGGCGCATGCTGGAGCCGACGTGGTCGCAGAACCTCGCGGGCACGAAGAACGGCTGGCCTTCAACCGACCCGAGCCTGCCCAAGCCCACCGATGGCTCCGTGCAGAACCTGCAACGCGTGATGATCGTGCTCACCGATGGCCTGAATCAGATCGGCGCGGCGGGCTCCATTCCCAACACGCTGTATTTCAACGGCCTGTCGGGCGTGGGGAACAACAGCCTGTCGGCGCCGACGGTGATCCGGGCCAATGGCAACAAGATGACGGACGGGCTCACGGACTCGTCGGAGCTGCATGGCGGCAGTCCCATCGACACTTCGAGCGGCAACAATGCGGGCTACCCGGACGATGCCAACACCTACCAGTTGGCGATCTGCTCGGCGATCAAGGCGGCGGGTATCACGATCTATTCGATCACGTTCGGCGCATCGGCATCGAGCTCGACTGCGCAGACCACCATGCAGAACTGCGCGAGTCCGGGTAACTATTATCACGCGCCCGATAACACCACGCTCGATAATATCTTTCAGCAGATCGCTGGGAATTTGGGGGTGTTGCGGCTTACTAAGTGACACGCTGGCGCTTGGGGCTTCTTCTTTTCGCCGGATCCCGGTTTCGTGTCGGTCTATTTGCACTGCCCCTGTGCGGGGCGGCAGTGTAGTGGTTCAGTATTCTTGGACACCGATTACGCAGTTTCCACCTTTAAATCCTCGAACTCGGCCGGCGGCATGTGACGCGCGGCCGAGTGCAAGCGTTCCTGGTTGTAGTACATCAAGATGTAAGTCAGCACATCGGCGCGAGCCTCGGCGTGATCACGGTATGCGTGCTCGCCGATGCATTCTCCTTTGAGCGTACAGAAGAAGCGCTCGACGACGGCGTTGTCCCAACAGTTTCCTCTGCGGCTCATGCTCTGCACGATCTCGTGCTCCTTAAGAAACTGCTGGAACGTCAAACTCGCATAGTTGCTTCCTTGGTCCGAGTGGAACATCAATCCCGGTTCGGTACGCCGCGTTTGAAGTGCGACCTGTAACGCGCCAATCACCAAGAACGTGTCACAGGAACCCGAGGTCGCCCAGCCGACTACACGCCGGGAGTACAGATCGATCACCACAGCCAGATACATCCAGCCCTGCTGCGTCCAGATATACGTCACGTCGCCCGCCCAGAACCGGTTTGGAACCGTCACGGTGAATGCCCGATCGAGCCGGTTTTGCGCAATCGCCGATGCTTGCGTGCGCTTCACATAACGATGCGTGCGACGTACCCGCGCCTGCACACCGCCTTCGCGCATGAGGCGACGCGCACGCTCGCGTCCCACCGCATGGCCCCGACGCTTCATTTCCTGCGATATGCGCCGACTGCCATAGCTTTGCCGCATCTGCGCATGAATCGCCTGCACCTCGCGCACCAGCCCCGTACGTACCGGACGTGCCTTGCCCTGCCGTGCCTTCCATGCGTAGTAAGTGCTGCGCGCCACGCCGACTACACGACACAGCGTCGCTGTCGGATATGCCTTCTCTGCCTGCCGGATCACTTCGAATCGCGGTCCAGTTCCTTGACAAAGAAGGCCGTGGATTTTTTTAGAATGTCGCGCTCCCGTTCGAGCTCCGCCACTCGTTTCTCAAGTGCTCGAATCCTTAGCTGTTCAGCGCTGCCGCCCTCGGCTGCGCTCACCGGTGCACCCGCAACCGGCCGGCGATTGCCAATCCAGCGCCGCAACGCCGTCTCTCCAATGCCCAACGCCTTCGCCGCCTTCGTCACCGTGTAGCCCTGCTCCAGCACAAGCGCCACTGCCTCGCGCTTGAATTCCTCTGAAAATTCTCTTCTGCCCATTTGACACCTCGCTGGTCGATCAAAGTCTACCTTTCGAAGTGTCCAAGATTGCTAGACCACTACACAGTCACTTTCTTTGCTGCTGCAAAGAAAGTAACCAAAGAAAGCAGCTTTCCCCAGCCTAAGCACTTCACACCGGCCGCGGCACAGGCGATTGGCCTAATGGCCCGGCAGTAGCGAGTGCCCTCGTAGGTCTCGCGGGGCTTGGACCGCGCACGGTCTGACAAGCTAGTTGTTTTAGGGCGCTGGTGCAGCACGAAAGAGCTTCGGCACAGCGCTACGCGCTGCCGTTGGGTATGCGAGGGAAACCGTCGGAGAAGAAGCGTACGCGAACTCGATTGACCCATCGGCTGCGAAGCGGGCCGGAGCCATTTCGTGCTGAACCAGTTTGTTGTGTGGTGCGAGGCGACAGACCGTGCGCGAGCCAAGCCCGGCTGGGCCTGTGAGGGCGATACTTAGGCGAGGGCCACCGGCGGCTGGCAAGCATGGCTAAACTGCGTGTGACCGCGGGCGGTGAGAAGCTGCTTTCTTTGGTTACTTTCTTTGCAGCAGCAAAGAAAGTAACTGCCGCCCCGCACAGGGGCAGTGCTAATAAACCAATAAGAAATCGGGATCCGGCAACAACAACAAATCCACCCTCACCCGCAGCTAAAATACCGCTTGTGAACAAGAAGCCCAAACCCATCGACTTCAAAGCCTCGTCCGAGATCGTCGCGCAACGCCTCATCGGCGCGATCGTGACCGTCGACGGTGTCGGCGGCCGTATCGTCGAAACGGAGGCCTATGACCGCGTGGACCCCGCCTCGCATAGCTTCTCCGGACCAACGCCGCGCAACGCGGTCATGTTCGGGCCGCCCGCCTACGCCTATGTCTACCGCTCCTATGGCATCCACTGGTGCCTGAACTTCGTGTGCCGCGAGGCCGGCCACGGCGCCGGTGTGCTGATTCGCGCGATCGAACCGCTCGTCGGCATCGACGTGATGCGCGAGCGTCGTGGACTGGAGCCGATCAGACTCCTATGCTCCGGACCGGGCCGCGCCGCCCAGGCGCTCGGCATCACGCACAGAAACAACGGCATGTCGCTGCTCGAAGCGCCGTTTCATATCGAGCCGCCCGAGGAAGACTTCCCTATCGTGCACGGGCCGCGCATCGGCATCACCAAGGCGATCGACGTGCCCTGGCGCTTCGGGCTTGCCGGTTCGAAGTTCGTCAGCAAGCCCTTCCCCAAAGCGTGACGCGTCATTCCGCCGGACGCAGCTTCTTCACTTCTTCATCCGATGGCTGCACGCTCGCGCCATCGACATAACGGAACGACGTCATCACGCCCTTGCCGTCCTTCTGGCCCGTCACGCCGACATACGCGCCCATCGTCGATTGGTTGTCCTGCTTGCGGTAGATGATCGGGCCGAACGGCGTATCGACGGGCAAGCCCTTGAATGCGGCGGCGAGCTTGTCGGCATCGGGTGAACCGGCTTTCTTCAGGCCGTTGGCGATCGACATCATCGCCGTATAGCCGACGACCGAGCCCAGGCGCGGATAGTCGTGATACTTCGCCTCATAGGCGGCGACGAATTTCCTGTTCGCCGGCGTATCGATCGAATACCACGGATAACCCGTGACGATCCAGCCGACCGGCGCTTCCTTGCCGAGCGGATCGAGATAATCCGGCTCGCCCGTCAGAAGCGACACGACCGCCCGATCCTTGAAGAGGCCACGCGTGTTGCCCTCGCGCACGAACTTGCCAAGGTCGGCACTGAACAGCACGTTGAAGATGGCGTCGGGCTTTGCATCGGCGAGCGCCTGCGTCACCGCGCCCGCATCGACGTTGCCGAGCGGCGTCGCCTGCTCCGCGACGAATTCGACATCCGGTTGCGCCGCCTTCAGCAAGCGCTTGAACGTGGCCACCGCCGACTGGCCATATTCGTAGTTCGGATAGACGAGCGCCCAGCGCTTCTTCTTGAGCTTCGCGGCCTCGGGCACGAGCATCGCGACCTGCATGTATGTCGATGGCCGCAGACGATACGTGTACTTGTTGCCGTCCTGCCAGACTATCTTGTCGGTGAGCGGCTCGGCAGCCAGGAAGAAGATGCGCCTTTGCTTCGCATAGTCCGCAAGCGCCAGGCCCGTGTTCGACAGATAGCCGCCGAACAACAGCTTCACCTGCTCGCGCGCGACGAGTTCCTGCGCGACGCGAACGGTATCGCCGGGATTGCCGTTGTCGTCGCGCGAGACGACTTCGAGCTTGTGGCCATCGATGCCGCCCGCCGCGTTGATCTCGTCGAGCGCGAGATTCCAGCCGTTCTTGTACGGCAGAAGAAATGCAGGTTGTGCCTTATAGCTATTGATCTCGCCGATCTTGATGGTATCGGCGTGCGCGGCGAATGCGAGACCCGCCGCAATGGCGGCGATGGTAAAGCGCAGTGGCGTCATCGGGTTTTGTCCTCTCTGTTTGGATTCGATTCGTTCATACGCCAAGGAATTCGCGGCGCGCGGCATCGTCGCGTGCGAATGCGTTCATCGCGCCTTCATGGCGTATCTGGCCTTTCTCCAGCACATACACGCGGTCGCTGACGAGTTCCGCGAAGTGCAGGTTCTGTTCCGACAGAAGAATCGCGAGTCCTTCGCGCTTCAGTTCGAGAATCATATCGGCCATCTGTTCGACGATCACCGGCGCGACGCCTTCCGATGGCTCGTCGAGCAGCACGAGGCGCGGATTGCCCATCAATGTGCGCGATACGGTGAGCATCTGCTGCTCGCCGCCACTCATGCGGCTCGCGCGGCGCTCGCGCATTTCGCCGAGATTCGGGAATACGCGAAAGAGCTTGTCGGGCGTCCATAACGGCGCGTTCTCGCGCGGCGGCTGGCGGCCCGTGTCGAGATTCTCCATCACGGTGAGATCGCCGAACACGCGGCGATCTTCCGGCACGTAACCCAAACCCCTGCGCGCGATGCGATACGGCGCCATGCCCGCGATGTTCTCGCCCATGAACGACACAGTGCCCGATGTTCGCGGCAAGAGTCCCATCACCGCTTTCATCGTCGTGGATTTACCCGCGCCGTTGCGGCCCATCAACGCGACCACTTCACCGCGGCCGACTTCGAAGCTAACGTCGAACAGGATCTGCGCGCGGCCGTAGAACGCATTCAGCGCTTCGACTTGAAGAAGCGTCATGTCGATGCTCCCGCGCGCGGCGCGAACGATGCGCCCGTGCCGAGATAGACCTCGCGCACGCGTGCATCGTTGCGGATGGCTTCGGCGTCGCCCTGTGCGATGAGGCGTCCTCGTGCAAGCACGATGAGCTTGTCCGCGTGCGAGAACACCACGTCCATGCTGTGCTCCGTGAACAGCACGCCGATGTTGCGCTCTTTCGCGAGACGCGCGGTGAGCGCCATCAGGTCATTGCGTTCCTGCGGCGCCATGCCCGCGGTCGGTTCGTCCATCAATAAAAGCTTTGGATGATTCGCCAGCGCGATAGCCAGTTCGACACGCTTCACGTCGCCGTATGCGAGTACCGCGCAACTGCGCCGCGCATGCGCCGTCATGCCGACGAGATCGAGCAAGGCCATCGCTTCATCTTCCCTGAACGACGCGGCGCGCCCGAAAAGACTGTAGATGCGTCGTTCGCGCGAGAGCAACGCCATCTGCACGTTTTCGAGCACGGTCATCGAATTGAAGGTCGCGGCGATCTGGAACGTGCGGCCCACGCCGCGACGCCAGATATCGCGTGGACGCATGCCCGCGATGTCGTGGCCGTCAAAGCGGATCGCGCCCGCGCCCGGTTTGAGCTGGCCGTTGATCATGTTGAAGCACGTCGATTTGCCCGCGCCGTTCGGGCCGATTAGCGCGAGCAACTGCCCTCGTTCGAGGTCGAAGGACACGTCGTCGACGGCTTGCACACCATCGAATGATTTCGACAGATGCGCGATCGAAAGCAGCGTCATTGCGCCTCCCGGAAGAAGCGATCGCGCACGAAGCCCGCGATGCCTTGCGGAAACGCGATGACGAGCACGAGGATCGCGGCGCCGAGCAGCGCTTGCCAATAGTCGGTCTGACGCGCGACGGTATCCTGCAACCACGTGAACACGCTCGCGCCGACGATAGGACCGGCGAGCGTCTGGATACCGCCGAGCAGGACCATCACGAGGCCATCGACGGAACGGCCCACGCTGATCGCTTCGGGCGATATGTTGCCCTTCGAGAACGCGTACAGCGAGCCCGCGAGTCCGCATACGAGTGCGGCGACGACGAACGCGGCCCATTGCACGCGCGCGACATCGATGCCGATCGCTTCGGCGCGCAAGGGCGAATCGCGACCCGCGCGCATCGCGAGGCCCAGAGGCGAGAAGATCATGCGACGCAGCAGCCAGACGCCGATCACCGCGAACACGAGCGTGAGGTAGTAGAACGCGACAGGCGATGCAAGCCACGGCGACGGCCAGATACCCAGTATGCCGTTGCTTCCGCCCGTCACGGCATCCCATTGAAAGACGACGGACCAGACGATCTGCGCGAACGCGAGCGTGAGCATCGCCAGATAGACGCCCGACAGGCGCACGCAGAACCAGCCGAACACGATCGCGCCGATGCCCGCGATGAGCGGACCGAGCACGAGCGCGGCTTCCATCGGCAGCGCGAATACTTTGAGGAACAACGCCGCGCCGTATGCGCCGAGCCCGAAGTAAGCCGCGTGGCCGAACGAATGCATGCCGCCCGGCCCCATGATGAAGTGCAGGCTTGCCGCGAACAGCACCGCGATCATGATCTCGACGAACAGCACGGGCATGTACGGGAACGCATCGGCGGCAAGCGGCGCGAGCGCAAGCGCGATTCCCGCGACAGCCGCGGCGATCTTCATGTTGCGCGTGACGGGCCGCAGAGGACGGTCGGCGGGCGCGGCGGAACGTGCGATCGTCTGCGCGCGGCCGAAGAGTCCCCACGGACGCAGCACGAGCACGACGGCCATCACGACGAACTCCGCGACGAGCGTGAACTTCGACAAGGAAAAGTCGATCCCCGCGATCGACACATGCCCAATGCCGATGCACATCGCCTTGATCTCCGCGATCAACAGCGCCGCGACGAACGCGCCCGGAATCGAACCCATGCCGCCCACCACGACGACAACGAATGCATTGCCGATGGTTTCGATATCCAGCGACAGATTCGCCGACATGCGCGGCACCTGAAGCGCGCCGCCGAGCCCCGCGAGCAATGCACCCACGAAGAACACGCCGGTGAAGAGCCACGCCTGATTGACGCCGAGCGCGCCGAGCATTTCACGATCCGCGCTGGCCGCGCGCACGAGCGTGCCCCAGCGCGTGCGCGTGAGCGCATACCAGAGCGCGAGCAGCACGAGCGGCCCGATGACGATCAACGCGAGATCGTAAGCGGGCAACGCATGGCCGAGCAACTGCACGGCGCCTTCCAGATGCGGCGCACGCGGGCCGAACAAGTCCTCCGGTCCCCACACATAGAGCGCGGCATCGCGAATGATCAGGACCAGCGCGAACGTCGCCAGCAGATGGAACAGCTCGGGCGCGCGATAGATGCGCCTCAGCACGCTCACTTCGATCGCCGCACCGATTGCGCCGACGACGAGCGCCGCGCCGATCATCGACGCCCAGAAGCCCGCGACGCTCTCGCCGAAGCGGCTCGTGAGGCTATACGCGACATACACGCCGAGCATATAGAGCGAGCCATGCGCGAAGTTCACGATGCGCGTGACGCCGAAGATCAGCGACAGACCCGACGCGACGAGAAAGAGCGCGCAGGCGTCGGCGAGGCCGTTGACGAGTTGGACGAGCAGGTTGGCGAGCATCGGGCTCAGTGAAGGTATCGGCTGAAAGAGCCGACATTATCGATGAATTGAGCAACATGCTCCCTGCCCGCCGAAATGACCACGGCGCGCGGCCGCTGGAAAAAACGTATTGACGGCGTTTATGGCTTGTATATGCTCATTGAAGGGCAATTGTCGGTATCCGCAATCGCTCTGCCAATCCACTCGCCAAACGAGTCTTATCGTGAGAGTCCAAAGCCCTCTGGCACGTCGGAGCCGCGGCTCCTGCGCCGATCGCTGCGGCAAGCTTCCCGATCGCCGCTTCCATTCGGTTCTGACCGTCCTCTCCCGCCGCTGCGTGCGGCGTCGCAACGCCATTTCCGCGCGCGCTTTCATCGCCGTGCATTGCGTCGGTGCGGCTTCGCTGCTGCCGTAGCGCCTCTTCCGTTTTCCCTTTCCTGACTGACTGGTCCGCGCGCGTGCGTCCGCACGCGTGAATGCGCGCGCCTTTCTTCTTTGCGCCTTCGATGCATCGCGAAGGCCGTGGAAGCATGCGCGCCTTTAAAACACGAGAACGAAAATGGAACGCATCGACGAATTCCTTCGCAAACATCACATCACCGAAGTTGAAGCAATCATTCCCGACATGGCGGGCACCGCGCGCGGCAAGATCATTCCGCGCAGCAAGTTCGAGTCGGGCGAATCGATGCGCCTGCCGCAAGCCGTGATGATCCAGACGGTCACGGGCGACTATCCCGTCGATGGCAGCTTCACCGGCGTCACCGATCCCGACATGGTGTGCGTCCCCGATCCCGCGACGATCCGCCTGATTCCGTGGGCCACCGATCCCACGGCGCAGGTCATCCACGATTGCGTGCATTTCGACGGCACGCCCGTCGCGATTTCACCGCGACGCGTGTTGAGACAGGTCCTGCAGAAGTTCGCCGCGAAAGGCTGGCGTCCTGTCGTCGGGCCCGAGCTGGAGTTCTTTCTCGTCGATATGAATCGCGATCCCGATCTGCCCTTGCAGCCGCCCGTCGGCAGAACCGGCCGCGCGGAAACGGGACGACAGGCGTATTCGATCGATGCAGTGAACGAGTTCGATCCGCTCTTCGAAGACATCTACGAGTATTGCGAGGTGCAGGAGCTCGAAGTGGACACGCTGATTCACGAAGTCGGCGCTGCGCAGATGGAAATCAACTTCATGCACGGCGACGCGCTCAATCTCGCGGATCGCGTGTTTCTCTTCAAGCGCACGGTGCGCGAAGCGGCGCTGCGTCACAAGATGTACGCGACCTTCATGGCGAAGCCGATGGAGAACGAGCCGGGCTCGGCGATGCACGTTCATCAGAGCGTCATCGATGAAGAGACCGGCCGCAATCTCTTCACGAATCGCGACGGCGAACCTACGGGCCTGTTCCATAGCTACATTGCGGGCCTGCAGAAATATACGCCCGCGTTGATGCCGATCTTCGCGCCGTACATCAATTCGTATCGCAGGCTATCGCGCTTCATGGCTGCGCCGATCAACGTGCAATGGGGTTACGACAACCGCACCGTGGGCTTTCGCGTGCCGCATGCGTCGCCGCAGGCGCGGCGCATCGAGAATCGCATACCGGGCGTGGACTGCAATCCCTATCTCGCGATCGCGGCGACGCTGGCCGCGGGTTATCTCGGCATGACGCAGCATCTGGAGCCGACCGAGCCGCTCGCGAGCGATGGCTATCGCCAGCCGTATCAGTTGCCGCGCAATCTCGATGAAGGTCTCACGCTGATGGGTGCCTGCGAGCCGCTTGCCGACATGTTCGGCGAGAAGTTCGTGCGCGCCTATCTCGCGCTGAAGGAAACCGAATACGAGGCGTTCTTCCGCGTGATCAGCTCGTGGGAACGCAAACATCTTCTGCTGCACGTTTAAAGGGAGACGACGACATGAACGATCGATTCGATTCGACGGCGCATTACCGCGCGCTCGATGCCGCGCATCATCTGCATCCTTTCTCCGATATGGGCGAGCTCAATCGCGCGGGCAGCCGCGTGATCGTGAAGGCCGAGGGCGTGTATCTCCAGGACTCGGAAGGTAATCGCATCATCGATGGCATGGCGGGATTGTGGTGTGTGAATGTCGGTTATGGACGCCGCGAACTCGCCGATGCCGCGCTCAAACAGATGCACGAACTGCCCTTCTACAACACCTTCTTCAAGACGACGCATCCGCCGGTGATCGAGTTGTCCGCGCTGCTCGCGGAGATCGCGCCCGCGAAGTTCAATCGCTTTCTCTATTGCAACAGCGGCTCGGAAGCTAACGATACGGCGCTACGCGCGGTGCATCGTTATTGGGCCGTGCAAGGCCGGCCGGCGAAGCGCTATGTCATCGCCCGCACGAACGCGTATCACGGCTCGACCATCGCGGGCGCGACGCTCGGCGGCATGAGCTACATGCACGAGCAGATGCCATCGAAGATGGAGCATGTCGCGCATATCGATCAGCCGTATTGGTTCGGCGAAGGCGGTGCGATGGATGCAGAAGCATTCGGGGTCGCATGTGCGCGTCAGCTCGAAGAAAAGATTGTCGAGCTAGGCGCTGAAAACGTCGCGGCGTTCATCGGCGAGCCGTTCCAGGGCGCGGGCGGCGTCATCTTTCCGCCATCGAGCTATTGGCCGGAAATCGAACGCATCTGCCGCAAGCATGATGTGCTGCTGATCGCCGATGAAGTGATCGGCGGATTCGGGCGCACGGGCGAATGGTTCGCGCACGAGCACTTCGGTTTCGAGCCCGACCTCATCACGATGGCCAAAGGCCTGACAAGCGGCTATGTGCCTATGGGCGCGGTCGCGTTGTCGGATCGCATCGCGGATGCGATCGTGAATAGCGGCGAGTTCAATCACGGATTCACGTATTCGGGGCATCCGGTAGCGGCCGCGGTTGCGGTGGCCAATCTGAAGCTGTTGAGGGACGAAGGCATCGTCGCGCGCGTCAAGCACGATGCAGGTCCGTATTTCCAGAAGCGTTTGCGTGATGCGCTGGGCGATCATCCTATCGTCGGCGAAATTGCGGGCGCGGGACTCGTCGCAGGCATTCAGCTTGCCGAAGATCACGCGACGAGGAAGCGCTTTTCGAACGGCGACGATATCGGCACGATATGCCGCGACTTTTGTTTCGCAGGCAATCTCGTGATGCGCGCGAGTCACGATCGCATGTTGTTGTCGCCGCCGCTCGTCGTCACGCATGACGAGATAGACGAGATCGTCGACAAGGCCAAAGCCGCCATAGACGCAACTGCGCATCAGATCAGGAACGCCGTTTAGCGAAGTATTCCGCCGCCATGTGCCTGAAAGCCGTGACGGCGGGATTGTCCTGATCGGAACGCCATGCCATGCTCATTTCGGCCTGCACGGTATTGCCGGCGATATCCCTGAACTCGACATTGTCGTAATGAAATCGCCGCGATGACGCCGGCAGGATCGAAACACCGAGCCCCGCGCGAACGAGCGACAGAATGGTCGGCGTCTGATCGATGTATTGCGTGAAATGCGGCTTCACTTCATCGGCGACAAGCATGCTCACGATGCGATCGTGGAAGTATTTGCCGTGCGTCGGCGAGTGCATGATGAACGCCTGCTCGTGCAACTGCGCAAGTTCGAGTCGATCGAAGCGGCACAGCGCGTGCCCTGCCGGCAGCGCGACGATCATCGGCTCGCGATCGACGAGAAGGAACTCCACTTTCTGCCGCGACGGTAGCGGCCGCATGAAGCCGAGATCGATTGCGTTCGCCTCGAAAGCTTCGATCTGCGCGACGGAAATCATTTCGAGCAGTACGACATCGATATCCGGCAGATCGCGCTTCGCCGCGACGAGCAATTCGGGTATCAACTCATAACCCGCGGCGCCCGTGAAGCCGATGCGCACGCGCCCGGTCTTGCCCTTGTTCGCGCGCCGCACCGTGCTTTCGGCCTGCTCGGCCAGATTGAGCAGGCGCGCCGCATCCGCGAGAAACACGCGCCCTTCGGTGGTCAGCCTGACCGTGCGGCCGACGCGCTCGAACAGCTTCACGCCCAGATTCTCTTCGAGCAGATGAATCTGCCTGGAAAGCGGCGGCTGCGTCATGTTGAGCAAGGCGGCTGCGCGCCTGAAGTTCAGCTCCGTCGCGGCCGCAACGAAGCAACGCACTTGTCCGAGATCGAGCATTCGTAATCGACGTTGAAGTGATAGCCGATCATTATATGTTCGCCCCGGACGGATTCATGCGCGTGCATCAGGTCGTGAGACTGCCTTCCGGACGCTGACCTGCGAGACCCTGCGCGAGACTTGCGAGCACCATCTCGCCCATCGCCGTACGCGATTCCACCGTCGCGCTCGCGCGATGCGCCTGCAGCACGACGCGATCCATATCGAACAATTCGACCGGCACGTTCGGTTCATCGACGAAGACATCGAGTCCCGCGCCCGCGATCGCGCCACGCGACAGCGCTTCGACGAGATCGCTTTCCACCACGAGCTTGCCGCGCGCGATGTTGATGAGATAACCGTCCTTGCCCAATGCATCGAGGACGGCGGCATTCACGATGCCTTTGGCCTTGTCGGCCGCGGCGGCGAGCACGAGAATGTCGCTTTCGCGCGCGAGCGAAAGCAGATCGGGTACGAAGCGATATTCGACATCGTTCATCTGGCGCATATCGGTATAAGCAATCGGGCAGTTGAACGCGGCTGCGCGCTGCGCGATCGCGCGGCCCACCTTGCCGAGACCCACGATCCCCACGCGCTTGCCGCTGAACCTGCGCGACAGCGGAATCGCGCTCGGGCTCGGGTTCTTCACCCATTGGCCCGTCTTCACGAAATCGTTGCCGGGGCAAATCTCGCGTAGCGCGGTCAGGATCAAACCGATCGCGAGATCGGCGACATCCTCGGTCAACGCGCCGAACGTGCCCGTCACCGGAAGGCCGCGCGAGCGCGCGAATTCGAGATCGACCGCATCGGTGCCGACGCCGTTCACAGCGATCACCTGCAACGCGGGCAGGCGCTCGATGAGATCGTTCGAGATGCCTGTATGCCCGCCGGTGATCGCGCCGCGAATCGATGCGCCGTGCTCGCGGATATACGCGTCCTTATCCTCTTGCTCGAAGAGGCGATGCATCGTGTAGAGCGCATCCAGCTTGTCGTTGATGGCCGGTACGAGGATCGGGTTCAGTTGCAGAATGCTCGGCTTCAATTCGCGTGCTCCGTGGTGTTCGTTTCCGATGTGGAGCGGATGATGTCTGCTTTTGCCGAAGGCGTCCAATCCCAAAAGGCTATCAATTGATCCACGAATCGATCGATTCAATCCGGGAATCAGGTAATAGCAATAAAAGATTGGACGCTATTGCGCACCCTATCCACAATTCGAAGCATCAGAAGGCATATCGACAATAAAGCCTTGAAAATGAAATCGGAGACAACAGCGTGAGCCTGCGCCCTACCCGCATTGCATCGATTCGCCTCCTTCAAGTCGCAGCGCAAGCAGGAAGGGAGGCATCGTGATGAATAACGCCGACGGCATCATTGCTCCTTCGAAGGCCGAACCTGTCGCGGAGAAGCGCACGAAGCACCGCTGGGTCGTGATGGGACTGATCTTCTGCATCTGGGCGATCGCGTGTGCGGATCGCGCCAACTTCGGCATCGCGTTGCCGTATCTGAAGAAGGAATATCACATCACCAACACGCAGGCCGGTCTGATCGTGAGCCTGTTCTCGTTCGCGTATGGCTTCGTGCAGATTCCCGTCGGACTGCTGTATAAGCGGCTCAGCGACAGGACCACCGGCTTGCTGTTCTCGGTCTTCATGATTCTCACTTCCGTGTTCACGGGATTGATGGGCACCACGTCGTCGGTCATTCTGCTGATGACGTATCGCGTAGGGCTCGGTTTATCGGAAGGGCCGCTCGGCATCGGCTGCACGAACGTCATCAATCGCTGGTTTCCCGCGAAGGAAAAAGGCACGGCCACGGGCTTGTGGATCGCGGCATCGAAACTCGGGCCGCTGATCGTGCCTTCGGTATGCATCATCGTGATTCAGTTGTGGGGATGGCGCGAGATCTTCTATGTGTTCGCGGTGCCGGGCATTCTGCTCGCGGTGGTGTGGATGTTCTTCGTCACCAACTCGCCGGGCGAGAATCGCTTTTGCTCGCCCGCCGAACGCCGCTATATCGCCGATGAAACGACCGTCGGCGGCAACGACGGCAAGTCGCTGTCCCGCGCGCACATGACGCCGATGCCCCGGCTCGACGCGATCAATCGCACGAAGCGCGTGCCGCAGCTCGAAACGATTCGTCAGGTGTTCGGCTCTTGGAATATCTTCGGCATCGCGCTCGGTTATGGCTGCATGATCGGCATCAGCAATATCTTCATCTCGTGGATTCCCACTTATCTCGTCACGGTGAAGGGCTTTGCTTCGGTGAAGATGGGCTTCCTCGCCTCGGCGCCGTTCATCGGCGCGGTGACGGGCAACATGCTCGGCGGCATCATCTCGGACCGCCTGCTCGGCGGCCGCCGCAAGCCGATGATGATGCTCGGCGCACTCGGCACGATGATCATGACCTTCCTGCTCATCGATGCACCCGACAGCGTCGCGTACCTCGGCGCAGCGCTGATGCTGGCGGGCCTCATGCTCGGCATCGGCTTCGCGGGTTACTCCGCATATCCGATGGGCCTCGCGACCAAAGCCACGTATCCGACGGCCTTCGGCATCGTGAACTCGCTGGGTCAGATCGGTGGCGCGTGCGCGCCGCTGGCGGTCGGCATGCTGCTCGACAGCTATAGCTGGACCGCGGTCTTCCTGTACATGGTCGGAACGGCGGCGCTGTGCCTGTTGTTGCTCTTCAGCGTGGTCGAACCGATAGCCGATGAGACCCGGCCAGCGAAGTCGAAATAAGCAGGTGAATCGCGTCGTCCGATGCGGCGCGCTCCTTTTTCAGCGAACGCAAAATTCATCGTTTCACGAAAGCCTCTCCTCATTCGCGCGCGACCCCGGCATAGTGACAGCTTCATCGAAACCGGGAGGTCAGCGTGACCAGATTAAACGAAGCCGTACAGTCGGCACAACAGATCGAAGCCGTGCTGAAGGCATGGGCCAAAGCCGCGGCAACGAAAGACGCGCGCAACATGAGGCCGTTCTACGCGGACGACGTCGTCGTGTTCGATATCTTTCCACCGCTCGCTCACCAGGGCGCCGAGGGGCATTGCGCCGTCTGGCAAGGCTGGTTCGACAAGCTCGATGGACCGATTTCGTTCGAACTCGAGAACGCCGTCATGCAGGTGAACGGCGATCTCGGCACGGTGTTCTGCATCACCCGGATCAATACCGGGCAAACGCACGATCTCGTCAGAACCACGCTGGTCCTGTCGAAGACCGACGAAGACTGGCTGATCAGTCACGTACATACTTCGGTGCCGCTTCCCGTGGAACTGGTGCCTCCGGTAACGCACTGAAGCCACGTCCCGCGCGACACATGCTTCAAAGCCCGCTTTCGACCATATCGAGCAGGCGCCCGGCAAGCGGCTCGATCTGCGTGCGTTTCAACCCCTGCAACGGGCCTTCGATCACGAGAAGCGCGAAGCCATGCACGGCGCTCCATGCGAGATATTCCGCTTCGGGCCTGCGCTTTGCATCGAGCGCGCCCGCGTCCACCATCTCGTCCAGGGCGCGACTGAGCAACTCAAACGGATCGAGTCCGCTCGGCCCCGCGCCATACGTCCCGTCATGCTCTGCCCATTCCGCTTGCGGCGCCACGAAGGCCGTGCGGAAAAGCCCCGTTTCCGTCTGCGCAAAGCGCAGATAACCCGCTCCGATAGCCCGCAATCCCGCGCGTGCCGCATCGGCGCGGCGACGCTTTTTTGGGCGCGCCGCCAGTTCCTCTTCCATCGCCTGCGCGACGAACGACAGCGCCGCAGAGCGCACCGCCGATAGCAATTCCTGACGGCTCTCGAAGTGACGATAGGCCGCGTTCGGAACCACGCCCGCGCGACGTGTCGCCTCGCGCAGCACGATCGCATCCGGGCCGCCTTCGCGCGCCAGCTCGATGCCCGCATCGATCAGCGCGCGTCGCAAATCCCCATGCCGGTAGGTGCCGCGCGGCTTGCCATTTGTCATTTTGATTCGTCGGGCTTTCCATATGTGGACACTGTCCATTATCTCTGCTACTTTTTGTGGACGGTGTCCACAACGCAAAAAATAATTCCATGTCGATGCTTGCCGTTGCTTTGTCACGACGCGGCGGCATCGTGTGCAATGCGGACCGTCATACGAAGGAGCAGCCATGACAAACCAGAACGATCGTACGCATGCGGATGAAGATGTCGCGCGTATTCGCGAACTGATCGAAGCGTGGCGGCAGGCCGTGCTCGCGAAAGACGTCGATGCGCTCGTCAGCCATTACGCGCCGGATGTCGTCGTGTTCGATGTCGTGCCGCCCGCGTCTATTCGAGGCGTCGAGCACTATCGCGAGAACTGGCGGCGCTGGTTCGACAGCATGAAAGGCCCGCTCGCGTTCGAGATGCGGGAAGTGGAAGTCGCCGCGAGCGGCGATCTGGCTTATGCGCACACCGTCAACCGCGTCGCCGTGGGCGAGCAGGAAGACATCGTGCGCGCCACCGTGTGCTTCAGGAAGATCGACGGCGACTGGCGTGTCGTGCATGAACACGCATCGGTGCCGCTCGTGATGGACATGGACCCTGACGAGAAGTCATAAACCCAAGGAGCAGACATGCAAGTGCAACCCTATTTGTTTTTCGAAGGCCGCTGCGAAGAAGCGATTACGTTCTATCGCGAGAACCTGGGCGCGCAAGTCGTCATGATGATGCGCTACAGCGAAAACCCGGAAGCCGGCAAGGCTGAAACGGCCAGCGGCTGCGGCATTCCGCCGGGATCGGAAAACAAGATCATGCACTCGGCCTTCACCGTCGGCGATTCCATGCTGATGGGTTCCGACGGCATGTGCAGCGGCAAGCCGGAGTTCAAGGGCGTATCGCTCTCGCTCACGGTCGACGACGAACAGCAGGCGGAAAAATACTTCAACGCGCTCGCCAACGGCGGGCAGGTGCAGATGCCGCTGACGCAAACGTTCTTCGCCAAGCGCTTCGGCATGGTGGCCGACAAGTTCGGCATTTCGTGGATGGTGCTCGGCGGCGTCGAAGGCAAGCCGGCGTGATGGTTTAGTAGGTTCAGTAGCCGCCGCCTGGAACGCGTCTTGCGCGCCTTTCATCGCATCAATTCGAAAGGAGCCGCGACATGAGCAATTACGCCGGACGTTCTCAGGAAGACCGCATCGCGCAGCGCAAGGGCAAGCAGCAAACCTCGCAGGAACAGCCGGGCGGGCCGATGGCCGAGCCCGGCACGCAACCCGACAAGGATCACAGCAGCGGCCAGTTGTCAGAGGAAGGCAAGCAGGCATGGCGCACGGGCTCGGGCATCGATGGCGGCGGAAAAACCTGACACGCATATCGATCTTCGGAAACGTGGAACAATGGCGGGGTGCCATATGCACTAATTGCATCTTGACTGACAGGAGCTTTCGATGAGCGCCCCGCGCAAAAACCATCTTTCAGGCTCGGACATGCCCGCTGACACAGCCGATCGTCCGACCCGCGAGGAAGCCGAAGCCGCCGTGCGTGTTTTGCTGCGCTGGGCCGGCGACGACCCGAAGCGCGAAGGTCTGCTCGATACACCGGGCCGTGTCGTGCGTGCATATGAAGAGTTCTTTGCGGGCTATACGCAAAATCCGCACGAAATTCTCGCGCGCACGTTCTCTGAAGTGCAAGGCTATGACGAGATGATCGTCCTCAAGGACATTCGTTTCGAAAGTTACTGCGAACATCATATGGTGCCGATCATCGGCCGCGCGCATGTCGCGTATCTTCCGAACAAGCGCGTCGTCGGCATTTCGAAGCTCGCGCGTCTCGTCGATGCTTTCGCCAAGCGTCTGCAGATTCAGGAGAAGATGACCGCGCAGATCGCGGATACGTTGAACGAGGTGCTGCAGCCGCTCGGCGTCGGCGTCATTCTCGAAGCCGCGCATCAATGCATGTCGACGCGCGGCGTGCACAAGGCGGGCGTCTCGATGGTCACATCGCGGATGCTCGGTTCGTTCCGCGACGATCCATCGACGCGCCGCGAATTTCTTTCCATCGTCAGCGATCAGAACGCGTTCAGCGTGTCGAACACGTAACGGCTATCGCCAACACGCGCACGTAAAAAGAAAGGGCCTCGCGGCCCTTTCGTCGTTTCATGCGCCGAATCCGTTGCCCGGCGCATCGGGCCCGCTGCCCTCGCGTATCTTGCCCTGCGACACGTTGCTGCCCGGCGGCACGCTGTGCGTGAGCCACACATTGCCGCCGATGACCGAACCTTTGCCGATGGTCACGCGGCCGAGAATCGTCGCGCCCGCGTAAATCACGACATCGTCCTCGACGACCGGATGCCGCGCGTTGCCTTTGACGAGAGAGCCATCGCTCATCGAAGGGAAGCTCTTCGCGCCGAGCGTCACGGCCTGATAGACGCGCACATGCTGGCCGATCACCGCGGTCTCGCCGATCACCACGCCCGTGCCGTGATCGATGAAGAAACTCGGCCCGATGGTCGCGCCCGGATGAATGTCGATGCCCGTCAATGAATGCGCGATCTCGTTGATGAAGCGCGCGAGCAGCGGCACGCCGAGCTTGTGCAATGCGTGCGCGAGACGATGATGCGTCATCGCCCAGATGCCCGGATAGCACAGCAGAATCTCGGTGATGTGCTGCGCGGCCGGATCGCCCGTGAACGCGGCCTGGATATCGCTGACCAGCAACGCGCGAATCTGCGGCAACTGCGAGCCGAATTCACGCGCGATCGCGAAGGCATGCGCGGAAAGCTCGGCATCGCTCGTATCGCGATGCTCGGGCAGGAAGCGCAGCGCGCGTCGAATCTGCTCGTGCAGCAGACGCAAGTTGCTTTCGAGCGTCTGGCCGACGTAATAATCGACGCTTTCGTCGGTCAGATCGGGCGCGCCGTAATGCGTGGGAAACAGCGCCGAGCGCAAGCCGTTGACGATTTTGACGATCGCGTCGCGTGAAGGCAGTTCGCGTATGCCGAGCGGATGCCGTGTGCGATGCAGTTCTTCGCGCGACTGGCGCAAGTCCGCGACGATCTGCGCGAGGCCCCACTCGTGAGGTGTGTCGCGTGCGGTGTCGCGGGATGTTTCGATGGGCGGTAGGGTGCCGGGCGTGGGCGTGTTCTGCATGTCGGCCATGAAGCAAGAGAAACGGCCGCCGCGCTCGTGCACGACGGATGAAACGTCAAGGGTAACCCGTTTTGGAGAAGCCTGCCGCCCGGCGGCTCGCGCGCCGGTGGTCCCGCTGTTTCATCCGGACATCGCTCACACTGTCACGTTGCTTGCGTCGATCCAGCGCACGGCCCAGTCGCGCGCGTGCGCGATGGCATCGCCCTCGCTGCGAAATCGCAAGTCCGATGGGAAGAAGCGGTTCGCGACGAGTTCGCCATCGCTCGATCGCGAGATCACCACATACGGCTGATAGCTGCCATCTCCGGCCCGGGCGGGCGCGCAGTTTAGAAGGTAGCCTCGATGTGAGAAGGCTGCATCGTGTTGCATGAGTCACCTGTGTGAAAGTGCCCTGCTCGTTCGAATCGCATTGCTCTTCTTCGACGGCAACGAGACGCGCCCTCCTGATTGCTCGCATCTCTTTCTGTTGCGCTTTGCCGCCGACAGGTTCCAAATAATACTTGCAGGAAATCGGCTTGGGGTCGAAAAAAAAGCCTGAAATTTTGGGTATCCGATAAGGCGCCCTCCGGCAAGGCTCGCGGTTCCGTCGCCAAATAGCCGGAACGAGTCTTGCGTGCGGGCTTGGTCAATTCAGGTCCAACGGAGCAATGCGATGAGCAACGATGAATCGAACCAGACGCAGCAGACGCAGGACAAGCAGAAGGATCAGATCGCCGATAGCCCGATCAAGACGCCCGCCGCGGAAACGGCTCACGTGAAGATGAGCGACGCGATGAAGGCCGCATCGGGTGGCGAAGCGCATGCGGGCGCAGGCGCGGCCGTGAAAGCGGAAACCACGAAGGAAGGTATGCATGTCGGCCCGCAGGGTCTTTATGAAAAGCCGCCGCGCGGTGTCGATGTCGCGAACGACGACGGACCCGATGACACCGTCGATGCCGATGCGAAGAGCATTCACGCGCGGCGCGAGGTGGAGATGCTCGCACGCGAGCCGGACTCGGTCATCAACTCGAATGCGACGCCGGTGAACTACGTGCCCGAACCGGGCGACGGCCTCGGTGGCTTCGACAGCCGTCCTGGACGCAATGGCGTCCTGCTTGCGCTCGAACGCGGCTATCGACTGATCGATCGCGGCATGGTCGCGCCGACTGTGCCCGAGGTCGAAGACAAGTTCCGCTTCGAAGGCCGCGATCCGCATGGCCACACCTTGCGCGGACGCAAGCACTATGCGCTCAATCACATGCGGCCTTCGCGGCTGTTCGAACTCGAGCGTGGCTGAAGACGCAGTTCCTTCATAAGCAAAGAGCCGCATGGAATATGCGGCTCTTTCTGCCTTCAGTTGCGTTCAGCGCTCCTGCTTTTTGTTTTTCTCTTCATCATCGGATTCGATGCGCGTCACGCCGCCCGTCGCGGGCGGATCGCTTGCGGGAAAAGTGTCTTCGACAGCCTTGTCCAGATCGTCTTCGTCACGTTCCGAATGAGGACGTTGTTCCTTTACGTTGTTCATCGCGCTCTCCTGTGGTCGTTAAGTCGTCAATATGAGGGGAAGCAATACGTGTTCCCCGGAGCAGGCACGGCGTATGCGCAGTGAGACGGCCAACGAAGCGCCGCATCGCAGCAATTGCGATCCCGGCCGACAAGACGACCGCCCGGAATCGACAAAGGGGAAAGACCAGATGACGACGATCCACGCCTACGACGCCTGTCCGCCGGAATCCGAGGAACCGGCGCAGCTTCAGACGACGACCCGCCACACCGTTACGCCCGAGCAGCGCTTCACGTCCGCGATCGCGTGTCTCGGCGCGGCCTATGCGCTCTCCTGGGCGGAGTTCGCGCTGACGCTCGCGATCGGCCTTCCGGGCGATGCGTCGAGCCATCCGCTCGCGGCATCGGTCGCTTCGCGCGTGCTGGTCGGCTTGCTGTACGTGTGCGTCGCGTCGCGGCTGCAATGGGCGCGCTGGCTCGCCGTCGCGCTCGGTTTCGCTTCTGTCGCGCTTGTCGCGCCCACGCTCGCGCTGCAATGGCACGTCTTCCCGGCGGCCGCGTTCGTGAGCGGCGCGGGACTCGTCTGCAAGTTCGCGGCATCGCTCTATCTTCTTTCGCCGATGCCCGCGCGCCTCGCTACTCGATAGCCATTCGAAACCGCAGCTTTGCAATCCTTGAAGCGGACGCACCTTTTTCGCGCGTCCGCTCGCTCGCACAATGCAAAGTTCATCAACCGTTGCGAGCCCAATCATGAAAATCGCTGTCATCGGTGCAACCGGCACGGTCGGCCGGGCGGTCGCCGCCGAACTCAAAGCCCGTCACGAAGTCTTCGAAATCGGTGCGACGCGCGGTGCGCATCGCGTCGATCTGCTCGATGTCGCCAGCATCAAACGGCTCTTCGATGAAATCGGCCGTGTCGATGCAATCGTCGCGGCAGCCGGTCACGTGCATTTCGGCCCGCTGGTGAAGATGACGCCCGAGCAGTTCCGCCTCGGCCTCAACGACAAGCTGATGGGCCAGGTCAATCTCGTGCTCACCGCGCGCGATTATCTGAACGACGGCGGCTCGTTCACGCTGACGAGCGGCATCGTCGGCGCGGCGCCGATCCGTGAAGGCGCGAGTGCGGCGGCCGTCAACGGCGCGATCGAAGGCTTCGTGCGCGGCGCGGCGATCGAACTGCCGCGCGGCCTGCGCATCAACGTCGTGAGCCCGACGATGCTCGAAGAAGCCCGCGAAAGCTTCGGTCCGTACTTCCGTGGCTTCGAGGCGGCGAGCGGCGCGCGCGTGGCGCTGGCGTACAGCCGCAGCGTCGAGGGCGCGGAGACCGGACGCATCTACAACGTGCACTGACACTGACAGGCGCGAAGTGTGCATGGAGCACGGCGCGTCGATCGCTTATGCTCGGCGCTTCATGAAGATCATGGAGCGATGCGATGCAGTGGACCCGGGACGACTATCGGCTCAGCACGGACATCGATGAATTCGACTTCGATGTCGTGCACCGCTATCTGAGCGAAGCGGCGTATTGGTCGCCGGGCATCGCGCGCGAGAAGGTCGAGCGCGCCGCGCGCCATTCGCTCGCGTTCGGTCTTTTTCGCGGCAGCGTGCAGATCGGCTATGCGCGCATGATCACCGACACCACGACCTTCGCCTATCTCGCCGATGTATTCGTGCTGCCCGAGCATCAGGGCGCGGGCCTCGGCAAATGGATGATGCAATGCGTGATGGCGCATCCCGACCTGCAAGGGTTGCGCCGCATGATGCTCGTCACATCCGACGCGCACGGACTCTACGCGCGCCACGGTTTCGCCGCGAGCAGGCATCCCGAGCGCATCATGGAAAAGATCGCGAAGGCCTAACCGCCCTTCACGCCCTGCGTGTTGACGTAGAGCGAATAAAGCCCGTGGCTCGCCGCCATGAACAGGCGATTCCGATGCCGCCCGCCGAAGCACACGTTCGCGCAGCGCTCCGGCAAATCGATATGACCGATCGCCTCGCCTTGCGCGGTGAACACGCGCACGCCGTCGAGTTCGGCGTCGCCCATGCCCCAGCCGCACCACAGGTTGCCGTGAATGTCGACGCGAAAGCCATCGGGCGTGCCTTCTCCCGCATCGATCAGGGCACGCGGCTCGCCGAGTCTGCGGCCGCCGTCGAGCACGTCGAACGCGTAGATCTTGCGTGGTATCGCACGCGATTCGACCACGTACAGCACCGATTCGTCCGGCGAGAACGCGAGGCCGTTCGGGCCGATGAAGGCATCGATCATCATCGTGATTTTGCCGCTTTGGCCATCGACGCGATACACGCACGGCTTGAGCTGCGCTTCGTTCTTCTCGCCTTCGTAGAAGCCGTCGATACCGAAGGTCGGATCGGTGAACCAGATCGAGCCGTCCGACTTCACGACGACATCGTTCGGCGAATTGAACGGCTTGCCGTCGTAGCTGTCCGCGATCACGGTGATGGAGCCGTCGTATTCGGTGCGCGTCACGCGCCGCGCCAGATGCTCGCAGGTGACGAGCCGCCCTTCGCGGTCGCGCGTGTTGCCGTTCGCGTTGTTCGACGGCTTGCGAAACACGCCGACCTGACCGCTCTCCTCGTCCCATCGCAGGATGCGGTTGTTCGGGATGTCGCTCCAGAGCAGATAGCGGCCGTCGCCGAACCAGACCGGCCCTTCGGACCAGCGCGCGCCCTGATAAAGACATTCCACCGACGCCGATGCGATGCGCAATGCGTTGAAACGCGGGTCCAGCACGCGCACGGCGGGGTCGGGGTAACGGCGCTCGTTGTTCGTCATGCTTTTCTGTCTCCAAGGAAGAGCCCACGCGTGGGCGTCCAGGGTGCGTTGTGACTACGTCGAAGCCCCGGCGGATGGCATCGCTTCGAGCGCGGCAAGCGACTTGCGCATGCCGTCGAAAATACGCTGGGCCACGCGAGGCGGGAAATCGGCCGGCAATTGCGCGGCAACTTCATCGATGACCGCGGGCGTTCGACCGATGATGCGCTCGATGATCGGTTCCGCGCTTTCTCCGAATCCACATTTCAGCGCCATCGCGTTGAAGTGCTGCCGCTGAATCTCCCGAAACGCATAGTGCCGGGTCTTGCCGGATATCGCCATCGCGAGCTTGGCCTTGTACCAGGACCATTGATTCGCGCCATCGCCTTCGACCGGCCAGATCGACATGACGTCGTACAGCGGCGTGAGGCGGTATTGTCCGCCTCTGAGCAGATGAATGCTGAAGTTCTTCGCGTGGCCGTCCGGCGCGGCAAGCAGCCAGAACAAAATCTGCGCCGTCAGCAATGTCTCGATGTCGCGGCGCGCATCGCTGGATTGCTGCAGCACGCGCGCGAGATCGAGCACGCCCGGGCCGCCGTCCTGTTCGTACTTCCTGTGCGGCGGCAATGCGTTCACCTGACAGAAATCTTCCTGCGGCAAACGGAGAATCCAGTTTCCTGCCGGATGCAAACGCCGGTCGAAACGCTCGACGACAAGTACGCGTCGCTCACCGAACGTCGTGATGTCCGCGTTCGCGACCGGCAAGTCGAACGCTTGCAGAAGCCGCAGGCAAAGCCACTCGTTTTCGACGGACGTGGTGAGATCGGCGCGGCGATTGCCGACGAGGCCGAGCGGCAGCTTGAGGATGTGCGTCGTCGGCGTCGCGCCGTGCGGCCTGAGCCATCTTCCTTCGTGCCGCAGCAGCGCGGTCTTTTCTTGCGCACCGGCGAGCGAAACGCGGAAATCGTCGTCATCGTCCGAGCCGAAGGGCATGCCGCCGGCGACTTGATCC
This sequence comes from Caballeronia sp. EK, assembly GCF_014384845.1. Lineage (NCBI taxonomy): Bacteria > Pseudomonadati > Pseudomonadota > Betaproteobacteria > Burkholderiales > Burkholderiaceae > Caballeronia > Caballeronia sp. EK. Next base: position 144,164 of record NZ_JACSUE010000011.1, read on the forward strand.
AGCAGGTTCGCGATGTCATCGTCGGTCAGCGGCGTGCTTTCTATCGTTTGGACGTCCGTGGGCGATTCGTCGTCCGCAAGCAATTGCACGGCGCCCACGCAGTCGCGACCGATTGCCTGCAGCAAGTCGAAGGCATCGAGGCTTTCGGTCTGGAAACGCTGCGCGATGCGCCGCCGGATCGCCTCGCTGTCGGGAAGCAGATTGTCGAAGTAATTGATTACCGCCTCGCCTTTGAGCGGCGCGCCGTCGAGCCGGATCGGCAGCGACAGTGAGAGCGGACGCACTTCGTCCGAGCGAAGCCACGCATCGTCGTAGACGAGTTCGGCCAGCCCGCGCGCAGGCAGCCTCCACGTCGCCACGCGCTGTCCGTTGGCCCAGACGGATAATGCCCGGGAATGAGGCCGGCGTCCGGCCATTACCATTGCGCCTCGTTCGCTTCGCTTCGGGCACTGTCCGGCCGATCCTGCACCAGCAACTGAAGGCCGTAGACGCCGAACAACGCGAGCAGTTGATCCAGCGTCAGCGCGCCGGAATCGCGCTCGAGCGTCGATATGCGGCTCTGGCTGATGCCCATTCGCGCCGCCGCTTGCGCCTGGGTCAGGCCGGCACGTTTGCGGCCGGCCGCAAGCACGTGCCCCATCTGTCCGATCGTTGCGATGACTTGGTGCATGACGGCTATATCTGTTTGGCGAATAAATGCACTTTATTCATCAAACAGATATCCGTCAAGATATCTCCGTAACGAATAAAACGCTTTTATTCGCCACAGAGATAATGCGCAGCCTCAATTCGGCCCAAGTTGCCCATCCCGCAATCGCCAGAGCAACAGCGGATTGTCATCCGCGAGCGCCTGCGGCAACAGCGCCGCCGGCAGATCCTGATAACACACCGGCCGCAGGAAACGTTCGATCGCCATCGCGCCGACCGACGTCGAGCGGCTGTCGGAGGTCGCCGGGTAAGGCCCGCCGTGCACCATCGCGTAAGCAACCTCGACGCCCGTCGGAAAACCGTTCGCGAGAATCCGCCCGGCCTTTCGTTCGAGCACCGGCAAGAGCCGCCGCGCGAGTTCGACGTCGTCCTTCTCCATCAGGAGCGTCGCGGTCAACTGGCCTTCCAGACTGCGCGCGACGAGAATCATCTCGTCCTCGTCGCCGCACACGACGATCACCGAAGTCGGCCCGAAAATCTCTTCCGCCAGTTGCGGCTTCGCGAGAAATTCCTCCGCGCTCACGCGATACAGCGCCGGCAGCGCGCCGCTCGACGCCTCGCTCTTTTCGCCCGTCGCGATGCGCTTCGCGGCCGCATCGCGATGCTTGACGCCGTCCTGATACGCCGCCGCGATGCCCGCCGTCAGCATCGTCTGCGTGCCCTTCTTTTCGAGCGCCGCCGCGGCGTTGTCGATGAAGTCATCGAGATCCGAATCCGCGAGCCCGATCACGAGGCCCGGATTCGTGCAGAACTGGCCGACGCCCAGCGTGACCGAATCGATATACGCCGCCGCCAGCGTGTCGCCGCGCGCCGCCAGCGCGCCCGGCAGCGCGAACACCGGATTGATGCTGCTCATCTCGGCGAAAACCGGAATCGGCACGAGCCGCTTCGCCGCGATATCGACGAGCGCCAGCCCGCCGCGCCGCGAGCCGGTGAAGCCGACCGCCTGGATCGCCGGATGCGCGACGAGCGCCTCGCCGATCGCATTGCCCGCGCCGACGACGAGCGAAAACGTGCCCTCGGGCAGGCCGCTGTCCGCGACCGCCTTCTGCACCGCGCGTCCGACAAGCTCGGAGGTGCCCAGATGCGCCGGGTGCGATTTCACGACGACGGGACAGCCCGCCGCGAACGCCGATGCGGCATCGCCGCCCGCCACCGAAAACGCCAGCGGAAAGTTGCTCGCGCCGAACACCGCGACCGGCCCGACGGGAATCTTTTGCAAACGCAGATCGGAACGCGGCAGCGGCTTTCTGTCCGGCTGCGCGGAATCGAGCGTGGCCGCGAGCCATCGGCCCTCGCGCACGAGCGACGCGAACAGGCGCAATTGCCCGACCGTGCGTGCGCGCTCGCCTTCGAGACGCGCCTTCGGCAGCGCGGATTCGGCCATCGCGCGCTCGATCAGCGTGTCGCCGAGCGCGATGATGTTGTCCGCGATCGCTTCGAGAAACTGCGCGCGCGTTTCGAGCGGCGCGTGGCGATAGTCGTCGAAAGCGGCCTCGGCAAGCTCGCACGCGCGCGCGACTTCCGCCGCGCCGCCGCCGCCGAACGCGGGCTCGAGATCGGCATTGCGCGCGGGGTCGAACGCGCGGAGCGTGGCGTCGGTGCCCCGCACGGCCGATGCGCCGATCAGCATCTCTCCGGTGATCTTCATGTCAGCTCCTCATCTCTGTTGGCGGTGGGCGGCAGACGCGTCGCGCGGCCGCCCGCTAAAGCGAGTGACCCGCGGCCCGCGCAAGCGTTCCGCGCGAGGCATTGAAAACCGGTCCGTCCGGCGACGCAGAAACTATAGGCGCGACCAACCACATATCAAAGATTGCGCTTCAGGACTTCGGCACCGGCGTCGCGTGCTTTTTGAACGTGATGTGCGCGATGCGCCGTACCAGAAGCGCCGCCACGAGCGCGGCGACCGCCGTCAGCATCACGCCGATGTGGATCGACTGCACGAGCGCGTCGCGGGCGGCGTCGAGGAGCGCGGGCGCATCGAGGCCAGCGGCGCTCAGTCCGGCGAGGATGCGCTCGCGCAACGCTTCGTCGACGAGAATGCGCGGATCGGCGAGGCGCGGCAGCCATTGCTCCGACGCCGACGCGCCCAGCACGCTGACCGTGCGCTCCACGACGCTCGCGTAGTGATGCGCGACGATCGTCCCGACGATGCTCGTGCCCATCATCCCGCCGACCATGCGCGTCGATTGCAGCAGCGCCGTCGTGATGCCGAAGCGCTCGCGGCCCGCGATCTCCTGCCCGAAGATGTTCATGTTGTTCAGAATGAAGCCCAGGCCGATGCCGGTTGCGGCCATCGGCAGCTCGATCCACAGATGCGGCGTCGATTCGCGCGCGAACGCCAGCGCGACCGACGCGAACAGCAGCAGCGTGAAACCGATCGAGAGAATATTCACCGGCTTGCGCATATGAATGACGATGCGCGTATTGATGAAGCTGCCGAGCGCGATGCACGCGGCGATCGGCGTCGCGAGCAGACCCGCGACCTGCGGCGACAGGCCGAAGCCGCCTTGCAGCAGGAGCGGCGCGAAGAAGATCAGCGAGAACATCACGAAGCCCGCCAGGAACGACAGCGTGAACAGCGTGTTGAGTTGCGCGTCGCGGAAGATGTCGAGCGGGATGATCGGGTGCGTCGCGCGCCGCTCGCAGATCAGGAGCGCGACGGCGCACACCGCCACGCCGGCGCCGAGCGCGATATTGGCCGTCGTGAGGCCGTCCTTCGGCAACGCCTCGATCAGCGCCTGAAAGCCGCCGAGCACCAGCGCGACGAGCGCCGCGCCCGTCCAGTCGATCTTCACGTCGCCCGCGCGCGGCCGGTGCAGATTCGGCAGATGCGCCCAGATGAAATACAGCGCCGCCGCGCCGACCGGCAGATTCACGAGAAAGGTCGAGCGCCAGCCCCAGTGCTGGCTCATCCAGCCGCCGAGCGACGGCCCCGCCGCCGTACCGATGCCATAGGCCGCTGCGAGCACCACCTGCCAGCGCACGCGGGTGCGCGGATCGGGGAACAGATCGGGAATCGACGCGAACGCGGTGCCGACCATCATCCCGCCACCGATGCCTTGCAGCCCGCGCGCGAGCACGAGGAACAACATGCTGGGCGCGAGCCCGCACAGCACCGACGCGATCGTGAACGTGATCACCGCCGCGAGCACGAAGCGCTTGCGCCCGAAGTAATCGCCGAGCCGCCCGAACACCGGCACCGTGACGACCGACGCGAGCAGATACGCGCTCGCGATCCACGCGTAGAACTCGAAGCCGTGCAGTTCCGCGACGATCGACGGCAGCGCCGTGCTGACCACCGTCTGATCGAGTGCGACGAGCATGTTGACGAGGCCGATGCCAAGCATCGCGTAGAGCGCGGTTCTGAACGGTAATGCGGATGGCGTTTGAGTCACGGTCGGGCGGGCGGCTTGCGAAGTGCTGAAAAGAGACCGCGCCTGCGGATTTTTAAGCAGGCGCTGATGTCGAAGAACCACGAATTGTACGGCCTGCCTTGCGCGATATCGACTTATCGCAAAAAAGCGGCGCGGCGGTTCGAAGCCCGCGCTCTATGATGCAAAGGCATGAAAGTCAGCGCGTGCCATGCGCCAATCGATCGTTCCATGGGGAAAACCGTCATGTTCAAACGCATTTTCGTCGCCATCGACGGCAGCCGGACTTCCGAGCGCGCCTTCACGGCCGCGCTCGATCTCGCTGTCACGCATCAGGCGGTCGTGCAGCCGTATTACGTCGTCGAAGCCGGACCGATGTATTTCGACGTGCCCGGCTACGATCCGTCCTCGCTGCATACGAGTCTGATGGAGCAAGGCGCGTCGCTCGCGCGCGAAGCCGCCGATCAGATGAAGGCGCGCGGCGTGACCGGCGAAGTCGTGACGGTCGAGGCGACCGCAAGCGACGACGTCGCGACGCTCATCACCCAGGCGGCAAACGCCTTCAATGCCGATCTGCTGATCATGGGCACGCATGGCCGCAAAGGCTTTCAGCGCCTGATTCTCGGCAGCGTCGCGGAGCGGTGTCTTCGTCAGGCCACATTGCCGGTATTGCTGATTCCGTCGGCAGCGAGCGAGCTACACGAAAAAGCAACCACATAAGGTAAAAAAGTTTGACGGATATCCCGGCCGCGTCAATTTTTCACGTAGCCGGGCTGGAGGCCTATGGGACAATCGTTTTGTCATTCATCAACAAAACGAAGCCCAAATGACCGCCTTGTCCGACACTTCCCGCGCGCGGCGCAATTCGGCGCATTGCTCGACCTGTGCGATGCGGCATCTCTGCATGCCCGAAGGCCTCTGCGCCAACGACATCGCCAAGCTGGAGAACATCATCTCCGTGACGCGCAAGGTCAGGCGCGGCGACGCGCTCTTTCGCGCTGGCGACCGCTTCGATTCCCTGTTCGCCGTGCGTTCCGGGTCGATCAAGACAGTCATCACGCACGACGGCGGCCGCGAACAGGTTACGGGATTGCTGCTCGCGGGCGACGCGCTCGGCTTCGAAGGCATCGAGGAAGGCGAGCACACGTGCGCCGCGATCGCGCTGGAAGACAGTTCGGTCTGCGTCGTGCCCTATTCGCTCTTCGAGCGCATGTGCCGCGAAACCGACGCGCTGCAACGGCGCCTGCATCGCATGATGAGCCACGCGGTGAACCGCGAGGCGAATCACGTCGTGAGGCTCGGCATGTTGCGGGCGGACGAGCGTGTCGCGCGGCTCCTGCTCGACCTGTCGTCGCGGCTGGCCAAGCGCGGGTATGCGTCATCGGAATTCACGCTGCGCATGACGCGCGACGACATGGGCAGCTATCTCGGCATGACGCTCGAAACGGTCAGCCGCACGCTGTCGCGTTTCGACAAGGCGGGCTTCATCGAGACGCACGGCAAGTTCATCCGAATTCGCGACTTCGACGCCCTGCGCGCCGTCTGACGGAACATCGCCCGGCATTATTGCGCGTGCGGAAATTATCGCCACTCATATTTCGGTTGGCACGCGGTTCGCTACGGTTTAGTCTCTTTTGTTCGGCGAAATGCGGCGCTCCGGCGCCGGTTTCGATCGAATGCGAAGCCAACTGGCCAGCCACGGAGATTGGGCGACATGAACCGCGAACCTTCCCTGCGTCATCCGCTGCTCGAGCGCCTCGCCGAGGCGCGCCGCGTGACCGACGAACTCTTCGACGTCGTCAGGCCCGAGCATCTCTACGACAGGCCGATCGCCGAGCGCCATCGCATCGTCTTCTATGTCGGGCATCTCGAAGCCTTCGATCGCAATCTGCTCGATCAGCGGCTCTTCGACCTGCCGAGCCCGAATCCCGCCTACGACCAGCTTTTCGCCTTCGGCATCGATCCGGTGGACGGCGGATTGCCGACCGATCAGCCGTCCGACTGGCCGACGCTCGACCAAGTGCGCGCGTATCGGGATACGGTCCGCGCCGAGATCGACGCTCAATTCGATCCGATCAAGATCGCCGCCGAGCCTATTTCCGCCGGCGAATCGCCGACGCAATTGCTCGAAGTCGCGATCGAACATCGGCTGATGCATGCCGAAACGCTCGCGTACATGCTGCATCAATTGCCGGTCGATAGAAAAATTGCACCATCCAACGCACGTTCGGAGCGGACCTCCGATCGCGAACTTGCGCACGAAACCGTGAGCGTACCGGCCGGCAGCGTGACGCTCGGTCTGACGCGCGAAAGCGGCCGGTTTGGCTGGGACAACGAGTTCGGCGAAGAACGCATCGACGTGCCCGCGTTCGAGATCGACCGCCATATGGTGACCAACGGCGACTATCTGCGTTTCATCGATGCGGGCGGCTACTGGAATCGCGATTACTGGGATGCCGCCGACTGGGCGTGGAAGGAGGAGCAGCGCATCGCGCATCCGGCCTTCTGGATTCCCGCCGATACCGACGATGCGCAGGACGCATGGAAGCTGCGCATGATGTTCGATGAAATCGCGCTGCCGCCCGACTGGCCCGTCTACGTGAGCCACGCCGAAGCGAAGGCGTATGCGCGCTGGTCCGGCAAGTCGCTGCCGACAGAAGCGCAGTGGCAGCGCGCGGCGCTCGGCACGCCTCCCGTGGTCAAGGGCAATTTCGATTTCCGCCGATGGGACCCGTCGCCGGTGCAGGCGCATCCGGAGAATCGAAGCGAGTTCGGCGTCGAAGGACAATTCGGCAACGGATGGGAATGGACATCGACCGAGTTCGGGCCGCTGCAAGGCTTTGAGCCGTTTCCGTTCTATCTCGGCTACTCGGCGAATTTCTTCGACGGCAAGCACTTCGTGATCAAAGGCGGCTCGCCGCGCACCGCCGCGTGCATGTTGCGTCCCAGTTTCCGCAACTGGTTTCAGGCGCACTATCAGTATGTTTATGCCGGCTTCCGTTGCGTGAAGAACTGAGCGACCGGTCGCCCCAAAAAGAAACGCCGCGCGTTCTCACGAAAGCGCGGCGTTTTTCATCGCGTTGACGGAAACGGTCAGAAGTCCGTCGTCATCGACAGCAGCACCGTGCGCGGCGCGCCCTGCGTCAGATAACCGCCGATCGTCGATGCCCAGTACGACTTGTTCGCCACGTTGAGCACGCTCGCGCGGAACGTCGTCGGCTTGCCGAACAGCACGGTCGCATAGCGTGCGCCGAGATCGAAGCGGTCCCATGCGGGAATCGACAGCGTGTTCGTCACGTTCAGATACTGCGAGCCCGTGTGGATCCAGCGCGCGGTCAGCGTGAGGCCGTTCAGCACCGGCACGTCGTATTCGGCGTTGACGTTGAACATCATCGTAGGCACGCCGATCGGTTTGTTGCCGTCGGTCGACGCCGTGCCCGTGTCGTACTGCGTCGCGTGAATGTAAGTCGCGCCCGCGATCAGGCGCACGCCGTGCACCGGCTCGCCGTAGATCGACGCTTCCAGCCCGCGATGCCGCTGCGTGCCGTCCGCGACGAAAGTATTCGAGCTGTTCACGAAGGTCAGCGGCTTCTCGATCTGGAACGCCGCGAACGACGCGCCGTACTGGCCGTTGTCATACTTCGCGCCGACTTCCCATTGCTTCGACTTCGCGGGCGGAAGCTGCGAGCCGAAGTTCGCCGCCGTGTTGGGCGCCGAATCGCCGATGGTCAGCGCCTCGCTGTGATTCGCGAAGAGCGCGACGTCCTGCATCGGCTTGACGACGAGACCGAAAACCGGCGTCGTGATCGAATCGTTGTACGCCTGCGTCTGCACGCCGGCGTAGCTGTAGCCGTTCGTCAGCAGTTCCTGATGACGCGCGCCGATCGTGAACAGCACGCGATCGTTCAGGAAGCCGAGCGTGTCCGAGATCGATACGCTGCGCATCAGGTTGAGCGTCACCGTCTGCGGATCGGACAAGTTGCCGCCCGTCAGGACCGTCGCCGGGAAAGGTACTTGCGGCGTGTCGTAGATGCTCGTCGGGAACGAACTGCTGAACGTGAACGCCGACTTCGAATCGACGCGCACGATCGACGCGCCCGCCGTCACGAAATGCGATACCGGCCCGGTGTTGAAGTGGCCGCGCACGCCCGCTTCGGCGGAAGTGCCGTCTTCCTTGTGCGGCACGCCGAGGCGCGTCGCGGTGGTCGTGCCGTTCGCCTGAATGCTCGGCGACGAATATTCGCCGTGCTCGTCGGTGTGGCGCGCGCCGCCGGTGATGTAGGCCGTCCAGCCCGGCAGGAAATCGTACTCGGCGCGCAGGATGCCGACCGTGTCCTCGATCGAACTGAAGCTCCACGTCTGCGCATAGTTGTAGGTCGCCGACGGCGGCTCCGGAATGAAGCTCGCGAAGTCGTTGACGGTCGGGCGGCCGCCGTTGATGCGCTGACGCTGATACAGGAAATCGCCGTAGAGACGCAGCTTGTCGCCGCGCCAGTCGAGCGAGACGGCCGTCGTGTTGTCGCGGCGATGTTCGCCATCGACGCTCGTTTCGCCGTCGTGATTCGCCTGATTCACGCGGATGCCGAACTGCCCTTCGCTGCCGAAACGCCGGCCGATATCGATATGCGCGCCGATCTCGCCCGACGCCGTGCCTTCCAGCGTCACGCGCGTGAGTGGCTTGTCGTCCGCGCGTTTCAGTTGCAGGTTGAGGCCCCCGCCCACCGCCGAGCCGTTCGGCGACGCGCCATTCAGAAACGCATTCGCGCCCTTGAACAGATCGACGCGCTCGATCGCGTCCGTCGCGACGAGCTGGCGCGGCGTGATGCCGTACAGGCCGTTCAGCGAGACGTCGTCGCCCTGCAACTGGAAGCCGCGGATGATGTAGGTCTCCGCGAAGTTGCCGAAAGCGTAAGCAGTCCGAACGGATGGATCGTTCGCGAGCACATCGGCGATGGTGCGCGCCTGCTGGTCTTCGATCAGCTTCGACGTGTAGGTCGTCATGCTGAACGGCACGTCGAGCATTTTCTGCTGGCCGAGCACGCCGAAATCGGCGCCGCGCGCGACCTGGCCGCCCGCGAAGGTCGGCGCGAGATCGCCCGGCAACGGCTCTTTCGACGCCTGCACCTTGACGGCCGGCAGCGCGCTGTCCTGCGGCGCGGCAGCGGCGTTGTCGTTGCCGGTGTTGGCCGATTGCGCGTGAGCCGACAGGGAAAAGACCATCGCGACGGCCGCGACGATGGCGGCGCGATGCGTCAGAGTCTTCGCAGGCGCGGCCCGCGAGATTTGAATACGAGAAACGGACATGGATTCGGAAACGACGATGTTGATCGGTCTTCCGTCCCGGGGCGCGAAGGGAATCCGGGCGGCGTTGTTCTGAGTCGAAGACCGGTCGCGAGAGAACGCGTGACGGGCGAGACTTTTTATGCGCGGATTATAGTGTAAATAATAGTCGTTATCATTCAACAAATGCGAAATTTGTGTGAACGCAACATCCGGCCCGTCGCGACGAATTTTGTCGAGTTTTATTCCAGATAGCGACGCGGATGTCCGCGGAATCGTCAGGAGGATAACGAGCTTCCGCGCGCTGCGCGCGTACTCGCAACGGCCGCCGAATGACGGCGCGCGGATCGCTTCCTGAACCAGATGATGAGGCCCGTCGCGCTGAGCATCGCGACCGCGACGCCCACCGCGCTCACGAGAATGCGCCCGCCAAGCCCGATGATCCGCCCGGAGTGCAACGGAAACTGAGCCTGCATGAAGATATCGCCGGCCGAGCCGCGGCCGGGAATCGACGAGCCCGCGAGCGCGCCCGTCTGCGCGTTGTAGTAGAGCCAGGCGTTGCCGAGACCCACGTCGCCGTGATCGCGGCCGGGCGCGAAAAAGCCGACGCCGTAGGCCTTGAACATCGGCGCGTAGTAGAGCGCGCCCATCGGCTCGGTCAGGTTTTCGCGCTTCGCATCGCGCGTGGCCATCGCCAGAATCTGTTCGCGCGTGGCGGGCGCCTTGCCCGGCGGACCGGCGCGCACGAGTTCCGCGTTATCGAGGAACGACGGCGAGAGCTTCGAGAATATCGACACGACCGGGCGCATCACGGGCTCGGCGAGGTTCATCGAAATCGATGTGAGCGCCATCACGAGCAGCAAGCCCCAGATCCACACGCCACCGGAGCGATGCAGATCGAAGGTGAGCGCGTAGCCGCCGCGCTTCACGCGAAACGCGAAGGACTTGCGCCATGCCTTCACGCTCGGGAACGACAGGATCAGCGCGATACCGCTGTCCAAGAACCACAGGATCCCGACGATGCCGATCAGCCATGTGCCGATATCGAAGCCGCCGACGATCGGCAGATGCAGCGTGTAGTGCAGCTTGTAGAGGAACGGCATCAGGTCGATGCGCGCGAGCGACACCGCGCCCCACATGCGCTGCGCCTGCACCTGGCCGGTCGCCGGATCGACCGCGATCTGGTTGTACGCCACGTCGTACGGCGCGTTGGTCGCCGGGTTCGTGCGCGGCATCACCATCATCTGCGCAGTGTGTCCCGGCTCGAAACCGAGCGGCATATACGTCACTTCGACGCGCGGATCGGCGGCCTCGACGCGTCGCGCGAGTTCGAGCGGCGGCAGCGCGGGACCATCGGTGCGGGCGTGGAAGAAAGCCGGATTGAGGAGCGCATCGATTTCGTGATCCCACGCGATGATCGCGCCGGTAAGACCCGAGACGAACAGAAAGAGCGCGGTCGCGACGCCGAGCCAGCGATGCAGGCGAACCAGAATCGGTCTCATGCCCGCGAGTACTCGGAGCGGCGTTCGGGCGCGACGGCAATCATTTCTTATGATGCGATGTAAATAGGAATTGTTCGCAATTATATCGATGCTCGATCGGGTGCACAAGGTTCTCGTAAGCTGCTTACGACGGCAAGCGCTCGCGATGCGACGCTCAATAACTCTGAACAAAGACAGGCATGGCTCAAGATGGCCGGGCTAGCCGACACACTGAAACAACTCGCACAAAACCCCCGCCCCTTACGCCACAAGGCTTTGCGGGCGGCCCATGACATTCCATGAAATAGTTTGTGCGTGGTTTTTAACCGGGCCGATCGCCACAATGGGTTCATTCGCAACCACCCACCAAGGCGAACCATCATGGAACTGGAACTGCTCGGGAAAATCTCGCTGTACGCGATGGGCATCGTTCTCACCGCGTCGCTGATCGAAGCCATCGTCCTGCACTTCAAGCACAAGGGCACCGACCGTGCCTTCGACTGGCACGAGACCTGGATCTCGCTCGCCGACCTCATCGGCCGCAAGCTGCTTACGTTCGTGCCGATCTCGCTCGCGACGCCTGTTTTCAACTTCGCGTGGGAGCATCGCATCCACACGGTCACGACGAACACCGCGCTCACGCTCTTCCTGCTCTTCATCGGACAGGAGTTCTGCTACTACTGGTATCACCGCGCGTCGCACACGATCCGCTTCTTCTGGGCGAATCACGCGGTCCATCACTCGCCGAACCAGTTGACGCTGTCGTCCGCGTTCCGTCTCGGCTGGCTGACCAAGATCGCCGGATCGGCCATCTTCTTCACTCCGCTCGTATGGTTCGGCGTGAAGCCTGATGTGGTGCTCGCGGTCGTGTCGATCAACCTGCTCTACCAGTTCTGGCTGCACGCAACGTGGATTCCGAAGCTCGGCTGGCTCGAATATGTGTTCAACACGCCGTCGGCGCATCGTGTGCACCATGCATCGAACGCGACCTATCTCGATGCGAACTTCGGCGGCGTGCTGGTCATCTTCGATCGCCTGTTCGGCACCTACGTGGAAGAGCGCGCCGATGAGCCCTGTGTCTACGGTCTGACGACGCCGGTGACCTCGCATAACCCGATCGTCGTCGAAATGCAGCACTGGGTCAGTCTCGGGAAGGACATGTTCAACGCGAAGAGCGTGTCGGATGCGATCAGCTTCCTGCTGCGTCCTCCGGGCTGGCTGCCGGACGGCGAAGGTCAGACGACCGAAGCGTTGCAAAAGCGCGCCAAGTCGATCGAACAACAACCGGCCCACGTCGGCCACTAAAAAGCGCAGCGAAAGACGTAGCTTCGAATCCCGATGACTGGCTCACGCCGGCATCGGGATTTTTTTATTTCTTGCGACGGATGGTCGCCGCCGCAATGCCCGCCGCAGCAAGGGCGCACGCGGCGGACAGCGCGGCGACCGCGCGCAGGGCATCGGCAATCGAATCGGCTTGTGCACGGGCGAGCGGCGTCGATGGCGCGATGGCGGTTGCATCGGCATCGAGCACGCGCATGTTCTGATGCGGCAAGTGCAATCGATCGAGCCGCGCCGACAAAGCCGCGTCGTGCGACCACACGAACACGATGCCCAGCACCGCGATCGCCAGCAGGCTCGCCACGCGCGCGACCGCGTTGTTGATGCCGGACGCGATGCCCGCGCGATCGCTTCCCACCGACGCCATCACGGTCGTCGTTAGCGGCGCGACGGTGATCGTCATGCCGAGCCCGAGCACGACGAGCGCGGGCAGAAAGCCCGCCCAATAGCTGCCCGCGACGAACGGCAGCGCGAGCATCGCAAAGCCGAGACCGGCGACGCACGGCCCGACGATCAGCAACGCGCGCGCGCCGAAGCGGCTCGTCAAACCGCCCGTGAAACGCGACAGCAAGCCGATGATGAGCGGCATCGGCAGCACCGCCGCGCCCGCTTCGGTCGCGCTGAAACCATACGCGCGTATCAACGTGAACGGCAGGAAGAACAGCACACCGCCGAGCCCGAAGTACAGCAGCAACGTGACGAGATTCGCGCCGCTGAAATCGCGCGAGCGGAAGATATCGAGCGGGACCATCGGATCGTGGGATTTCGCTTCGATCGCGACGAATGCGGCGAGCAGCGCCGCGCCCGTGACGATCATGCCGAGCACGAGCGGATCGGCGAAACCGCGCGACGGCGCTTCGGTGAGACCGTAGGTCAGGGCCGCGAGTCCCGCCGCCGTGCTCGCGGCGCCCGGCCAGTCGAGCGTCTGCGGCGCGTCGGCGTTGTGGCTGTCGGGTACGGACGCGACGGCCAGCGCGATCGTCGCGGCGGCGAGCGGCAGATTGAGGAAGAAGATCGCGCGCCAGGAAAATGCATCGACGAGCCAGCCGCCCGCCGCCGGCCCGACCGACGACGTGATCGCGCCGACACCGGCCCACGTGCCGATCGCGCGTCCGCGTTCCTCGCCCTCGAACACCGCGCCGATGATCGCGAGGCTGCCCGGCACCAGCAGCGCCGCGCCGACGCCCTGCCACGCGCGCGCCGCGATCAGCCAGCTCGTACTCGGCGCGAAGCCGCACGCCGCCGACGCCACCGTGAACAGCGCAATGCCCGCGATGAACACCTTGCGCCGTCCGAGCTTGTCGCCCATCGAACCGCCGACCAGCACGAGCGCGCCGAGAAACAGCAGATACGCGTCGACGACCCATTGCATCGCCGCGATGCTCGCGCCGAGTTCGCTCTGAATCGACGGCAGCGCAACGTTGACCACCGAGCCGTCGATGAACGCCATGCTCGAACCGAGGATCGTCGCCGCCAGGGCGAGGCGCTTGCGCCGGCACGGCTCGGCAAGCGCGACGGGCTGCGCGCGGATGACGAGTTCGTCGCAGGGACTCGCCTGCGCGGCGACGGCGTGCGCGCGTTGCTGGCTATCGAGATGTCGGCTGGCCAATGTCGCTTCCCTCTCTCATCGACGAAATGCCTAAGTAGAGGCCAATCACGTCCGCATGTCCACGCCGACGACGTGGTTGGCAAGCTCAAATGATAATGGTTATCATTAAGCAACCCGAGTACGCAGGCATCCGGTCGACGCAAAGGGCGAAGGAACAGGAGCCCTCGCCATGCATCAGCAGATTGCGGACTTTGTCGCGGACAAGCCGGTTTCGGACACGCCGAGCCTGCCGTTATGGGAAGCCGTGATGCGGCAAGCCGTGCAAGCCGAACGTGACGGGCAAACCGCGCTGGCGCTCGGCGATTACGAACGGGCGCTCGCGATCGCGCAATGCCTGATCGACGCGCCGCCCGCCGGACGCGCCGACGATTGCCTCGCCGCGCTCGTCGTCTCGCATCTCAATCTCGCCGATATCCGCGTCGCTCAGGGCGATCCGAACGCGGCCGCCCCGGTTCTCTGCCGCGCACATCAAGCGTTGATCGCGCTGTCTCTCGACGCCGCGCGGCCCGCGTCGCTGCGGCAGGCCGCGTTACGCCACAGCCGCGAAACGTATGTCGCGCTGATCCGCCACATCTCGCGGCACGGGCCGCATCCGCTCATTACCCGCGCAATCGCCGATGCCGACGCCGCGCTTCATGGCGCGAGCCCGGCGCGGCACTGATCCCGTCCACCGATCCGAAAGGAGAATCACGATGCCTTACACCCTGCCTCCCCTGCCCTATGCTTTCGACGCGCTGGAACCGCACATCGATGCCCGCACGATGGAAGTTCATCACACGAAGCATCATCAGACTTACGTGAACAACCTGAATGCGGCGCTGGAGAAATCGGATCATCGGGATGTGGCCGTCGAGACGCTCATCGCGCAAATCGACGCGCTGCCCGAAGCGCTGCGCCTGCCCGTGCGCAACAACGGCGGCGGGCACGCGAACCACAGCCTCTTCTGGACGATCATGTCGCCCGACGGCGGCGGCAAGCCGGAAGGCGAACTGGCCGATGCGATCGACAAGGATCTCGGCGGCTTCGACGCCTTCAAGGAAGCCTTCACGAAAGCCGCGCTCACGCGCTTCGGCAGCGGCTGGGCGTGGCTCAACGTCGATAAGCAGGGCAAACTCGCGATCGAAAGCACCGGCAATCAGGACAGTCCGCTGATGAAAGGTATCGCGTCGGGCAATACCCCGATTCTCGGCCTCGATGTCTGGGAACACGCGTATTACCTGAAGTACGAGAACCGCAGGCCGGAGTACATCGCGGCGTTCTACAACGTGATCGACTGGGCCGAAGTGTCGCGACGCTACGCCGAGGCGCGCGGCGAGTAGGCGGCTGAAGTCACGCGCACTTCGGTCGAGCGAGTTAAGCTAGGCACTTCCGCTCGCATCGAGATGACGCCATGAAGTCAGCAGACGGAGTTGCGCAAAGCCGATGGCTCGCCGACGCGCGCGAGGAAATCGCCGCGGCGCTTCGAACTTCCGACGAAACGTGGCTCCACGACATGAGCATGCGCTGGGGATGCCGTCTCGCGATGCTCGTCGCCGATTTCGGCGTGCGCGTCATGCTGCACGAAGAAGGCATTGTTATGAAGTTAGAGCCGCCGTCGGATAGCAACGGCGCGCTTCTCGATTTCGACGAAGACAAACCGGATGCCCTCGCCCGCGCGGCCTGGATCAAGCTGTCGAAATTCGAAGAGCACGCGACCGCCGTTCTCGAAGCGAGCGCGCTCATTCAGGGCGACGCGCAATGCAATGCCTGCAACGAAACCATTCTGGCATGGCGTCAGATGCTCATCGCCGCGACCGAATGGCCGCGAGAGGAAGCTGACCCGTACATCAGTCACGCATGCCGGCCCATCTTGAAGCGGTTCATGAACGTCGCATCGTGCGCGACGGGCGGGAATCAGTTCGAGCTCGCACGCGAAGGCGACTACGAAGAAGCGTGGCGCGAATTCGAAAACTTCTGCACCGACGAACGCGCTGTGCCCGTGACCGGATGGGGACGCAAATACCGGCATCGGCACGATGCTCAAGCCGAACACGCACCGCCGACGATTCCGCTCCCATACGCGATCGACACAGGCGTTCGGCCCACTCCGGATCGTCTGCTCACGCGCCCTCAGGCTACGACTCGCGCGGCCTGAAGAAGCTCGACGATGCCGCGCAGCCGGGCGCGACGCTCAGAAGCGATGCCGCAAGCCGACCGTCGCTTCGACCTGGTTGCTCGTGGACGAAGGCGCCGTGAGCCCGTTGATCCACGCGACGCCCAATGGCGAATTGCTGCCCGCGCTCACGCCTTGCCACACGCCCTGAACATAGACATCGGTGCGCCGCGAGAAGCTATAGCCGGCCATCGCACTGACCTGGTTCCAGTGCGGATTGCCCGCACCCGCGAGGCCGCCCGCGCGCGAATACGTGTACGCCGCGGAGAGTTCGACCGCCGGCGTCAACGCATACCGCAGATTTCCTTCGAAGTTCTGAACGTGCGTGCTCAAACCGGTCTGGAACAACTGCGTCAGATTGGTTTGCGTGTAAACGATGCCCGCCACGGCCGGCCCGAACGCATAGTTCACGCCCGCGCCCCAGGTCTGCTGACGGCTCGACAGCGCGCCAAGCGGGACCGGCTGCGTCGTGAGCACGCCGAGCAGCGAGGAACCCGTGGTATCGGTGACGGCGCCGTTCGCGTTGAGTTGTCCCGGCGTCGCGGCGTCGCTGTTGAGCTGCAGGAATCCGGCGCCGAAGTTGAGCGGTCCCCACAGATACGAAATGCCGAGGCTGTAAGCGCGATTGTTCGAAAAACCGGCAGCCTGATTGGAGAAACCATATAACGCGCCGAGCTTGAATCCCGCGAAATCCGGGCTCTGATACTTCACGGCGTTATTGATCTGGAATGAATCGTTGAGGTTATCGATATCGAATGGATGCGCGAAGTGCGTGCCGCCATATTGCGTGCCCGTCAATGAAAGCGGCGCGACGAAATCCACCATGTCGTCGGTCTGACGGCCGAACGTGAGCACGCCGTAATCGCGGCTCGACAACCCGACATACGCCTGGCGATTGAAGATACGGTTGCTCGATGTGTACTGGCCGTCGTTCAGATTAAAGCCGCTTTCCAGATTGAAGATGGCTTTCAATCCGGCGCCCAGATCTTCCGCGCCGCGCAAGCCCCATCGGCTGTACTGGACCGGGCCGCTCTTCAGTTCCCAGTTGCTGTGTCCGCTGCCGGTCGTGTTGATCTGGCTGTTCGAATAGGTGATGCCGGCGTCGATGAGACCGTAGAGCGTGACGCTGCTTTGCGCCTGGGCCGTGCCGGCAAGCGTGAGCATCGTCGTCGCGCCGGTTATAAGCAACTTGTTCATTTGCCTGGGCTCCATCGATGTCGGGAAAATACACGCTCCGCTTCACCAACTTTAAGCGACCGAATCGGCAACCTGCAACCTCAAATTTTTGCTCGTGATCGTAAAGCCACGCTGACGCTCAGAAATCGTGGCGCACGGAAAAAGTCATGGCTTTTTCGTGCTCGTGATTCACGCCGAGTTGCGGATTGGCGGAGAAATGCCAGTCGTCGTCAGGCGTGATGTCGTCGCGTGGACGCACCGGAACGGGGACCGAAGTCGGCGAAGGCGGCAGCGGCGAAACCCGGGCGAGTTGACTCAGATCAGGATGCACGTTTCTGTCGTATTTCGACAACGTAACGGCGTCGAGCGCGTCCAGCGTGCCTTTGAAAAGATATCGCGGATGGCGAGGCCCGGCGGACGCACGTGCGTCCGCGGTCGAAATGATAGCCGGATAGGGAAAGAAGAGAACGCTCGCCGCCACTCGCTGAATGGGATTCAAACGAGTTTGCTCACTGGCTGACGCAAAGTTGCCGACTAGAAAAGCCACGATGCCGGCGACCCAATATCTTCGGATATGGCGTGTCATCGAATGCCCGCGAAACGCTACGGTGATAAGAAAGCCCCCGCGTTCTTAAATCATTTTAATTCATTTGACGGCGCATTGTCTGTCAATGACGCCATCGAAGAAATAATGTCTCGCGGATGACACGGAAACGAAGCTTTCGCGAATCGCGCCGGATCATGCAGCGAATCGAAATAACTTCGTCCGATTCGCACGACTCGTTTCACAAGTGCTCGCGCAGCAACTATCTTGAAGAGCGTCCCGCGATCCGCGTACGCGTTTTCCCAAAATCACATCGCTCGCGCGCATGAGCGATTGCCGATGAACCTTCACCGAAAGGAGCCTTTGTAATGAGCAAGCACTCCAGGAATGGCACGTCGCAATCTTCCGCGCTCGAAGGCGACGAACTTCGCCTCGTCGATGCATGGTGGCGCGCGTGTAACTATCTCTCGGCGGGCATGATCTTTCTCACGGAGAATCCGCTGCTGCGCGAGCCGCTGAAATCCGAGCACGTGAAGCACCGCCTGCTCGGACACTGGGGCGCGAGCCCGGCGCTCTCGTTCGTGTGGGCGCATCTGAATCGCGTCATCAGGCGCGAAGACATCGACGTGATCTCCATGGCCGGGCCCGGTCACGGCGCGCCGGGCGTGCTCGGCCCCGCCTATCTCGAAGGCACGTACGCCGAGGTCTATCCGGACAAGAGCGAAGACGCCGAGGGCATGCAGAAGTTCTTCAAGCAGTTTTCCTTTCCCGGACACATCGGCTCGCATGTGACGCCCGAAACGCCGGGATCGATCCATGAAGGCGGCGAACTGGGCTATAGCCTGTCTCATGCGTATGGCGCCGCGCTCGACAACCCCGACCTGATCGTCGCGTGCGTCGTCGGCGACGGTGAAGCGGAAACCGGCCCGCTCGCGACGGCGTGGCATTCGAACAAGTTCATCAACCCCGCGCGCGACGGCGCCGTGCTGCCGATCCTGAACCTGAACGGCTACAAGATCGCCAATCCGACGATCCTCGCGCGCATCAGCCATCAGGAACTGGAGGCGCTGTTCGTCGGCTACGGGTACCGGCCGTATTTCGTGGAAGGATCGGACCATGCGGAGATGCACAAGAAGATGGCGGAAACGCTCGATGCCGCCATCGCCGATATCCACGCGATCCGCGAGAAAGCGCGCAAGGATAAGCACGTCGAGCGGCCGCGCTGGCCGATGATCGTCCTGCGCACGCCGAAGGGCTGGACCGGTCCCAAGGAGATCAACGGCCATAAGGTCGAAGGCTCGTGGCGCGCGCATCAGGTGCCGTTCTCGGACGTGCATAGCAACCCCGCGAATCTCGCGGTGCTCGAACGCTGGATGCAGAGCTACAAGCCCGAAGAACTGTTCGACGAAACCGGCCGCTTGCGCGAAGAAATCAGGGCGATCGCACCCAAGGGCACGCGGCGCATGAGCGCGAATCCGCATGCGAACGGCGGCGTGCTGCGCAAGGAACTCAAGCTGCCCGATTTCCGCGACTATGCCGTCGATGTCGGACAGGCCGGGAAGATTCTCTATGAGAACACGCGTCCGCTCGGCGCTTTTCTGCGCGACGTCATGCGTTGCAACATGCACACGTTCCGCGTGTTCGGCCCCGACGAAACGGCATCGAACCGCCTTCAGGCAATCTATGAAGTCAGCAAGAAAGTCTGGATGGCCGATCTTCTTCCCGAAGACGAGGACGGCGGCGAGCTGTCGCGCGACGGCCGCGTGATGGAAATGCTTTCGGAGCACACGCTGCTCGGCTGGCTCGAAGGTTATCTGCTTTCAGGGCGGCACGGCTTCTTCCACACGTACGAAGCCTTCGCGCATGTCATCGATTCGATGTTCAACCAGCATGCGAAATGGCTCGATATCTGCAAGAACCATGTGCCGTGGCGTGCATCGGTTTCGTCGGAAACCATCTTGCTGTCATCCACCGTATGGCGGCAGGACCACAACGGCTTCTCGCATCAGGACCCGGGCTTCATCGATCTCGTCACGAACAAGAGTCCTTCCGTCACGCGCGTGTATCTCCCGCCCGATGCGAACACGCTGCTCGTGGTGGCCGATCAATGCCTGCGCTCGACCGATTGCATCAACATCATCGTCGCGGACAAGCAGAAGCATTTGCAGTTCGCGACCATCGACGAAGCGATCGTGCATTGCGCCAAAGGCATTGGCGTGTGGCGGCGCGCGAGCACCGATGAAGGCGAAGAGCCCGACGTCGTCCTCGCTTCCTGCGGCGATGTCGCGACGCAGGAAGCACTGGCCGCAGCCGCGATTCTGCGCGAGCGTCTGCCCGAACTGAAGCTGCGCTTCGTGAACGTGGTCGATCTCTTCAAGATGCAGCCCGACACCGAGCATCCGCACGGATCGAGCCCGCGTGAATTCGATAGCCTCTTCACGCTCGACAAGCCCGTGATCTTCAACTTTCACGGTTATCCGTGGCTGATTCACAAGCTCGCGTATCGCTTCCACAATCACGAGAATCTGCACGTGCGCGGCTATAAGGAAAAAGGCAACATCAACACGCCGCTCGAACTCGCGATTCTCAATCAGGTCGATCGCTTCAATCTCGTGATCGACGTGCTCGACCGCGTGCCCCGATTGCAGGCAAGGACCGCGCATTTAAGGGAAGACATGAAGAACGCGATCATCCGTCACCTCGAATACGCGCATACGCACGGCACCGACAAACCGGAAATCGCGGAATGGGTATGGCCGTTCTGATCAGGGCGACTCTTTGAGCACACGGAGTTCCGGCTGCGCGGCGCCGTCCGCCGCATGCCGGGCCTCCGTCTGCGCGCGCTCGTCGGGGCGTGCGCGTGCGTCGCGATCCATCGGCGACGCATGAAGCTGCATCTGCGGCAACATCATCTCGATGCCGGCTTCGTCCATCTTGAGCTTGAGCCTCGCGTTGAACGCGCGCGCCACGCTCCATTGCTGTAACGGGCGCGTCTTGATCTGCCCTTTCACCACGATGCAGTTCGCTTCGAAGCGATCGAGGCCGAACACTTCGACAGGCGCGAGTATCTCGTTGCGAAAGCGAAAGTCACTGCTCAGATCGGCGCTGACTTCCACGATCATGCGCGTGATGTCGTCCAGTTTCGAGGAGAACGGCACGCGCACTTCGAACACCGCGTTGGCGAAATCGCGCGACAGGTTCTTCACGATCTTGATCTGCGAGAACGGAATGGTGTGAACCGCGCCCTGTCCATCGCGCAGACGGACGGTGCGGATCGTGAGATCCATCACGGTGCCGGCGTGTCCGTCGATATCGATCCAGTCGCCGACCGAGATCGTCTCCTCGACGATGATGAAGAGTCCCGTGATCAGATCGGTGACGAGCGACTTCGCGCCGAAACCGACCGCGAGACCGATCACGCCCGCGCCGGCGAGCAGCGGCGTCAGATTGATGCCGAGACTCGCAGCCGCGACGATGGCCGCGAGGCTCGCGACCGTCACGAAGATCGCGTTGCGCACGAGCGGCAGCATCGTGCGTGCGCGCACGCCGGGACTGAGCGCCTTGTTGCGCGAGCTGTTCGGGCCGAGCGCTTCGAGAATGATGGTGTCGATGACGATCCAGATGAACCACGCGCCGAACACCGTCGCGACCACCGCGATCAGCGCGTGCCTGAAGCCGGGTGTCATCGCGCTGTGCTTGATGAGCCGCGCGATCGGTCCGCTCCAGAGTTCCAGTTCGAAACGCAGATAGGCGAGCCAGATCAGCAGCACGACGAGCGTGCAGCCGAAGTGCAGAAGCCGCGTCAGATGCGGCGCGCGGCGGCGCGCACGCGTGTCGCGCCGGCGTGTCAGATGCAGCAGCAGCGCGGAAGCGAACAGCGTGAGCACGAGCAACGCAGCGCTCAGCAGCGAGGGCCGCAGCACGTCCCCTTCCGCGCCGCGCCCGTCGATGATCGCGACGACCGACGCCACCGCGATCAGCAGTATCGGGATATGCCATAGCGACGCGAGGATATCGAGCGCTTCCGTCGCGAACTGATGATCGCGCCTGCGCGCATACGGACGATTGCGAATCAGATGCGTGATGGGCCGCCGGTAAGCCAGCGCGAAATAGCCGGAGAGCAACGCCGCGGCGAGACTGGCGAAGATCGACACGATGCCCGCGAGATTCGGACCGAGCTGGCGCGTGACATCGGCGTTGGCGGTGGCATCGCCGAGCGCGCCGCATGCGCCGATCGCGAAGAGCGGCCAGGGCGTGCGCGCGAGCAGTTGCTGCACGGCGACGCGGCGATGCGCCGTGCTGAACACCGAGAACACGATCAGGCAGATTGCCGAGAAGATCGAACCCGCGACGATCGCATAAGCGATGACGAGCCCGAGTGTGCGGCCGAGCATATCGGGCATCGTGCGCACGAAGACCAGCACCGCGATGAATGCGACGAGCCAGGGCCCGGTCTGCCGCACGGCGAAGGCGAGCAGTTGGACCGATGACGGATTCGGCGCGAGCGTGACCGCCTTGCCATAGCGCGCGAAAATATGCCGCTGAACGCGGATCAGCACGAACGCGCACAGCCCCCAGACCGCGAGCGTCGCACCCATGCCGGCGACGATGCGCCCGGACGACTCGCCCCTTTCGCCCGTGACGACGGCCTGCAACTCGCTTGCGGCAGCGGCCGAGCGCGCGCTCCAGACACGCACCGGCGTGAGGCTATCGCCCAGATTCGTTTCGACCGATGCGATGCCCGATGCGATCGCGCCGAGCAGATCGGCATTGGCGGGCTTGGGTGTGGGCGTGGCCGGAACGGCTTTCTGCGTCGCGTCGCGCAGCACTTTCAGTTGGGCGACGAACGCGCTGCGTTGCGCATCGTTGTCGAGCGTGCCGATGAGACTGTTCAGCGAACGCACCATTTCCGCCTGACTCGCGGGCGACGGCGCGGAAGCGGCAGGCGCTTCGGAGGCCGGAGGCGAGATGAACTTTTGCATCGCGGCGGGAAAAGGCGCGGCTATCACGCATGACACCCACGCCGCACATCCGATGAAGATGCCGAGCGCGATCATCCACGCGCGAGCGTCAGTCAGGACGTGCCCCACTTCGATGCGTCGCCTGAATGCGCCCATGGAGATTCCCTCCAGCGTGACATCCCCGTTTCGCGAGATTGCAAACGAACTCGAAACACCACGAGCGCGGCCTCGCCGGCTCTCGCGCAAAGAGTAGCTTATCGGCCAGATGCGTGCCACCGGCAATGCGGATCGCCGGCGATGAAACGCCGCTTAGTCGGCGGCGCTCAGCACGACACGCCTGAAGAACTGCGCGAGCACGTCCTCGGCGAATTGCGCCGGCACCGATTGCGGGTCGGACGAATAGAAGAACTGCACGCCGTCGCATAGCGCGATGAGGCCGAGCGCCATCTGTTCCGGCGGCATCGTGAGCGGCGTGCCCACGCGCTCGGAGAATGCCCTGATGTAGTCGGTCGTGGTCTGCCGCAGCTCGCGCATCAGCGCATTGAAGCTCGCGCGGAATTTCGCGTCGCGGCTCGCGTGCAGCTTCGCTTCGACCCACAGCAGAAAGCACGCGTTGTTCTGGTAGCACTCGCTGTAATACTGCAGCACGCGCGCTTCCATGTCGGCACGCGAGGCCTGGCCATCTTCGAAGAGCGTGGAGAGGCGCTGCATGATGGTGTCGTGATCGCGCTTGAGCACTTCGAGCAGCAACTCGGCCTTGCTCGAAAAATTCGAATAGAACGCGCCGCGCGTGTAGCCCGCGTCGGCGGCCACATCCTCGACGCTCGATGCGCCGAATCCCTTCTGGGTGAAAACCGCCTGGGCAGCGTCGAGCAGGCGCTGACGCGTCTGGTCACGGCTCTGCTCGCGGGTGAGACGTACAGGTTTCATGCGCAAAGTGTAGCATCGCGCGGCTTACAAATCCGCCTTTGCATTCAGATACAAGTGTGTATTAGAATTCATTTCGTATTCGCGTCCGGGTCGTCGAAACCCTTGCCGGACGGGGTTGTCAGGTCGACGCATTGATCTGCCCCGCTTTCGCTCGTTTCTCGAAATTGCCCGCCGGGTCACCTTTTTCCTTGCTTCGCCCATGAGCCGCGCGCAGTCGTTGCGAGGTGCGCGGCACCATGCCCTTGCGGGCGCCGAGGTTCTTGTGAAGCTCTTCCACTCAGCCATGTCGGTCGTGGCGCGCGCGGCATTCGTTCCGATCGTCTGTGTAACGCTCGTCGCCTGCAAGCGGCATGAGGCGCCCGCACCCGCGCCGCGTCCGGTCGTCGCCGTCGCGGCGCAAGCGGACGGACACGCGAGCGCATCCAGCCTGCCCGGACAGATTCAGTCGCGCTATTCGACGCCGCTTTCCTTTCGCATCAACGGCAAGATTCTCGAGCGGCGCGTGCGCCTCGGCGACAGCGTGAAGGCAGGGCAAGTCGTCGCCCGGCTCGATCCCGCCGATGCCGAGAAGAACAACGCGAGCGCCCGTGCGCAGCTCGACGCCGCCGAGCATCAGCTCGTCTATGCGAAGCAGCAGCTCGACCGCGATCGCGCGCAGGCCGCGGAAAATCTCATCGCGCCCGCGCAACTCGAACAGACGCAGAACGCTTACGCGTCCGGGCTCGCGCAGCGCGATCAGGCGCAGCAGCAGGCGGGACTTTCCGCCGATCAGTTGCGCTACGCGACACTCGCCGCCGATCACGCGGGCGTCATCACCGCCGAGCAGGCCGACACCGGCCAGAACGTGACTTCGGGTCAGGCCGTCTATACGCTCGCCTGGAGCGGCGATATCGACGTGATCTGCGACGTGCCCGAAGCCGCGCTCGGCGCGTTCGCCGTGGGCAAGGAAGCGAGCGTGAAGCTCGCGGCATTGCCGGGGCGGACCTTCAAGGCGCGCGTGCGCGAGCTCTCGCCCGCCGCCGATACCCAGAGCCGCACCTGGCGCGCGAAGCTCACGCTCGAAGCGCCGACGCCCGACGTGCGCCTCGGCATGACGGCGGACATCGCGTTCGCCGCGCCGAATGGCGCGAAGGGCGCGTTCACCATTCCATCGACGGCGCTGTTCCACGACAACGGCCATCCCGCCGTGTGGATCGTCAAGCAGCCGGGCGATGCGCTCGAACTGAGACGCGTCGAAGTCGCGCGCTACGGCGAGCGCACGGTGACGCTCGCGAGCGGCATCGAAGCGGGCGAGCGCATCGTGTGGCAAGGCGTGCATACGGTGTCCGCGGGCGAGAAAGTGCGCGTCGTCGCGCCGCTGCATCCCGAGGACTTCGCGTCATGAGCGACATTCGCGAAGACGACAACGCGCATCGCCACGAAGAAGGCCGCTTCAATCTCTCGGCATGGGCGCTGCGGCATCGCGCGCTCGTCGTGTTTCTCATCGCGATGTCGACCATCTTCGGCATCCTCGCCTACACGCGGCTCGCGCAATCGGAAGATCCGCCCTTCACCTTCCGCGTGATGGTCATTCGCACGTTCTGGCCGGGCGCGACCGCGCGTCAGGTGCAGGAGGAAGTGACGGACCGCATCGCGCGCAAGCTCCAGGAAACGCCGTACACGGATTTCATGCGCAGCTATTCGCGCCCCGGCGAGTCGCTCATCTTCTTTCAGATGAAGGACTCCGCGCCCGCGAAGGACGTGCCGGAGGAGTGGTATCAGATCCGCAAGAAAGTGGGCGATATCGCCGCGACCTTGCCGCCCGGCGCGCAAGGCCCGTTCTTCAACGATGAATTCGGCGACGTCTACACCAACATCTACGCGCTCGAGGGCGACGGTTTCTCGCCCGCGCAACTGCACGATTACGCCGATGCCTTGCGCACGGTTCTGTTGCGCGTGCCGGGCGTCGCGAAGGTCGATTACTTCGGCGACCAGGAAGAGCGCATCTATGTCGAGATTCCCAATACGACGCTCACGCGCCTGAACATCTCGCCGCAGCAGATCGCGCAGGCCATCGACGGACAGAACGCCGTCTCGACCGCGGGCGTTTTGACGACGCCCAACGATCGCGTGTTCGTGCGCCCGAGCGGGCAATTCACGAGCGTGGACGCGCTCGCCGATACGCTCGTCACCGTGAACGGCCGCTCGTTCCGTCTCGGCGACATCGCGACGATCAAGCGCGGCTACATCGATCCGCCCGCCACGCAGATGCGCTCGGCGGGCACGCCCGTGCTCGGCATCGGCGTCACGATGCAGCCGGGCGAAGACGTCGTGCGTCTCGGCAAGGCGCTCGACGAATCGATGATCAAGCTGCGCGCGCAACTGCCTGCGGGACTGAAGCTCACCGAAGTCTCCAGCATGCCGCATGCGGTCTCGCATTCGGTGGACGACTTTCTCGAAGCAGTCGCCGAAGCGGTCGTCATCGTGCTGATCGTGAGTCTCGTGTCGCTGGGCGTGCGCACCGGCATGGTGGTCGTGATCTCGATTCCCATCGTGCTCGCCGTCACCGCGCTCTTCATGTATCTGTTCGATATCGGCCTGCACAAGGTATCGCTCGGCACGCTGATTCTCGCGCTGGGGCTTCTCGTCGACGACGCGATCATCGCCGTCGAAATGATGGCCGTGAAGCTCGAACAGGGCTGGAGCCGCGCGCGCGCCGCCGCGTTCGCCTACACGAGCACCGCGTTCCCGATGCTGACCGGCACGCTCGTCACCGTCGCGGGTTTTCTGCCGATCGCGCTCGCGAAATCGAGCACCGGCGAATACACGCGCTCGATCTTCGAAGTATCGGCGATCGCGCTGATCGCATCGTGGCTCGCGGCGGTCGTGTTGATTCCGTTGCTCGGCTACAAGCTCCTGCCCGAGCGGAAAAAAGAAGCGCATCTGCCCGACGATCACGAACACGATATCTACGACACGAAGTTCTACGGACGCCTGCGCCGCTGGGTCGGCTGGTGCGTGAAGCGGCGCTTCGTCGTGCTCGCGATCACGGTCGTGCTCTTCGTCATCGCGATGGCCGGCTTCACGCTCGTGCCGCAACAGTTCTTCCCGAGCTCGGACCGCCCCGAACTGCTGATCGACGTGAGATTGCAGGAAGGCGCATCGTTCGAAGCGACCTTGCGCGAAGCGAAGCGGCTCGAAGAAGCGCTGAAGGGCCGCGAGGAAATCGATCATGTCGTGAGCTTCGTCGGCACCGGCGCGCCGCGTTTCTATCTGCCGCTCGATCAGCAGTTGCCGACGCCGAACTTCGCGCAGTTCGTCGTCACCGCGAAGTCGGTCGAAGCGCGCGAAGCGCTGGCGCGCTGGCTCGATCCGATGCTGCGCGAGCGCTTCCCTGCCATACGCACGCGTTTGTCGCGTCTGGAGAACGGGCCGCCTGTCGGTTATCCGGTGCAGTTCCGCGTGAGCGGCGACGATATCGGCACGGTGCGTCACGTCGCCGAGCAGGTCGCCGCCGACATGCGCGCCGACTCGCGCACGACCAACGTGCAGTTCGACTGGGACGAGCCTTCCGAGCGTTCGGTGCGCTTCGAGATCGATCAGCAGAAGGCGCGCGATGCGGGCGTCTCGTCGCAGGATATCGCGAGCTTTCTCGCGATGACGCTGACCGGTACCACGGTCACGCAGTATCGCGAGCGCGACAAGCTCATCAGCGTCGATTTGCGTGCGCCGCGTGCGGAGCGCGTCGATCCCGCGCGGCTCGCGACGCTCGCGATGCCGACGCCGCACGGACCGGTGCCGCTCTCCGCGCTGGGACGCGTCGTCGATACGCTCGAATACGGCGTGATCTGGGAACGCGACCGCCAGCCGACCATCACCGTGCAGTCGGACGTGAAGGGCGACGCGCAAGGCATCGACGTGACGCAGGTCATCGACAAGAAGCTCGACGAGATTCGCCGTGCGTTGCCGGTCGGCTATCGCATCGAAGTGGGCGGCCCGGTTGAGGAAAGCGGCAAGGGCCAGGCGTCGATCAATGCACAGATTCCGGTGATGGTGATCGTCGTGCTGACGCTTCTGATGATCCAGTTGCAGAGCTTCTCGCGCGTGATGATGGTCGTGCTCACCGCGCCGCTCGGGTTGATCGGCGTGGTCGTGACGCTGCTCGCGTTCGGCAAGCCGTTCGGCTTCGTCGCGATGCTCGGCGTGATCGCGATGTTCGGCATCATCATGCGCAACTCGGTGATTCTCGTCGATCAGATCGAGCAGGACATCGCATCCGGACACAAGCGTTTCGATGCGATCATCGGCGCGACGGTGCGGCGTTTCCGGCCGATCACGCTGACGGCCGCGGCCGCCGTGCTCGCGCTGATTCCGCTTCTGCGCAGCAACTTCTTCGGCCCGATGGCGACCGCGCTGATGGGCGGCATCACGAGCGCGACCGTGCTCACCCTCTTCTATCTGCCCGCGCTCTATGCCGCGTGGTTTCGCGTGAAGCTCGACGAACGCGAAGGAGCATCGTCATGAATCGCCGGCTTTTGATGACCGTGGCGTGCCTCGCGCTCGGTGCATGCGCGTTCGGTCCCGATGGCAAGCCGCCCGCGATGCCGCAGCCCGCGCACTACGGCGCGCAGCCGCAGGTGGAAGCGAGCGTCACGGCCGAAGGCGCGTCGCAGCGCTTCGTCGCGGACGCGGCGCCCGTGCCCGAATGGTGGAAGCTGTATCGCTCGGATACGTTGAATGCGCTCGTCGATGAAGGCTTGCGCGCGAGCCCGAATCTCGCGGCGGCGGACAAGAGCCTCGTCGCCGCGCGCGAACAGTTGCGCGCGCAGGTCGGTTCGTCGCTGTTCCCGCAGATCGACGCGGGCGGCCAGGCGACGCGGCAACGCGGCTTAGGCATTCCCCAGGGCGGCCCGCCGACCGTGCTCTACAACCTTTTCGTCGGCCAGATTCAGGCGCAATACACGTTCGATCTCTTCGGCGCGGCGCGTTTCGCGAATGCAGCGCTCGCCGCGCAGGTCGATCAACAGGCCTTTCAGCTCGATGCCGCAAGGCGCGCGCTCGCGGCCAACATCGTGACGGGCGCGATCGGCGCGGCGGCACTGCATGCGCAGATCGACGTGACCGAACGCCTCGTCGCGCTCGCCAACGACGACGCGCACGACGCACAGCGCCGCTATGCGCTCGGCTCCCTGTCGCGCGCCGACATGCTCAACGCGCAGCAGAACGCCGCGTCGCTCGCTGCGCAATTGCCGGGCTTGCGCGCGCAATGGCTCGCGACGCGTCATGCGCTCGCGGTGCTACTCGGACGCACGCCCGATCAGGCGCCCGACGATCTCGATCTCGCGAGTCTCGTCGTGCCCTCCGATGTGCCGGTCGTCCTGCCATCGGCGTTGTTGCAGACACGTCCCGACATTCAGGCCGCCGATGCCGCATTGAAGGCGGCCGCCGCGCAGGTCGGCGTCGCGACCGCGCAGTTGTTTCCGAGCCTGTCGATATCCGCTTCGATGGGCAAAGGCGGCTTCGACTGGCCGACCGCGCTGTCGGGCGCGGGCGCGTTGTGGAGCGTGGGCGCATCGTTGTCGCAGCCGATCTTTCATGGCGGCGCGCTGCTCGCGCAACGCCGCGCGGCCATCGCCACGTATGACGCCGCCGTCGCGCAGTACAAGCAGACCGTGCTCTCGGCGTTTCAGAACGTCGCGAACACGCTGGCGTCGCTCGAAACCGATAGCGAAGCGCTCGCCTTCGCCGACAGCGCGAGCAACGCCGCACGCGATGCATCGGCGGATGCGGCGGCGCGCGTGCGGCTCGGCGCGATCCCGCCGCGCGCCGCCCGCGGCAGCGAACAGCAGTACCTCAACGCGCGCCTCACGACGATCCACGCGAGCAGCGCGCGCCTGAGCGACACCGCCGCGCTGTTTCAGGCGATGGGCTCACCAATCGCGTCGGGTTCGAGCGTCGCGCGAGCCGATAGCGGGACGCACAAGTAACGCCACGCCCATTCGCAACCCAGGGTTATTTCGATATTTGTTGAAATGTCGAAATTCATCGGTTATGGTTGCGGGCATGGACTCGAACCTCGTCGTACGCGCGCTCGGCGCGCTCGCTCATGAATCGCGCCTCGCGATCTTCAGAACCCTGGTGGTCGCCGGACCCGACGGCATCGCCGCCGGCGAAATCGCGCAGCAAGTCGGCCTCGCGCCGTCGAGCCTGTCGTTTCATCTCAAGGACCTCTCGCACGCCGGGCTCGTGAGTTCGCGGCAAGACGGCCGCTTCGTCTTCTACTCGGCCGACTTCGACGCCATGACCGATCTCATCGGCTTTCTGACGGAAAACTGCTGCGCGGGCGCGCCGTGCGCGGCGAGCAGCCGGTCTGACTGCAAATGAGCACGACGAACGCCAAGCGCAGCGAAGCCACGCCGGCCATCGGTTTCTTCGAGCGTTACCTGACGGTCTGGGTGATGCTGTGCATCGTGACGGGCATCGGTCTGGGCCAGGTCTTTGCCCCGCTCTTTCACGCGATCGGCCGCATGGAGATCGCGCACGTCAACCTGCCCGTGGGCGCGCTGATCTGGGTGATGATCATTCCGATGCTCATCAGGATCGATTTCTCCGCGCTCGCGCAGGTCGGTCGTCATTGGCGCGGCATCGGCGTGACCTTGTTCGTGAACTGGCTCGTCAAGCCGTTTTCGATGGCCCTGCTCGGCTGGATTTTCGTGCGTCACGTATTCGCCGGCTGGCTGCCTGCCGATCAGCTCGACAGCTATATCGCCGGTCTGATTCTGCTCGCGGCCGCGCCCTGCACGGCGATGGTCTTCGTGTGGTCGCAACTGTGCAAGGGCGATCCGTACTTCACGCTCTCGCAGGTCGCGCTCAATGACGCGATCATGATCGTTGCATTCGCTCCGCTGGTGGCGTTGTTACTCGGGCTATCGTCGATCTCGGTGCCGTGGGCGACGCTGCTCGTGTCGGTCGGGCTATACATCATCGTTCCCGTCATGCTCGCCCAATGGCTGCGCAGGCGACTGATGGCGCGCGGCGAAGCCTTCTTCAAACACACGCTCGCCCGTCTGGGTCCGTGGTCGATCGCCGCGCTGCTCGCGACGCTCGTGCTGCTGTTCGGCTTTCAGGGCGAAGCGATCGTGCGAGAGCCGCTCGTCATTGCGATGCTCGCGGTGCCGATCCTGATCCAGGTGTTCTTCAATTCGGGCCTTGCGTACTTGCTGAATCGCCGTCTGGGCGTCGCGCACTGCATCGCCGGTCCGTCGAGCCTGATCGGCGCGAGCAATTTCTTCGAGCTTGCCGTCGCCACCGCGATCAGCCTGTTCGGCTTTCATTCGGGCGCGGCGCTCGCGACGGTCGTCGGCGTGCTCATCGAAGTGCCGGTCATGCTGCTGGTGGTCGGCGTCGTCAATCGCTCGCAACGCTGGTATCAATCCGCCTGACCGTTCACTACACACATGCTTCCGAATCTCCCAAACTTGAGCGCCGGGCACATCGACATTCCCGGCAGCGAGAAGCTCCAGCCGCGTTCGCTTTGCGCGCATGCCCCGCGAATCCTGTTGTTATACGGCTCGTTGCGCCCGACTTCCTATAGCCGCTTTCTGACGCTGGAGGCCGAGCGGCTGCTGCAATTGTTCGGCGCCGAAACACGCGTGTTCGATCCTCACGGCCTGCCCGTGGTCGACAGCGTGCCCGCCGACCATCCGAAGGTGGCCGAACTACGCGCGCTCTCGGAGTGGTCGGAGGGACAGGTCTGGTGCAGCCCCGAGCGTCACGGCACGCTCACGTCCGTGTTCAAGAACCAGATCGACTGGCTGCCGCTCGAATCCGCCGGTGTCCGGCCGACGCAGGGCCGCACGCTCGCGGTCATGCAGGTATGCGGCGGATCGCAGTCCTTCAACGCCGTGAATGCGCTTCGCCTGCTCGGCCGCTGGATGCGCATGGTGACGATCCCCAACCAGTCGTCCGTCGCCAAAGCCTGGCAGGAGTTCGACGAGAACGGCCGGATGAAACCCTCGCCCTATTACGATCGGGTCGTCGATGTGATGGAGGAACTCGTCAAATTCACGCTGCTCGTGCGCGATCGGTCCGACTACCTCACGAGCCGCTACAGCGAACGCAAGGAAGCGCGGCCGGAACGGGCGACTGTGCTTGCCACGGCCGCCATGAATCACGAAGCCAGCGCCGATGAGGACACCGACGAGAGCG
The DNA here is from genome assembly GCF_014384845.1 of Caballeronia sp. EK. NCBI lineage: Bacteria > Pseudomonadati > Pseudomonadota > Betaproteobacteria > Burkholderiales > Burkholderiaceae > Caballeronia > Caballeronia sp. EK. Next base: position 175,904 of record NZ_JACSUE010000011.1, read on the forward strand.
AGGCACAGTGATCGAATGACCGGTCGCGGCCATCGCGATGTTCGGCCGCTCAGTCGGGAAGACGCTGCAGCGTTTGCTCGGGCGCGGTTGACGGCTCCGCGACGCGGGCCTGCGCGAGCACGCGATAGGTGAGCGTCGCGCCCGTCATCGCCAGCGCGGTTGGAATCAGGAAGTCGTGATTGAAGCGCGTGAACTCGATCATCAGCACCAGCGCGGTCAGCGGCATCTGCATCGACGCGCCCAGAAACGCCGCCGCGCCGACGACCGCGAATGCACCCGGCGGCGTGCCAGGCCAGAAGCCGTTCCATACGCTGCCGAGCACGACGCCGAGCAATGCGCCGTTCGCGAGGCCCGGCGTAAGCAGGCCGCCCTGCGCGCCGGCGCGCAACGAAGTCACGACGATCGTCACTCTCAGCGCCAGCAGCACGCCGGCGAGCGCGAAGTTCACGGAATCGTCGAACGAAAGACCTGCGGGGCCTTTGCCGTTGCCCGCGAGTTGCGGGAAATAGATGACGAGCACGCCGATCATCGCGAAGTTCAGGATCGACAAGAGCGGCAGCATGCGCCCGCGCGGCGCTTTCTTGCGCGCGGCGCTCGTGAGCTTCACGAAGAGCCGCGCGGCCGCGCCGAAGACAGGCCCCATGATCACGGCCCATACGATGAGTTGCGCGTTGAGCGTGAAGGCGGGCAGGCGATACTGCTGCGCGTCGCCGAGTCCGATCCACGCGACGATCGCGCCGATCGCCGAGGTGGCGAAGGCCGCCGCGATGATCGTCGCATCGAACGTGCACAGCAGCACTTCGAGCACGAAAACCGCGCCGCCGAGCGGCACGTTATAGACCGCGGCAAGCCCCGCGCCCGCGCCGCACGCGACCATGACGCGCGATTGCGCCGGCGTGAGGCCCGCATAGTGCGCGAGCCATCCCGCCCACAACGAACCGATCTCGCGCGGCGCGACTTCGCGTCCGAGCGGCGAACCCATCGCCACGGTGACGATCTGCAGGAGCGTATGCGCGAGCGTGGTGGCGGGCGGCATGCGGGGATCGTCGGCGTCGATGGCCTGGCGGATGCTGACGAGCGGTTTGCCGAAACGATACACGCACCACCAGCCGGCGCCCGCGATCACGCCGCACAGCGCCAGCACGATGAAGCGGCGTTCCGGCGGCGCGGCCGAGATGCCGATGAGAAAGCTCTCGCCGCCGGTCAGTTCGTCGAGGCTATAGCCGAACGCGACGTGCTGGATCGCGTGAAGCAGGAGCGCCAGCGACATGCCGCCGAGCCCCGCGCCCAGGCCGACGAGCGCGGTGACGACGATGAGCTTTACGGCTGGTGTCGATGACGGCATCGCGCTCACCTTGACGGTAAAGGCATAGCGTAGCGCGGGGCAAACGCGCGCATCTTCGCGGGATGGATCGAATTATAGATACGCACGGATGTGTTTCGCATCCCGCCGCTATGGTCAGACCGAAGCCCGCGTCAGTTCTTGTCCGCCACGACCTGATCGAACGTGCCGCCATCGGCGAAATGCGTCTGCTGCGCCTTTTGCCAGCTTCCGAACATCTGCTCGACCGTGAAGGTCTTCAGCGTCCTGAACTCGCCCGCATGCTTCGCGAGCACGTCCGCGTTGCGCGGCCGCAGATGATGCTGCGCGATGATCTCCTGCGCCGCGGGCGTGTACAGGAAGTCGAGATACGCCTGGGCTTCCTTGCGCGTGCCGCGCTTGTCCACCACCTTGTCGACGATCGATACCGGCGGCTCCGCGAGCAGACTCACCGACGGGTACACCGCCTCGAAATCCTTCGCGCCCGGCCCTGCGCTCATCAGGCCGACTTCGTTCTCGAACGTGACGAGCACATCGCCGATGCCGCGCTGCGTGAACGTCGTCGTCGCGCCGCGACCGCCCGTATCGAGCACGGGCACGTTTTTGAAGATGGCTTTCTCGAAGTCTTGCACCTGCGCGTCGGATGCGCCCTGCTGCTTCTTGTAGCCCCACGCCGCGAGATACGCGTAGCGCCCGTTGCCCGATGTCTTCGGATTCGCGATCACCGCCTGCACGCCGGGCCGCGCGAGATCGTTCCAGTCCCTGATGTTCTTCGGATTGCCCTTGTGGACGAGAAAGACCATCGTCGTCGTGTAGGGCGCGCTGGCATCGGGCAGACGGTTGCGCCAGTTGGCGGGCACGAGCTGGCCGCGCTCGGCGAGCAGGTCGATGTCGTTGGGCTGATTCATCGTCACGACATCGGCCTGCAGTCCCTGCGTCACCGACAACGCCTGCGCGCTCGATGCGCCATGCGACTGCCGCACCGATACCGTCTCGCCGGTCTTCTTCTTGTAGTCCGCGACGAAGGCGGCGTCGATGTCCTTGTAGAGCTCGCGCGTCACGTCGTAGGACACGTTGAGCAGCGTCGTGTCCGCCTGCGCGACGCTTGCCGCGATGCCGAGTGCAACGGTGATGACCAGCTTGTTATAGACCGCCATTTTTTCTCCAGAGACAGGGTTCGAACCACGCCAACGAACAAAGGCCGCCCGAAGGCGGCCATGCATCCTACACACATCCTCGCGCCGCGGTATCAGCCGTACGCGCGCGCTTCCTCTTCTTCGTATTCGGGCGATGCACGCCGCGCGAGCGTTTCGACGAAATGCTTCGCGAGCGGCCACGGCCCGAATCCCGCCGATGTATTGATATGCCCCGCATCGCCGAGATTCACGAACGCGCTGTTCCAGCGCTGCGCGAGCGCACGCGCATCGTCGAGCGGCATCCACGGATCGGTCTCGCTGCCGACGACGAGCGACAGCGTATCGAGACGGCGAGCGGTGAACGCGCCCGCGAAACGGAACTTCGCCGGGCTCGCGGGCGCGACGAACAGCACGCCCTTCACGTTTGCGGCATGCGCCTGAAACGCACCCGCGTGCGACAGCGCGTGGGCCGTCGCGAGACATCCGAAGCTATGCGCCGCGATGACGACAGGACCGTCGATGCTCGCGAGCACGTCGCGAACGGCGTCGCTCCAGATGGCGAGATTCGGCGTGTTCCAGTCGCGCTGCTCGACGCGCCGCGCCCCGGGCGTCTCGCGCTCGAGCCAGCTCTGCCAGTGCGCATCCTCGCTGCCGTGCAATCCGGGCACGGTCACGAGCGTGACCGGCAAGCTCGACGTTCCTGCGTCCCGCGCGCTGCGCTCATTCATCTTCGGTCCTCGCTCGACTCGAACTAGTCAGGCTCCATTCTCTGGCAGCGCGCGGATGCGGCTAACCAATATTTCGTCATTTGTTTATGGCGATGCAGCCGGAACCCGCCGCTATAATCGCAACTCGCAGCAGCCGCCTCCTGCCCTTCCATCGCTCATGTCCACCCGTCGCCCGTCCATCTCGCCCGAATCGCACGTTCCGCTCTACACGCAGATCAAGGACGTGCTGCGCACCGGCATTCTCGATGGCCGATATCCGCCGATGAGCCGCATGCCCTCGGAAAGCGAGCTGATGACGATGTTCGACGTGAGCCGCATCACGATCCGTCAGGCGCTCGGGGATCTGCAAAAAGAAGGGCTGATCTTCAAGGTGCACGGCAAAGGCTCGTTCGTGTCGCAGCCGAAGACGTTCCAGAACGTGACGTCGTTGCAGGGCTTCGCGGAAGCGATGTCGGAGAGCGGACACGAGATCATCAACCGCGTCGTGCAACTGCGTTTCGTGCCCGCGCCCGCGGAGGTCGCGGCGCAACTCGGTCTCGCCGAAGGCAGCGGCGTCGCGGAGATTCATCGCGTGCGTCTGCTCAATCGCTCGCCCGTTTCGTACGAAGTGACGTTTCTGCCCGAAGCCCTCGGCAAACGCCTGAAACGCGCGGAACTCGCGACGCGCGATATCTTCCTGATGCTGGAGAACGACTGCGCCGTGCCGCTCGGTCACGCCGATCTCGCAATCGATGCGATCGCAGCCGCGCCGGATATCGCGGATGCGCTCGACGTGAAGAAAGGCGCGCCGCTTCTGCGTATCGAGCGCCTCACGCACGATGCCGACGGCAAGCCCATCGACTTCGAATACCTCTATTTCCGCGGCGACACGTTTCAATACCGGCTGCGCATCGATCGCGAACGGTCGGCCGCAAGCGCGCCGCGCGTTATTCGAAACAGGCAGAAGCAAAGCAAAAACAATTGATTCCCTCGCGCTTCGCGGGCTTCTAGAATCTGGTCCTAACTTGTCATAACAAGTAACGATTCCAGATCATGCAAACCCACGAACTCGAATACGACATCGTCGTCGTTGGCGGCGGCACAGCCGGCCCGATGGCCGCCATCAAGGCGAAGCAGCGCGACCCGAGCCTGCGCGTGCTGCTCATCGACAAGGCGCACGTGAAGCGCAGCGGCGCGATCTCGATGGGCATGGACGGTCTGAATAACGCCATCATTCCCGGCCACGCGACGCCCGAGCAGTACACGAAGGAAATCACCGTGGCGAACGACGGCATCGTCAATCAGGCCACGATCTACGCCTATGCGCGCCACAGCTTCACGACGATCGAGGAACTCGACCGCTGGGGCGTGAAGTTCGAAAAGGATCACACCGGCGACTATGCCGTGCGCAAGGTGCATCACATGGGCGCTTACGTGCTGCCGATGCCCGAAGGTCACGACGTCAAGAAGGTGCTCTACCGCCAGTTGAAACGTGCGCGTGTGGAGATCACGAATCGTATCGTGGCGACGCGCCTGCTGAACGGCCCGAACGGCGAGATCGCGGGCGTGATGGGCTTCGATTGCCGCAGCGCCGATTTCTACGTGATTCGCGCGAAAGCCGTGATTCTCTGCTGCGGCGCGGCCGGACGGCTCGGCTTGCCCGCATCGGGCTACCTGATGGGCACCTACGAGAACCCGACCAATGCCGGCGACGGCTACGCGATGGCGTATCACGCGGGCGCGGAACTCGCAAACCTCGAATGCTTCCAGATCAATCCGCTCATCAAGGATTACAACGGCCCGGCGTGCGCGTATGTGACCGGCCCGCTCGGCGGCTATACGGCGAATGGCAAGGGCGAGCGCTTCATCGAATGCGATTACTGGAGCGGGCAGATGATGTGGGAGTTCTATCAGGAACTCCAGAGCGGCAACGGGCCGGTGTTCCTGAAGCTCGATCATCTCGCGGAAGAAACGATTCAGACGATCGAGACGATCCTGCACACCAACGAGCGCCCGAGCCGCGGACGCTTTCACGCGCGACGCGGCAACGACTATCGCACGCGCATGATCGAGATGCATATCTCGGAGATCGGCCTTTGCAGCGGGCACAGCGCATCGGGCGTATGGGTCGACGAGCATGCGCGCACCTCCGTGCAAGGACTTTACGCCGCGGGCGACATGGCCGCCGTGCCGCACAACTACATGCTCGGCGCGTTCACCTACGGCTGGTTCGCGGGCGAAGACGCGGCCGCGCATGTCGCGGGCCGCGCATCGCCGGCGCTCGATGCATCGCAGATCGAGCGCGAACGCGATCGCATATTCGCGCCGCTGTCGCGCACGCATGGCCTGCCGCCATCGCAGGTCGAGTACAAGCTGCGCCGGTTCGTCAACGACTATCTGCAGCCGCCGAAGGTCACGCGGCGCATGGAAATCGGCCTGCAACGTTTCGCCGAAATTCGCGAGGACGTGGAGCAGCTCGCCGCCGCCGATCCGCATGAACTGATGCGCGCCGCCGAAGTCGCCGCGATTCTCGATTGCGCCGAAATGGCCGCGCGCGCATCGCTCTTTCGCACCGAGAGCCGCTGGGGTCTTTATCACCATCGCCTCGACTATCCCGAGCGCAACGATGCCGAATGGTTCTGCCACGCGCATCTGAAGAAGGATGCAACGGGACGCATGACGTCGTTCAAGAAACCCGTGGAACCGTATGTGGTTCCCGTCGACGAGTCCGAGCGCGGCGCGTATTCGCGTCTGCGTGTGGCTCGCACGTCGCAGCCGGTCGCTGCATAGGAGAGAAAGAAATGGCCCTCGTGCCCCGCGAAGCGCGTATGCGCTCGAGCCTTCCCGTGATGATCGACGAAGACAAGTGCATCGCCGACAAGGGCTGCACGGTCTGCATCGACGTCTGTCCGATGGACCTGCTCGCGATCGATCCCCAAACGGGCAAGGCATTCATGAAGTTCGACGAATGCTGGTACTGCATGCCCTGCGAGCGCGATTGTCCGACCAATGCCGTGCATGTCGACATTCCGTATCTTCTTCGATGACGAGAGTTGCCTCATGACGGTTACCAACACCCTCTTCGATCGCCTCGCGCATGACGACGCCGCCGTGCGCCGTCTCGCCGTGATCGAAGCCGCCGATCTCGAAGACGAAACGTGGCTGCCCTCTCTCGCCCATGTCTTGCGTCACGATGCGAATGCCGATGTGCGTCGCACGGCCGCGCAACGTCTCGGCGCGTGGGATACGAACGAAGCCGTCGATGCGCTGTGCGCCGCGCTCACCGATAGCGACGCGGGCACGCGCGAAGCCGCCGCCGAAAGCCTCACTGCGCTGAAAGATCCCGCTGTGGGCGAACGCCTGCTGCCGCATCTCGCCGATACCGATGCCGATGCGTTCAAGCGCGCGGCGCTGCTGCGCGCGCTGCGCGAATTGCGCTTGCCGGAGGCGGCCGCGCCTGCATTGAAGGCGTTATCGGATGCGTCGCCGCTCGTGAGGCGTGAAGCTGTCGGCGTTCTCGGATGGCTGCGTCATACGCATGCGCTGGAGCGATTGACGCAGCTCGCGCACAACGATACGTCCGCCGATGTGCGGCACGCCGCCGTCGGCGCGCTCGGGTTCGCCACGGACGATAGCGTGCTCGCTACGCTGACGCATGCGCTGTCGGATGAAGCATGGCGCGTGCGGGAAGAAGCCGCCGCGACGCTCGGCAAACTGCGTCTCGCCGCCGCCCGCGATGCGCTCGAACGCGCGCTCGCCGATGAATACTGGCAGGTCACGCTACAAGCCGCGCGCACGCTCGGACGTTTGCGCGATGTCGCAAGCACGCACGCGGTATCGGCGTTGCTGACTTTCCCGATCAGCAACGTGCGCAAGGAGGCCGCGCTCGCGCTCGGCGAACTCGGCGATGCGGATGCGCTCGCCGTCCTCGAAGCCGCGCTCGGTGACGGCGATCCGGAAGTGCGCAAGGCCGTGCGTATCGCGATTGCGCAGATCGGCGAGCGGATCGCCTCGCATCGCATCAGTGACTGATCATCCACGGACGCACGGCCCCGCATCAGGGTAAACATCCATCACAAAAGCATTTTCAAATCGTTGGTGTACGGAGTATATTTCTCATCACACACAGACGTGCTGAGGAATGGAGGAAGACACCATGCAATTTCATCTGAACGGTTTCCGCGTCGGCGATCCCACGATCGAACCGGCGGCCGAGGGCGCACCGCGCGTCGAGATGCCCGAGACAGTCGACGTGCTCATCGTCGGAAGCGGCCCCGCGGGACTCGTGCTGGCGGCGCAACTGTCGCAATTTCCGTCGATCAGAACGCGTATCGTCGAACGTCGCGGCGGTCCGTTGCTGATGGGACAGGCGGATGGCGTCGCGTGCCGCACCGTCGAGATGTTCAATGCATTCGGACTCAGCGATCGCCTTTTGCGCGAGGCCTATTGGGTCAACGAGACAGTCTTCTGGAGGCCCGACGCGCATGATCGCGATGCAATCAAGCGTACCGGTCGTGTTCAGGATACCGAAACAGGCATGTCCGAGTTTCCGCATGTGATCGTCAATCAGGCGCGCGTCCAGGACTATCTCCTCGATGTGATGCGTCGCTCGCCCGAGAGAATCGAGCCGGACTACGATCTCGAAGCCATCGACATTCAACGCGACGATGCCCACGAATTTCCGGTGCGCGTCACGTTGCGCCGCACCGATGCAGCGCGGCTCGGCGAGCAGGTGACGGTGCGTGCGCGTTATGTCGTCGGTTGCGATGGCGCCCGCAGCGCCGTGCGCACGGCCATCGGACAAACGCTGCGCGGCGATGCGGCCAACCATGCGTGGGGCGTCATGGATGCGCTCGCCGTCACCGACTTCCCGGACATCCGGCTGAAGGCGGCGATCCAGTCCGCGAGCAAGGGCAATCTGCTCATCATTCCGCGCGAGGGCGGCTATCTGGTTCGCTTCTATGTCGATCTCGGCGAGGTCACGCCGGAGAACCGTGACGGCATCAAGCAGATTTCCGTCGATCGCATCATCGAAACGGCGCAGCACATCCTGCATCCGTATTCGCTCGACGTGAAAGAAGTCGCGTGGTTCTCGGTCTACGAAGTGGGCCAGCGTCTGACCGACCGCTTCGACGATGCGCTCATGGCCGATGGAAGCTCTCGCGATCCGCGTGTGTTCATCGCCGGCGACGCCTGCCACACGCATAGCGCGAAAGCCGGCCAGGGCATGAACGTATCGATGCAGGACGGCTTCAATCTCGGCTGGAAACTCGGCGCGGTTTTGCAGGGGCGCAGCGACGCGGACCTGTTGCGCACGTATTCGGATGAACGTCAGCCCATCGCGAAAGCATTGATCGATTTCGACAAGGAATGGTCCGCGATGATGGCCGCGCCGCCGAAGGATCCGAATCGGCCGGAAGCGGGCGGCGTCGATCCTGCGGAGCTTCAGGCGTACTTCGTACGTGCGGGCCGATACACGGCTGGCCTCGCGACGCACTACCGGCCCGGCGTGCTGACGGGCGAAACGACGCATCAGACGCTCGCCGAAGGCTTCGTGATCGGGACGCGCTTTCACTCGTCGCCGGTGGTTCGTATCGCCGATGCAAAGCCCGCTCATCTCGGACACGCGGCCCGCGCCGATGGCCGCTGGCGTCTGTACGCGTTCTCGGATGCGAAAGGCACCGCGCTCGATGCGCTCTGCCAACATCTCGCCACGTCGCCCGATTCCGTCTTGCGGCGCGTCACGCCAGAGCATGCCGACATCGACAGCGTGCTCGATTTCCGCGCAGTGCTGCAGCAGCCTCATCGCGATGTGCGTGTCGAAGACCTGCCTGCGCTTCTGCTTCCGCGCAAGGGACGCTACGGTCTCATTGACTACGAGAAGGCATTTACGAACGACGCAGCGACTGATATCTTCGGCGAGCGCGCCGTCGATCGCGAACGGGGCGCACTCGTGGTGGTCCGTCCGGATCAATACGTCGCCCACGTTCTTCCGCTCGATGCCTACGAGGAACTGGCCGCGTTCTTCCGGCCGATATTCCGCACGCACTAACCCACTCCGACACTGCGAAATTGCCGATCAATAAAAACGAGCCCGAAGTGCGCCCGACATTCACGGGCAGCCTCGTGCGCCGCGCCCAGCAGCGCCACGTGGCGGTGTGGCTCAGCGAAGTCTCCGCCGAGATCACGAGCGTGCAGTACGCGGCGCTCGAAATCCTGCACAGGACGCCCGGCGTCAACCAGCGGCAACTCGGCGATGAACTCGACGTGGACCGTTCGACCATCGCCGATCTGGTCGCGCGGATGGTCCGCAACGGCCTCGTCGAGCGTTCCGACGATCCCGTCGACAAGCGCAGTTATGTGCTCTTTCTCACCGCGGCCGGCAAGAAGCAACTCGCCGCGTTGCGCCCGCGTGTCGAAGAGGTCGAGCGCATCCTCACAACGAGGTTGACCGCGCGGGAAAGCGCGGAGTTGCGGCGACTGCTCTCGGCCTTGCTGCCGCCGCACGAATAAGGCGGGCAGTTACTGCGGTCCGCGAGTCCGATTCGGTCTGCCGCCGGCGCCCGGACGCGTTGAATTGTCACGCGGGCCGGATTTGTCGTGAAAATTCGGCCGGCCGGCCGGACCGTGATCCTCGCAGATCGTCGAGATCGCGTGTTTGAAAAGCACCTGCGATCCACTGGTCGAGTTGAGGTAGACCATGTAGGTATCGAACGACTGAATATGGCCGGTCAGCTTGATTCCGTTGACCAGAAAGATCGCGACGCGTTTGCGCTCTTTCCTGAGTGCGTTCAGAAAATCGCCTTGAATACCGGGAAGACTATTGGACATTGATGATCCATGTTGAACCGTACAAGGACCGTTGGCCGACGTATTTCTCCGTCAGCGGAGCCTGCGTCCCTGTCCAGTATGTATTTGCTCGATGAGCCATTATCGCCTTTCCGGCGCGGCCGTCACCGAAAAAGAAAAGTCCCGTGGTGCAACGATGTGTTCAACCACGCGAACCACCGACCGCCTGGAAATTTTATTCTCACAATCAGCCATTTTATACGCACTTTTCCCTTAAGCCGCGGCGCTCCGGCGCCGGCCGCTCAGTTTGCGGCGGTCAGTTCATCCGCTCTGGATAAAAACATTTTCAGCACCGGCGATGCATTCGAACGGCTGTAGCCGAGCGCAAGATCGACGGTCGGCGCTTCGCCTTCCAGCGGCCGGCTCACTACCGACCACGGCAGCAGATTGTTCGCGTACTCGGGCATCAGCGAAACCCCGCGCGTCGACGCGACGAGCGACATGGCCATCGCGAGATTGTCGACGCCATGCTCAGGCTTCGGATCGATGCCGTTTTCCCGCAAATATTGCGCGACCACGTCGTGCAGGACACGCGCCTTGTTCGACGCCATGACGAAGGTCTCGCCCCGCAAATCCGATGGCCCTATGGCGCTTTTCGACGTCAGCCGGTGATCGCTCGGCATCAGCACGACGAGTTTCTCGCGATGGATCACGTGATATTCGAGGTCCAGCCCCGGCTCCCTGCGCACGAACGCAAGGTCGAGCTTGCCGCGCGCCACCGCGTCGGCGAGATCCGGCGAGTAGCCGCTCGATACCGTCACGTCGATGTTCGGCAACTCGTCGCGCAATACCTGCATCGCGCGAGGCAGCCACGTCATTTCCTGCCCGGTCAGAAAGCCGAGTGCGAACACCTGTTTGGCGGGGCTCGCTGCGCGGCGCGCCGCCTCGACGGCCGCGTCGACCTGGGCCAGCGCGAGCCGTGCATGGTCGAGAAACGCCTTGCCGGATGCCGTCAGCTCGACGCCGCGCGCACTGCGGCTGAATAGCTCCGCCCGCACTTCGTCCTCCAGATCGCGAATTTGCCGGCTGAGCGATGGCTGCGACGTGAACAACCGCTGCTCGGCGGCGACCGTGAGGCTGCCCGTTTCCGCGACGGCAACGAAATAACGCAGATGGCGCAGCTCCATCGTCCCTCCTGTTCTGTCCAATTCGCGGGCCATGCTTTCGAGGCATACCCGCCAGCCTACAAAGTCTTTTTTCTTTGCGCAAGCGAGGGCTAGATTGCTCATCAGCAGTCGCATTCGGCGCAGTCGATTTCAGCAAGGCGGTTCTTCAGCCATACGCCGAAGTTATCGCCCTCTATCCCTCATGCAAAGCAAGGAGTCTCGTCATGAATGACCTCAATGGAAAAACCGCGCTCGTCACGGGCGCATCCCGTGGCATCGGCCGCGCCATCGCGCTCGCGCTGGGCCGCGCCGGTGCACGCGTGCTCGTGCATTACAGCAGCAACGAGGAGGCCGCCGATGCGACCGTCGCTGAAATCATCGCCAGCGGCGGACACGCGCAGAAAGTCGCCGCCGATCTGCGCAGCGCCGACGGTCCGCATGCGCTCGCCAGCCAGGTGCGCGCTGTGGTCGGCGGACGGCTGGACGTGCTGGTCGCGAACGCGGGGATCGCGAAAGCCGCGAGCATCGAAGATACGACGGTCGAGGACTTCGACGCGCTCTTCGCCGTCAACGTGCGCGCGCCGTTCTTTCTCGTGCAGCAGCTTCTGCCGATGCTGACCGACGGCAGCAGCGTCGTGCTGCTTTCGTCGCTGGCGGCGCGCGCGTCGGTCGGCGAGCTGGCCGCGTACGCAGCGACGAAGGGCGCGGTCGATACGCTCGTGCGGCACTTCGCGTCCGCGCTCGGCGAGCGTGGCGTGCGGGTGAACGCCGTCGCGCCCGGCGTCGTCGCGACCGACATGTCGAGCTTCGCAAGCACCGACGAAGGCCGCGACTACACGCTGAGCCTTCAGGCGCTGAAGCGCATTGCGCAGCCTGAGGACATCGCCGGCGCGGTGAGCTTCCTCGCGTCCGACAAGGCGCGCTGGATCACAGGCGATACGCTGCGCGTCGACGGCGGATCGAAACTCTAAGTATTATTCGTACTCCGAATCAATTCAGGAGCATCACCATGCCCACCACAACCATCACGAACACGGCGCGAACCGTGAAGATTCCCGGACCCGATCATCCGATCACGATCGAGCGCAATCCTTCGCGCGTCGTGGTTACCATCGCGGGGCGCATCGTCGCCGATACGCGCGATGCGCTGACGCTGCGCGAAGCGCATTACCCACCTGTGTTCTACATCCCGAGAAAGGATGTCGATATGGCCCAGCTCGAACGCACCGACCACGCGACGTACTGCCCGTACAAGGGCGATGCCGCGTACTTTTCGATCGCCTCGGGAGGCGAGCGCGCCGTCAATGCGGTCTGGACTTACGAAGCGCCCTATCCCGCGGTCGAGCCGATCCGCGAGCATCTCGCGTTCTACACCGATCGCGTCGATTCGATCGAAGAACATGCATAAGGAACCGGCATGAACGACCAGAAAGTGGTACTCGTCACCGGCGCGCTGAGCGGCATCGGCCGCGCGAGCGCGCTCGCCTTCGCGCGCTCGAACGCCAACGTCGTGATTACAGGCCGGCGCGTGGACGAAGGTCACGCGCTCGCCGACACGCTGCGCTCGCTCGGCGCGCAAGCGGAGTTCATCGAGGCCGATGTGCGTATCGAAGAGGACGTGCAGGCGCTCGTCGAATATGCGGTCGCGCGCTTCGGAAGGCTCGATATCGCGGTGAACGCGGCGGGCATCGAAGGCGAGTCGATGCCCGTAGTCGAGCAGACGGCCGCGCGCTACGCAGCCGTGTTCGACACGAACGTGCTCGGCACCTTGCTCGCGATGAAGCATGAGTTGCGCGTGATGTCGGCGCAACGCGGCGGCAGCATCGTCAACGTGTCCTCGACGATGGGCGCGCGCGGCGCGGCGGGCGCATCGCTTTATGTCGCGAGCAAGCACGCAGTCGAAGGGCTGACGAAGTCCGGAGCGCTGGAAGCCGCTGCTTTCGGCGTGCGCGTCAACGCCGTCGCGCCCGGACCCGTGCAAACGCCGATGCTCGACCGGCTCACGCTGACACCGGAGCGCAAGGCCGCGTTTCTCGACACGGTGCCGCTCAGGCGCGCGGGCACCCCGGAGGAAATCGCCGATGCGATCGTGTATGTGGCGTCGGCCAGTTTCATGACGGGGGAAGTGCTGCGCGTGAACGGTGGCCGAACGGCGGCATGACGCGGCTTCTCAAGAAGACCAACTGGCGGAAGGCAGCCGGAGTCGAACCGACCAGAGAGTGTCTGACACCCCCTACCGGGTTTGAAGCCCGGCCGCACCACCGGATACGGATGCCTTCCCTGACCCACGGCGAGAATCCGTCCGGGCGTCCGATTATAACGGCGCGTCGTCACCCGCCGCTATCGTCGGGATGCGGATGCGCACGCGGCTGCCTCCGCCGCATCAATCGATAAATGCAATACAGCAACGCCGCCGCGACGAGCACATCCACGACCGTCGCGCCATGCGATTCGAGCGCGAGCACGGCGAGATGCAATTGATGCTCGAAAAGCGCGCCGCCCAGCAGCCAGAACGACGCCCACGCGACGATTCCCGCCGTATCCCAGAAGAAGAACGCGAGCACCGCGATCTGCGTCGTGCCCATCAGCGGCGGCGTGACGAGCCCGAGCCCAGGCACAAACTTCGATACCGCGACGATCGGCGCGCCGTGCCGTTCGAACAACTCGCCCGTCGTGCGCATGCCGCTATCGACCGCATACGATCGGCGTGACAGCGCCGCGACGAGCCGACGCCCGTAGATGCGCCCTGCCGAGAACCACACGCTGTCGCCGAGCAATGCGCCGCACAGCGCGGCGAACAGAACGTGCGCGAAGGACAATCGTCCGCTCGCCACGGCCGAGCCCGCGAACACGAGCAACGGCGCGGAGGGCAGCGGCACGCCAAGACGCGTCAAGAGGACATTCGCGAACACGGCCGCGCTGCCCCATTGCACGATCGCCGACGGCGGAATTTGGATCAATCGGCACCTCTCGATGGCCTGCGACGCATCAATCGAAACCTCATTCGGACCTCGACTCGACGAGCATCACCGGCACGCTTCCACATCCCGCACTACTCGCAATTTCGATGCCGCGCCAGGGCGATGCCTCGCCCTGATCGAAGGCCATCGGATCGACGCGCCGGTCCGGTCTCAGCACGTTGAACGGCCACGACGGACGCCGCAGGCGCTCGTGCACGACCGAACCGAGCCAGATCGGCGCAGGCGGCGCGCCCGTGCCCTGGCGCACTTCGTAATGCGTCGGCCAGAAGCGCAGCACGTCGCGCTCGTCCGCGCCACGAGACGAGCGCGCGAACACGAGCTTCGACGGCTCGCCGTTGTTCAGGCGCGGCAACGCGGGCAATTCGATCGCGGGCGCATTCGGCAACACCACCGACATCACGCTCTTCAAGCTTACATGCGATACCTCCGTCCAGCCGCGCGACATCAACTGCGCGCGAATCTGCTCGGGCGTCGCCGCCCATTGCACGGTGATCGGCTCGCGACGATCGCCCTCCATGTTCGCCCGATAGCACGAAAACGTGCGCCAGACCGTATCGGTCCACTGTATCGGCGTGATGACGACGGTCGAAGGCGCCGCGCTGTGCGCCTCCGTGTCGTCGCTCAATTGCAGCGCGACGCTCGCGCAGATCACGGCCAGCACGGCAATCGGCATCAGGGGCCGCGGTTTCGGCTTGCCGGGGTTGCGCCATACGGCCGTGAGCGCGATCAGAAAGACCCACGCGGCCGCGAGCGCCGCGCTGCCGAGCGCATCGGAGATCGTGAAGCGGCCGAAATACAGCCCCGCGAGGCCGACCGCCGTGACGATGGCCGATGTCGCCGTCGCGATGAATACGCCCGTCAGCAGGCCCACGCGCCGCAGCAGCAAGAACGCGAGAAAGCCGTAGATAACGACAGTCGCCGCCACATGGCTGCTCGGAAAGCTGTGCTCCGTCGGCGCGAAGGAGACCGGCACCGGTTCGTGCGCGGTGAAGCGGATCGCCGCGACGAGCAACTGCGAAAACGCCACCGCCACGACCCAGTATGCGACTGTGCGCCAGCGCCGCTCGAAGCTCATCCACACGATGACCATCGCGCCGAGCGCGAGCAGCGTTTGCGTGCTGCCGAGAGTCGCCGCGCCGTCGAGGATCGAATCGGCCCAGGTCGAGCGGAACGATTGCAGCAGCCGATAGATCGACACATCGACCTGCACGATCGATGCGCCGCGCGCGACATTCGCGAGCACCGAGAAAAAGAGGATCGCGGAGGCGAGCAGCAGCACCGAGATCGTCACGATGAGGCCGGTCGCCGGATTGCCCGGATCGAGCGCGCGCGACACGAGCCGCGCCGGCAGGCTGTCGCCCGTCTGCGCCCACGCGAGCAGCGCCTCGCGCGACGCGATGGTCCAGCGCATCGCGTGCGACACGATCAGCCGCGTGAGATTGAACACGATCCAGCAGAGCGCGGTGACGATGATGAGGATCACGACGAGCCGGATCGACACCGCGCCCGCCAATTCGATCGACGCGCCGAACACGACGCCCGGCAGGATATGCGTCGGCGCCCAGATGAGCGCGCTCAGAATGTTGACGGCGAGGAACCGCGCGGGCGTCATGCCCGCCACGCCCGCGACGACGGGCACGACGGCGCGCATCGGCGCGACGAAGCGCGCGAGCACGACGCTCTTCGCGCCGTGCGCATCGAAATATTTTTTGCCGGCGACGAGCGCGCCCGGATGCGCGCGAAACGGCCACATCTGCGCGATCCTGTCCGCATAGTGCTGGCCGAACCAGAAACTCGCGGCGTCGCCAGCGATGGCGCCCGCGATCGCGCAGACGAATACCCAGCCGAGATTCAGCGCGCCCGCGCCGACGAGCGCGCCGGCAATGAACATCGCGGTGCTGCCCGGCACGAAGGTGCCGATGAACGCGACCGATTCGAGAAACGACGCGAGGAGCACCACCGCGAGCGCCCACTCCGGGTGGCCCGACAAGAGGTGCAACAGCTTGAAGTAGGAATGCTCCATCGTGCTCGACAGGCGAAAGCGCTAACGCGCAATCGTCAGACGGACCCGTGCCAGCGGCTATCGCCGCGCAACAGGTGAAGGTCGCGGTGGAATCGAGTGTACCCAACCCGGTCGAAGAACTCCAAAATCTGTATCGCGCGTTTGCGGCCGAGCGCACTCGCATCGCGGAAAGCGGCCGCGCCGATCGCGCCGCCCTGCGTTTGCGCCTGCTGCGCGACGAGTTCCGCCAATGCGCCGATCGACGCGCGGCAGTAGAACAGATCGCGCACCACTTGATACACGTCGCCGCGCCGTGCGAGCTTTTTGAGGAGCCTGCGCATCTCGTCCTCGCCGATGCCGTGCGCGCGGGCGAGATCGCGCACCCACGGCGGCTCGAAGCGCCCTTCTTCGAGCGATGCGAGCACCGCGCGCGCCAGCGTTTCTTCCCGTTCGTCGAGCGTCACCGAGTGCGATGGCAGATGCAGCCACGGCCCGCTTCTCGCGATCGATCCGCTCGCCACCGCATTGTCGACGAGTGCGCGCCACAGCGCATCGGGCGCGAGCGGCGCGGCCATGCGGCGCAGGCGCGCGGTGTCGGGGCCCTGCTCATCGGGAAAGCGTTCGTGGAATGCGGCGAGCGCATCGATGAGACGTGTTGTCATGGCATCCCAATGACGCGCTGCAATGTAAAGCGTGTCGTCGTGCGTGGAAACGGCGCGCAGACCTTCCGGCGATATCGATCGCCCATGCAGATGCTCGATCAGCGAGCGCGGCAAGCCGTACGGCGCTTCTTCGAAGAGCGCATCGACGCGGCCCGTGTCCAGCATCGCGACGAGCGCATCGAGCCATGCGCGGCGTTGTGGCGTGCGGCGTTTGCGGGCGGGCGCGAACGGATCGAGCACGCGGCCGCCGCCGACCGTCCGGTTCGCCTGCGCATTGCGCACGATGAAGCGGTCGCCGGGCAGCGCGCAAACGGGTTGTTCGAAGACGAGCTGCGCGCGCGCGGTATGCCCCGATGCCAGCGTGTCGGCTTCGAGCAGCGCGACATGCGCGACGCGATGCGTCGTGCCGAGATGCACATGCAAGGGCGCCCAATGCGTGAGCGTGAGCTGCGCGTCCGCGAGCAAGGTCAGTTCGACATCGAGCCGTTCGGATGCACGCGCGAGCCGCGTATCGACGATCCAGTCGCCACGCGCGAGCGCATCCTTGTCGATGCCCGCGAGATTGAGCGCGCAGCGCTCGCCCGCTCCCCCCGTCTGCGCCGCGCGGTTCTGCGCATGAATGCTGCGCACGCGCACGGGCGCACCGGACGGTTCGCGCGGCGCGAGCGCCGGCATGTCGCCGACGTTCGCGCGGCCCGCGAAGACCGTGCCCGTCGCGATCGTGCCTTGTCCCGTCAACGTGAACACGCGATCGACCGCGAGCCGGAAAAAGCCGTCGTCGCGACGCGTGCGCCAGTGCGCGGCGGCATCGCGAAGATGCGCGTCCAGTACGGCGACGCCTGCATCGTCGGCGCTGGTTGCATCGGTGTCGAACAACGGTGCGCCGCGCAACGGGCCGTCCGCGAGCAGCGCTTCGATTTGCGCATGCACCTCGCGCACGCGCGATGCCTCCACGCGATCGCACTTGGTCACCGCGACCGCGCCGCGCGTCACGCCGAGCAGTTCGAGTATCGCGAGATGCTCGCGTGTTTGCGGCATCACGCCATCGTCGGCGGCGATCACGAGCAAGGCGAAGTCGATGCCGCACGCGCCCGCCGCCATCGTGTGCACGAGCTTCTCGTGTCCGGGCACGTCGATGAAGCCGAGCACGCCGCCGTCGTTCAAAGGCACGTACGCATAACCCAGTTCGATGGATATGCCGCGCGCCTTCTCTTCCTTCAGCCGATCGGTGTCCACGCCCGACAACGCGCGCACGAGCGTGGTCTTGCCATGGTCGATATGCCCCGCCGTGCCGACGATCATTCGCGTGCTTCCAGTTGCGCGACGAACGCGGCTTCATCGGCCTCTTCGAGACAGCGCAGATCGAGCCGCAATGCGCCGTCCGCGATGCGCCCGAGCACCGGCCGCGGCAAGTCGCGCAGCCGCTTCTCGATGCGGTTGAGCGCGCCGCCCGGACGCTTGCCGCTCGCGAGACGCACCGCGAGCCCGTAGCTCGGCAACACATCGACGGGCAACGCGCCGCTGCCGATCTGGCTGAACATCGGTTCGGCGCCGACCGTGAATTCGCCGCCGACAAAGGCCTGCAGCGCAGGCTCGATGCGCTCGGCCGCGAGCCTCATGGCATCGGCGGGACGCGTGAGAAGACGCAAGGTCGTGAGACGTTGGGACAGCGTTTCGGGCGCGCGATACAGGCGCAACACCGCTTCGAGCGCCGCGAGCGTCAGCTTGCCGACGCGCAATGCGCGCTTCAGCGGATGCTTCTTGATCTTCGCGATAAGCTCGCGCCGCCCGACGATCAGCCCCGCCTGCGGCCCGCCCAGCAGCTTGTCGCCGCTGAAGGTGACGAGATCCGCGCCCGCCGCGACGGTCTCGCGCACCGTCGCCTCGCGCGGCAAGCCCCATTGCGCGAGATCGACGAGCGTGCCGCTGCCGAGATCCATCGCGACGGGCAGCCCGCGCGCTTTCGCGAGCGGCGCGAGTTCCGCGAGCGTCACTTCCTTCGTGAAGCCGCTCACCGCGTAGTTGCTGCAATGGACCTTCATCAGCAGCGCGGTTTTCGCGTTGATCGCTTCGTCGTAGTCTTTCAGATGCGTGCGATTCGTCGTGCCGACCTCGCGCAGCTTCGCGCCCGCGCGGCTCATGATGTCGGGGATGCGAAACGCGCCGCCGATCTCGACGAGCTCGCCGCGCGACACGATCACTTCCTTGCGCGATGCGAGCGCGGACAGCGTGAGCAGCACGGCCGCCGCGTTGTTGTTCACGACCGTCGCGGCTTCGGCGCCCGTCAGCTCGCAGATCAGGCCGTTGATGAGATCGTCGCGATCGCCGCGCGCGCCCGTGTCGAGATCGAATTCGAGATTCGCGGGCCGCGTGAGAATCTCGGCCACCGCCCGCACCGCTTCGTCGGGCAGGAGCGCGCGGCCGAGATTCGTATGCAGCACCGTGCCCGTCAGATTGAAGACGCTGCGCACGCTGCTGCGCGCGCGCTTCGCGAGCCGCGCATCGACCGTGCGCGCGAGTTGCGCATCGCTCAGGGCATCGACGGATGCGCGGCCTGCCTGCGCATCGGCGCGCCATGCATCGAGCGTTTCGCGTAATGCGGCGAGCGTCTGCGTGCGCCCGTATGCGGCGATCACCGCCTCGAATTCCGCCGACGCCAGCACGCGCTCGACCGATGGCACGCGGGCCATCAATGCGCGCAGTTCGCCGCCCTCGCCGCCTTTGACGTCGCTCATCGATCGTCTTCCGAATGTTCGGGCCACAGCCACGGATGCGGCGACGCACGCCGATAGCCGGCTTCGCCCATCAACAGGTCGAGCGTGAGGCTCGCGAGATCGTCGGCATAAGGCTCGAAATCATAGGCCTTCTCCTGATAGCCGATCTTGCGATACGTGCCGCATTCGTCGCACGACTCCGCCTTGAGCGGCGCGCCTTTCGCCCTCGCGGATTTCTCGCTTTCGGGTTCGTCGCCGGTGCCCATCACGTGATAGGCGATGCCCTTGGTCGAATCGCAGTTCGTGCATTTGGCGCGGACCACGTGAAGCTCCGTCGCGCAGAGGCCGCATTGCGCGTAGCGATAGCCGTCGTACACACCGCCGACGCGCACGATGCTCGCCACCGGCACCGAACCGCAGACGGGACATACGCCGGGCGTGTCGAGATACGGCACGTCGCTCATGTCGATGCGGCTCGCGAGATCGGTCCACACGACTTGCAGCGCGGCCGCGATGAAGGGCGCCGCGGCCGGATCGATCTCGGCGAAGCGCAGCGCGAGGATCGCGTCGGCGTGGCTGTCGAGCGAGGCGGCGTCCAGCGCGCGCAGGCGGCCGACGAGTTGCGTGAGCGCGGGTGTCAGCGCGCCCGCGGCCTCGATGCTGTCGAGCAGCATGAAGAGCACGTCTCGCCACGCGGGATCGCGCGCATCGCTAAGCGCGGGGACGATCGGCATCGAATGACGCTGATTCAGTTCGATCGATGCGCGCGAGGGCATCGGCGCATTGAAGCTCGTTAGCACGCGCTGCTGGGCATCGGCGAGCGCGGCCATCAGGCGCAGATAACCGGCGATGGGATTGCTCGCGTCGGCGAGTTGCAGAAGACGCGCGGCGCGCGCGGCGAATATCGTTGCGCGCTCCGGCATGCGCAAGCGCGGAATCGCCGATGGATCGAGCGATTCGATTCGCGCGGCTTCGACTATGCGTTGGACCACGGAAGGTTTCCTCGCGGGGGGAGCGATCAACCAAGCATATCAGCTAAATCGATATGAAATGGACCGCACCCCGCACGTACTTACTTCCCGATCACATCCCTAAACCACCGCGGATGATGCTTCCTCGCCCATCCATACGTGACCGTGCCGCGCGTCATCGCGCCGATCGACCCTTTCACCCACAGCGCGGCGTAGATATGCACGATGATCGACACGATCAGCACGAACGCCGTCGCCGCATGCACGACCGACGCGATACGAATCACCGTGATCGGAAAATAGAACGCGAAGTACGCGCGCCATATCACGATCCCGCTCAGCAGCAGCAGCACGAGGCTCGCGACCATCACGAAGAACAGCAGCTTCTGTCCCGCGTTGTATTTGCCGATTTCCGGCAGACGATCCTCGCGATTGGTGAGCACGTCGTTCATCTGCTTCATCCACTGGATGTCGTTCCGGTCCAGATAGTTGTGATGCCAGAAGCGCAGCGCGAGAATCAGGAACGAGATGAACATCACGCAGCCGACGAACGGATGCAGAATGCGCGTCCACTGCCCGCCGCCGAAAATCGCATAGAGCCATGACATCGACGGATGGAACATCGCGAGCCCGGAAAGCGCGAGCAGCACGAACGTGATCGCGGTGATCCAGTGATTCGTGCGTTCGTTCGGCGTATAGCGCACGATCAGACGATGCCCCTTCACGTCACGCAGTTCGCTATCGTGTTTCATCTTCGCGCTCCTGTCCGCCTTCCCGCCGACGCCGCACCTCTTCCGCTTCGCGATGCGCTTCCAGTTCGTCATCCTCGCTGACTTCGTTCGGGCCGATGCGCGTGTAATGGAAGAAGCCCGCGAGCGCCGCCAGCGCGATGCCCGCCATCGCGAGCGGCTTCGTCACGCCCTTCCAGATCGACACGAGCGGGCTGATGTGCGGGTCCTTCGCGAGCCCGTGATACAGCTCGGGCTGATCGGCGTGATGGAGCACGTACATCACATGCGTGCCGCCCACGCCCGCCGGATCGTACAGTCCCGCGTTCGCGAAGCCGCGCTCCTTCAGGTCTTCGATACGCTCCGCCGCCTGCGCCTGCATGTCCACCTTGGTGCCGAACATGATCGCGCCGGTCGGGCACGTCTTCACGCATGCGGGCTCCTGTCCGACCGCGACGCGGTCCGAGCACAGCGTGCACTTGTACACGCGATGATCTTCCTTCGAGAGCCGCGGAATGTTGAACGGACAGCCGGTGATGCAATACCCGCAACCGATGCAGTTCTCCTCGTGAAAATCCACGATGCCGTTCGTGTACTGCACGATCGCGCCCGGCGATGGACACGCCTTCAGACACCCCGGGTCCTCGCAATGCATGCAGCCGTCCTTGCGGATCAGCCATTCGAGGTCGCCCTTCGGATTCTCGTATTCGGTGAAGCGCATCACCGTCCACGAATGCTCCGTGAGGTCGCGCGGGTTGTCGTACACGCCGGTCGTGTGACCGATGTCGTCGCGCAGGTCGTTCCACTCCATGCAGGCCGTCTGACACGCCTTGCAGCCGATGCACTTCGACACGTCGATGAGCTTCGCCACCGTCCCCGTGACCGGCTCGCGCACCTGCGTCTGCGGCACGGTCGTCGCCGAGAGTCGCTTGATATCGAGCGATTGCAGAGCCATCTCGTTCCCCCTTATGCCTTCTCGACCTTCACGAGAAACGACTTGAACTCGGGTGTCTGCGAGTTTCCGTCGCCCACGGAAGGCGTGAGAGTGTTGACGAGATAGCCCGGCTGCGCGAGGCCCTTGAAGCCCCAGTGCAACGGCAGGCCGACGGTGTGCACCTTCTTGCCCTCCACGGTCAGCGGCTTGATGCGCTTTGTGACGAGCGCCACCGCGACGATATGCCCGCGATTGCTCGACACCTTCACGCGATCCCCCGCGACGACGCCCACTTCCTTCGCATGCTCCTCGCCGATCTCCACGAACTGCTGCGGCTGCACGATCGCGTTCAGGCGCGCGTGCTTGGTCCAGTAGTGGAAGTGCTCGGTGAGCCGGTAGGTGGTCGCGGTGTCCGGGAACTTGTCGGCGGTGCCGAACGCGGCGCGATCGTCGGCGAATACGCGCGCGGCCGGATTGCTCGTCACGGCCTTGTTGTCCGGGAAGAACGGGTTGTAGCCGAGCGGCGTTTCGAACGGTTCGTAATGCGCGGGGAACGGCCCTTCGTTCATGCCGTCGCGCGCGAAGAAACGCGCGACGCCTTCCGGGTTCATGATGAACGGGCTCATGCCCTTGTCCGGCGGCTCGTCGACCTTGAAGTCGGGGATGTCCGGTCCCGTCCACGCGCGTCCGTTCCACGCGACGAGCTTTCTCGACGGATCGAACGGCTTGCCGTTCACATCGCACGATGCGCGGTTGTACAGCACGCGGCGGTTCGCCGGCCATGCCCACGCCCAGCCGAGCGTCTGGCCGATGCCCGTCGGGTCCGAGTTGTCGCGCCGGCCCATCTGGTTGCCCGCCTGGGTCCACGAGCCGCAGAAGATCCAGCAGCCGCTCGCGGTCGAGCCGTCGTCGCGCAGTTGCGCGAAGCTCGACAACTGCTCGCCGCGTTTCGCGAGCACTTTCGTCTGATCGGCGGGATCGGTGACGTCGGCGAGCGCGCGGCCGTTGAACTCCATCGCCATCTCTTCGGGCGTCGGGCTCTCCGGGTCCGCATACGGCCACGTCATCTTCAGGATCGGATCGGGATACTTGCCGCCTTTCTCCTGATAAGCCTTGCGCATGCGCAGCCACAGGCCCGACATGATCTCCAGGTCGCTCTTCGCCTCGCCGGGAGGCGTCGTGCCCTGCCAGTGCCATTGCAGCACACGCGACGAACTCACGAGCGAGCCGCGCTCTTCCGCGAAACAGCTCGTCGGCAGACGGAAGACTTCGGTCTGGATCTTCGACGCATCGACATCGTTGAATTCGCCGTGGTTCTTCCAGAACTCCGACGTTTCCGTCGCGAGCGGGTCCATGATGACGAGCCACTTCAGCTTCGACAGGCCCAGCCCGATCTTCGCCTTGTTCGGCGCCGCCGCGAGCGGATTGAAGCCCTGGCAGATATAGCCGTTCATCTTGCCCGCGGCCATCAGCTCGAAGACCTGCAGCATGTCGTAGGACTTGTCGAGCTTCGGCAGGTAGTCGAAGCCGAAGTTGTTTTCTGCCGTCGCGTTGTCGCCCCACCACGATTTCATGAAGCTCACGTGGAACGCGCGATAGTTTTTCCAGTAGCTCAGTTGATTCGGCCGCAGCGGCTGCGCCGCGCGCTTCTTGATGAACTCCTCGTAGTCCTGTTCGCCTTCCATTGGCAAGGTCATGTAGCCGGGCAGCAGGTTCGACATCAGGCCGAGGTCCGTCAAGCCCTGAATGTTCGAATGCCCGCGCAGCGCGTTCATGCCGCCGCCCGCGATGCCGATATTGCCGAGCAGAAGCTGCACCATCGCGCCCGTGCGGATCATCTGCGCGCCGACCGAGTGATGCGTCCAGCCGAGCGCATAGAGGATCGTGCCCGCGCGATTCGGCGCGGCGGTGGTCGCGAGCATCTCGCAGACCTTGAGGAACTTGTCGGTCGGCGTGCCGCAGACTTTCGTCACCATCTCGGGCGTGTAGGCGGCGTAGTGCTGCTTGAGCAGGTTGTAGACGCAGCGCGGATGCTGCAACGTCGGGTCGGTCTTGACGTAGCCGTCCTCGCCGCGCTCGTAGTCCCAGCTCGATTTGTCGTACTTGCGTTTTTCAGCGTCGTAGCCGGAGAACAGGCCGTCCTTGAACGCGAAGTCCTCGCGCACGATGAACGACATGTCCGTGTAATTCTTCACGTACTCGTGCTGGATCTTGTCGTTCGTGAGCAGATAGTTGATGACGCCGCCCAGGAACGCGATGTCCGTGCCGGTGCGGATCGGCGCGTAGAAATCCGCGACCGATGCCGTGCGCGTGAAGCGCGGATCCACGACGATGAGCCGCGCCCGCCGATGCGCCTTCGCCTCGGTCACCCACTTGAAGCCACACGGGTGCGCCTCGGCCGCATTGCCGCCCATCACGAGAATCAGGTCGGTGTTCTTGATGTCGACCCAATGGTTCGTCATCGCTCCACGGCCAAACGTCGGGGCAAGACCTGCCACCGTCGGGCCATGTCAGACACGCGCCTGATTATCGAATGCGAGCATCCCCCAGCTGCGCACGGTCTTGTGCGTCAGATAGCCGACCTCGTTGCTCGCAGCCGACGCCGCGAGAAAGCCCGAGGTCAGCCAGCGATTGACCTTCTTGCCGTCGGGCGTCGTCTCGACGAAGTTCGCATCGCGATCTTCCTTGAGCAGCACGGCGATGCGATCGAGCGCCTCTTCCCACGAGATGCGTTTCCACTCGTTCGACCCCGGCGCGCGATGCTCGGGATACGACAGCCGGCTCGGGCTATGAATGAAGTCGATGAGCGAGGCGCCTTTCGGGCAGAGCGTGCCGCGATTGACCGGATGATCCGGATCGCCTTCGATATGGATGATGCTGGCCTTTGCATTCTTGGCGTTGTCGCCGAGGCCGTACATCAGGATGCCGCACCCGACCGAGCAGTACGGGCAGGTATTGCGCGTTTCCGTGGTGCGCGACAGTTTGTACTGCCGGACTTCGGCAAGCGCGGGTGCCGGAGAGAAGCCCATTGCCACCAGGCTCGAACCGGCCAGCGTGCTCGCGGAGACCTTCAGGAACTGTCGCCGTGACATCTGGAGCATGATTGCCCTCGACGCGTCGTAAAGTGGGTTTCTAAAGTATATGGTGACCGATTACATCTCGCAGACGCGTTGACACGGTGTTTGCACCAATGCGCCCGTTCGCCGACACAAACTTCGCTCGTTTAGCAAATCGCAGGCCCGCCTGCGCATGTTCTGGAATGGAACGTGCTCGAACGGATGAACGTCGCCGGGCATCCGCGCTCCATCATCGAATCGAGAGGTCGTCATGAGTTCCGTGTCCACGCAGAAGATCGAAGCGGTCGTGAAAAAAGATGCTTCCTGGGTGCTCGGTGCGCTCAAGCAGTTCTCGGAAAACCGCTGCGCCGCGATGGCCGCGAGCATCGCCTTCTACTCGGCGTTCTCGCTCGCGCCGACACTTGTCATGGTGATCGCCGTCGCGGGCTGGGTGTTCGGGCCGGAAGCCGCGCGCGGGCAGCTCTTTCATCAGGTGAACGGACTCCTGGGCGATCAGGCCGCCTCCGGCGTGCAGAGCATCGTGGAGAACGCGCATCGCAGCGGCGGGACCGGCATTGCCGCGATCATTTCGTTCGTGCTGCTGGCGGTCGGCGCGTCGGCGACGTTTTCATCGCTCAATACGGCGCTCAATATCGTCTGGCCGATGACGGGCGATCAGCGTTCCAGCGTCATGGCGATGGTGCGCGTGCGGCTCGTGTCGTTCGGGCTCGTGCTCGGCGTCGCGTTTCTGCTGATCGTTTCGCTCGTGCTCGATACCGCGATTCAGGCGGTCGGCATGTGGCTGTGGGCGAATTCGCCGTTCGTGATCGTCGGCGATGTCGTGCAACTCGCCGTCGGCCTCGCGATTCTCACGGTCGCGTTCGGCGCGCTGCTCAAGTTCTTGCCCGATGCGCCGGTGGAATGGCGCGATGCGCTCGTCGGCGGGCTCGTCGCTGCTTTGCTGTTCTCGGCGGGCAAGAAGCTGTTCGCGCTGTATCTGACGCACGCGGGCACCGCGAGCGCGTTCGGCGCGGCGGGATCGCTCGCGGTGCTCCTGATGTGGCTGTACTTCTCCGCCGCCGTGCTCCTGCTCGGCGCGGAGTTTTCGGCGGCGCGCGCGCGTCTGCATGATCCGCGCGGCGCGTGGGGACAGCAGAACAATGGCCATGTGCCGCCCGGAAGCCGCGCGAAGATAGGTTCGATGCTCGCCGCATCGACGCGCTCCGCGACGCCCCTGGCCGCTGGCGCGTCGACGGACGCGCCCATCACGCCGGCGAGCGCTCGCATGGACGCGCCCGTCCCGGCTAGCGCGCGACGCGCGATCGGCGCCCGCGCGCAGCATGCGCAGCAACTGACAGGACAGGCGCGCAAGAAGGTGTCCGCCGTGGCACGAGCGCTGGAGTTGTCGCGCAAGCTGGCGCGGGCGGAATCGACCGCGACTCGCGTCACCGCGCTCGCGATGGTCGGCGCCGGCCGAAAGGCGTCGAATGCCAACGCGGCGGTGCGGCGGCATCCGTGGCGCGCGGTGCTTTTCGCGGCGAGCGCGGGAATCGCGGTTGCGCTTTTGTCGCGGCGCGATTCCGCACGCGAAGACGCATCGGACTTTCGAAACTGACTTTCACGCGCTGCAACACGGCTGTCCATCCAATCCGAAAAATCAGCCGTCGAGAAAGCGGTTTGTTATTTGAATCGAGCGTAATCGAATATCGGCGCTAAAAATCCCGATTCGAATGTCCGATTGCGCGCGGAACTTTTCCAAGACACGCCTGTCTCCCAAAATTCGTTTTTAGACTGCCGGAAAACCTTTACAGGCGGGCGTCAGGCCCGAGTGTGTGTTTTTCGAGACAGTCAATATTTTTTCGTTTCTTAAGTTACGAAACGTTGCGTTATTCTCTGCGCCGGCAACAACGATTTTAATCATTCGCGTGGAGAATTCGATGAAACGAATCGCACTGACGTCCCTCTCGCTGGCGCTCCTCGGCGCAGCAGGTGCGGCGCAAGCACAAAGCAGCGTCACGCTCTATGGCGTGATCGATACCGGTCTCGCTTACGTGAGCCACGCCAACGAAAACGGCGACCATCTGTTCGGCATGGTCAACGGCACGCTCTCCGGCCCGCGCTGGGGCTTGAAGGGTCAGGAAGACCTGGGTGGCGGCCTGAAGGCAATCTTCCAGTTGGAAAGCGGCTTCGATCCGGGCACGGGCCAGTCGAACCAGGGCGGTCGCCTGTTCGGCCGTCAAGCGTTCGTCGGTTTGAGCGGCAACCAGTGGGGTACGGTCACGTTGGGTCGTCAGTATGACCCGTCGGTCGACATGGTTCAGGGCCTCACGGGCGACAACTACTGGGGCGCAGCGTTCGCTACGCCGGGCGACGTCGACAACTACGACAACAGCCTGCGCGTGAACAACGCCGTCAAGTACGTTTCGCCGGTGTTCGGTGGCTTCCAGTTCGAAGGCATCTACGGCTTCAGCAACCTGGCGGGCACGACCGGCCAGGGCCAGACCTGGGGCGGTGCGGCAACGTACGGCAACGGTCCGTTCTCGATCGCGGCCAGCTACCTGTACGTGAACAACCCGTCGGCGAACCGCGCGGCCGGCTGGAACAGCCCGTCGTCGGACTCGCTGTTCAACACGGTCATCAACGCCGGCTACGACACGGCCCACGCGATCGGTATCGCGCGCGGTGCAGGCCAGTACGTGTTCGGTCCGTTCACGGTCGGCGCTTCGTACAGCTTCGCGCAGTACAAGAACGACGGCAACTCGACGTTCACGGAACAAGAGAAGTTCAACGTGGCCAACGGTTACGTGAACTTCCAGCTGACCCCGGCAACGCTGCTCGGTCTGGGCTACACGTACACGCACGCAAGCGGCGATACGTCGGCGAACTACCACCAGGTCTCGATCGGCGCGGACTACTCGCTGTCGAAGCGCACCGACGTCTACGCTGTCGGCGCCTATCAGCACGCGAGCGGCACGCAGCGCAACGCGGACGGCACGACGCAAGAAGCGCAAGCCTCGATCAGCGACTTCGGTTTCGCCAGCGGCCGCAGCCACCAGGAACTGGTGCTCATCGGTCTGCGCCACAAGTTCTAAGAACAACCGACTGGCGCGGCACGCAAGTGCCGCGCCGGGAGGACCGCAGTACGCTCGAACAGCCATCGGTTTTCCGATGGCTGTTTTTTTTCGTGCTCGCGATTGTTACGTCAGAGCTGCGGCGCGTTGCCGTTCTTTTCGACGTCTTCCGCGAGCGTCTGCGCGGGCGCGCCCGGGCACGGCAGGTCGCCGATGACGAGCCGCGGAACCGTGCTGCGCGTTTCGCGCGGACGCAGCGGGACGTTGTCGAGCTCGGTCCAGGAAGGGTTCGGAATCTCGCCGAAAAGCTGCCTCAGACGCTCGCCCCACGTCTTGTTGATCATCTGGTAATAGGCGCTGTTGTTGTCGAGCGTGGCGAAGCGCGTGACGCGCAGCGAGTCCTTTTCATAGACCAGCAGATCGAGCGGCAAACCGACCGAAAGATTCGAGCGCAGTGTCGAATCCATCGAAATGAGCGCGCATTTCGCGGCTTCGTCGAGCGGCGATGCCGGCGTGATGACGCGATCGATGATCGGCTTGCCGTACTTCGATTCGCCGATCTGAAAATACGGCGACACGCGCGTCGATTCGATGAAATTACCCGCCGCATAGATCATGAAAAGACGCGGCGGCTGGCCGCAAATCTGTCCGCCGAGGATAAAGCTGCAATTGAAGTCGACGCTGAACTCCGCGAGCGACAGCGCGTCGCGCCGATGCACCTCCCGCACCGCATCGCCGACGATACGCGCCGCTTCCGCCATCGTCGGCGCGCTGTAGAGCGTCGGTGCGCCGGGGTCGGTCGGTTCCGCGAGCAGATGCGTCACGGCCTGGGTCAGCGCGAGATTGCCCGCCGCAAGCAAAACGATCACGCGCTCGCCCGGTTGTTCGAAAACAACCATCTTGCGCGCGGCGCTCACGTGGTCCACGCCGGCGTTGGTGCGCGTGTCGGACAGGAACACGAGTCCCTCGTCCACGCACATGCCCACGCAATAAGTCATGTCAATCGATCCTGAAACAAGCAAACCCTCATTGTACTGAGCGCGAACGCGTGTCGCATCCCTCCCGTTACTGATCCCACAGCGTGTCGATACCGACGTGCACCGAGAGCGTCTCCTCCTTGCCGCCCACGCGCGAGCCGCGCACCGGCGCTGCCGCCTCGTAGTCCCGCGCCACCGCGAGCCGGCAGTGGCGCTCGCCCGCGAACGCGCCCTGTGTCGCATCCACCGATATCCAGCCGTGTTCCACCCAGACATCGGTCCATGCGTGCATCGTCACGGCCTCGTCCGCGCCAGCGTCGAAATAGCCGCTCACGCAACGCGCGGGCACGCCTCGCGCACGGCAGCACGCGAGCAGCAGATGCGCGATATCGCGCGCGTCGCCGAAGCCGCTCGCGAGCGCCAGCGCGGCCGTGCCCGCGGCATACGCCGGCTCGCTGCGATACTGCACGCGCTCGCCGATGCGCTCCGCCAGCGAGACGAGCGACGCGGGCGTATCGAGCGACGGCACGCTGTGCGCGAGCGCGCGGATCGCGGCATCGGGCATCGTGAGCGGCGTCGCGCAGGTGAAATGCTCGAGCGGGATCGGCCCGGCTTCGTCGAAGAGACGGCCGTCGGGCAGCGCTTCCGTCGCGACTTCGCCCGTCACGCTCACGTGAATCTCGCTGTGCGGCTTCGTCAGCACGAGCGTGTGCAGTGCGTTGCCATAGGCGTCGCGCGCCGCATCGAGCTTGCCCGGCGCTTCGACATGCCAGTGCCGCACGATCTGCGACGCCCCGCTTGCCGGACTCACGCGAAACTGCCGGATCGAATACGTGACCGGCGTGGCGTAGTGATAGCGGATGTCGTGGCGTATGGTCAGCAGCATGATTCACGCAATCTGCAACATGAGGAAGGTGTGCATCACTTGCAGGCCGAGTTCATCGACGCGCTTCAGGAACTGCGTGAGCCACGCGTGCACGCCCGTCTCCAGAATCAGCCGGATGTCGGAGTACAGCACGTCCGCGCGCAGCTTGCCCGCGAAGCGCTCGCAATCCTTCGACGCGTCGGTGCGCAGCTTCGCGAGCGTATCGCAGACGCCATCGAGCGAGGCGAGCAGCGAGCGCGGCATCTGCTCGTTGAGAATCAGCAGTTCGACGACGCGCGCCGGCGTCACGACATCGCGATACACCTTGCGATAGATCTCCAGCGCCGACACCGAACTGAGGATCGACGTCCAGTAATAGAAGTCTTCGAGCTGGCGCGCCGCCTCGCGCGAATTGGGCGTCGCGTCTGCGAAGCGCACGTCGAGAATGCGCGCCGTGTTGTCCGCGCGTTCGAGATAGGCGCCGAGCTGCATGAAGAAGAACGCGTCGTCGCGCAGCGCGGTGCCCTGCATCACGCCGCGGCACAGATTGGAGCGGTACTTGACCCATTCGAACAGCGCATCCGGGCCCGTTTCGAGTTCCCTGTTCGCGAGCCGCTGATTGAATTCGAGCCACGTGAAGTTGATCGTCTCCCAGCCTTCCGTCGTGAGCGTGCCGCGCACCGCGCGCGCGTTCTCGCGCGTCGCCTGGAGGCAGGAGAGGATGCTCGACGGATTGCGCGCATCGGCGACCATGAAATGCAGCATGTCGTCGCGCGAGGACGATCCCGGATGACGCTCGTCGAACATCTCCTCAAGCTCGGATATCTTCAGCACCGAGCGTTGCCCGCGCGCCTCCTGTTCGGGCGTCTGCGGCAGGAGCGCGCCTTCCATGTCGATGTCGAGCATGCGCGCGGTGTTCTCCGCGCGTTCCATGTAGCGCGCCATCCAGAACAGGTGATCGGCAGTGCGGCTCAGCATGAGGTCATGTGCGGTAAGTGAATCAATCGACCATCCAGGTATCTTTCGTCCCGCCGCCTTGCGACGAATTGACGACGAGCGAGCCTTCCCGCAGCGCGACGCGCGTGAGGCCGCCCGCGCACATCGACACTTCGCGGCCGGAGAGCACGAACGGCCGCAAATCGATATGACGCGGCGCGATGCCCGCATCCACGAAGGTCGGGCACGCGGAGAGCGCGAGCGTCGGCTGGGCGATATAGCCTTCGGGCCGCGCCAGCAGAAGCGCGCGGAACGCTTCGATCTCGTCCTTCGTCGATGCCGGTCCGACGAGCATGCCGTAGCCGCCCGCGCCGTGCACTTCCTTCACGACGAGCTCCGCCAGATGCGCGAGCGTGTACGCGAGATCGTCCGGCTTGCGGCACTGATAGGTGGGCACATTGTTGAGGATCGGTTTCTCGCCGAGGTAGAACTCGATCATGTCGGGCACGAACGGATAGATCGATTTGTCGTCGGCGATGCCGGTGCCCATCGCGTTCGCGAGCGTCACGCGGCCCGCGCGATACGACGTCAGCAAGCCCGGAATGCCGAGGGCCGAATCCGCGCGGAACGCGAGCGGATCGAGAAAGTCGTCGTCCACGCGGCGATAGATCACGTCGACGCGGCGCGGCCCGTGCGTCGTGCGCATGAAGACGTAGTTGTCGTCGACGAAGAGATCCTTGCCTTCGACGAGCTCCACGCCCATCTGCTGCGCGAGGAACGTGTGCTCGAAATAAGCAGAGTTGTACATGCCGGGCGTCAGCACGACGACGGCCGGGTCGTCGACACCCTCGGGCGCGATCGAACGCAGCGTCTCCAGCAGCAGATCCGGATAATGCGCGACCGGCGCGACGCGGTTCTGCACGAACAGTTCGGGGAAGAGCCGCATCATCATCTTGCGGTTTTCGAGCATGTACGAGACGCCCGAGGGCACGCGCAGATTGTCTTCGAGCACGTAGAACTCGCCCGCGCCACCCGCGCGCACGACATCGACGCCCGCGATATGCGCGTACACGTCGAGCGGCACGTCCACGCCCTGCATCTCCGGCCGATACTGCGCGTTCGTATAGACCTGCTCCGCGGGAATGCGCCCGGCGAGCACGATATCGCCGTTGTGATAGACGTCGTGCAGAAAGAGATTGAGCGCCTGCACGCGCTGCCGCAGACCGGCTTCGAGCACGCGCCATTCGTCGCCGGGAATGATGCGCGGAATCATGTCGAAGGGAATCAGCCGCTCGGTGCCGGACAGGTCGCCGTTCACCGCGAACGTGATGCCGACGCGCCGGAACAGCACGTCCGCCTCCGCCCGCTTGCGCGCGATCGTCTCGGGGCTCTGCATTGCGAGCCAGCGCGAAAACCGTGCGTAGTGACGGCGCACGGAGTCGTCCTGACGCATTTCATCGTAGATCTGCATCATTGCGTCCTTCGCGTTGTTTCAGCGGCTTTTTCGCAGTATCGAACGAAAGCACTTCGCGCGTGCGAATTTTTTAACGTGCCGCAATGGTGCATGCCCGTTTGCGCTAGACTCGGCGTTCATGCTCACCGTTTCACCCATGTCCGACACGCTCGAAGAAGAAACCGACTCCCTCGCCGATGCCCTGCTCGCGGGACTCGCGCGCCCGATCGTGTTCGTCGATCTGGAAACCACGGGCTCGAACGCAACCGAGGATCGCATCACCGAGATCGGCGTGGTGGAAGCGAGCACGGCGGGCATCGAGCGCTGGAGCGTGCTCGTCGATCCGGGTGTGCCGGTGCCGCCTTTCATCTCGCGCCTGACCGGCATCGAAGATTCGATGCTGCGCGGCCAGCCGAGCTTCGAATCGCTCGCGCCCGCGCTCGCCGAACGTCTTCATGGCAAGCTCTTCGTCGCGCACAACGCGCGCTTCGATTACGGCTTTCTGAAGAACGAGTTCCGGCGCGCGGGCATCGCGTTTCGCGCGGATACGCTGTGCACGGTGCGGCTCTCGCGCGCGCTCTTTCCATCGGTGGAGCGGCATGGTCTCGATGCGCTCATCGCGCGGCTGAATCTCGCGCCCGAAGGACGCCATCGCGCGCTCGCCGATGCCGATCTCCTATGGCAGTTCTGGCAGAAGATTCACGCGCTCTATTCGCAGGATCTCGTCGATGCCGCCATCAAAACGCTGGTGCGGCGCGCGAGCCTGCCCGCCGCGCTGCCCGAAGGCGCGCTCGATGCGTTGCCATCGACGCCCGGCGTCTATCTCTTTCACGGCGACGACGACGTGCCGCTCTATGTCGGCAAGAGCATCAACGTGAAACAGCGCGTCGCGGCCCATTTTTCGGGCGATCACAGGCTTCAGAAGGACTTGTCGATCTCGCAGGCCATCCGTCGCATCGAATGCCGGGAGACGGTCGGGGAACTCGGCGCGCTGCTGCTCGAAGCGAAGCTCGTGAAGGCATTGAAGCCGACGCACAATCGCCTGCTGAAGGGTGCGTCGGCAACATGCGCATGGCAGTGGCTGCCGGGCGCGAGCGCACCGGCGCTCGTGAAGGCGAACCGGCGCGATCTGTCGCGCGAGGATCATCTCTTCGGCGTGTTCGCATCGCGCGCGAAGGCGCTTGCGTTCATGCGCCATGTCGCCGACGAGAACACGCTCTGTCACGCGACGCTCGGACTCGAAAAAGCGCCGCTGTCGCGCGGGCGCGGCTGCTTCGGCTATCAGGTGAAACGCTGCCTCGGATCGTGTGCGGGAGCGGAAACACTCGCGGATCACGCGGCGCGCGCGCTCGCCGCGCTCGATCATGCGCGCCTCGTGAAATGGCCGCACGAAGGGCCGATCGCCATCGCCGAGCGCGACGAACAAACCGGCCGCGAGGCATGGCACGTGATCGATCGATGGAGCTATATCGGCACGTGCGCGACGCGCGCCGACATCGCGCCGCTGCTCGCCGATGCACCCGACCTGCGTCCTTTCGATTCCGACGTGTACAGCCTGATCGCGAAACGTCTCGCGTCCGGACAGCTCACGTGGATCGCCTGCGATGCGCGGCCGGCGTTTCATCTCGTCGTGCAGGACGCGCCTGTGCGCGCGGTCGCCGCGACCATCACACAGCAGACGAAACGCGCGACGAAGCCCCGCGCCGTCGCCATCGATCAGTTCGCGCTGATGTTCTAGGCGCGGCTCACGCGATGCCGCCGTTCGCGCGCAGCACCTGTCCGTTGACCCAGCCCGCATCCGGCCCGACGAGAAACGCGACCACCGACGCGATATCGTCCGGCTGACCGAGTCTTTCCAGCGGCGGCATCTTCGAGAACGTGGCGATCTGTTCGTCGGTCTTGCCGTCGAGAAAGAGCGACGTCGCTACCGGCCCCGGTGCAACCGCATTCACCGTGATGCCGCGTCCGCGCAACTCCTTCGCGAATACATGCGTGAACGATTCGACCGCGGCCTTCGTCGCGTTGTAGATCGCGTAACCAGGCATGTTGAGCGCGAGCGTCGTGCTCGAGAAATTGACGATGCGCCCGCCGCCGTTCATGCGCGCCGCCGCTTCGCGGAGCGTGTTGAAGGTGCCGCGCACGTTGATATCGAAGGTCTGCTCGTAGAGCGCGTCGCTCGTGTCGGCGAGCGGCACGGTCTTGAGCACGCCCGCGTTGTTGATCAGCGCATCGATCTTGCCGAGTTCCGCTTCGACGGTCTCGAACATGCGGCGCACGTCGTCCGCTTTGGCGACATCCGCCTTCACCGCGATCGATGCGCTTCCCGCTTCGCGCAATTCGGCGACGAGCGCATCCGCTTCCTTCGCGCTCGACGCATAGTTCACCGCGACCGCGAAGCCGTCGCGCGCGAGACGCCGCGCGATCTGTGCGCCGATGCCGCGCGATGCACCCGTGACGACGGCCACGCGCTTCGTATTGATCTGACTCATGATGTGCTCCTCAAGGAAAGCTGTTCGATGGAGAGCATGATGAATCATTCCGTTTCCGCGATCATCGCGTGTGGCTTAGTATCATCGTTCCAGTTGCTTCAACAATCCCGAACTCATGGATCGATTCCAGGAAATGCAGGTCTTCGTGCGCATCGCGGAGCGGCACAGCTTCACGCAGGCCGCCGACGATCTGCAGATACCGCGCGCCACCGTCACCAATCTGATGAAGCGCATGGAAGAGCGGCTCGGCGCGCGCCTGCTCGAACGCACGACGCGCACCGTGCGTCTCACGCATGACGGCGAGGAACACTATCGGCGTTGCGTGCGTCTGATCGCGGATCTTGAGGAAGCGGAAGGCTCGTTCAGACATACGGCGCCGAAGGGTCTGTTGCGCGTGAACCTGCAAGGCGCGCTCGCGCGGCACTTCGTCATGCCGGGACTGCCCGCGTTTCTCGAACGGCATGCGCTGATCGAACTGCATATCGGCGAGGACGACAGGCTCGTCGATCTCGTGCGCGAAGGTGTGGATTGCGTGCTGCGCGCGGGCACGTTGCAGGATTCGTCGATGATCGGCCGGCGCGTTGCGCTGCTCGAACAGGTGACCGTCGCGAGTCCCGCGTATCTCGCGCGTGAAGGCGTGCCGGATGATCTCGAAGCGCTGGCGTCGCATCGCGCGGTGAACTTCGTATCGAGCGCGACGGGCCGCGTGCTGCCGCTGGAGTTCACGGTCGATGAGCGTATCGAGACCATCGAACTGCGTGCGGCGGTTTCGGTGTCGGGCGTCGAACTCTATACGCAAGCGGCGATCGCGGGGCTCGGCATCGTGCAGGTGCCGCGCTATCACATCGACGATGCGCTCGCCGATGGCCGTCTGCAAGTCGTGCTTCCGGACCTTCCGCCTCCGCCCATGCCCGTCTCCGTGCTCTATCCGCAGAACCGTCAGCTCTCCGCGCGCGTACGGGTTTTCGCGGACTGGTTGAGCGAGGTCTTCGCGCCATTCAACGTGCGCGGCTGATCGAAACGCACAAGCAAAAGAGGCCAGCATCCCACTAAAGGGAAGCTGGCCTCTTTTTCATCGAGCTTCGATTTCGCCAACGAAACCAAAGCCGCAACGCAGGCTAGAGAAACTTAAGCCGCTGCGTCCTTCAGCTTCTTCAACGCGCGCGCCTTGATACGAACGCTTGCCGGCTTGGCCGGGAACCAGCGCTCTGCGCCCGTGAACGGGTCCTTGCCGAAGCGCTTCTTCTTCGCCGGCACGGATTGCGCGGAGATCTTCAGCAGGCCCGACAGCGTGAATTCGCCAGCGCCCTTCTTGTGGATCGAACCGAGGATGGTGTCTTCCAGCGCGACCAGCACGGCCTTCACAGCCTTCAGATCGACAGCGGCGCGATCTGCGAGATGCGTCGCGAGCGATGCCTTCGTGAACGTATCCTTGATCGGCGAGGGAGCGCCCGTGGTCTTCTTCGCGGCTACTTTCTTCGCGGCAACCTTCGGTGCTGCAGCTTTCTTCGCCGGTGCGGCGGCGGTCTTCGCCGTGGCCTTCTTGGCCGGGGCCTTCTTTGCAGCGGTTTTAGCGGAAGTCGGCATGTTTCTCCTACCTGTTTTTTGGTCAGTGATATTCGAATACGTTCGCACCGATGCGTTCGTATCACGCCGGATTCTACATAGGCCAAGCGAGTTCGTGCGAGTCTTTTGCGCTTTTATATCGTTTTTATAGGGGTTTTTCGTGGTGTCGCGCTGACACGCGAGCCATGAAGGCATCCTTGGCGATGTTCTTCGCTGCGTTTACATCGAACACGTCATGCGTTTTAACCCTGCATGGACGATGCAAACGCGCGATGCGCGATGTGAGCGATGAGCGGATAGTGATCGGAAGCGATGCGCGACAGCCGTGTGCGATGCACGTCGACGCGCATGAGACGCTCGCCGGGATGCACCCAGATACGATCGAGCGCGAAGAGCGGATAGCGCGTCGGAAAGGTGCGCAACGCGCTCGCGCGATGAAAGTGCGTGACGAGCCGCCGCAACGTGCGGCCATAGACGAACCACTCGTTGAGATCGCCGAGCAGGATCACGGGCAGCGCGGGCGTATCGAAGTTTTGCAACACTCGCTCCACTTGTGCACGCCGCTCGCTCGATGCAAGACCGAGATGCGTCGCGACGACGCGCCACAGTTCGCCGCCGCAATCGATGTCGGCATCGAGTGCGCCGCGCGGCTCGCGGCTCCTGAACGACAGATCGAGCGTGCGCACCGCGCGCACCGGATAGCGCGTGAGCACCGCGTTGCCGTAACGGCGCTCGGGCGTATCGAGCGTCGGGCCCGCGACCGCGTGAAGGTTCGTCATGCGTTGCAGCACATCGAGCACATCGGGCGAACCGCTGCCGCCGAGCGGCACTTCCTGAAGCGCGAAGATGTCGGCATCGATCTCCGCGAGCACTGCGCCGATGCGCTCCGGCGAGAACTTCCCGTCGATGCCTATCGCGCCATGCAGGTTGTATGTCGCGATACGCAGCTCTCCACGCGTCAACGTCATGAGTTGACCTCGTCGGGCCGCTCGTTTCTCGTCGATGCGCGCGCCGCCGCATCGCGCGGCATCGTGCCGTTCTCGCGCAGCTCGCTCGCGCGCCGGGCTTCGTCGCTTGCGCGCGGCTTGTCGGCATCGCCCGGCGCGCCTTCGTGGGCTTCCTTCTGATCCGCGCGGCCGAGAAAGCGCTGCAGCAGCAGCGACACGCCAATCAACACCGCGCCGATGCCGATCAGCAC
Source organism: Caballeronia sp. EK (assembly GCF_014384845.1). Lineage (NCBI taxonomy): Bacteria > Pseudomonadati > Pseudomonadota > Betaproteobacteria > Burkholderiales > Burkholderiaceae > Caballeronia > Caballeronia sp. EK. The sequence continues at coordinate 213,626 of NZ_JACSUE010000011.1, forward strand.
CGCGAACGAGCCGATCGTCGGCCGATGCAGCGAAGCGACGAGCTGATGCGCGAACGCGACCGTCAGAAAGATGCCCGGACCCATGCCGAGCATCGTGCCGATCATGAAGTCGCGCATGCGGATATGCGATGCGCCCGCGACCAGATTGACGATCGCAAACGGCGCGACCGGCAGCAGCCGCAACACGACCACCGCGACGATGCCGCGCTTCGCGACGCGCTCGGACAGCCGGTTCACGCGCGCGCCCGCGAGCTTGCGCACCGCATCGCGGCCGAGCCAGTTGCCGAGCGAATAGGAAATGGCCGCCGCGATCGTCGTACCGAGGAACGCGTAAGCGCCGCCCCATGACGCGCCGAAGACGAGGCCCGTCGCCGCGATCAGCAGCGTGATCGGCACCGACATGACCGCCGCGACGACGTAACAGACGACGATCCACAACGGCGCGAGCGGCAGCGAGTCGATATGGCGCGTTGCGCTCGTGAGCGACTTCAGGTTCGCGTAGTCGCCGAGCGGCGTCCAGTGCCACAGCGCCGCCACGCCTACGATCATCAGCGCGAACACGCCGAGCAGCGCGAAGCGTCCGATGAGCGGCCGCGTCTTCTCCGCGGGCACGAACTGATCGACGAGTTCGTCGGCGGCGATCGGCGTTTCGGGATCGATCAGCGCTTCGGGCGGAATCAGCTGATCGAGTTCCGTCGACACCTGCGGGTCGAGCGGCACCAGCGTGCGATGCTCGTCGCGATCGCGCAGCAGCGCCTGAATCGCGGCGTTCATGCCGCCTCGTGCGTCGCGCTCGCGCACGACATCCGCGACCTCGCAACCGAGATGCTCCGCGAGCAGCGTGTCGCGCATCGATGCGATCGCGCGGCGGATGCGCGCATCGGCGCCCGCATCGATCGACACGTTGCACTCGCTGTCGAGCACCATCGAACGATTGTTCAGGTTGGCCGAGCCGACGATCAGCAATTCATCGTCGACGATCATCAGCTTGCTGTGCACGTTGACGATCTCGTCGCCGAGATTCGGCACGCTCGGGCACAAGAGCCGGTAGCGGCCATGCGTATCGGCGTGCTTGAGCAGCGTGTGCAGGCGCGCGCGCAGCACGCCCATCGTCACTTCCTGCAGCCAGCCGCTCTGATTGCGCGGCACGACGATGGCGAGATCGGGGCCGTCCTCGCGCGCGAGCGAATCGGCGAGCGCAGCGCCGACCGTGCCCGACGTGAAGTACTGGTTCTCGATATAGATGCTGCGCCGCGCCCGCGCGATGGCGTCGAGATACTGCGTGCGAATCTGCTGCACTGGTTCGCGGCCGAGATAGTCGGGCTCGGTGAGCGAGATGGCGATATCGACATCATCGAGATCGACGCGTCGCGAAGGCGGCCACGGGTCTTGCTGAAAGGCCGCGCGATGCGCGCGGATCGCGAGACGTTTGTCGCATGCGCGCGCCCATCGTTCGCGTGCGAGCAGGCCGATTTCGCGTGCGGCGTCGCCGTCGAACATGGTGTGGACATCGTGGAACGGCTGATAGGCCGCGCCGTTCGCATCGCGGCGCAACGGCTCGTCGGGCGCGTGCGCGGTCGTATCCCAGCGCGAGCGCGTGAGATCGAGACCGCCGACGAATGCGAGACGATCGTCGATCACGACGATCTTCTGATGCTGCGAGCCGCCGAGCGGATGCCTGCCGTCCATCTGGAACGCGATGCGCCGGTTCGTGCGCCAGCCCATCTTGTAGACCGGCAGCCACTCGCGCTCGAATGCATAGAGCATCGCGAAATCCCACGCGAGGATGTAGATGCGCAGGCGTCGCTTGTCGCCGGTGATCGCGTGCAGAAAATCGCCGAGCGCTTCGGGATAACCGTCGTCCGCGCCTTCGGGCGTGAGCTTCATGCGGCTGTCGATGTCCCAGCCGAGGATGAACACGGTGCGTTCCGCGCGCGTGAGCGCCTCGCGCAGCACGCGGAAATAATCCGCGCCGTCGATGAGCAAGCTGAAGCGCTCGGCATGCCGCACGCTCGCGCAATTGCGTCCTGGCTGGAAAAACGGCTCGTCGTGATTGGCTTGACTCATGTGCTCTCGACAGCACTCCGCGTCGAAATAACTTTCGTTTTGCAAGCACCATGCCCGCCGCGCCGCGCGGTGATACGCTTCGTTGCATTTGCCGATTCCGGAGCGAGCTGCCCGATGAACGACAACGAAGTCAACAATCAGGACGACGAGCACGCGGGACTCGTCGCGCTCGCGGCGGCGTCGGTCGTCGTGGGCGCGGTGACGGGCGCGATCGGCGTGCTCTTTCGCTTCGCGCTCGAACGCGCCGATGCATGGCGCAACGCGTTCGTCGCGTGGGCGCATGCAGGACACGACTGGGCGATCGTGCTCGTCGTGCTTGCGGCGACGGCGGCCGCCGCGCTCGCCGCGTGGCTCGTCGCGCGCTTCGCGCCGATGGCGAGCGGCAGCGGCATTCCGCATGTCGAAGCGGTGCTGCACGGCAGATTGCCGCCCGCGCCGCTCGTGCTCATTCCGATCAAGTTCGTGGGTGGCGTGCTCGCCATCGGCGCGGGGCTCGCGCTCGGCCGCGAAGGGCCGACAGTGCAGATGGGCGCATCGATCGCGCATGCCATCGGCACGTTCTTCAGGCGCAACGTCGTCGATTGCCGCGTGCTGCTCGCGGCCGGCGCGGGCGCGGGGCTCGCGACCGCGTTCAATGCGCCGATCGCGGGCGCCGTGTTCGTGCTCGAAGAACTCACGCGCCGCTTCGATGCGCGCACGGCGGTCGCGGCGCTCGGCGCATCGGCGAGCGCGATCGCAATGGCGCGTCTGCTGCATGGCGACTTCCCCGACTTCCATCTCCCGGCGCAACCGTTTCCCGGCTTCGAGATGACCGGCGCGCATCTGTTGCTCGGCGCGTTGCTGGGTCTGCTCGGCGCGGCGTATAGCCGCCTCATCGTCTGGACGCTCCACATCGCCGACTCTTTCGGGCCGTCCGGATCGGTGAAACACGCGACGATGCGCGCAGCGATGGTCGGCGCGGCGATCGGCCTGCTCGCCTGGTTTGCGCCGGATCTCGCCGGTGGCGGCGATGCGCTGACCGAGCGCGCGCTCCTTGGCAGCGGCACGCTCGCCGGCGTCGCCGCGATGTTCGCGTTGCGCTTCTTGCTCGGACCGGTGTCGTACGCGGCGGGCGCGCCCGGCGGCATCTTCGCGCCGATGCTCGCGCTCGGTGCGCAGATGGGCCTCCTGTTCGGCCGCGTGTGTCTCGACTGGTTCCCCGGCATGGCGCCCGCAACCGGCGACACGGGCACGTTCGCGGTCGTCGGCATGGCGGCGTTCTTCGTCGCGGTGGTGCGTGCGCCGGTCACGGGCATCGTGCTCGTCACCGAGATGACGGCGAGCTTCACCCTGCTCCTGCCGATGCTCACCGCCTGCTTCACCGCGATGGTCGTGCCGATGCTCCTGCGCGTGCCGCCGATTTACGATTCGCTCGGCGACCGGGCGGCCAACCGGCGCTAGCGCCTGCGTCCTGCATGCGCGAAGCCGTTGCGGTAGTCTCGTCGATGGACGTTCGTTGCGCCGCGCTTCACGCACGAAGCGCGGCGCCCACCGGCTTCATCCACGAGGACACGCAATGGAATATCGACATCTCGGTGCTTCGGGCTTCAGGGTTCCCGTATTGAGCTTCGGCACCGGCACTTTCGGCGGCAAGGGCGAATTCTTTCAGGCATGGGGCGAGACCGACGTAAGCGAGGCGCGCAAGCTCGTCGACATCTGCCTCGATGCAGGCGTCACGATGTTCGACACCGCCGACATCTACTCGCGCGGTTCATCGGAATCGATACTCGGCGAAGCGCTCAAGGGCCGGCGCGACAAGGTCATCATCTCGACCAAGGCCACATTCCGCTTCGACGAGGACGACCCGAACGCCGTCGGATCGTCGCGCTTTCATCTCATTCAGGCCGTGAACGCGGCGCTTAAGCGCCTGCAAACGGATTACATCGACATCTTCCAGTTGCACGGCTTCGATGCGAAAACGCCCGTCGAAGAGACGCTTTCCACACTCGACGATCTCGTGCGCGCGGGCAAGATCCGCTATACGGGCGTGTCGAATTTCTCGGGCTGGCATCTGCAGAAATCGCTCGATGTGGCGGACCGCTACGGCTATCCGCGCTATGTCGCCAATCAGACGTACTACTCGCTCATCGGCCGCGATTACGAATGGGAGCTGATGCCGCTCGGGATCGATCAGGGCGTCGGCGCGGTGGTGTGGAGCCCGCTCGGCTGGGGACGTCTCACCGGCAAGATTCGCCGCGGCCAGCCGCTGCCCGAGACGAGCCGCCTGCACAAGACCGCCGACATGGGGCCGCCGGTGCCGGACGAGTATCTGTATCGCGTCGTCGATGCGCTCGACGCCATCGCAGAGGAAACCGGCAAGACCGTGCCGCAGATCGCGCTCAACTGGCTGCTGCAGCGTCCGACGGTGGCGACGGTGCTCATCGGCGCGCGCAACGAGGAGCAACTGCGGCAGAACCTGGGCGCGGTCGGGTGGAATCTGACCGCGGAGCAGGTGCAGAAGCTCGATGAGGCGAGCACCGTCAAGCCGGCGTATCCGTACTGGCATCAGCAAGGATTCGCGGAACGCAATCCGTTCCCGGTTTAAGCGTGACGAACACGTGGCGGGCCGGCCCGCCACGGTCGGCATCCGTACCGGGAGGCTTCTCCGAATCTGTATCGGTACTGTACCGGTTAGCTCCCGTACACTTGGCGCCATCGAATCTGCAATTACCGGAGCGCGCCATGCCCACCGAACTCCTGAATGCCCTGCCCGCCGCCGCGCTGTTCGCGCTGGTGACGACGATCACGCCCGGCCCCAACAACACGATGCTGCTCGCCTCGGGCGTCAATTTCGGCCTGAAGCGCACGGTGCCACACGTGCTCGGCATCAGCGCGGGCATGGCGATTCTCATGATCGCGGTCGGGCTCGGGCTGGCGCAGGCGTTCGAGCGTCTGCCGTTCCTCTATACCGTGCTGGAAGCGGCGAGCGTCGCGTACCTGCTGTATCTGGCGTGGAAGATCGGCACGTCGTCGTCGGTGCAGATGCGCGATGGCCAGGCGCGCCCGATGCGCTTTCACGAAGCGATCGCGTTCCAGTGGATCAATCCCAAAGCGTGGATGATGGTGCTCACCGCCGCGACGACCATCCACTTGCACGCGAGCCTCTCGCTGAACGCGGCGCTGATGGCGCTGGTGCTGGTCGTGATCGGGCTGCCGTGCATCACGATGTGGGCGGCGTTCGGCATGTCGCTGCGGCGCTTTCTCGCGAATCCGCGCTGGCTGCGCATCTTCAACATCACGATGGCCGTGTTGCTCGTGCTGTCGCTGTATCCGATCGTCGCTCATTTCTTCGATTGATGCGTGAGGCGAAACGCGCGCTGCATCAAAAGCGCGCGCCCTCTTTGCCTCGAACGCCGGTCCGGTGCATACTGACCTTACGCGCCGGCACGCAAAATCTGCCGTCCCGCTTGCAAGTTTGGGACTGCGTTTCTTTCTCGCCAGCATCGTCTGTCCACTTGGCCGCTCGAACGATCCTTAAGCGATCCTTTAAGGCGGCGTTTTCAGCCCGGCGCGTACATGCCTTGCTAGTCCGTTGGTTCGCGCCGAATCGTCGGCGCGGCTTTGAAATCTGTTCAAGGAGTACGCCATGTCTGGAGCCAATCGCCCATCCGGTCCCGCCACGCGCAAATCCCTCGACCTGGCCGATCAGATCGAACGCGATGAACTGGAGAACAACCTGCCGGATGCGCTCAACAGCGTCGACGACGAAGACGATCTCGACGATGATTCCGACTCCGGTCGCACACAAGGCCGTTAGCCTCGACAGCCGGGCCCGTCGCGCCGATTAAGACGCGATCCGCAACGCCGCAATGTCTTCGGTCATTGCGGCGTTTTTGCATCGTGCGCGCGCTGGGCACGCCCGTTGCTTTGAACGATGCGCGGCAAAATCCGATGAGCGAAAGCGGCGGCATCGGCCCGCCTGCGAATCAACCGGTCAACCGATCAACACGGGAGGGCTTCATGCTCCGTTACGCTGTCATCTTCTTCATCATCGCGATCATCGCGGCCTTCTTCGGCTTCGGCGGAATCGCCACGGGCGCGGCGGAAATCGCCAAGATCCTGTTCTTCATCTTCATCGTGATCTTTCTGGCGACCTTGCTGCTCGGCGTGTTCAGGCGATGAGGCTGTTCACGTAGCAGGCTCGACAAACGAGAACGCGCGGCCCCTGTTCGAGGCCGCGCGTTTTTTTCACGCCTGAAAACCGCCGCAAATCAAGTAATGATCACCCGGTTCTTCCCATCCCGCTTCGCCCGATAGAGCGCGAGATCGGCCGCTTCGACGAGTTGCTTCGACGCATCGTCGTATGTAGCCATCTGCGTCGCACCGCCGACGCTGATCGTCACACGCCCGCTCGACGAACCGGTATGCGGCACATCGAGCGCCTCGACCGCGATGCGTATTTTCTCGCCGAGCAGCCGCAATCCCGGCGCCGACGACGACAGCAGCACCACCGCGAACTCTTCGCCGCCGAAACGCGCGGCGAGATCGGTGGGGCTATTGAGGCTCGTCTCGATCGTATGCGCGACGAGCTTCAGCACATCGTCGCCTGCAACGTGCCCATAGGTATCGTTGTACGACTTGAAGTTATCGACATCGATCATCAGGAAACCGATGGCTGCATGCTCGCGCGCCGCACGCCGCCATTCGGCATTCAGATAATCATCGAGACGGCGGCGATTCGACAAACCCGTCAGTCCGTCCGAATGCGTCAGCCGCTGCAATTCCAGATTCGTTTCGAGCAGCTTCTGCTGCGACTGACGCAGCGCACGATACGCCTCGTCGCGCTGCAACAGGTTCTGATACGAACGCGAGTGATAGCGCACGCGCGCAACGAGCTCGATCGTATCGGGCAGCTTCACGAGGTAATCGTTCGCGCCCGCCGCGAACGCCGCGCTCTTGATGCGCGGCTCTTCCTTCGTCGAGAGCACGATGATCGGAATGTCGCGCGTCGCGGGATGCTCGCGGTACTGACGCACGAGCGTCAGACCATCGACGCCGGGCATCACGAGGTCTTGCAGAATCACGGTCGGCCGCGTTTCCTGCGCGGTGCGCAGCGCCTCTTCCGGATTCGCACAGTAGTGCAGATCGACGTTCGCCTCTTCCGCGAGCGCGCGGCGCAGCGCCTCCGCGATGATCGCCTGATCGTCCACGAGCAGGACCATCACCGGCAACTCGGCCGCGGGCGGCGCGTTCAATGCGGCCGCCAGCAGATCGGACACGGCGCGCTCGTCCGCCATCGCACGCGAGCCCGCGCGCTCGATGCTCGCCGCCGCTGCCGACGCGGCCCGTCTCGCGCGCTCGGCCAGCGGATCGGGATGAGGAAGTTTCATGAACGTGTCCTTTATTGAGTGCTTATCGGTTGGTTCGTTGCGAAATCAGTCGAATGCCGTGGCGATTGCGCCGGCGATGCGCGGCAGCGGCAGGATCGACACCGCCGCATTGAGCGCGGCCGCGGCCTTAGGCATCCCGTACACCGCGCTCGTCGCCTCGTCCTGCGCGATCGTGTGATAGCCCTTCGCGCGCATCGCCTTCAGGCCGATCGCGCCATCGCGTCCCATGCCCGTCAGCAGCACGCCGATCGCACGTCCGGTCCAGCGCTCGGTCACGCTCTGAAAGAACACGTCGACGGAAGGCCGGTAAGGCAGTTGCTCGGGATGCGCGGTGTAGCCGAGACGCGTGGCATCGGCGAAATGGAGATGATCGTTGGTCGCGGCGAGCAGCACTTCGCCCGGCACGGGTTTGTCGCCTTCGCGCGCGACACGCACGGGCAGCGCGGATTGCGCATCGAGCCACTGCGCCATGCCTTCCGCGAACGCGCGATCCACGTGCTGCACGATGACGGTGGCCGCCGCGAAGTCCTTCGGCAAAGCGCCGAGCAGCGTCGCGAGCGCGGCCGGGCCGCCCGCCGATGCGCCAATCGCGACGAGCCGCGCATTGCTTTTCGGCAGGCTCGTCGCGCCAGCGGACGATGCACTGGACGACGCGAGCCGCGCGCCGATCTGGTCGATCTTCGCGATCAGCGCCGCCGCGCCGCGACGCGCATCGGCGCCGGCGAGCGCGGGTGTATCGACGGCATCGAGCGCGCCCGCGCCCATCGCTTCATACACGCGCCACGCGTTCGCGCCGACATCCACGGTGACGACGAGAATCGCGCACGGCGAGCGCGCCATGATGGTCCGCGACGCCTGCACGCCATCGACGTTCGGCATCACGAGATCCATCAGCACGACATCGGGCGTGTGCGCCGCGCAATAGTCGATCGCCTGCTGACCATCGTGTGCGACCCACGCGATCTCGAAGTCGGGCCGCGCCGCGAGCGCGCGCCGCAGCGCTTCCACAGCGAGCGAAACGTCGTTGACGATGCCGATTTTCATGATTTCGCCTCGCCGATAAGATCGCGCACGGCGTCGATGAGCGCCTGATCGTGGAAACTGCCTTTCGCGAGGTAATAGTCCGCGCCGGCATCGAGGCCGCGCTGACGGTCTTCCGCGCGATCCTTGTACGACACGATCATCACCGGCAGGCCGGAGAGTTGCGCATCGCGCTTGATGAGCGTGACGAGCTCGATGCCGTCGAGACGCGGCATGTCGATATCGGTGATGACGAGATCGAAGCGCTCGCCGCGCACCGCGTTCCAGCCGTCCATGCCATCGACCGCGACGGATACGTCGTAGCCGCGCGACGCGAGCAGCTTGCGTTCGAGCTCGCGCACGGTGAGCGAATCGTCGACGACGAGCACGCGCTTCGCGCTCATCACGGCCGCGCGCGCCGCGCCCGCGCCCACGCGCCCGAGCTCGCCGCTGCCGACGAGCTTTTCGACCGAGCGCAGCCAGTCGTCGAGATCGGCGATGAGCAGCGGGTCGCCGTTTTCCATCAGCGCGCCCGCCGCGATGTTGCGCACCTTGCCGAGCCGCTTGTCGAGCGGTTGCACGACCAGCATGCGCTCGCCGAGAAAGCGGTCGATGACGATGCCGTAGCTCGCCGCGCCCTGCCCGATCACGACGACATTGAGCGCATCGCTCGCCGCTTCGAATGCGGCGGTCTGCAGAATCTGATGCGCGGTGACGAGTCCGACGCGCTTGCCATCGAACGAGAAGTGCTGCTGGCCTTCGAGCGTGTCGATGGCGCTCGCGGGCAGCACCAGCGTGCGCGCGACATGTGCGAGCGGCAGTCCATAAGGCTCGCCCGCGACCTCGACGATCAGGCTGCGGATCACCGAGAGCGTGAGCGGCAATTGCAACGTGAAGCGCGTGCCCGCGGCTGCTTCCTGCGTCACGCGCACGCTGCCGCGCACTTGCCGCACGACGTCCTGCACCGCATCGAGGCCGACGCCGCGCCCGGAGACATCGGTGACGGCATCGCGCATCGAGAAGCCGGGCAGGAACAGGAATTCGAGCAGTTCGGCTTCGGTGAGACGATGCGCGGTGTCCTCGTTCGCCAGATTCTTGCGCACGACGGCGCGGCGCAGTGCATCGAGATCGACGCCCGCGCCGTCATCCGACACGCTGATGAAAAGCGAACCCGCGCTATGGCGCGCTTCGAGCGTGATCGTGCCGGTTTCGGGCTTGCCGAGCGCGCGCCGCAACGATGCTTCCTCGATGCCGTGATCGACCGCGTTGCGCAACAGATGACCGAGCGGCGCGTCGAGCAGATCGAGAATGTCGCGATCCACCTGCGTCGTTTCGCCGGCGATGACGAGGCGCACGTCCTTGCCGAGCCCGCGCGCGACATCGCGGACCATGCGCGCGAAGCCGCCGGTCGCGTCGACGAAAGGACGCATGCGGCATGCGAGCGCTTCGTCGTAGATCTGTTGCGCGAGATGCGTCGAACGGCGATCGAAGTTTTCCAGTTCCGCGAGACGCTCGCTCAACTGACGATGCGCTTCGGCCGTCAAGCGCCGCACTTCGTCGAGCGCGGCGTGTGCGCGGGCATCGAGTTGTGTCGCGTTCGTTTCGGTGAGGGTTTCGTTCAGACGTTCGAGCGCGCGGCTCGCATCGTGCTGGATGCGCTTCACGCGCAGCATCGATTGCGAAAACGGCTTCAGCCAGCGCGATTCGACGAGCGATTCCCCCGAGTGGCTCAACAGGCGATCGAGCGTGTCGGCGCGCATGCGCAACATGCGGGCTTCGTTCGTGCGCGAGGGTGCAAGAACTGGCTCGGGCGTCTCATCGAGCGTGAGTTCTTCCGAGAGATCCGGAACGACGTAATTCGAAAGCGGCGCTTCGGCCACTTCAGCGCCTTCAAGACGCGCATTGAGCGCATCGACGAATGCATCCACGTCGCGTTCGAGCGCCGTTTGCGCATCGATGTCGCGCGCCTCGCCGATCTGCACGATCAGATCGACGCCACGCAGCAACATGTCGATATGGCCTGCATCGAGCACGACGCGCCCGTCCTGCGCGGCGACGAAGCAATCTTCCATCACATGCGCGAGCGTCACGCCGACCGGCACGCCGACCACACGCGCCGCGCCCTTCAGCGAATGCGCGGCGCGCATGCACGCTTCGAGCGTGACCGGATCGCGCGGTGCGCGTTCGAGCGCGATGAGGCCATCGGAAAGAATCTGCGCCTGCCCGCGCGCTTCTTCCTGAAAGAGTTCGAGCAACGACGACCGGCCCGGATCGATGCTCGTCATGTGAGGCTCCGGTTCATGCTGTCGATAAGACGATCGGCGTCGAGCAGGCCGACGGTCGAGTCCTTGAACGCAGCCACCGCGTGCGCATGCGACGACAGGCGCTGCGCGAGCGTCGCGGGCACGGGCTGAAGCTCTGCGCTCGTGAAACGGTGCACGCCGTCGACGGCATCGACGGGAAACGCGATCGGACCTTCATGATCGCCGTTCGCGCGATGATCGCGGCCTTGCGCGCGCTGAATCACGAGCAGACGGCCGAGTTCGCGCGCATCGAGGGCCTGGTTGTGCGATGCATCTTTCACGCCGCGTTCTTCGATATCGAAGAGCCGTGCAAGCGATGCGCACACGATCAACCGCCCACGCACGTTGACGAGGCCCAGCACCGCGCGATTGCGCCGATGCGGCAGCGAATGCACCGGACGCAATTGCGCGACTTGCGCGCACACGGTCGTCGGCAGCCCGAGCCATTCGCCGCCGATACGAAACACGAGGCACGAAAGCGTGTCCTTCTGGCCGACGCTACGCGTTTCGTTCGACGACGCCGCGCTCGTCTGTTCGATCGACGTGCGTGCTTCGACGCGATCGAGCACGCGCGATGCCGCTTCGTCGTGAACCGGGCAATTGCGGCAATGCACGTGGCGTTCGAGCTTCAGACACGATGCATCGCCGCGCACGCCGATGCGGTTCCAGCAATCGTCGATATCGATCGTGATGTTGATGTCGCGGGCGTTCATCGTGCGCTCCCGGTGACGCGCTCGGCGCGCGCGAGCAATCGACGTGCGCCGCTTTCATCGCCGTCGAGCGAAAGGCATGCAGCAAGATGCGTGAGCGCTTCGCGATGCGAAGGTTCGAGATACAGCGCGCGCCGATAGTGACCGCGCGACGCCTGATGCTCGCCACGCGCATCGGCGATCACGCCGAGCAGGTAGTACGCATCCGCGTTCGACGGATGCACGCCCAGATACGCATGCGCGGCGTTCGCGGCGGCGTCGAGCTGCCCGGCATCGGCGAGTTCGCGTGCATGTTTGAGGCTGTTAGCGGGCTCGGGCTGAACGCGCGTTTCTTCACGCGGCTTGATAACCGGCGCAGGCGTTGCACGCACCACGGGCGGCGCGCTGGCCCATGCGGGCAGCACGAACACGGTCTTCATCGGCGGCGGCGTCTTCACGGCGGGCACAGCCGGCCATGTGCCATCGAAGACGCTCATACTCTGACGCTCGGCGCGATTGAACGCGAACGCGAGCGGGATGTTCGCGGAACTCATGCCCTCGCGCATCAGCAGACCCGTCTCCGCCGGACCCACGAACAACGTGCCGCCTTGCGCGAGCAGTCCATCGAGCACGCGAAAGACAGCGCATTGTGTGTCGCGGTCGAAGTAGATCAGCACGTTGCGGCACAGAATGAAATCGAAGCGCTCGAACGCGTGCGTATCGAGTTGCAGTAGATTGGCTTGCGAGAAGCGCACGCTTTGCGCAATGGCGGGATCGAGTTGCCAGCCGCCATCGGCTGCGCGGAAATGACGCTCGCGAAACTCGAGCGCGCGTCCGCGAAACGCGTTGCGCCCGTAATGCGCACGGCGCGCGACGGCGAGCGCGCGTTCGCTCACGTCGATGGCATCGATCGTGAAGCGCTCGGCGGGAATGCCCGCTTCGATCAGCGCCATCGCGACGGTATAGGCTTCCTCGCCCGTCGAGCACGGCGCGCTCAGCACGCGCAACGGCTTCGCGGGCCGCTCGTGCAGGCGCACGCGTGCAAGACGCGCGAGCGCGGCGAAGGCTTCGGGATCGCGAAAGAACCATGTTTCCGGCACGACGACCGCTTCGATCAACTCCTGCATGCGCGCGGCATCCTGCGTGACCGCGCGATAGTAGTCGTCCAGCGTGCCGCTCTGTTCGTCGCGCCACAGGTTGTAACGCTCACGCACCGCGCGCGACACGGAGTTCGCGCCGATCGATTCGGCATCGAGCCCGATCGTGCGATGCAGCAGCTCGATGAAGCGGCCGATGCCGAATGGCTCGCCGTGACCGGCATCGGCGAAAGGTGTCGGTAACGCGCTCATGCGCCGGTCTCCGCGAAGAGCAGCGCCTGCACGTCGTCGGGCAACAGATGCTCGATGCGCACCCATTGCAGCAGTCCGGCATCGTCGCGCGTGAGCGGTCCGAGATAACGTGCGTGCGGCGTGTCGATGCCCGCATCGCCGAACGAAGCGGCGTCGAACGTGACGGTGCGCGTCGCCTGTTCGAGCAGCAGGCCGAGCCGATGATGCGTGATCACGCCATCCGCGCCGCAACGCGGATACGCGACGAGCGCGAGGCGCGTCGACAACCTTTCCTGCGACGCACGCGAAAGCGCGAGTGCCGCGATATCGATGACGGGCACGCTCGCGCCTTCGTAATCGAGCACGCCCGCGATCCATTCGGGCGCGCCCGGCAACGCCTTCAGCGGCGCGAGCGGCAGCATGCGCTCGATCTGCGCGCTGTCGAGCAGATAGCGGTCGGAACCGAGCGTGAACTGGACGAAGAGCATCGCGGCGCGCCTCAATGGAACGTCAAGCGGCCACCTTGAACCGCGACACGCCCGTGCGCAGGCCGTTCGCGACATGCGTGAGGTCGTCGATCGCCTGTGTCGACTGGCGCAGCGATTCGGCCGTCTGCTGCGCGGCTTCGGACAGTTGCGACAGCGCCTGCGAAATCTGGTCCGCGCCCGTCGCCTGCGTCTGCATGCCTTCGTTGATCATCGAGAAACGCGGCGCCATCGTCTGCACCTGATGGATGATCTGCGAAAGCTGGCCGCCCACTTGCTGCACGTCGAGCATGCCGCGGCGCACTTCCTCGGAGAACTTGTCCATGCCCATCACGCCCGCCGCGACGGCGGACTGGATCTCTTTCACCATCTGCTCGATATCGAACGTGGCGACGGCCGTCTGATCCGCGAGACGGCGAATTTCGGTCGCGACGACCGCGAAGCCGCGCCCGTACTCGCCCGCCTTCTCCGCTTCGATCGCCGCGTTCAGCGAGAGCAGATTGGTTTGATCCGCCACCTTCGTGATGGTCGCGACGACCTGGTTGATGTTGCCCGCCTTCTCGTTGAGGATCGCGAGCTTGCCGTTCACCGAACCCGCCGCTTCCATCACGAGACGCATCGTTTCCTCCATGCGCGTGAGTCCCGCCTGACCCGTGCCCGCGAGCGCCGCCGATTGCTCCGCCACGCCCGACACTTCGTTCATCGTGCGCACGAGATCGCGCGCCGTGGCGAAAATCTCGCGCGAGGTCGCGCCGATCTCCGTCGTCGTCGCGGCGGTCTCGCTCGCGGTGGCCTGCTGCTCGCGCGCGGTCGCGGCGATTTCGGACACCGATGTCGTCACCTGCACGGCCGACTTCTGCGCCTGTCCGACGAGGCCCGTGAGTTCGTCCGTCATGCGATTGAAGCCCGCTTCGAGCGTGCCGAATTCGTCGCGGCGCGCGAGCGCGAGCCGCTGCGTCAGGTCGCCGGTGCGCATCTTGTCGACCACATCGACCATGCGCAGCATCGGCACCGTCAGCGCCTTCATCAGCATGAGGCCGAGCACCGACGCCGCCGCGATCGCAATCAGCATGATGACGATGAGCGTCACTTCCGACTTCTGCACCGAGCCGCGAATGCTTTCCACCGATTTCGCGTTGAAGGTCTCGTTATGGTCCACGAGCGCGCGCGTCGCGGTCTGTCCCGCTTCCCATACCGGCGTGAGGCGCGTGTTGAAGGTTGCGGCGGCCGTGTCCTTCGAGCTTGCGAGCTCGCGCAGCGTCTGGTCCTGAACCGGCAGGTAGAGGTCGCGCTGGCGCTTGAAATCGTTGAAGAGGCGGCGGTCTTCGTCCTCGAAGATGGTGGGCACGTAGGTGTCCATCAGCTTGTCGATCGTCGCGCGCGTTTCGGTGAGACGCTGCGTGTCGCGGCGCGCCTGCTCGGCGTCTTTGTCGATGAAGACGAGCCGTTGCGTGATCGTGTAGTTCTCGAACCACGCCGCGCGCAGATCGTTGGAAAGCGAGAAGCCGAGCATCGAGTCGTCTTCGAGGCTCTTCGCTTCGCGATCGATACCGCCGAGCAGCGTGTACGACAGAGCGGCCATGACGAGCATCAGGAAGAGGATGATGCCAAAGCTCGCCAGAATGCGATGCCGAATAGACAGTTGCTTCACGCGATGAGCCTCATCAAGGGATAAAGACGATTGCCGCGCCGCGCGCAACCGCGAGCCCGCCTCGATAACGAGGCGTCTCAATTGTAGGATGAATTTACGCGCGTAAAGGCGCGCTGTCAGGCCGTGTTAACGACCGATTGTGGCCGCGCTTGAATTCGGCGTGTCGAGATGAATCATGTCGCCGTGTTTCAGCACGGTGAACGCGTCTTCGGGCAGGCCGGCGCGGCGCACCGCGTCGGCAAGACGGCGCGGCGGCTCGTCGAGCGGCTCGTCGGTCAGTTCGAACGAACCCCAGTGAATGCCGATCGCCTTCTTCGCGTGGACGTCCTGAAAGATGCGCACGGCTTCCTCGGGATCGACGTGCTGCGCATGCATGAACCAGCGCGGATCGTAGGCGCCGATCGGAATCAGCGCGAGATCGAAACCGCCGAAACGCGCGCCGATATCGCGGAAATCCGGCGAATAGCCCGTGTCGCCGGCAAAGTAAAACGAGTACGGATGCGCCGCGCCCGCCGGCGTCTTCACGACCCAGCCGCCCCACAGCGTTTCCGCGCGGTCGAACGGCGTGCGCGCCGACCAGTGCTGGCTCGGCACGAACCAGATATCGAGCCCGGCGGCGTGCGTTTCGTCGCTCCAGTCGAGCTCTTCGACGTTCGTCACGCCGATATCGTTCATCCACTGCCGGATGCCGAGCGGCACGAGAAAGCGCGGCGGGCCGCCCGCCTGCCGGTTGAGCGCTTCGATGCTCGGCTTGTCGAGATGATCGTAGTGGTTGTGCGAGATCAGCACGATGTCGATGTGCGGCAACTCATCGAGCGTGAGGCCGGGCGGCGTCTTGCGCTTTGGGCCCGCGAACGAGAACGGCGACGCGCGTTCCGAGAACACCGGATCCGTGAGGATGTTCACGCCGTCGATCTGCACCAGCGCGGTCGCGTGACCGATCCACGTGAGGGTATCGGCGGTGCGGTTGGCCTTGAGCCACGCGATGTCGGGATGCGCCATCGGAAAGTGATAGCCGTTCGCGGGCGGCTTCGGCAAGCCTTGCGTAAAGCGCTCCCAACGCCACTTCAGAAAAGATTCGCGCGGCAGATGACCGTAGTTGTTTTCATAGCCGGACGCGGTGCGCTTCGCGTGATGCAGCGGCTGCGGCGCTTGCGATTCCGCTGCGGACGCGGGTTCCTCGCTGCGTGCCGCTGTCGTTGACGAGCAACCGGCGAGCAGCGCGAACACAGCGGACCAAAAGTAGGACATTAGGCGCATCTTTTGATGGTTTGCGTGCCGCATACGGCTTTCGATTGTACGAAATGCATGACGAATCGTCTTTGCGCGCGTTTCTCTCCGCCCATAGCAAGATGCGCGCTGCACCGCCGCATAAGGCGCTACTGGAAAATGTGCGTGGCGTAGTCGCGTGTCGGCCCGCTTCTTGCGTTAGCCCTCCCCGGCGCCGGAAAGGCGCATTCGAACAATCAATCGCGGCGCGCGCCCTTTTTTTCGATGCGGTTATCGCATCCGGGCACGTAGCACGCCAGTGCCAGAGACGGGGGTTTCATGGGCAGCAGTCAAAGAAAAAGCGCCGTACGCACCTTCAACCCGCAATTGCATACGATGCACGCGATGCTGGTATCGCGGGCGGCATCGCATGTGGCGAGCGCGTTGCAGCCAGAGGGCCGCAACGAGGCGCTCGCGGAAGGCATCGCGGAGGTAATCGCCCATTGCGGGCATGCGGGGCTCGGTCTCTTTCTCGCAGCCGTCTGGCATTGGCTCGATGAACGCGGCTATGACGAAGCCGCCGACGCCGTGCAGCATTACATCGAAAACGGCACGATGCCAACGGTCAAGGCGAAGCCCAAAGTCGCGCGTCGGCGCGATGCGCGCCTCTGAACCGGTCGGCGTTCGTTACGTAACGCGTTACGTCCCGAACCACCCCGCATCGACGTAATAATCGCGTGCGGTGCAGCGTGCCGCATCGTCGGAGGCAAGGAACAACACCATGCGCGCGATGTGCTCCGGATCGATCCGCTCGTGCAGACACTGTTGCGCTAGAAGCTTCGCCTCGCTTTCGGGCGACTGCCACATCTTCATCTGACGCGGCGTGCGCACCGCGCCCGGAATCACCGTATTCACGCGGATGCCGTGCTCGCCCAGATCACGCGCGAGCCCGCGCGTGAGTCCTTCGATCGCGGCCTTCGCGGTCATGTAGAGCGTGAGATCGGGCAACGCGAGATGCCACGAAATCGAGCCCATGTTCACGATCGCGCCGTGCTTCTGCGTGCACATGCGCTTCGCCGCAGCCTGCGCGCAGAAGAACTGATGCCGCAGATTGACGGCCATGCGCTCGTCCCAGTACGCGGCGCTCACGTTGTCCCACTGATGACGGTCGTCGTTCGCGGCGTTGTTGACCAGCACGTCGATGGAACCGGCTTCGCTGGCGATGTCGTCGAAAGTCTTTTCGATGGCGGCCGCGTCGCGCAGATCGCAACGCAGAAACTTCGGCGCATGCTTTTCGCTTGCCAGCGTTTGTTCGAGTTGACGCGAATCGGCCTCGGCAACATCAATGAAGAACACGCGCGCGCCCTGCTTCGCGAACGCCTCGACGATCGCAGCGCCGATTCCGCTGCCGCCGCCCGTCACGACAACACGCTTGTCCGCAAGACTCGGGTAAATGGCATAGGACATGGCGGCTCGCTCAATGTGAATGACGCGGATTGCCGCGCGTTTCGATCACCTTCAGATACAGCGTCGCGGGCTCGAGACATCCGCCCGTCGACAACTGCCCCACGGTTTGTCGATACAGTTCCTGCCACGGCGTCTGCGCGACCGGCGCGGCGAATGCGGACTGCGCGCGGCGGCTTTCGAGTTCGGCTTCGTCGAGCAGCACGTTCACGCTGCGCGCATTCAGATCGACGCGAATCCTGTCGTTCGTGCGCAGGAGCGCGAGACCGCCGCCCACCGCGGCTTCGGGCGACATGTTGAGAATCGACGGGCTCGCCGACGTGCCGCTCTGGCGTCCGTCGCCCATGCACGGCAGCGAATCGATGCCGCGTTTGATCAGCTCGGCGGGCGGCGCCATGTTCACGACTTCCGCGCTGCCCGGATAACCCACCGTACCGCAGCCGCGAATCACGAGGATGCAATGCTCGTCGATGTCGAGCGACGGATCGTTGATGCGCGCGTGGTAGTCCTCAGGGCCATCGAAGACGATCGCGCGCGCTTCGAACGCGTTCTCCGCGCCGGGCTCGCTCAAATACGTCTTTCTGAACGCATCGCCGACGACCGACATCTTCATGATCGCGCTGTCGAAGAAATTGCCCGACAGGACCATGAAGCCCGCGCCGTGCTTCAGCGGATCGTCCGTGGTGCGGATGACTTCGTTGTCGGCGGCGGGCGCATCGTTCGCGATCTCGCCGATCGTGCGGCCCGACACGGTCAGGCAATCGCGCCTGACGAGTCCCGCCTTGTCGAGTTGCCGCATGACCGCCGGCACCCCGCCCGAGCGATGAAAACTCTCGCCAAGATATTCGCCCGCGGGCATGCAGTTCACGATGAGCGGCACCTGTTCGCCGTGACGTTGCCAGTCATCGAGACTCAGCTCGATGCCCATGTGCCGCGCGATCGCGATCAGATGCGGCGGGCAATTGGTCGATGCACCGAGCGCCGAAGCGACCACGATAGCGTTGATGAACGCATCGTGCGTCATGATCTTCGACGGCTTCAGATCCTCGCGCACCATATCGACGATGCGCTTGCCCGTCGCGTACGCCATCTGCCCGCGCTCGCGATACGCGGCGGGAATGCTCGCGCACGTCGGCAGCGACATGCCGAGCGCTTCGGCGAGGCTGTTCATCGAGAGCGCGGTGCCCATCGTATTGCAATGGCCGATGGACGGCGACGACGCGGTCGTCAGGCGCATGAAGCCTTCGTAATCGATCTCGCCCGCCGCGAGCAGATTGCGCGCATGCCAGATCACGGTGCCCGACCCGACGCGCTTGCCCTCGTGCCAGCCGTCGAGCATCGGACCGCCCGAGAGCACGATTGCGGGCATATCGACGGTGGCCGCGGCCATCAGGCACGCGGGCGTGGTCTTGTCGCAACCGGTCGTGAGCACGACGCCGTCGAGCGGAAAGCCGTGCAGGACTTCGACCAGACCGAGATACGCGAGATTGCGATCGAGCGCGGCGGTCGGACGGCGGCTTTGCTCAGCGAGCGGATGCACGGGAAATTCCATCGGAATGCCGCCGGCATCGCGAATGCCCGCCTTCGTTCGCGCGGCGAGTTCGATGTGATGGCGATTGCACGGCGCGAGATCGCTGCCGGTCTGCGCAATGCCGATGATCGGACGACCCGATTGCAATTCCTCGCGCGTCAGGCCGTAGTTCATGAATCGCTCGACGTAGAGCGCGGTCATGTCGGCGTGCGAGGGATCGTCGAACCACTCCTGGCTGCGCAGGCGTTTGAGATTCTGTTGGGGCATGAGGTGTCTCCCTGTTTATCGTGACGTTACCGGTAACATTTCGATCGATGTTAGCACGCATCGCCGCACTGCTTCGGCTCAGGCGCTTTCGCGCGGCACCACGGAATAGGCGACGCGCACTCGCTTGCCCGATGGCCCCGCGATGCCTTCCTCACGCGCCTCCAGCGCCGCGAGCAAGGTCGCGCCGGTGCGCAGGCCGATGCCGTATGCGTCGACGGAGACCGTCGTGATCGATGGCGTGCAGCACGCGGCCACTTCGAAGTTACCGAAGCCGGCAACGGCGATATCGTCAGGCACCACGAAGCCGCGCCGGTGACATTCCATTATCGCGCCGAACGCGGACATGTCGCTCACGCACATCACGGCCTGCGTGTCGGGCCAGGTGTCGAGCAAGGCGGCCATCGCGGGGCCGCCGTGGCTCATCGTGATGGGAGAATCGCCCAGACGAACGATGCGTTCGTCGTCGAAACCGAGCGCATTCATCTGCGCGCGAAAGCCCTTCAGACGATCCAGGCCGCGGCGGTCCAGTTCGCTCGCCCCGCCGAGAAAGCCGATGCGTTCGTAACCTTTATCCGCCAGATACCGCACCATCTCTCTAGCGGCGCTGACGTTCGAGAAACCGACGGCGGCATCGATCGGATCGGAAGGCGAATCCCACATCTCCACGACGGGCACGCCGGAACGGCGCAGCAGCGTGCGCGTCGCTTCCGTATGACGCGAACCCGTCAGCGCGATGCAGCGCGGCTGATGACGCAACATCGAGCGCACGAGCCGTTCCTCGCGATCCAGATGGTAGTCCGTGTCGCCGATCAGCAATTGCAGGCCGTGCGGTTCGAGCGACGCGGAAAGACCGCGCACCGTGTCCGAGAAGTTGGAGCTTGCGAGCGACGGAACCAGCACGGCGACGAACTCCGAGCGTCCGGACGACAACGCGCCCGCCGCGGCATCGGCAACGTAGCCGAGTTCGTCGATGGCTTTCTGCACGCGCTCACGCGTCGCCACCGCGACGCTGTGGCCGGCGAGCACGCGGGAGACGGTCATCTTCGAAACGCCGGCGAGACGCGCGACATCGGACATGCGCGGCGGGCCGGCGGAAGGATCGAAGGAAGATGGCGGCATGCGTGATCTCGGAAGCGGAGCCTGCGGGGTCAATCCACCCGCACCCAGCCGTCCTCGCGCTGCTCCAGGATGATGTGCAGCTTCGTTTCACCGGCTTCGCGGTCGGCGGCGGTCACGTCGGGAAAGGCGCGCTTGATGTCGCGATCGTCCATCCACGGAGCGACGTTTTCGAGCTTGTAGGTGTAGGTGACGTCGGAGCGGTGAGCGGTCGGATCGGGCTCGGTCCAGCCGACGACCTTGTCCAGCTTGACGTGCGCATAGCAGAGCATCCAGGCGCGCGGGTCGCTCGTGGCGTTGGGGTCGCCGGCGGGCCGGCTGGTTTCGACCGCATACTTCTGGCCTTCGCCGGTGAGGCTGTACGCGATGCCGTTCTGCTTCGCGTTGGTGTTGGCCGGGGTCGGCGCGGCACGGGCAATGAGCCCGCTCTTCTCGAGCGCGGCGAGCTGCTCGCGCAGTGCGGCAGCGGAGTATTCGTTGAGATCGCGATTGCTATACGCCGATGGGAACGCATACGGGCCGCGTCCACTTCGGTTCAGGCACAGCAGACCGCGATTCGTTTTCATGTCGGCGGAAATCGCGTCGCCCAGGCTGGACTCGCTCGCGTCGTTCTTCTTGCCGCACGCCGCGACAAGCAACGCGGCGCTGACGGCGGCAATCAACAGGCTCGTTCTCATATGCGCTCCGGAAAGGGTCGGCATGATGGTTACAACCTTTCGACGCCATTCTACCGACTGGAACCGTTTATCGGAGACGAGCGGGTGTCGGAACGAACGTTCTCGGTGGATTCGGCCCGCCAACGCAAAAACCCCACCTTTGCGGGGTGGGGTTTTTGTTTTTTGCATGAGGAGCCTGACGATTACCTACTTTCACACGGGTGATCCGCACTATCATCGGCGTGGAGTCGTTTCACGGTCCTGTTCGGGATGGGAAGGGGTGGTACCGACTCGCTATGGTCATCAGG
>NZ_JACSUE010000012.1:0-226453 GCF_014384845.1 Caballeronia sp. EK
GAAGGGTGAACACGTTCCACTTCACCGCATGGGAAGCCTGCTTTTTGCTTCGAGTCTGGCCAAGAATCTTCGAAAACGACATTAGTAGAGTGCACTTCGCGACATCAGTGGGGTAACGGCACAGGCTTCCGCGAGAATCGTCCCCCAGCCGAACCCCATCCCCGCCAGCCATCTCCGGTAAGCCACCGCCATCCGATCGCACCGCTGATGCAACTCCGCATCGAGATCGAGCGGCAGACGCCGAGGCCATTGCGACTCGACGATCGGCGTGTCCTGCATCAGTATTTCCATATTGAAGTCGTAAAGCGCCTGATCGGAATGCGTCGCGTCGTCCTCATGAATCGACACGAGCCACGCGCGCGTTTCCGTCTGCGTCACCGGCGACGCCGCCAGCATGATATGCAGCGCACCCTGTCCGCCCGACGCCATCTTCGTGAGACTCGCGATCAACGGCCGCTTCACGCGATACACATAATCGATCATCGCGCCGCCGCCCTGTCCAGGAATCCCCGCGGGTTGCCAGTATCGGCACTGCCGCGCCTCCAGTCCGCCATCGGCAGTCTGCACGACTTCATAATCCGGCACTTCCGTATGCGCGTCCTCGCCCAGAATCCCCACATGCACGAACGAAAAGTGCGCCATATCGAGAAAATTTTCGACGACGCGCGGCGCCGATGACCTCACCGTCTGCGGCGCGAGATTGATGCGCCGGCCACCGGGAATCGCGGCTTCGGGAAAGAAATCGAGCGCGTAGGCCGGCTCGCCGAAGCACATCCACACGACGCCGTACTTCTCCTCGCTGACGAATGTCGTCGCGCAGGCACGCTTCGGAGGACGCAACGAAGGATTCGACGGAATCCGCAAGCACTGCCCTTCGATGTCGTAACGCCAGCCGTGATACGGGCACACGATCTGATCGCGCATCACGTGCCCGAGCGACAACTGCGCGCCGCGATGCGGACAGTAATCGCGCCAAACATGCGCCGCGCCGCTACCGTCGCGCCACACGACGATGCACTCATCGGCGACGACAAAGCCGCGCGCGCCGCCTTCGGGGACGTCTTCGCTATTGCAGACCGGCAGCCATTCGC
This sequence comes from Caballeronia sp. EK, assembly GCF_014384845.1. Taxonomy (NCBI): domain Bacteria; kingdom Pseudomonadati; phylum Pseudomonadota; class Betaproteobacteria; order Burkholderiales; family Burkholderiaceae; genus Caballeronia; species Caballeronia sp. EK. Next base: position 1,092 of record NZ_JACSUE010000012.1, read on the forward strand.
CGGCCAGAGAAATGGATTCGTCGCGCATCACGGTGAATCGGAAATAGAAGTGCGAAAGCCGTTATTACACGAAACACAGCGTCTTCGCAAAACGTTGCAAAATAGCGGATCGCTCGCTCGGCGCAATTCGATACCACGCCATAAAGTCGATGCCACGCGACGGGGCCGCAGTAAAGACAGCAAGATAAAAGAAAGAAATCACCATCCAGGGGTTCAGTATGGAGCAGGCGCATCAACCGGCACGCCGGCCTTATGCCTTCGCATGGTCCGAGCACCGGAATCCCGAACGCGAGCAGGCCACGCTGCGGGTCTGGATGGGAGCGGCGGTTCTTCTGGCCTACGGCATCTTCGCGTGGCTCCGCCCTTCCTACGATGCACTGGCGGTCGCGCGTCTCATCGCGCTCTACGTGTCTTACGGTGCTGCCACGCTGCTGATCGTCAACCGCATGAGCACGCCGTCGGAGAAGCGTCTCACGGTCACGACCATCGCCGATCAAACGCTGCTCGGGCTCGCGCTTGCAGCGGGCGGCGCGATCGCGCTGCCGCTCATCTGGGTGATGTTCTGGTTTCTGATCGGCTCGGGATGCCGTTACGGCAAGCGCACGCTCGCGGTGTCATGCGCGACGGCGCTCATCGTCGTGATGGCGCTCGGCGTCTGGCAGCCGTGGTGGCGCGCCAATCTTCCCGCCGCGATCGGGCTGGGTTTGAGCGTGCTGGGCGCATCGGTGTATTTGAGCGTACTCGTCGATCGCCTCGGCAATGCGAATCGCGATCTCGCGCGTCAGGCATCGACCGATCCGCTCACGGGCCTGTCCAACCGATACGCGCTCGAACGGATCGTCGATCGTGCGATGACCGCGCGCGAAACCGGCGGCGACGATGCCACCGCGCTCCTTCTCATCGATCTCGACGGCTTCAAGGAAGTGAACGATACCTACGGTCACGCCGTCGGCGACATGCTGCTGCAAGCCTTCGCGCAATCGCTCGCGAAGCGCATGCGCAAGTCGGACACCATCGCGCGTCTGGGCGGCGACGAGTTCGTCGTGCTTGCACATCAGGTGCGCGACCGCGCGGCGGTGCTATCGGTGGCCGACAGCATTCACTCGATTCTCGACGCGATGACATCGGTGCAGGAGCGGCCGGTGTCGGTATCGGCGAGCATCGGCGCGTGTCTGCTTTCGAGCGCGACGAGCGCGCAGCAATCCGGCATCACCGCCGTGCTGCGCGCCGCCGATCGTGCGATGTATCGCGCAAAAAGTCTCGGCGAAGGGAAAACGGTCTTCGCCGAAACGCGCGACTTCGAAACGAACTGAATCAGGCCTCGACACTCGTCCACGCCTGCTCGCGCAGCTTCGTGCGCAGACGTGCGACCGCCTGGCTGTGCAGCTGGCACACGCGCGATTCGCTCACTTCCATCACCGCGCCGATTTCGCGCAGGTTCAGGCCGCGTTCGTAGTAAAGGCTCATCAGCAGCTTCTCACGTTCGGGCAGCTTGTCGATCGCTTCGATCAGCGCGCCGCGCAGGCTGTCGTCGAGCAGCGCCGAAAGCGGATCCGAGCGATCGACGCAATAGCGGTCGAGGAACGGCTCGTCGTCGGCGGAGCGGTCGAAGTCTTCGTAGTAGATCAGCTGGCTGCCGTGCAGATCCTGGAGCATCGACTGATACTCGTCGAGCGGCATCTTCATGTGCTCGGCGATCTCCGTCTCGCTCGCGGAGCGGCCGAGGTTCTGCTCGACCTTATGCACCGCCGATTCCACTTCGCGCGACGTCTTGCGCATGCTGCGCGGCAGCCAGTCGTTGGCGCGCAGCTCGTCGAGCATCGCGCCGCGAATGCGCTGGCTCGCGTAGGTTTCGAATTGCGCGCCTTGATCTTCCTTGTAGCGGCTCGCCGCGTCCAGCAGACCGATCATGCCGGCCTGGATGAGATCGTCGAGATCGACGCTCGCCGGCATCTTGGCGACGAGCTGAAGCCCCAGCCGACGAACGAGCGGCGCATATTTCGTCAGGACGTCCGACTGTGAGAGTTTGCCTTGGGCGTTATACATCATGGTCACCTATCTTGATCACATCGACGCCGTGCTGCTCATTGCAAAGTCGTGAAGCGCGGCCACACGATGCGCCGCCTCCCGCCCGCCCTGTTCAGAGTCGCCAACCGGAATTCGCGCGTCTGGCTGGCCGTTCGCCGCGCGCATGTACGGCGCGGGGCGCATCGGCCAGTGGAGGAGCTCCGCCGCGATCGCGCGGTAGTCGCGTGCCGCGGCCGTGGCCGGGAACGCTTCGACTGCGCAGCGTGAGAGTTCCTTTGCCCGAGCGACGCGCGCATCCTCGGACACATACCCTGCCTGCACGAGCGACACGGCCAGATACCGGCTCGCGACGCCCGACAGGTTGTCGAATGCGACCGCCGCGTCGGCCGGGTTCTGCACGTGATTGATGAGCACGCGGAACTGGCCGATCGCATGGGCGTAGTGCAGGCGCTTCATGCACGCATACGCCTCGGTGATCGCCGACGCGGCAACCCGCGTCACGATGAGAAAGTCATGCGCCTGAGCCGCGAGCGTCGACAGCGCGCCGTGACGGTCCAGTTGCGCATCGATCAAAACGATGTCGGCCGGACCATCGAGCAATGCGCGGCACTGCGCGGCGTCGTGGCTGATGCGCTCGTCGCGCGGTGCGGCGATCTGCGAGAAGCCGAACGGCGTGCGCTCGACGACATCGGCGAGCGCGCGGCGGCCGGACATCACCGCGGCGAGCGTGCCTGCATCGGACAAACCCAGCATGCGGCTCACCGATCCCGCGTCCTGATGCTCGTCGATCACGAGCACATCCTTGCCGTGCACGGACAGCGCCGCGCCGAGATTCACCACCGCCGACGTGCACCCGATGCCCGCCGGCCCGCCCGCAACCGCCACCACGCGCGAACCGGCACGCGTGAGCAGCCGTCGCAGACCTTCCGCCTGGTCGAGCACGAACTTATCCAAAGTGCACCCCATGCAGTTCGGTCGTGGCGCGCGCGGACAATGCGGAGAGCAGCGCCGGCACTTCTTCGTCCTGCGGCACGAACGGCGAGCCGTCGCGGGGAATGCAGAATGCGCTCTTGATGAGAAAACGCTTGGTCGCGACGTACAGGTTCTCCGGCACCTTCTGGCCGGTCGACACGTAATGCACCGGCAGCTTGTAGCGGATGACCGTATCGAGCACGCCGCCGAGATTCGTCGCTTCGTCGAGCTTGGTCAGGATGCAGCCCGCGAGCGGCGGCTGATCCGCGGCGCTCTTGTATGCCTGCACGACTTCGTTGAGCGTGTCGCCGTGGCTCGTCGCGTTGAGCAGCAGGATGCGCTGCACCGGATGGCCCGCGCCGCACAGCATCGCGATCTGGTCGGAGACCATGCGGTCGCGCTGGCTCATGCCGATCGTGTCGATCAGCACGATATGTTTGTTGCGCAGCTCGGAAAGCGCGAGCTGCAGGTCCGCGGCGTCCTTCACCGCGTGAACCGACACGCCGAGAATCTTGCCGAAGATGCGCAGTTGCTCGTGCGCGCCGATCCGGTAGCTGTCGGTCGTAAGCAGCGCGACCTTGCTCGCGCCGAAGCGCATCACGCAGCGCGCCGCGAGCTTCGCGGTGGTCGTCGTCTTGCCGACGCCCGTCGGGCCCATCAGCGCGAACACGCCGCCGCGTTCCATCAGTGCATCTTCGCTATCCATCACCGGGATGTTCGATTCGAGCACTTCCTGCACCCATTCGAGCGCGCCTTCCACGCTTTCCATCTCCGGCATGTTGTCCACCATCATGCGGACGAGTTGCGCGGAGAAACCGGCGGCGAATAGACGCTTGGTCAGCGCGCCGCCCGTCGGATTGCGGCGCTGGCGCTCGCCCCAGAGCAGACCGGAGAAGTGCTCTTCCATCATCGAGCGCATCGACGAAAGCTCGTTCATCACCGTTTCGTTGACGACCTGCTCCATGCGTGCGCGGATCGCTTCGGTCACGACCGCCGCCGCGTTCGCCGGCAGACCTTCGAAGGCGCCTTCCTGCGCAGCCGGCGCGGTGCTCGCCGCCGGTGCTTCGGCGTGCGGCGCGCTCGCGTTGATCTTCTGCGCGGCGCGGCGTGCGGCGACCTGCGCGGCTTCGCGTGCCCAGTCGGGCGTTTCGACCTTCGATTGAACGCGCGCCTGAGCGATGGCTTCCGCGCGGTTCGCTTGCGCATGCGCTTGCTGGCGAATCGCGTACTTGCCTGCTTCCGGCGTTCTGTCGGCGCGCGTTTCCGACGCGGCGACCGGGACCGGCACGCCCATACCGCGAGCGATCGCGGCGGACGCCGTCAGCGGACGGTTCGACGGCATCGTCGCCTGCTGCGCGATGCGCTTCGCATGCTCGATCAGCCACGGGTTCGAGTCGGCCATCGTGCGCGGCGCTTCTTCGTCGGATGCGGCTTCGTGTTCGTGCGCGAAATCGTCTTCATCGTCGGCGTCGGTGTTCGCGCCGAAGACCGACGAAAACACGTCGCCGCTCGCGTAGGGATTCGCGGCGGATTGCTTAGCCGGCAGCGCGGCGGCCGCGGCAGCCAGCGCGGCGCGCGACGAGCCTGCCGAGCGTACGGCCTGTTCCTTCGCGGCCGGCGAGATCGACGCGATATCGCTGTCCGCGACGCCGACGATCTCCACGGAACCATCATCCAGCGTGCGATTGGACAGCACCACGGCATCGGGGCCGAGCGCTTCACGAACCTGGCGCAATGCGTCGCGGCTGTTCGCGCCGATGAATTTACGAATGTTCAAACTTGCCCCCGATGAGGTGAAACTGCGATCTTTGCGAGGCGGACCCGCTTGGCTCGTTGCCGTGTCCGCTTTTCAGTGAAGCCATTATTGCGAACTCCACCCTTTCTCCATCGCTGGATAAGGGGCGAGAAAAAGGGGTATTTCGGCTGATGGAAATGCCGCGGACGGCGCGAACAGGCCGCGCGCGCCGGGAAAAAATTCCGCTTTGCTTCTGGCCGCGTGCTCGCCCGACGGCGTAAGCTTTAGGGCAATTCGCTCACGGTCCGGCCCGCATCCGCGACGATCCGGACACTCACAGGAGAGTTCTTCGCATGGCGTCCGCTGTCCCCTCCGCGCAATCCGCTTCTCCCGACAATCAAACTACCGGCGCGCGTCTTCTCGTCGATGCGCTCGTGCATCACGGCGTCGAGCGCGTGTTCTGCGTGCCCGGCGAGAGCTTTCTCGCCGTGCTCGATTCCCTGCACGACGAAACCTCGCAGATTCAGACGATCGTCTGCCGCCACGAGGCGGGCGCGGCGAACATGGCCGAAGCGGTCGGCAAGCTGACGGGCAAACCGGGCGTCGCGATCGTCACGCGCGGGCCGGGCGCGACGCACGCGTCGATCGGCGTGCACACCGCGTTTCAGGATTCGACGCCGATGATCCTGCTCATCGGCCAATGCGCGCGGGATCACATGGACCGCGAGGCGTTTCAGGAAATCGACTATCGGCGCATGTTCGGGCAGATGGCCAAATGGGTCGCGCAGATCGACGATCCGCGCCGCGTGCCGGAATACATGAGCCACGCATTTCACACGGCGACCTCGGGCCGTCCGGGTCCGGTCGTGCTCGCGCTGCCCGAAGACATGCTGACCGAAGCGGTCGCCGCAGCGCCGCCCGCGCCGCGTTATCAGCGCGTGGCGGCATCGCCGTCGGCGGCGCAGATCGACCGGTTGCGCGAACTGCTCGCCAGCGCGAAGAAGCCGTTCGTGATCGCGGGCGGCAGCGGCTGGACGCTTGAGGCGACGCAGGACTTCGCGCGCTTCGTCGAGCAATGGCGCTTGCCGGTGGGCTGCGCATTCCGCTATCAGGACACGCTGTCGAACGAGCATCCGAACTATGCGGGCGATGTCGGCCTCGGCATCAATCCGGCGCTCGCCGCGCGCGTGCGCGATGCCGACGTGCTCTTCGTGCTCGGCCCGCGCATGGGCGAATCGACGACGGGCGGCTACACGCTGCTCGACATCCCGAAGACGAAGCAGACGCTCATCCACGTGCATCAGGGCGCGGAGGAACTCGGGCGCGTGTACAGCGCCGATCTGCCGATCGTCTCGGGCATGCCGGAAATCGCGTCGATGCTCGCGGCCCTGACGCCGCCCGCGAATATCGCGTGGAATGGCGAGGCCGAGGCCGCGCACGCCGCGTATCTCGAATGGCGCACGCCGCGTCCGATGCTCGGCGATGTCCAGCTCGGCGAAATCATGCGCCAGCTCGCGGAAACGATTCCCGCCGATTCGATCCTCACGAACGGCGCGGGCAATTACGCGACATGGCTGCATCGGCACTATTCGTATCGGCATTTCCGATCGCAATGCGCGCCGACGAGCGGGGCGATGGGTTACGGCGTGCCCGCCGCGATCGCCGCGAAGTCGCTTTATCCGGACCGCACGGTGATCGCGTTCGCGGGCGACGGCTGCTTCATGATGTCGAGTCAGGAACTCGCCACGGCGATGCAATATGAATTGCCGGTGATTTTCATCGTCGTGAACAACGCGCAGTACGGAACGATCCGCATGCACCAGGAGCGGCATTACCCGAATCGCGTGCATGGGACGGGGCTGACGAATCCGGATTTCGTCGCGTTTGCGCGCGCGTTCGGCGCACACGGCGAACTCGTCGAAACGACGGATCAGTTCATGCCTGCATTCGAACGCGCCCGGAAATCCGGCCTGCCCGCGTTGATCGAGATCCGCATTCCGCAGGATCAGAGCACGCCGGGCGCGACACTCGAACAAATTCGCCGGCAAGGACAGCGCTAAGGGACAAACTTTCAATCTTCTTGCAGACCGCTCCCGGTGGCAGTAGAGTAGCCAGTTCGAAAACACAGGGAGTTAGCGATGCTTAAGATTCTGGCGTTGTCATTGGCGTTGAGCTTTTCGGGCGCGGCTTTCGCGAAGGCCGACTGCACCGCGCATCCGAAGAGCGAGTGGATGAAGGAATCGGATGCCAAGGCTCAACTCGAGTCGCAAGGCTACAAGATTCGCAAGTTCAAGGTCGATGGCAACTGCTATGAGATCTACGGCCACGACAAGAACGGCAAGAAAGTCGAGATCTATTACGACACGAAGACGCTGGCTGTCGTGAAGTCGGAAGTCGAGTAAGCGTGACGGACTTTGCCCGCGTGAAAGTCTGGGACGCGTGGGTGCGGCTCACGCACTGGGCCGTGGCGGGCATCGTCTTGTGGAATCTGTTCGGGCCGACGGATTCCACGCATCGTTTGCTTGGATATGTGGCGGCCGGGCTCGTTGCCGCGCGTATCGTTTGGGGCTTCATCGGATCGCGTCACGCGCGATTTTCCGCGTGGTGGCCGACGCGTTCGCATCTCTCCGACTATCTGAAATCGCTTGCGAACGGCAAGCCGATGCATCACGTTTCGCATAATCCGCTCGGCGGTTTGATGGCGCTGTTTCTCTGGTTTCTGATTGTCGCGCTCGCGGTGTCCGGCTGGATCATGAGGCTCGATGCGTTCTGGGGTGAGGAGTGGCCGCAAGAGGTTCATACGTGGCTGTCGATTGCGGTCGAGGTTTGCGTGTGCGTGCATGTCGCGGCGGCGGTGCTGATGAGCGTGTGGACGCGGGAGAATCTTATTCGCGCGATGGTGACGGGCCACAAACGCGACGCTGAAAACAAAAAAGCCTCGTGACCTGAATCACGAGGCTTTCTTTTAGCTCAACCCGCAGCCCTTACTTCCCGCCCACGCTCTGCAACGTCGTCCACTTCCCGCCGACGACCTTGTACAGCGTGATGCCGCCGTTCTTCAGATCGCCCTTCGAGTCGTACGACAGGTGCTTCGCCGTCACGCCCTGCATGTCGGTTTTCGCGAGGAACGGCAGGTACTTCGCCGGGTCCGTCGAGTTGGCCGCCTTCATCGCGTTGAACATCGCCATCGCGCCATCGTAGGCGTACGGCGAGTAGGTCTGCACGTCTTCGTTGAAGCGCTTCTTGTACTTCGCTTCGTAGTCCGCGCCGCCCGGCATTTCGTTCATCGGCAGGCCGGCGAGCGATGCCACCGTGCCTTCAGCCGCGTCGCCCGCGATCTTGACGAAGGTGTCCGTCTTCACCATTTCGCCCGCCATCAGCGGTGCGCGGAAGCCGAGCGTCTTCATCTGCTTGACCATCGGGCCGGCTTGCGAATCCGCACCGCCGTAGTACACGAGGTCCGGGTTCATCGACTTGATCTTGGTCAGAATCGCCTTGAAGTCGACAGCCTTGTCGTTCGTGAATTCACGGTCGACGATCGTGCCGCCCGCCGCCTTCGCCGCCTTCTCGAACTGGTCGGCGAGACCCTGGCCGTACGCCGTGCGGTCATCGACGATCGCGATCTTCTTGACCTTCAGGTTCTTCACCGCGAACTCGCCCGCGACCGAGCCTTGCTGCGTGTCGGAGGTCATCATGCGGAAGGCCGTCTTGAAGCCTTGCGTCGTGTATTCGGGCGCCGTCGCCATCGCGATTTCGGGGATGCCCGCGTTCGCGTAGATGCGCGATGCCGGGATCGTCGTGCCCGAATTGAAGTGGCCGAGCATGCCCTTGATGCCGTCATCGACGAGGCGCTGCGCGACGGTCGTGCCCGTGCGCGGGTCGGCCTGGTCGTCGGCCGAGTTCAGCACGATGCGAACCGGCTTGCCGCCGATCGTCGGCTTCGTGGCGTTGAAATCTTCGACAGCGAGCGTGATGCCGTTCTGCATGTCCTTGCCGTAGTGCGCCTGCGCACCGGTCAGCGGTCCGGCGTAACCGACCTTCACGTCCTCGGCTTGCTGTGCGAATGCGGTCCCCGCGAGCGACAGGCCGGCGAGCGTCATGGCTGCTGCCAGCTTGGTCATCGTTTGCTTCATAGCTTCTCCTGGTTCCAGTGTGGATGGCAGCTTGTGCCGGGATCGCCGTGCCTGCTGCCGCTTGTTTGAATTCGTTTGAATCGAGCGCTCGAGGGGTGTCTCAACCGATCGTCATCAAATTCGCATTGCCGCCCGCCGCCGCCGTGTTCACGCTCACCGAGCGTTCCGTCAACAGACGTTCGAGCGCGTAGTCTTCGCCATCGTGGCCAGCGTCGGCGAACGCTCCCGCAGCCACGCCCTGCACCGATACGATCGGTCCCGCGCGCTTCGCGACTTCCTTCACGAGCGACAGCAGTTCATCGCTGTCGCCTTCGAACAGAACGGCGTCGAAGTCCTCCGCCGCTCGGCGCACCTGGACATATGGCTTGAGCGATGCCGGCAGCGACGCCGCCAGTTGCTCACCCGCCGATCCGCTGAACAACGCGCGGTTGCCCGTCGCGAGCGCGGCGGCCAGTTGCGCGCGCGCGCCGCTCGATGTCGCCGCCACGCACAGCACCGTGCCGCGCGCGCCGAGCGTGTACGTGTTGCGCTCGCCCGTCGGGCCGTTCAGGACCGCGGTCGCGCCGGCCATCACATGCTGCAGATAGCCATCGCAGCGCGCGGCCGTCTGCGGATCGCGTTCGCCGATCGCCCAGTCGCGCAACGCGGTGAGCGCCGCCGTGGGCGTGTCTTTCGACGCGGTCTGATCGACGACGAGCGTGCTCGCGAGCGACTTCGGCAAACCGGTCGGGCGCTTCGCCAGGAGACGCTGCAAGTACAGCGCGCCGCCCGCCTTCGGACCCGTGCCCGACAAACCTTCGCCGCCGAACGGCTGCACGCCGACCACCGCGCCGATCACGTTGCGGTTCACGTAGATGTTGCCCACATGCGCCCGCGCGATCACATGCGCGATGGTTTCGTCGATACGCGTATGGATGCCGAGCGTCAGGCCATAACCCGTCGAGCGAATTTGGTCGAGGAGTTTATCAAGGTTCGATCGGCGATAACGCACCACATGCAGCACCGGGCCGAACACTTCGCGCTTGAGTTCGTCGATGCTGTCGAGTTCGATGAGCGTCGGCGGCACGAACGTGCCTTGCGCGCACGCATCCGGCAGCGGCAGTTGCGTGACGTTGCGGCCCTTGTCGCGCATGCCGGCGATATGCGCGTCGATGCCGCGCTTCGCGTCCGCATCGATCACCGGGCCGACATCCGCCGACAGACGATCCGGATTGCCCACCGCAAGCTGCTTCATCGCGCCGGTCAGCATTTCGAGCGTGCGATCGGCGACGTCGTCCTGCAGGCACAACACGCGCAGCGCCGAGCAGCGCTGGCCGGCCGAGTCGAACGACGACTGCAGCACGTCCGCGACCACCTGCTCCGCGAGCGCCGACGAATCGACGATCATCGCGTTCTGGCCGCCGGTTTCGGCGATCAGCGGAATCGGACGGCCGTCCGGGTCGAGGCGCTCGGACAGCGTCTTGTTGATGAGGCGGGCGACTTCCGTCGAGCCGGTGAACATGACGGCGCGCGTGCGCGGATCGGCGACCAAAGCCGCGCCGACCGTTTCGCCATTGCCCGGCAGCAGTTGCACCGCGCCCGCGGGCACGCCCGATTCGCGCAGAATGCGCACGGCTTGCGCGGCGATCAGCGGCGTCTGTTCAGCGGGCTTCGCGAGCACCGGATTGCCCGCCGCGAGCGCGGCGGCGACCTGACCCATGAAGATCGCGAGCGGGAAGTTCCACGGGCTGATGCACACGACCGGACCGAGCGGACGATGCGTATCGTTCGAAAACTCGGCGCGAATCTGCGACGCGTAGTAACGCAGAAAATCGATGGCCTCGCGAATCTCCGCGATCGCGTTCGGCAAGGACTTGCCCGCTTCGCGCACGACGAGGCCCATCAGCGTGTGCATCTGCGCTTCGAGCAGATCGGCGGCGCGCGCGAGGCAATCGGCGCGATCTTCGACAGGCGTCGCCTGCCAGATCGGCGCGGCGGCCACGGCGTTGGCGATCGCCGCGCTCACCTGTTCCGGCGACGCTTCCACGACCGTGCCGACGATATCGCGCAGATCCGACGGATTGCGCACGTCGCGCGCCGGCATGCCGTTCTCGATGATCGTGCCGCCTTCCAGCATTGGTTCGGCGCGCCACGGATGATGCGCGCTCGCCAGCAACGCCGACGACAGCGACGCCAGACGATGTTCGTTCGACAGATCGAGGCCCATCGAGTTGAAGCGCTCGTTGCCATACAACTGACGCGGCAGCGGAATCTTCGCGTGCGGCGCGCCGAGCGGCGTGATCTCCTGCGCCTCGTCGATCGGATCGCGCACGAGCTCCTTCACCGGAATGGATTCATCGGCGATGCGGTTCACGAACGACGTGTTCGCGCCATTCTCCAGCAGGCGGCGCACGAGATACGCGAGCAGCGTTTCATGCGTGCCGACCGGCGCATACACGCGGCACGGACGGTTCAGCTTGTCCCGGCCGGTCACTTCTTCATAGAGCGGCTCGCCCATGCCGTGCAGGCACTGGAATTCGTACTGGCCGGGATAGTAGTTCTGTCCCGCGAGGTGATAGATCGCGGACAGCGTGAACGCGTTGTGCGTCGCGAATTGCGGATAGACGGCATCCGGCGCGCCGAGCAGCTTCTTCGCGCACGCGAGATACGAGATGTCCGTGTAGATCTTGCGCGTGTAGACCGGATAGCCTTCGAGGCCATCGACTTGCGCTCGCTTGATTTCCGTATCCCAGTACGCGCCCTTCACGAGGCGAATCATCAAACGATGACGGCTGCGGCGCGCGAGATCGATCAGATAGTCGATCACGAACGGGCAGCGCTTCTGATAACCCTGCACCACGAAGCCGATGCCGTTCCAGCCCGCCAGTTCCGGATCGAAGCACAGCGCTTCGAGCAGGTCGAGCGAGATTTCGAGGCGATCGGCTTCCTCGGCGTCGATGTTCAAGCCGATGTCATAGCGCCGCGCCAGTTGCGCGAGCGAGCGCACGCGCGGCAGCAACTCGGTCATCGTGCGTTCCTGCTGCGAGCGCGAGTAACGCGGATGCAGCGCGGAAAGCTTGATCGAAATGCCCGGGCCTTCGTAGATGCCGCGCCCGCCCGCTGCCTTGCCGATCGCGTGGATGGCCTGCTCGTAGGACGCGTAATAGCGCTGCGCGTCTTCTTCCGTCGTCGCGGCTTCGCCGAGCATGTCGTAGGAATAGCGGAAACCGCGCGCCTCGTACTTGCGGCTGTTCGCGAGCGCTTCGGAGATGGTCTCGCCGGTGACGAACTGCTCGCCCATCAGGCGCATCGCCATGTCGACGCCCTTGCGGATCAGCGGTTCGCCGCCGCGGCCGATCAGACGCGTGAGCGCGGAGGACAGGCCCGCTTCGCTGTTCGTCGTCACGAGCTTTCCGGTGATCATCAGGCCCCACGTCGCCGCGTTCACGAACAGCGACGGCGCCTGGCCCATGTGCGATTTCCAGTCGCCCTTGCTGATCTTGTCGCGGATCAGCGCGTCGCGCGTGGCGCGGTCGGGAATGCGCAGGAGCGCTTCGGCGAGGCACATCAGCGCGACGCCTTCCTGGCTCGACAGCGAGAATTCGTGGATCAACCCTTCGACGCCGCCGCCCGAGCTTTTCGCGCGCAGCGCCTCGACGAGCTTCGTAGCGAGCTTTTCCGTTTCGGCGGCGACGGTTGCGGGCAGGCGCGCCTGGCCGATCAGGAACGGCACGCACTCCGGCTCCGGCCGGCGATACGCGGCCGTGATCGCCGCGCGCAGCACGGATTGCGGCTGCACGTTCTGCGCGAAATCGAGGAAGGGATGCGGCGCGCCGTCTTCGTCGCCATCGACGGGCGTGGTATCGGCCAATTCGGACGAACCGTTCGCGCCCGACAGTTCGGGCGGGAGCTGACCGTGCTCGATGCGCTCCAGATAAGCGAAGATCGCCTGCTTGATCAGCCAGTGTGGAGTGCGCTCGAGGCGCGTCGCGGCATCTTTGAGCCGGGAACGCAGCAGATCGTCGACTTTGACGCCTAGGGTTGTGCTCGCCATATTTCCTTCGTTTGCCGGTCGTGCCCAACCCGGCCCATGACTAAAAAGTTGGCGAATCGTACTCCGCTGATTTAAAAGGTGCAACCGAGATTTTCGCTAGGGTTGCACCACAATGAAACCCTTATGGAACAAGGCTTTGAGCAGCGCACCGCCGGCTATCGGTTGGCGCCTGTCGCCTAGTAGTTTCCCTAGTCGGGAATTTTCGAGACGCGCCCTACGTAAATCCTTTAACGCCGCCGATATAAACGCAATGCGCCGCCCACGGCGCTGCTTTCGCCGTCAGCGCACGGCGACTTCGGGGAGAGCAACGAGCATGAGCACTTGGATGGTGGTAACCGGCGTTTGGGCGATGATCGCGGTCTGCGTCGTGCTGTTCGTTCGGGGCGCGTCGCCGCACGTTCGCCGATCCGATGACGCTTCCGACCGCGGTAGCCGGGCCGCGCGCGACGTCGTCTGACGCGCCTTTTATCGACTCAAACGTCCAGCGGATCGACTTCGACGTTCCATCGCAATACGCCCTTGAGCGAGCGCAGCGCCGGTTGCCACGCGCGCAACGACGCCTGCAACGCCGCCCGCGACGCACTTTCGAGCAGCAGTTGCGCCCGATGGACATTGAACACTTTGACGATGGTAAGCGGCACCGCATCGTAGACGGTCACGCGATCCGCGCCGGGTAAAGGTGCGAACGCCGCCGCCGCATCCTCCAGAAACTTGAGCGCGGCTTCGAGCGTGCGGCCTTCGGCGCGCAACATCGCCTGATAGACGAACGGCGGCAGGCGCGCGTCGCGCCGCTCGGCGAGCGTCGAGTTGGCGAAACCCACATAGTCTTGCCGCGATAACGCCTGATACAGCGCGTGACGCGGATAGCGCGTCTGAATCATCACTTCGCCTGGCAAGCCCGCTCGTCCCGCGCGGCCGCTCACCTGCGTCAGTTGAGCAAAGAGCCGTTCGCTCGCGCGAAAGTCGTGCGAGAAGAGCGCGGTGTCGGCGTTGAGCACGCCGACGAGCGTCACGCGCCGGAAGTCGTGGCCCTTCGCGATCATCTGCGTGCCGACGAGAATATCGACCTCGCCCGCGTGAACATCGGAGAAGAGCGCTTGCGCACTACCCTTGCGGCGCGTGCTGTCGGCGTCGATGCGCAGCACGCGCGCGCCCGGCACCACGCTCGCGAGCGTTTCCTCGACACGCTGCGTGCCGCGGCCCATCGGCGCGATATCGATGTTGCCGCAGTCAGGGCACGACTTCGGAATGCGCGATTCCCAACCGCAGTGATGGCAGCGCAGCGCCCGCTCGGGCTTATGCAGCACGGCGTAGGCGCTGCAGCGCGGACAGCCGGCGACCCATCCGCAGGCGTCGCACGAGAGAATTGGCGCATAGCCACGTCGATTCAGAAACACGAGACTCTGCTCGCCCCGCTCGACGCGCGTTTTCAGCGCGGCGATGAGCGGACCCGCGAGCCCTTCGACCGATGCGCGGCCGCGCCGTCTCTCCTCTTCCAGATCGATGAGCTTCACGGTCGGCAATGCCGCTTCGGCGACGGCCCGGCGCGTAAGCGTCAGCCGCGTATAGCGGCCCTGCTCCGCTTGCCACCAGGTTTCGAGCGACGGCGTCGCCGAGCCGAGCACGACGGGAATATCGAGTTGTTTCGCACGATAGATCGCCAGATCGCGCGCCGAGTAGCGCAGACCTTCCTGCTGCTTGTAGGCAGGATCGTGCTCTTCATCAACGACGATGATCGCCAGTTGCGGCATCGACGCGAGAATCGCGAGACGCGTGCCGAGCACGATGCGCGCGCTGCCCGTGTGCGCCGCCAGCCAGTTGCGCGCGCGCTCGCCTTCGGCGAGACCGCTGTGCATCGTGACGATGGAACCGTCAGCGAGCGCCGAAAAACGCGCACGGAACGCGGCTTCGAACTGCGGCGTCAGGTTGATTTCGGGAACGAGAACGAGCGCTTGCGCGTCCGGCCGGGCGGCGAGCAAAACGGCGAGTGCATGCAGATAGACCTCGGTTTTGCCGCTGCCCGTCACGCCGTGCAGCAGGAACGGCGCGAAGCCTTGCGCGCCGGAAATCGCATCGACGGCATCGCGCTGTTCGTCCGTCAGCACCGGCAGAGGCGCGGCGCCGGTCGGGAGCACTTGCGCATTCGCGTCGGGCTCGACGGTTTGTGTCGTCGCCGTCTCGATCCAGCCGCGCGCGAGCCAGTCATCGAAAGTCACGCTCGCTTTGGGATGCAGCGCGCGGGCATCGGAAAGAGCGAGCAACGGCTGCTGCGCGAGCGCTTCGGCCAGACGGCGCAGGGCGCTGGCGCGCGTGGGCAACGCGTCGGGAAGTTGCGCGCGTCCTTCCGGCAAAAGCCGATAGCGCGGCTCCACGGCGAAAAGTCGATTCCAGCGCGAGGCGTCGCGCAACGCTTGAGGCAGCGCGGGCAGCGCGACTTCGCCGAGTCCACGCTGGTAGTAATCGGCAGCGAAAGCCGCAAGCGCGATCCAGGCGTCGGACAGCGGCGCGCAGCCATCGCAGATTGCGGTAACGGCGCGCAGTTTTTCGGCGGGCACGTCGCTTGAATGGGCGATTTCGCAGATCAGCCCGACGACGTCGCGTCGCCCGAACGGCACCTGCACCAGCATGCCGACGGCAGGCGCGTCCTGCAGCGCATAGCGGTAGTCGAACAGCACGGGCATCGGCTGATCGACGGCGACGCGCACGAAAAGGTCAGTCACCGCGCACGACCCCGCGTGCAACGGTCCGACACTGGAATCTGGCTGAACAGGGCGAAGTTAAAGTGAAACATCAGAATCGTCTGTAAACCGCCGATTATTTTTGGATTTCCGATGCTTTCCACAGGCCTGTGGATAACTTTGTTGAGAAGTGCGTTCGACGTCGCCGCAAACAATGTCACGAAACCCTTATGTGCGCTGGCCCACATTTCGGGCAAAGCTCTCGAAATTTCTTAAAAATCATAGGGTTGAAGCATACATAGAGACACGTTATTGGTTGCTGGAGGCCATACGTCTGATGGCGCGCCGCAGCGAACGAAATGTGCATAAGTTCAGTCTTGACATCGAGGAACGCCGCCTGAGATAGGCGATGCGGACGAAATGTTCCAGCCCTCGATTGCCGATTCCGAAGCGCCGACATTGCGCTGCAACATGCTTCGCAACGCCGGCTCTTGTATATGAGCTACCGCGTGGTTTGTTTCGCGCGCATCGCACGGCTGTGACGATGGACTTCGTCGACGAGCTCCGCGACGCTCTCCGGCGGCGTGAACTGCGAGATTCCGTGGCCCAGATTGAAGACGTGGCCCGGAAAATTCCCGAAACTCTCGAGCACGGCGCGCGCTTCTGTACGGATCGCCGCGGGCGGCGCGAAGAGCACGTTCGGATCGATATTTCCTTGCAGCGCCACGCGTGCGCCCACTTTTTCCCGCGCCTTGCCCAGATTCATGGTCCAGTCGAGACCGACCGCATCGACGCCCGTCGCGGCGATTTCCTCGATCCACAATCCGCCGCCCTTCGTAAAGGTGATGACGGGCACGCGCGCGCCGTCGTGCTCGCGCTTCAGACCCGCGACCACCTTCGCGATGTATTCGAGCGACAAGCGCTGATACGCGCCATCGGCGAGCGCACCGCCCCACGTGTCGAAGATCATCACGGCCTGCGCCCCCGCTTCGATCTGCGCATTCAGGTACGCCGTCACGGCTTGCGCGTTCACATCGAGGATTCGATGCATCAGGTCCGGACGCGCATAAGCCATCGATTTGACCGTGCGGTGATCGTCCGAACCGCCGCCTTCGACCATGTAGCACGCGAGCGTCCAAGGGCTGCCGGAGAAACCGATCAGCGGGACCTTTTGACGGCCTTGTGCGTCGGTGAGCGCGCGGCGGATCTGGCGCACGGCGTCGGTGACATAGGAGAGCGTCGCGCCGATGTCCGGCACGGCGAGACGTTTCACGTCGTCCTCGGTGCGCACGGTGCGCTCGAAACGCGGACCTTCGCCCTGCACGAAATTCAGGCCGAGGCCCATCGCGTCGGGGACGGTAAGAATGTCGGAGAAGAGAATCGCGGCGTCGAGCGGAAATCGTTCGAGCGGCTGAAGCGTCACTTCGGTCGCGTAATCGGGATTCTTCGCGAGCCCGAGAAAACTGCCCGCGCGGGTGCGCGTCGCGTTGTATTCCGGGAGATAGCGTCCCGCCTGGCGCATCAGCCAGATCGGCGTGTAGTCGGTCGGCTGGCGCAGGAGCGCGCGCAGGAAGGTGTCGTTCAGAAGAGTGTGTGCCACGTCGCTCGATGCTGAAGGCAAAGAATCATTCATTCTACCGGACCGGCCGGGCGTTTTCGTTGACTGAGCCCGGCAATTCGGGAAGTCTCATGCAGCGGGGCCTATGCGTTTCGGACGAGTGTCCGACGACGCGGACGCCTCGGTATCATCGACGGAACCCTACAACTAGAACCAGGAGAATAGATGCAACGCACGTCTGTCAGTCTCGCCGCCTCGGCCCTTGTCATGTCGCTCGCGCTCCCCGGCGTCGCGCACGCTCAAACGGTTCAAGCGGGCACCGTAGCGGGCGCAAAGCCTGCCGCGCCCGCGCCAGTCGCAGCACCCTCGCGGCTCGACGATATCCTCGCGCGCCACACGCTGCGCGTCTGCACGACGGGCGACTACAAGCCGTACTCGTTCCTTCGCCCGGACGGCCAGTTCGAGGGGATCGACATCGATCTCGCGGAGAGTCTCGCGAAGTCGCTCGGCGCGAAGGCGGAGTACGTGAAGACGTCGTGGTCGAACCTGATGAACGACTTCGTCGCCAAGTGCGATATCGCCGTGGGCGGCGTCTCGACCACGCTCGAGCGGCAGAAGCGTGCCTTCTTCACGGCGCCGTACATGGAAGACGGCAAAACGCCGATTGTCCGTTGCGACGATGTCGACAAGTACCAGACTGTCGCGCAGATCGATCAGCCGAACGTGCGCACGATCGTCAATCCGGGCGGTACGAACGAGCGCTTCGCGAAGCAGTTTTTCCCGCATTCGCAGTTGATCGAGTACCCGGACAACGTGACGATCTTCAAGCAGATCCTCGAAGGCAAAGCGGACGTGATGGTCACGGACGCCTCCGAAACGCTGCTCCAGCAGAAGCTCAATCCCGGGCTGTGTTCGGTGCATCCGGACAAGCCGTTCCAGTTCGGCGAAAAGGCTTATCTGTTGCCGCGCGGCGATGTGCCGTTTCAGCAGTATGTCGATCAGTGGCTGCATCTCGCCCGGTCGTCGGGCGAGTTTCAGGCCGTCTATGACAAATGGTTGAAGTAACGCTCAACGCCCGGCACGCATGAGCTCGCCTGCGCGCGTGCCGATCTTGCGCAGCCAGCCGAGCGCCGCTTCCGACTGCGAATGCATGCGCCCGAATCCGTGCGTCATGTCGTGCGCGTCGATCATCTCGACGCGGCCGCGGTTGGCTTGCAGGAAACGCTTGAGTTCGTAGGCGTCGTCGTAGAGCGGATCGTAGGCCGCCGCGACGACGAACGCAGGCGCAGGCGTGCGCTCGAACGGCTCGGACAGCGGGAACGCGCGCACGTCGTGCTCTTCTGGCGCATCGCCCGATAGAAATTGCGTCCAGTACCACTTCATTTCATCGTTCGTGAGCCCCGGACCGTTTGCATTCGCGATGCAACTGGGGCTTTCGAACTGGCGGCGCATCACCGGATAGAGCAGCAATTGCAAGCCGACGAGGCCAGCCACGCGCTCGTTCGCTGCGCGCGCCGCGACGACCGCCAGATGCGCGCCCGCGCTGTCACCGCCGACGGCCAACCGATCGACCGCGAAACCGAGCCGCGATCGATGCTCCGCGAGCCAGATCAGCGCGTCGAGCGCGTCCTCGCACGGCGCGGGAAACGGATGCTCCGGCGCGAGGCGGTAATCGACGCTCGCCACGGCGCATTGCGAATCCTGTGCGAGCCGTGCGACGAGCCCATCGTGCGTGTCCAGGTCACCGACCACCCAGCCGCCGCCGTGAAAGTACACGATGAGCGGCAGCGGCCCCTGCGCGCCCTTCGGCTTGTAGACCCGCGCGACGAGCGTGCGTCCTTCGAGAGCGATCTCGATGTTTTCCGCAATCACGGCATCGTCAGGCTTTCGGGCGTAAGCTTTTGCAATGTTGCTGAAGCGGTCTCGCACCGTCCGCGCATCTGCATCGGGCGCCAAAGCCGGGAAGGCTTCGTCGACGGCGCGGTAGTAGCGGAGCAAGGCTGCATCGATCGTCATGCGTGTCTCCATAGCGTTTTCTCGTTAAATGCTCATTTGCGGGCAACTTGCGCATCGATTTCATGCGTCCGCACGTTCGATTTTCGCGGAAATCCAAAAATATCGCTCTGGTCCGAAAATCGGCATTTGGCGGCGAGGTCAGGCCGATCGAATAAATGATCCGAATAACAGACAATATATCCGTGAAAATCGGATGATTCGCGCGACAAAATTTCCCCTCCGCCTTATCCGACGCGGGTTACAACCTGAAACACTTTGTTACGGCGACTCTGAATCAATTCGCCCACAATCTGTGAAACGGTTTCAACACGGATGTATTGGGCTGCGCTGTGCGAAAGTCGCGTGGTCCGATAGCTGGCTGTGGCCTAAGCGCTCAGATTTTGGGGCATCGGTGCTGGGATCGTTATTCGAATGTAATCCATTCGAAATCCCACGTGTGGTCTCCTCGCGCTAACCCCGTAGCGTGTGGTTTTTAGCGGGCTCCAGGCCCGCTTTTTTTTCGCCCGGACAAACGTTTGCGTTCTTTGAGAGTTTCAGGGCTCGAACGTTTCATCCAATGACAGAAGGGAGCGCCGCGGCGCTCCCTTCGTCGTTTCGTGATTTCGAATACTGCGAGTCTCAGGCCGTCTTGGTCTCGGCGAGCTTCAGTTCATCGATCATGCGCGCTCGCATCACGAACTTTTGCGCCTTGCCGGTGACGGTCATCGGCAATTCGTCGACAAAGCGGATATAGCGCGGAATCTTGTAATGCGCGATCTGCCCTTTGCAGAAGTCACGAATCTCGTCCTCGCTCGCTTGTTCGCCGGGACGCACGACGATCCACGCGCACACTTCCTCGCCGTACTTCTGATCCGGCACGCCGAACACCTGCACCGACTGGACCTTCGGATGGCGGAACAGGAACTCCTCGATTTCGCGCGGATAGACATTCTCGCCGCCGCGAATCAGCATGTCCTTGAGGCGTCCGACGATGTTGCAATAGCCTTCGTCGTCGAGCGTCGCGAGGTCGCCGGTGTGCATCCAGCCGTCGACGATCGCCTCGTCCGTCTTGGATTCGTCGCCCCAGTAGCCCTTCATCACCGAGTAGCCGCGCGTGCAGAGCTCGCCGGTCTCGCCGACGGGCACGATGTTGCCCGATGGATCGACGATCTTCACCTCGAGATGCGGCTGAATGCGTCCGACGGTCGTCGTGCGCTTGTCGAGCGGATCGGTGGTCGAACTCTGGAACGACACCGGGCTCGTCTCGGTCATGCCGTACGCGATCGTGATCTCGCTCAGATGCATCTTCGAAACCACGCGTTTCATCGTTTCGATCGGACACGGCGAGCCTGCCATGATGCCCGTGCGCAGACGGCTCAGGTCGTACTTCGCGAAATCGGGATGATCGAGTTCCGCGATGAACATCGTCGGCACGCCGTGCAGCGCGGTGCATTTTTCGTCGTGGACAGCGGCGAGCGTCGCGCCGGGGTCGAACGCTTCGCCCGGAAATACCATCGTGCAGCCGGTCGACACGCACGCGAGCACCGCCAGCACCATGCCGAAGCAGTGGTAGAGCGGCACCGGGATGCAGAGCGAATCCTGCTCGGTGAGGCGCATCGCCATCGCGATATAGCGCGCGTTGTTGACGATGTTCCGATGCGTGAGCGTCGCGCCCTTCGGATTGCCCGTGGTGCCGCTCGTGAACTGGACGTTGATCGCGTCGTCCGGACCCAGCTTCGCTTCGAGCGCGTCGAGCTTCGCTGCGTCGAGTTGGGTGGCGCCCGTGCGCATCACATCATCGAAGTTGAGCATGCCGGGCGTCTTGCCGTCGCCCATGCGGATGACCGCACGCAGTTCCGGCAGCTTCGCGGCGTCGAGCGCGTTCGGCGCGGCATGGGCGAGTTCGGGCGCGAGCGTCTGCAACATCTCCAGATACTTCGATGACTTGAACTGCTCAGCCGCGATGATCGCTTTGCAGCCGACCTTGTTCAGCGCATATTCGAGCTCGGCCAGCCGATACGCCGGATTGATGTTGACCAGCACCGCGCCCATGCGCGCGGTGGCGAATTGCGTGAGCAGCCATTCGGCGCGATTCGGCGACCAGATGCCGACGCGATCGCCCGCCTGAATGCCAAGCGCGAGCAGCCCGCTTGCAAGCACGTCGACCTGGTTCGCGAACTCGCGCCAGGTCCATCGGATGTTCTGCTCGCGGAACACCACGGCGGGTCGTTCAGGGAAGCGATTCGCGGTCTTGAGAAGAAAACGCGAGACGGTTGCGTCGCTTAGAGCGATGTCGGTCGCGCCGCGAACATGGGAAATGCCGTCGCGCGGTTTGATCTGCGCGCCGGTCTGCGTCGGTTCAGTTGCCATCGATGGTCTCCGCCAATATGAGTCGCCGCCCGATGAAGGCTAATTGGAGGCTATTGTGCATCGCAAAGACGCGTGCGGGCATTGAGTGTTTCCCCGCAACGCCGTCCTGGGGAAGGCGAGCAAAACCTAGCCGAATCAATGCGTTACGGAGACTCTGCCATCGATACACATAACCGATATGCACTAATGCCTGCGCGATTTGCCGATTTGGAGCATAAAAAAAGCAGCCCGAAGGCTGCTTTCTTTGAACTGCTGAACGCCGCATGGCGCGTCACGCTTAGTGCTTTGCGTGCGCCTTGCGCAGACGCTGGATCGCCGCGAGTTGAGCCGTCGCGTACGCGAGTTCCGCTTGCGCGGTCGCGTACTCGAGTTCCGAGGTGTTGTTTTGAATCGCTTCCTCGGCACGCTTCTTCGCCTGCTCTGCCTTCGCTTCGTCGAGATCGGCGCCACGGATGGCGGTATCGGCGAGCACGGTCACGATGCCCGGCTGGATTTCGAGAATCCCGCCTGCAACGAACACGAACTCTTCCGAGCCGTCTTCCGCCTCGATGCGCACCGCGCCCGGACGAATGCGCGTGATGAGCGGCGTGTGGCCGGGCAGAATGCCCAGTTCACCCGCTTCGCCCGGCAGCGCGACGAACTTCGCCTGGCCCGAGAAGATCTGCTCTTCCGCGCTGACGACGTCTACCTTGATGGTTGCCATTTATGTCGACTCCTGGATTGAGTGTAGTTCGCGGGCATCAACCGTCAGACTGACGCCCTTGTAGACACCCAATCTTTACTGGATCTTCTTGGCCTTTTCGAAGGCTTCGTCGATCGTGCCGACCATGTAGAACGCTTGCTCCGGCAGATGATCGCATTCACCTTCGACGATCATCTTGAAGCCGCGGATGGTTTCCTTCAGCGGCACGTACTTGCCCGGCGAGCCCGTGAACACTTCTGCAACGTGGAACGGCTGCGACAGGAAACGCTGGATCTTGCGCGCGCGCGAGACCGACAGCTTGTCTTCCGGCGACAGTTCGTCCATACCCAGAATCGCGATGATGTCGCGCAATTCCTTGTAGCGCTGCAGCGTTTGCTGCACGCCGCGCGTGATCGCGTAGTGTTCTTCGCCGATCACGTGCGGATCGATCTGACGCGAGGTCGAATCGAGCGGGTCCACTGCCGGATAAATACCCAGCGAAGCAATGTCACGCGACAACACGACGGTTGCGTCCAGGTGGCCGAAGGTCGTAGCCGGCGACGGGTCGGTCAAGTCATCCGCAGGGACGTACACGGCCTGAACCGACGTGATCGAGCCGGTCTTGGTCGACGTAATACGCTCTTGCAGCTTGCCCATTTCTTCAGCCAGCGTCGGCTGATAGCCCACTGCCGAAGGCATACGGCCGAGCAGTGCGGACACTTCCGTACCCGCCAGCGTGAAACGATAGATGTTGTCGACGAAAAACAGCACGTCGAGGCCTTCGTCACGGAAGTGCTCGGCCATCGTCAGACCGGTCAGCGCGACGCGCAGACGGTTGCCCGGCGGCTCGTTCATCTGGCCGTACACCAGCGCGACCTTGTCGAGAACGTTCGAGTCCTTCATTTCGTGATAGAAGTCGTTCCCTTCACGGGTACGCTCACCCACACCGGCGAACACGGAATAACCGCCGTGTTCCTTCGCGATGTTGTTGATGAGTTCCATCATGTTCACGGTCTTGCCCACGCCTGCACCGCCGAACAGACCCACCTTGCCGCCCTTCGCGAACGGGCAGATCAGGTCGATAACCTTGATGCCCGTTTCGAGCAGTTCGGTCGACGGCGACAGGTCTTCGAACGCCGGCGCCTTCTGGTGGATCGAGCGCATCGTTTCCGATTCGATCGGACCGGCTTCGTCGATAGGACGGCCAAGCACGTCCATGATGCGGCCGAGCGTCGGCTTGCCGACCGGCACGCTGATGGGCTTGCCCGTATTCTTGACCATCGTGCCGCGGCGCAGACCGTCGGAGGCACCCAGACAGATGGTGCGCACCACGCCGTCGCCCAGCTGCTGCTGGACTTCGAGCGTCAGTTCGGTGCCTTCCAGAATGAGCGCGTCGTAGATCTTCGGCATGTGCTCACGCGGGAATTCCACGTCGATAACGGCGCCGATGCACTGTACGATCTTGCCTTCTACCAAAGCAGTAGTACTCATCGCATTTCCTTTAGATACTGTGTTCTTTCAAGCGGTCAGCAAAATCAGACCGCTGCGGCGCCGCCGACGATTTCCGACAATTCTTTCGTAATCGCGGCCTGGCGGCTCTTGTTGTAGACGAGCTGCAGTTCGTTGATCACGGTCTTCGCGTTGTCCGACGCGGCTTTCATCGCGACCATGCGCGCCGATTGCTCCGACGCCATGTTTTCCGCGACCGCCTGATACACGAGGGCTTCGACGTAGCGCACGAGCAACTCGTCCACCACGGTTTGCGCGTCCGGCTCGTAGATGTAATCCCACGAGGTCTTCGGCGTGACGCCGTCTTCGTCCTTAGCGTCGAGATCATCCACCGACAACGGCAGCAGCTGCTCGATCACCGCTTCCTGCTTCATCGTGTTGATGAAGCGCGTGTACGCCAGGTACACCGCGTTGATCTTGCCTTCCGAATACAGGTCGAGCTGCACCTTGATCGCGCCGATCAGCTTTTCCAGATGCGGCGTGTCGCCCAGTTGCGTAACTTGCGACACGACACTGGCCTTCAGGCGATTCAGGAACCCGAGACCCTTGCTGCCGATCGCCGACGCCTCGATCTTGACACCGCTCTGATCGAGTTCCTTGATCTTGCTCAGCGACGCACGCAGGACGTTCGTGTTCATGCCGCCGCACAGACCCTTGTCGGTCGTGACGAGGATCAGGCCGGCCGTCTTCACGCCCTTGTTCTCGACCATGAACGGGTGGCGATACTCAGGGTTCGCCTTGCTCATGTGCGATGCGATTGCGCGGACCTTGTCGGCATACGGACGGGCGGAACGCATACGCTCCTGGGCGCGGCGCATCTTGGATGCGGCGACCATTTCCATCGCTTTCGTGATCTTGCGCGTGTTTTGCACGCTCTTGATCTTGCCGCGAATTTCCTTCATTCCAGCCATTGCTTACTCCTTGATCGAAGCCGCGCGACGTTCAACGACATCGCGCGTTGCTCCTCAGTCCCGATCAATAAGCGCCCGACTTCTTGAAGTCCTTCAGCGCGGCATGCAGTGCGCCTTCGTCGTCCTTCGACAAGTCTTTGTTGTCTTCGATGCGCTTAATCAGATCGGCGTGGCTGGTCTTCAGGAATTCGCGCATGCCCTTTTCGAACGGCAGAACTTGCGAGACTTCGAGATCGTCCAGATAGCCATTGTTGGCAGCGAACAGCGCGACAGCCAGTTCCCACACTTGCAGCGGCTGATACTGCGGCTGCTTCAGCAGTTCCGTCACGCGGCGGCCGCGCTCGAGCTGCTTGCGGGTGGCTTCGTCGAGGTCCGATGCGAACTGCGCGAACGCAGCCAGCTCACGATACTGCGCGAGGTCGGTACGGATACCGCCCGACAGCTTCTTGATGACCTTGGTCTGAGCCGCACCACCGACGCGCGACACCGACACGCCCGCGTTGATTGCGGGGCGGATACCGGCGTTGAACAGGTCGGTTTCGAGGAAGATCTGACCGTCGGTAATCGAGATCACGTTCGTCGGAACGAACGCGGTCACGTCGCCGGCTTGCGTTTCGATGACGGGCAATGCCGTCAGCGAGCCGCTCTTGCCCTTGACTTCGCCGTTGGTGAACTTCTCGACGTACTCTTCCGAGACGCGCGCAGCACGCTCGAGCAGACGCGAGTGCAGATAGAACACGTCACCCGGATACGCTTCACGACCCGGCGGACGGCGCAGCAGCAGCGAAATCTGGCGATACGCCCAAGCCTGCTTGGTCAAATCGTCATAGACGATCAGCGCATCTTGACCGCGATCGCGGAAGTATTCGCCCATCGTGCAGCCGGCGTACGGTGCGAGGTATTGCATCGCGGCCGATTCCGAAGCCGAAGCCGCCACGACGATGGTGTATGCCATCGCGCCGGTTTCTTCGAGCTTGCGCACCACGTTCATGATCGACGAAGCCTTCTGGCCGATCGCGACGTAGATACAGATGAGGTCCTTGCCCTTCTGGTTGATGATCGCGTCGACGGCCACCGCGGTCTTGCCGCACTGACGGTCGCCGATGATCAGCTCACGCTGGCCACGGCCGATCGGCACCATCGAGTCGATCGACTTCAGACCCGTTTGCACCGGCTGCGACACCGACTTACGCCAGATCACGCCCGGAGCGATCTTTTCGATTGCGTCCGTAGCTTTCGCGTTGATCGGGCCCTTGCCGTCGATCGGGTTGCCGAGCGCATCGACCACGCGGCCGATGAGTTCCGGACCGACCGGCACTTCGAGAATGCGGCCCGTCGTCTTGACGATGTCGCCTTCCGAGATGTGCTCGTATTCACCGAGAATAACGGCGCCGACCGAGTCACGTTCGAGGTTCAGCGCGAGGCCGAAGGTGTTGCCCGGGAATTCGAGCATTTCGCCCTGCATCACGTCCGACAGGCCGTGGATACGCACGATACCGTCGGTCACGGAGATCACGGTGCCCTGGTTGCGAACATCCGCGCTCGCTTCAAGGCCCTGGATCCGGCTCTTGATCAGCTCGCTGATCTCAGAGGGATTGAGTTGCATTATTCGCTCCTGATAGTCAATTCTGTTGCGTGCCAGCTTTCAGACACGGTTGATCGCTTAAGCGGTCAGAGCCGTCTGCATGCTGGCGAGGCGCGCGCGGACCGAGGTATCGAGCACTTCGTCGCCAACCGTCACGCGAACGCCGCCGATCAGCGACTGATCGATTTCGACGATCGGTTTCAGCTTGCGCTGGAACTTGCGTTCGAGGCTTGCAACGAGGTCGTTCAACTGTTCGCCTTCGAGGGGGAACGCGCTCACGATGTGAGCATCGGCAGCACCTTCACGGGCGTTCTTCAGCTCGTCGAACTGGACGGAGATCTCCGGCAGCAGCGACAGGCGATGGTTCTCGACCAGCATGCCGACGAAGTTCTTCGCCTGAGCATTGCTTTGTGCCAGCGGCGACTTCACTGCGGCGAGCAGGAGATCGACGATCTGCTGTCGGTTTACCTTCGGGCTCGAAGCGACCGATTCCACTTCGGGCAGACGCGCAACCTGTGCCAGCTCCTCGACGAAGGTGGACCAGCCCGCGAGATCGCCGGTTTCGGCTACGCGGAACAGCGCTTCTGCGTAAGGACGAGCGATGGTTGCAAGTTCGGCCATGATCAGAGCTCGGTTTTGAGTTGATTCAGCAGATCGGCGTGAGCTTTCTGATCGACTTCGCGCTTCAGAATTTGCTCGGCGCCCTTGACGGCCAGAGCCGCGACTTCCGCGCGCAGCGTTTCGCGCGCTTTCACGACTTGCTGGTCGGCGTCAGCCTTGGCTTGCGCGACGATGCGCGCGGCTTCGGCCTGAGCGTTGGCCTTGATTTCTTCTGCGACTGCTGCGGCGCGCTTTTCGGCATCGGCGATGCGCTGCTGGCCGTCGTTACGCGCTTGCGCGAGTTCCTGGTCGACGCGCTTGTGCGCCGCTTCGAGTTCCGCTTTGCCCTTGTCGGCGGCGGCGAGGCCGTCGGCAATCTTTTTCGAGCGCTCGTCGAGGGCGTTGATCAACGGCGGCCACACGAACTTCATCGTGAACCACGCGAGGATCAGAAACACGACCATTTGCGCAAACAGGGTTGCGTTGAGATTCACGGTGTTTCCTTAAACGTTGCTTGATCGGAGGTGAAACGGTTAAAAGGCGCTCATCGGCTTGTTGAGCTCGATCAGCGCCTCATCCGTTCCGTTCAGGCGTCTTTGCAAATCAGACGCACAGTTCCGAGGAACCTCAGCCTGCGAGCTTCGAGAGCAGCGGGTTCGCGAACGCAAACAGCATTGCCACACCAACGCCGATCAGGAAGGCCGCGTCGATCAGACCAGCCAGCAGGAACATCTTGGTCTGCAGCGGGTTCATCAGTTCCGGCTGGCGAGCGCACGCTTCAATGTACTTGCCGCCCATCAGACCGATACCGATACAGGCGCCGATTGCACCCAGGCCGATGATGATGCCGATACCGATGGCGGTCAGACCCTGGATGTTGGCGATGAAAGCTTGCATGATCACTCCTTTGATTAAAGACTTTGGAACTGGATTTATAAAAAACGAAAACCTAAAACCTGAACGATTCCGGAACGTGCCGCAACGCGTCAGTGTGAGTCATGCGCCTGGCCGATATACACCAGCGTCAGCATCATGAAAATGAACGCCTGCAACAGCACGATCAGAATGTGGAAGATCGCCCACACCGTGCCCGCGACCACGTGGCCGATGAAGCCGAGCACAGAAGCGTCCGCACCGAACGTCCACATGCTGCCCAGAAGGGCGATCAGCAGGAACAGCAGTTCGCCGGCGTACATGTTGCCGAAAAGCCGCATGCCGAGCGAAACCGTCTTGGCGACGAACTCGATGATGTTCAGCGCGAGGTTCGGAATCCACAGAAGCGGATGCGCGCCGAACGGAGCGGACAGCAGCTCATGCACGAAGCCGCCGGCGCCCTTGATCTTGAAGTTGTAGTAGATCATCAGCACGAACACGCCGAGCGCGATGCCGATGGTGCCGTTCAGATCGGCCGTCGGCACGATGCGATGATGCGGCAGCGCTTCCGACAGACCCAGCCAGCCGATGACACGGCCCGGCAAATCAACGGGGATGAAGTCCAGCGAGTTCATCAGGGCGACCCAGACGAACACGGTCAGCGCGAGCGGAGCGATGAAACGGCGGCTGCCGTGAATCATCGACTTCGACTGATCTTCGACCATTTCGACCAGCATCTCGATGGCGCACTGGAACCGCCCGGGAACACCGGAGGTCGCCTTGCGTGCGGCAAGACCGAGGATGAGGATGGTTACGAGACCGCACACGATCGACCAGAAAAGCGTGTCGAGATTCCAGACGTGGATGTCGAAAATCGACGTCTGTGCGTGCGTGGAAAGGTTCTGCAAGTGGTGCGCAATGTACTCGGACGGATCCAGAGCGTGCGTTCCTTCGCTAGCTGCCATATCGTTAAAGCCACCCAAATTGTCAAAAATCTTTCGCCGCCTGTCGCTTCCGAGCCGCCGCTTCGCTGAGCGGCTCCGGGTCGAGAGGCCTGAGTGCGGAACAGGGTCCGCACGTCTTCATATGTGATGCTACTTGCAACCTGTGCTGCAGGCACTTACCTGGGACGTCAAGAATCGTCACCGTAGCGCCATTGCAACCCAGTAAGTCTTCAGGGCGACGATGTACGTGACGAGCAGCGGCAACCACAACGCGCTCTTGTACCAGTACGCGACCGCCACGAACATGGCGATCGTCGCTCCCATCTTGAGCGCCTCGCCGATCATCCAGCTCATGATCGTCTCCGCGCCGCTCTTCGCTCTCAGGCGCGCGGCGAACAAAGCGCTCGGCACCCAGCAGATTGCTCCCCCCAGAAATGCGGACAGCGCAGCATCACCCGGCGGCTTGTAGAACAGCCACCAAAGCAGCGTCGCACCCAGGGACAAAACCATTTGCGCTGCCACCACCTTAAACGGCGTGACACGCGATGGACGACTCACCTCGGGCCCAAACAGCTTCTGTGCCTGATCCCGCGTGAGCGGAACGATATTGTTATCTTGCGCTTCGGCATCCCACGCGTCGGCAGACGAACTGCGCGGCTGATTTCCGGAGGCGTTCGCATCGTCGGTTGCGTGAGCGTTCGGCGCTCGATTTTCCTCTCGCACCGTCTTCAAACCTTCAACCAAGAGTCCGGAAAATCACCTTGCGCTTTCGCTGCGCTTTCGAGGTGGCCTAGCTGATAAATCCGGGCGATTGTAAGCGATTGTTGTCGCGGATTCAATAGTTTAGGTGCGTCAAAAGCCAAGCGGACGAAGCTTAAAAATCAATCTCAAAAGCGAGACTTTTCTTGCAATTGCAAGGAGATTCTCATTCGATGGCAGAGCCTTCGGTGAGCGTCAAACGAGCGCCCAACCGATGACCATTGCCACGATCCAGAATGGTATCGACACCATGTGAAACGGCATCCACATACCCTTTTCACCGGACAATCGCACGGCGATGAGATTGGCCAGCGAGCCGATCGCCACGCCGAATCCACCGACGCTGACACCGAATGCGAGCGCGCGCCAGTCCTTCGTGAATTCCGCGAGCACGATGGCCGCGGGCACGTTGCTGATCGCTTGCGAGAGCACGGCGCCGGCCGCATACGCGCGCGCTGACGTGCCGATTCCAACTTGGGCGATGGCTGCGTGAATCGATGGCAACGCGGCCGCGCTACGCAGCACGATGAACATCATCACGAAGATGAGCAGCAGCAGCCAGTCGATCCTGAACACGATCTCGCGACGCCACAGCAGGAAGACGATCGCGAGCGCGGCAAGCGCCGGGCCGACATGATGCGCATCGGCGAGCGCCACGAATATAGCGAATGCAAGCACACTCACGCCGCACAACATGCGATCGACGCGGTGCTCTTCGACATCGCCGGATAGATCGAGCGGTTTCGCGCGGAACATCGCGAACGTGACGATGCCAAGCAGCGCCATCAACGCGGCGCATAGCGGCAGCATCGCCCACACGAACGCGGGGAAACCGACGCCGCCCGTTTGCCATAGAAAGAGGTTCTGCGGGTTGCCAAGGGGCGTGAGAATCGAACCCGCGTTGACCGAGAGCGCGATCACGATGACGAGCCGCTTGATCGGCAGCGGTGCGAGCTTGTGCAGCGACAATGTGAGCGGCACGACGGCAAAGAGCGCGACGTCGTTGGTCAGCACGGTCGAAAGCCCCGCAGCAAGCGCCACGAGCAGCAGCGCCAGGGTCCGCTCGCCATGAATGTGATGCACGAGCCGATGCGCCGCCCACATCAGGAATCCTGATAATTCGATCGCCTTCGTCAGAATCAGGAGGCCGGCTAGCGTGAGCACCGTCTGCCAGTCGACGAGACCGGGCAGCGACATCCACGGACGCGGATGCGCGATCTGCAGCGCGAGCAGCGCGAAGATGAGAATCGCGAGAACCGGCTCTTTCGAGACGGTCCTCCAGATAAGCGCGAGGAAGTCGGAACGCGTGCGCTTCGCGTTGAATTCGGACAAGATCCGTGCGAATCAGTTGGCGGGAGTCGGGGCTTCGATACTGCCGCGCAACTTGGTGAGGATGCCTTCGAGCGAGTCCAGATTGCCGAAATCGATCGTGACTTTGCCCCGCCCTCTTCCGCCCAATTTGATCTTCACGTTCGCGGAAAGTAGATCCGACAGCTCTTCTTCCAGACGACGCGTATCACGTCCGCCGTCGTTTGCGGCGCGTGCTTTTGTCGCAGGCGCTTCCTTGGTCGTCGCCGCCACCAAGCGTTCGGTTTCACGAACCGACAAACGGCGATTGACGACGTGATTGGCAAGCTGGATTTGCGTCGCCGCATCGACCGCGAGCAATGCGCGCGCGTGGCCCATGTCGAGATCGCCGGCGAGGAGCATGGTCTGAACGGGCGACGCCAGGTTCAGCAGACGCAGCAGATTCGACACCGCGCTGCGCGAGCGCCCGACCGCGTCGGCCGCCTGTTCGTGGGTAAAGCGGAATTCGTCGAGCAGACGCTGGATGCCCTGCGCCTCTTCCAGCGGATTCAGATCCTCGCGCTGAATGTTCTCGATCAGCGCCATCGCGGCGGCGGCCTGATCTGGCACGTTTTTCACGAGCACCGGAACTTCGTCGAGTCCCGCAAGGCGCGCGGCACGGAAACGTCGCTCGCCCGCGATGATTTCATAGCGATCGTCGCCGATAGAGCGCACGAGAATCGGCTGCATCAGGCCCTGCGCGCGAATGCTCGCCGCGAGTTCCTGGAGCGCGCCCTCGTCCATCCGCGTGCGCGGCTGGTACTTGCCGGCCTGCATCTTATCGAGCGACAACACCGAGGGCGCGCCCTCGCCGCGCACGGCTTCCGTAATGTCGACGCTGCCGCCGAGCAATGCATCCAAGCCTCGGCCTAGACCTTTTTTCTTCATCACAGCGCTCATTTCGGTTCCTCCGTCAGCGTTCTCTGTCGCATCGAATGGGTTTTGCTTAGTTGACGTTGAGCGCACGCACACGCTCGATCATTTCATTGCCGAACTGGATATACGCCTGCGCGCCGCGCGACGACTTGTCGAAGACGACGCCGGGCAGTCCGTAGCTCGGCGCTTCGGCAAGGCGCACATTGCGCGGGATCACAACGTCGAACAACTTGCTGCCAAAGTGTTCCTTCAATTGGTCCGACACTTGCTGTTGCAGCGTAATTCGGGGATCGAACATCACGCGCAGCAGGCCGATGACCTTGAGATCGCGATTCAGATTCGCATGCACTTGCTTGATGGTGTTCACGAGGTCCGACAACCCTTCCAGTGCGAAATATTCACACTGCATGGGGATCACGACACCGTGGGCAGCGCACAGCGCGTTGAGGGTCAGCAGCGAGAGTGCCGGGGGGCAATCGATCAGTACGAAGTCATAGTCATCGACTACCTCGGCGATCGCCGCTCGAAGGATGCCCTCGCGATTCTCCATCTGCACGAGTTCTACTTCGGCACCCGCCAGCTCGCGGTTTGCGGGCAGTACGTCGTAGCCGACGGCCTCCGGGCGCGTCCGCGCCTCGCGTAGCGTGACGCCATCGACGAGCACTTCATAGACTGTGTTCTCGCACGCGGCCTTGTTGATGCCGCTGCCCATGGTCGCGTTGCCCTGCGGGTCGAGGTCGATCAGCAACACGCGCTGGTCGAGCCCTGCGAGGCTGGCCGCGAGATTGACCGCTGTCGTGGTCTTTCCAACGCCGCCCTTCTGATTTGCGACGCAGAAGATTTTTGCCATCGTTTAGTGTCCTCGTTTTTCGCTGTCAGAAGATCAGCGTGCCTGGCTGGAATGCTGGATGGAACCTGTACAACGGACCGTCAAGCTGGCTCGACGGCAATCTCGACGAGGTGCCGCTCCGCGTCGAGCATCGGAACGTTCAGTCGCTCGATGCCGAGCACTGTCGCGCCCGCCGGCACACGCGCGGCTTCGGCTTCGGGCCTGACGCCCTTCATCGCCAGAATTCGCCCATCGTCGGCAACCAGGTGACGCGCAAGTGTAACGAAATCGGAGAGCTCTGCGAATGCGCGCGACACGATTAAATCGAATTTTCCCGGGACTTCGACTCCCGGACGTAAACTTTCGACGCGGCCAGTCACAACCGACAGATTGTTCAGACCCAATTGCACCTTTGCCTGCGACTGAAACGCGGTTTTCTTATGAACGATGTCGTTGAGCGTGACGCGCAGTTCCGGCAGCGCGATCGCCAGTACGATGCCAGGTAATCCGCCTCCGGAGCCGACATCCAGCGCCGTCGCAGGCTTGCGCGTGGAGACTGCCGGAACGATCGCGAGCGAATCCAGGATGTGCTGAATCAGCATCTGCTGCGGATCGCGGATCGCCGTCAGGTTGTAGACGGAATTCCACTTGCCGAGCAGTGCGACGTAATCGAGAAGCTTCTGAATTTGCGAGGGCGACAGCGCAATATCGAGTTCGGCGACGCCCTTCTCGAGCGTCGTCGCCAATGATGGATTGCGCTCCGTCATTGAACCGCCGTCGGGTTATCGGTGATTGAATCGTCGCCGGCCGCATTGCGACCACGCCGGCCAGCGCCGCGCTTCAGATGGACCATAAGAAGCGAGATCGCAGCCGGCGTAATGCCCGAGATACGCGAAGCCTGCCCGATCGTCTCCGGGCGATGCTGAATCAGCTTCTGGCGGGCCTCGAAGGACAAACCTCGGACTTCGTTATAGTCGAGAGCTTCCGGCAGGCGCGTATTTTCCTGCGCTCCATTCCGCACGATTTCGTCCGCCTGACGATCGATGTAGCCCTGATACTTCACACCGATTTCGATCTGCTCCTTGATCTGAGCGAGCAGGATCGGATCATCAGAGAGTGATGTCTCGGGACCGCAGGCACCATCACGCAGCGAGCAGATTCCGTCGTAAGAAACGCCAGGCCGTCGCAGAAGATCGGCAAGACTATATTCGTGATCGATCGGCTTACCCAGTAACACTGTCGCCTCTTCCGCCGGAAGCGTTTTCGGATTGACCCACGTAGAACGAAGGCGTTGTGTTTCACGTGAAACAGCATCGCGCTTGCGGCTGAAGGCGTCCCAACGGACGTCGTCGACGACGCCCAACTCGCGCCCCATCTCCGTCAAACGCATATCTGCGTTGTCCTCACGCAGCGACAGCCGGTACTCGGCCCGACTCGTGAACATCCGATACGGCTCTGACACCCCACGCGTGACGAGATCATCGACGAGAACGCCCAGATACGCCTGATCGCGGCGCGGCGACCACGCTTCTTTCCCTTGAACTTGTAGTCCAGCGTTAATGCCCGCCAGCAAGCCCTGAGCAGCAGCCTCTTCGTAGCCGGTCGTACCATTGATCTGCCCTGCAAAGAACAGCCCGCTGATCGCCTTCGTTTCGAGCGAAGCCTTCAACGCGCGCGGGTCGAAGTAGTCATATTCGATCGCGTAGCCAGGTCGCAGGATGTGCGCATGCTCAAGGCCGCGCATCGAGCGAACGAGTTCGAGCTGGACGTCAAAAGGCAGACTGGTGGAAATGCCGTTCGGATAGAACTCATTCGTGGTCAACCCTTCCGGCTCCAGAAAGATCTGGTGCGCGTCCTTCGAAGCAAAACGATGAATCTTGTCTTCGATAGACGGGCAATATCGCGGCCCGACGCCTTCGATCACGCCTGTGTACATCGGCGAACGATCGAGTCCGGAGCGGATGATGTCGTGCGTCTGGGCGTTCGTATGCGTAACCCAGCAAGGCAGTTGACGCGGATGCTGCTCTACGCGCCCAAGAAACGAGAACACAGGGATCGGATCGAGATCGCCCGGCTGCTCTTCGAGTTTGGAAAAATCGATCGTCCGGCCATCGATTCGCGGAGGCGTGCCCGTCTTGAGACGGCCTTGGGGCAGCTTCAGCTCCTTGAGCCGCGCCGAAAGCGATACTGCGGCAGGATCGCCGGCCCGTCCACCGACATAGTTATTCAGCCCGACATGAATCTTGCCGTCCAGGAACGTGCCCGCGGTCAACACAACGGCGCGGCCCCGAAAGCGAAGCCCGACTTGCGTGACGGCGCCGACAACTCGATCGCCTTCAACCATCAAATCGTCGACGGCTTGCTGAAACAGCCACAAATTGGGCTGATTTTCGAGCCGATGTCGGATCGCCTGCTTGTACAGCAGACGATCGGCCTGCGCGCGCGTTGCCCGCACAGCCGGCCCCTTCGACGAGTTGAGAATGCGGAACTGAATCCCCGATTCGTCCGTCGCCGCTGCCATTGCCCCGCCGAGCGCGTCGACTTCCTTGACGAGATGGCCCTTGCCGATCCCGCCGATCGACGGATTGCAGCTCATCTGACCCAACGTCTCGATGTTGTGGGTCAAAAGAAGGGTCTTACAGCCCATACGTGCAGAGGCGAGCGCCGCCTCTGTGCCTGCGTGACCGCCGCCAACGACGATCACATCAAATTCTGTGGGATAAAGCATCGGGATATCGTGTGCGAACGACACGAACCTGGAAGAGAGAATAACTTTGAATTATAACGGCTTCTTCTCTGGCTCGAATTCGACCGATCGGCCGAGGACGAAAAAAAAGGCGTGTTTCACGTGAAACACGCCTTCTGATGGCACTTCAGCCGTCGTTCTTACGCGACTTTCTTCGTCAAACCGAGGTAGGTTTCGATGACTTGCGGATTGTGTTGGAGCGCGTCTGCGTTTCCTTCCAGCGCGAATTCACCCGTCTCAAGCACGTAGCCATAGTCGGAAATCTGCAAGGCAGCGCGTGCGTTTTGCTCGATCAGCAGCGTCGCAACGCCCGTCTGACGAAGCGCGCTGATGATGTGAAAAATTTCCTTAACAATCAGCGGTGCAAGTCCGAGGCTCGGCTCGTCGAGCATGAGAAGCTGCGGCTTGCCCATCAACGCACGACCCACCGCCAGCATTTGCCTTTCCCCGCCCGACAACGTCCCAGCCGCCTGCTTCCTCCGTTCCTTCAGTCGCGGGAAAAGCTCGAACACGTGATCGAGTTGGTCGAGAAAATTACGCTCGCCCGCCCGCTTGCGCCGATAAGCACCGAGCACCAGATTGTCTTCAACCGTCATCGTCGCGAACAATTCGCGCTTTTCCGGCACCAGGCACATTCCACGTGAAACGCGACGTTCAATTACAAGCGCGGATACATCTTCGGCGAGATATCGCACGACGCCCTTGGCATGCCCCGTTTGCGGCAACGCGCCCATGATCGCGTTGAGGAGCGTCGATTTACCTGCGCCGTTCGGCCCGATAACCGAAACGATTTGCCCTGGCCCGACGGTGAGCTTGCCATCGTGCAACGCCTCGACCTTGCCATAGCGCACCGACAAGCCGTCGACCTGCAAGATCGGATTCTCGGCCGTATTCGATTCCTTTGCCATCACTCCACCCCGCCCAGATATGCTTCGAGAACCGCCGGATCTTTTTGGACTTCGGTTGGCAAGCCCTCCGCGATCTTCGTCCCGAATTCCATTACGACGAGCCGATCGGTCAAATTCATCACGAAATCCATATCGTGTTCGACCAGCAGAATGCTCATCCCTTCAGCGCGCAGCTTCCGCATCAACTCGGCCAATTGCAACTTTTCTTGATAACGCAGACCCGCCGCGGGTTCGTCGAGCAAGAGAAGAGTCGGGTCGCAGCACAACGCGCGGGCGATTTCGAGAATCCGCTGCTGACCGAGTGCCAAACTGCCGGCCTCGCTATAGATATGCTTCTCCAGACCCACACGCTTGATCTGCTTCGCAGCTTCGGACATCAAGCGCGATTCCTCTGCCGCATTCAATCGCACGACGCTGCGCCAGACGCCAGTGTTGCCGCGCAAATGCGCACCGATTGCGACATTCTCCAGCACCGTCATCCCCGGAAGCATCTTGACGTGCTGGAAGGTCCGGCCAATGCCACGTTTGACGATTTCACGTGAAGTGAGCTTTTCGATGCGCTCCCCGTGAAAACTAATCGCTCCGCTCGTGGCCTGAAGGACGCCCGTCACGAGATTGAAGGTCGTGGATTTCCCCGCACCATTCGGGCCGATCAACCCGATGATCTCGCCCGCCTTTACTTCGAAACTCACATCGTTGACCGCGACGAGTCCGCCGAACTGCTTGCGCGCTTTTTCCACCACCAGCAAGCGCTCGCCCGCGTTCGGCTTGCTGCGCTGCGGCAAAACATCGCCGTGATCCGGGACGTGCGCACGCGGCCCGCGCGGGAAAAGGCGAGCCACGAACGGCCAGACGCCCTGCCGCGCGTATTGCAGCAGCAACACCATCACGACGCCGAACACGATGATCTCAAAATTGCCATTAGCGCCGAGCAGCTTGGGCAGAAGCGTCTGAAGATAGTCCTGCAGAACGGTGAGGATCGTCGCGCCCAGAATCGCACCCCAGACGTGCGAGACGCCGCCGACCACTGCCATGAACAGGAACTCGATACCGTGATTCAGGCCGAACGGCGTCGGGTTCACCGCACGCTGTAAATGGGCGTACAGGAAGCCGGAAATAGCCGCGAGAACCGCTGCGTAGACGAATATGACGACGCGCATCCACGCGGTGTTGATGCCCATCGCTTCGGCCATCGTGCCGCCGCCTCGCAGCGCACGGATCGCGCGCCCCGGACGACTATTAAGCAAATTCTGAACAGAAATCACCGCGAGCAATACCACGACCCAGATCAGGTAATAGATGCTGCGGCCCGATTCGAGCTCCCAGCCGAACACATTGAGCACGGGAATGCCGTTGATGCCGTCGTACTTGCCCAGCAGTTCCATGTTGCCGAACAGATAAAACAACGACAGCCCCCACGCGATCGTCCCGAGCGGCAGGAAGTGCCCGGAGAGGCGCATCGTGATGAGGCCGAGCAACAGCGCGATGAACGCCGTCAACACGACGCCCGCGATCAACGCGAGCCACGGCGAGACACCGTATCGCGTCGTCAGGAAGGCCGTCGCATACGCGCCTACGCCGACGAACGCAGCCTGCCCGAAGCTCGTCATTCCGCCGATGCCGGTAAGCAGCACGAGTCCGATCGCGACGATCGAATACAGGCCGATGTAGTTCAGCAGCGTGATCCAGTACTCGGGCACGGCGACCGGCCGAGGCAGGATCGGCAGAGCGAAGACGATCAACAAAAAGATCCAAAAAGAACGGAATTTCATCGGCTTACTCCTCGTCTTCATCCGAATGCGGGCTTGCCAGGCTGCGCCACAGCAAAACCGGAATAATCAAGGTGAAGACGATCACCTCCTTGTACGCGCTCGCCCAGAACGACGAATACGATTCGAGCAGACCCACCAGCAGTGAGCCTGCAGCCGCGAGCGGATAACTCACCAGACCGCCGACGATGGCGCCGACGAAGCCCTTCAGGCCGATCAGAAAGCCGGAGTCGTAGTAAATGGTCGTGATCGGCGCCACGAGCACGCCGCACAGCGCGCCCAGGCCCGCCGCGAGGGTGAACGCGAGGCGGCCTGCCTGCGTCGTGCCGATGCCCACGAGCCGCGCGCCCAGCCGGTTCACGGACGTCGCGCGCAAGGCCTTCCCGGAGATGGACCGATCGAAGTAAAAATACAGCGCGGCGATTAACACCACCGCCGTGCCGACGACCCACAAGCTCTGCCCGGAAATCGACACGCTGCCGAGATTGAACGTGGCGTCAGAAAACGCCGTCGTGCGCGAGCCTTCCGCGCCGAACATCACGAGCCCGAGGCCGACCATCGCGAAGTGCACCGCCACCGCCACGATCAGCAGCAACAGCGTGCTCGCCTCCGCGATCGGCTCATACGCGAGACGATAGACAAACGGTCCCATCGGCACGACGATCAGAAGCGTCAGCGCGATCTGCACGATCATCGGCAGAGGCTGTGCGAACGCTGCCTGCGTGATTCCCCAGACCGCGACGGGAAACAGCAGATACTTGCCCGCCAGCACCGCGAGCAAGCGTCCGATCTGGTGATATCGTGCAGGATGCCGAACGATACCAGCGAGTTCCGCGACAAAGCAGCCGACGCCCATCGCGATGAGCAGATAGCAGGTCGCGGGCAGCTTCTGCGTTTGCAGCGCGGCCAGCGTGAGCGCGCCATACGCGACGAACTCGCCCTGCGGAATGAAAATGACGCGTGTCACTGAGAACACGAGCACCAGAGCGAGCGCGAGCAAGGCGTAGATCGCGCCCGTGGTGATCCCGTCCTGCGCGAGGATCGCCGCAATCGATAAGTCCATACTTCCTCTTCAAAGCTTCTTTTGAAACAGGCGCCTCAATAACAGCCGCCGGAACATGGTCAAAGCGGCGCGCCGTTGCCGGTGCGCCGCTCGTTCATCTCAAAATCAAGAAACAAGAACGCGCGATGAAGCGCGTCCTCTGACGCTCAGTCGTTCAGCAATTTCCACTTGCCGTCGACGATCTGCACCATCACGCGCGCGCGATTGTCGAAGCCGTTGTGATCGGTCGGCGTCATGTTCATGATGCCGTGCGACACCGGCAGATCCTTCAGGTTTTCCAGCGCCGCGCGCAGCGCTTCGCGGAATTCCGGCGTGCCCGGCTGGCCCTTCTTCAGCGCCTCGGGAATTGCGCGCTGGAGCATCTGGCCCGCATCCCATGCATGTCCGCCGAAGGTCGACAGCGAGCCCGCGCCGTACGCCTTCTCATACGCTTCCTTGTAGGCGGCCGACGACTTCTTCACCGGATTGCCGTCCGGCAACTGCTCGGTCACGAGCACCGGACCCGCGGGCAGAATCTCGCCCTCGCAGTCCTTGCCGCAGACGCGCAGGAAGTCGTTGTTGGCGACGCCGTGCGTCTGATAGACCTTGCCCTTGTAGCCGCGCTCCTTCAGCGCCTTCGCCGGCAGCGCCGACGGCGTGCCCGCGCCCGCGATCAGCACCGCGTCCGGGTTCGCGCCCATCGTCTTCAAGACCTGGCCGGTCACGGATGTGTCCGTGCGGTTATAGCGCTCGTTCGTGACGATCTTCAGCTTGTGCGCCGCCGCCGCCGTGTTGAACACGTTGTACCAGCCGTCGCCGTAGGCATCCGCGAAGCCGATAAAGCCCACCGTCTTCACGCCGTGCTTCTCCATGTAGCTCGCGATTGCATCGGCCATCAGCGCGTCGTTTTGCGGCGTCTTGAAGACCCACGACTTCTTCGCGTCCATCGGCGCGATGATCGCTGCGGACGCGGCCATCGAGATCATCGGCGTTTTGCCGGCGGCGGCCGCATCGATCATCGCGAGCGAGTTCGGCGTCACAGTCGAGCCGACGATCGCATCGACGTGATCTTCATCGATCAGCTTGCGCGTGTTCTGCACGGCGCGGCTCGTGTCGGAACCGTCATCGAGGACGATGTATTCGACCGATTTCCCGCCGATTTCCTTCGGCAGCAGCGCGACGGTATTTTTCTCGGGAATCCCGAGCGATGCGGCCGGTCCCGTCGCCGAGAGCGTCACGCCGATCTTCACCTGAGCGAACGCCGCGCCCGATCCTGCGAGCACGCTGCCCGCGATGGCGAGCGCGATGCCCGTCCTGATCCATGCCTTCTTCGTTTTCATTGCTTGTCTCCAAACGCGACTTGCGGTTCACGCACCCCTGCGGTGCGCTGCTGCGAGTTGTTATCGATGCTGCTTCCCTGGGCTAACCAAAGAGCCGCCCCAATCTATTTACCGCGTTACTGCGTGCCAAGGCTGGTTTTCCCTGACCGTTGCGCCGTTGCGATCGAGGCTTCGCGCCCTCTTCTACGCTTCGGGTTCATACTGCACG
Organism: Caballeronia sp. EK; assembly: GCF_014384845.1. Taxonomy (NCBI): domain Bacteria; kingdom Pseudomonadati; phylum Pseudomonadota; class Betaproteobacteria; order Burkholderiales; family Burkholderiaceae; genus Caballeronia; species Caballeronia sp. EK. Next base: position 41,522 of record NZ_JACSUE010000012.1, read on the forward strand.
GCACAGAAAAAAGGCGCGTTGTGTTGCTAACGCGCCTTTGTTCTCCGAATCGTTCACATGCGAATGCGTCAGTTGCCCGAGAGCTTCCACTTGCCGCCGACGATCTCCACCATCACGCGCGCGCGCTGGTCCAGTCCGGAGTGATCGTTGGGGCTCATGTTGAAGATGCCGTGCGATGCAGGCAGATTCTTCGTCTCTTCGATAGCCGCGCGCAACGCTTCGCGGAACGCCGCCGTGCCCGGCTGGCCCTTCTTCAATGCGACGGGAATCGCGCGCTGCAGAATGAGGCCCGCGTCCCACGCGTGACCGCCGAACGTCGACACGGAACCCGCGCCGTATGCGCCTTCGTAAGCCTTCTTGTACGTGAGCGCGGCCTGCTTCACGGGATTGCTGTCGGGCAACTGCTCCGCGACGAGCAACGGGCCCGCGGGCAGGAACGTGCCTTCGCAATCCTTGCCGCACACGCGCAGGAAGTCGTTATTGGCGACGCCGTGCGTCTGATAGATCTTGCCCTTGTAGCCGCGCTCCTTGAGCGTCTTCTGCGGCAGCGCGGCCGGCGTGCCAGCGCCCGCGATCAGCACCGCGTCCGCGTTTTGCGACATCATCTTGAGCACCTGACCCGTCACCGATGCATCGTTGCGCGCAAAGCGTTCGTTCGCGACGATCTTCAGCTTCGCCAGATCGGCGGCCTTCGAGAATTCCTTGAACCAGCTCTCGCCGTAAGCGTCGGAAAAGCCGATGAACGCGACCGTCTTCACGCCATGATTCGACATGTGTTGCGCAATCGCGGTGGCCATCAGAATGTCGTTCTGCGGCGTCTTGAAGACCCACGCGCGCTTGCTGTCCATCGGTTCGACGATGCTCGCAGCCGCGGCCATCGAAATCATCGGCGTGTGCGTTTCGGAGGCGATGTCGATCATCGCGAGCGAATTCGGGACGACCGTCGAACCGACGAGCGCGTCGACGTGATCTTCGCTCGTCAGCTTGCGCGCGTTTTTCACGGCCTGGGTGGAATCGGTGGCGTCGTCGAGAACGATGTATTCCACCTTCTGCCCGCCGATTTCCTTCGGCAACAATGCGACGGTGTTCTTTTCCGGAATGCCGAGCGAAGCCGCCGGGCCCGTCGCCGAGACCGTCACGCCGATTTTCACGTCCGCCAGAACGGGATTGCTGAATGCCGCCGAGAAACTAATGCAAACTGCCGCGACAGCCATTGCGACCGTCTTGCCGCGTAAAGCCAACTTCATTGATTTGCGCCCCGTAAATCAGTTTTCTGCGTGGAGAATTGCCTGCGAATATGCCGCTGATTCGCGCCCGCCGTGAATCACCGACCATCGGGTCGGGAAATGCAGTTTAGCGGACGAAACCACCGCGCAGCAAGCGTTTTGAAGGGTTTAGCGTGCGCTGGAAACCCCGGGAAAACCCGCGTTAAAATCAATTGCGGGATTTTATTCGTATTATCGATGGGGAATAAAAAAAGCGCTGTTGGAATCATCCAACAGCGCTTTTCGGTCGGGCACTTTGTGCCTCATGTCTCCTCGTTCTCCACCTCAAAAAATCTGGGTGCAACAGAACTAGGACGCATATTAAAGAACGCATCAGTATGCGACAACCTAGCATTTACCCTAGTGGTGCATAAAAGCACCTCAAAAGGGCGTATTTCTTGCAATACAGCGGTCTTCTCGCAAGTGCCCGATTCGTTCGTATTTCCAACTAAATCGCGTCAGCCTTGCAGCGGCCGAACCCGCGCGATGATCTCTCCGACGATCCCGCGACGGAACGCCAGCACGCACGCGATGAAGATCAACCCCGTCACGATCGTCACCGATTCGCCCAGCGAATTGAACCACGACACGCCCGTGATCCGCGCAATGCCGCTGCCGATATCGCCGAGCTTGTCTTCCAGCGCGACGATGATCGCCGCACCGAGCAACGGCCCGAACATCGTGCTCATGCCGCCGACGAGCGTCATCAGCACGACGAGACCGGACATCGTCCAGTAGGCGTCGCCGAGCGTTTCGAAGCCGAGCACGACCGTCTTCATCGCGCCCGCGAAACCCGCAAGACCCGCCGACAGCACGAACGCGAGCAGCTTGTAGCGCGACGTGTCGTAGCCGAGCGAAATCGCGCGCGGCTCGTTCTCCTTGATCGCGATCAGCACTTGCCCGAACGGCGAATGCACGATGCGCACGATCAGCGCGAACGCGAGCAGCATCACCACGAGCACGACGTAGTAGAGCGTGATGTCGTTGCCCAGATCGAGTACGTTGAAGAGCTTGCCGCGCGGCACGCCCTGCAGACCGTCTTCGCCATGCGTGAACGGCGCCTGCAGGAACACGAAGTACACCATCTGCGCGAGCGCGAGCGTGACCATCGCGAAGTAGATGCCCTGGCGCCGGATCGCGAGCAGACCGGCTACGAGCCCGAGCAGCGTCGCCGCCGCCGTGCCCGCGATTACACCGAGCTCCGGCGTGAAGTTCAGCGACTGGATCGCATAGCCGGCGACGTAGCCGGCGGTCGCGAGGAACATCGCGTGCCCGAACGACAGCAGCCCGGTATAGCCGATCAGCAGATTGAACGCCGCCGCGAACAGCGCGAAACACAGCACCTTCATCATGAACAGCGGATACACGCCGACGAACGGCGCCGCAATCAGGCCGATCAGCAGCAGGCCATAGAGCGCTTTTCTCTGCATCATTTTTCCTTGCCGAAGAGTCCTGCCGGGCGAATCATCAACACGATCGCCATGATGACGAAGACGACCGTCGCGGACGCTTCCGGATAGAACACGCGCGTGAAGCCCTCGATCACGCCGAGCAGCAGGCCGGTCAGGATCGAGCCCATGATCGAGCCCATCCCGCCGATCACGACGACCGCGAAGACGGTGATGATCATCGACTGGCCCATCAGCGGCGACACCTGGATCACGGGCGCCGCCAGCACGCCCGCGAACGCCGCGAGTGCGACACCGAAGCCGTAGGTGAGCGTGATCATCATCGGCACGTTGACGCCGAACGCCTCGACGAGCTTCGGGTTCTCCGTGCCCGCGCGCAGATAAGCGCCGATGCGCGTCTTTTCGATCACGAACCACGTCGCAAAGCACACGACGAGGGACGCGACGACTACCCACGCGCGATAGTTCGGCAGGAACATGAAGCCGAGATTGGTCGCGCCCTGAAGCAGCGAAGGCACGTCGTACGGCTGCCCCGACGAACCGTAAACCGAGCGAAACACGCCTTCGATCACGAGCGTGAGGCCGAACGTGAGCAGAAGCCCGTAGAGATGATCGAGCTTGTAGAGCCAGCGCAGCATCGAGCGTTCGATGACCACGCCGAACAGGCCGACCACGATCGGCGCGAGCAGCAGCATCGCCCAGTACGGGATGTTGAAGTAGGAATAGCCCATCCACGCGAGCATCGCGCCCAGCATGAAGAGCGCGCCGTGCGCGAAATTGATGACGTTGAGCAGGCCGAAGATCACCGCGAGCCCGAGGCTCAGGATCGCGTAGAACGAGCCGTTCACCAGCCCGAGCAGCAGCTGGCTCATCATTGCGGCGAGCGGAATGCCGAATATTTCCATTGAACCTGCCGTCAGAAACGTGTTGACGCGGTTGCGACGGCGAGGCGACCTTCCGGCCGCCCGCCGCGCGAACGCTTGCGCGCTACCGAATGCTTACTTCCAGAGCTTGCAGCGCGATTCGGCCTTGGTGCCGAACGCCTGATCGCCCGGAATCGTCGCGGTGATCTTGTAGTAGTCCCACGGCTCCTTCGATTCCGACGGCTTCTTCACTTCCATCAGGTACATGTCGTGGATCATCGAGCCGTCTTCGCGGATGTAGCCCTTCGCGTAGAAGTCGTCGATCTTCGCCTTCTTGAGCTGCGCCATGACCTTGTCGCTGTCGGTCGTGCCCGCCGCCTTCACTGCATTCAGGTACGTCGTGACGGCCGAGTAATCCGCCGCCTGCAGGCTGCCCGGCATCTTCTTCATCTTGTCGAAGTAGCGTTTTGCCCAGGCGCGCGTCTTGTCGTCCTTGTTCCAGTACCAGCTATCCGTCGCCACGAGACCTTGCGTGGTTTCGAGGCCGAGGCTGTGAATGTCGGCGATAAAGACCAGCAGCGCGGCGATCTTCATCGACTTGGTGATGCCGAATTCCTTCGCGGCCTTGATCGAGTTGATCGTGTCGCCGCCCGCGTTCGCGAGGCCGAGCACCTGCGCCTTCGAGCCCTGCGCCTGCAGCAGGAACGACGAGAAGTCCGACGCCGACAGCGGATGGCGCACTTCGCCGAGCACCTGACCGCCGTTCGCCTTCACGACATCAGCCGTGTTCTTTTCCAGCGCCTTGCCGAAGGCGTAGTCGGCCGTCAGGAAGTACCACGACTTGCCGCCCTGCTTCGTCACCGCGGAACCGGTGCCCTTCGCGAGCGCCATGGTGTCGTAAGCGTAGTGGACCGTGTAGGGCGAGCATTGCTCGTTGGTCAGATTGTCCGCGCCCGCGCCGATGTTGATGTACGGCGTCTTCTTCTCCGCCGCCACCTGCGCGCTCGAAAGCGCCGTCGCCGAGTTCGTGCCGCCGATGATCACGTTCACGCCGTCGCGGTCGATCCACTCGCGCGCACGCGACGCCGCGATGTCCGCCTTGTTCTGGTGATCCGCGTAGACGAGCTCGATCGGCTTGCCGTTGACCTTGCCGCCGAAGTCCGCGATCGCCATGCGAATCGCTTCGAGCCCGCCTTGTCCGTCGATGTCCGCGTAGAGGCCCGACATGTCGGTGACGAAGCCGATCTTCACCGTGTTGCCGTCGGCGGCATTGGCGCTCGTGCTCATCACCGCCACACTCGCCGCCGCAGCCGCAAAGCACAGAGTAGAGAGGCGCGCGAGGGTCTTCTTTTTCATTCCAGTCTCCATGAGTTTTGATTTGATGCGGTGTTACTGGTGTTGCCCTTTCCGATGTGCCGCGCCGGGATCGATTACACCCCGAGCAATTCGTGCAGCACCGGCATCTTCGCTTCGAGTTCCCCCGCGCCGAAATGCTCGACGATGTTCCCGTGTTCCATCACGTAAAAGCGATCCGCAAGCGGCGCCGCGAAACGAAAATTCTGTTCGACCATGACGATCGTGTAGCCGCGCGACTTCAGCATGAGGATCATGCGCGCGAGTGTCTGCACGATGACCGGCGCGAGCCCTTCCGAGATTTCATCGAGCAGAAGCAGATTCGCGCCCGTGCGCAGAATGCGCGCGACGGCCAGCATCTGCTGCTCGCCGCCCGAAAGACGCGTGCCCTGGCTCGCGCGGCGCTCCTTCAGGTTCGGGAACATCGAGTAGATCTCGTCGAGCGGCATCGCGTCTTTCGCGTTGCCGATCAGCGGCGGCAAAAGAAGGTTTTCCTCGCAGGACAAGCTCGAAAAAATGCCGCGCTCCTCCGGACAATAGCCGACCCCGTAATGCGCGATCTTGTGTGTGGCGAGGCCGATGGTTTCATTGCCGCTCACGCGGATCGAACCCGTCCTGCGCCCGGTCAAACCCATGATGGCGCGCAACGTGGTCGTGCGGCCCGCGCCGTTGCGGCCGAGCAGCGTGACCACTTCGCCGCGATTCACCTTGAGGTCCACGCCGTGCAGGATGTGCGACTCCCCGTACCACGCCTGCAGACCCGAGATTTCCAGCGCAGGCACATTGCCCGCCGCGCCGTTCGCCTCGCGCGAGCGGCGCTCCTCCACGATCGTACTCATGCATGCGCTCCGGTGAGCGCCGCATCGGCGCTGCCCATGTAGGCTTCCATCACGAGCGGATTCTTCGACACTTCCGCGTAGCTGCCTTCGGCGAGCACTTCGCCGCGCTGAAGCACGGTGATGGTGTCGGAGATGCCCGCGATCACGTTCATGTTGTGCTCGACCATCAGGATGGTGCGCCCCGCCGACACCTTCTTGATCAGCGCCGTCACGCGATCGACGTCCTCGTGACCCATGCCTTGCGTCGGTTCGTCGAGGAGCATCAGTTCGGGCTCCATCGACAACGTGGTCGCGATCTCCAGCGCGCGCTTGCGGCCGTATGAGAGCTCGACGGTTTTCGTATCGGCGAAATCGGTGAGGCCGACTTGCGTGAGCAGATCCATCGCGCGGTCGTTGAGCGCATCGAGAGAACGCTCGCTGCGCCAGAAATGAAACGACGTGCCCAGTTGCCGCTGCAAACCGATGCGCACGTTCTGCAGCACCGTCAGGTGCGGAAACACGGCCGAAATCTGGAACGAGCGGATGATCCCGCGTCGCGCGATGTGCGCCGGACGCTCGCGCGTGATGTCCACGCCGTTGAAAACGATCTGTCCCGCGGTGGGTTCGAGAAACTTGGTGAGAAGGTTGAAGCAGGTCGTCTTGCCTGCACCGTTCGGTCCGATCAGCGCATGGATCGAACCGCGGCGAACGCGCAGGTTCACGCCATTCACGGCCGTGAAGCCTTTGAATTCCTTCGTGAGTCCTCGCGTTTCAAGAATGGTGTCGCCGAGAATCATGTCCCCTTCCATGCGAAGTGAAGCGCTGGGCAAATCCGTATTCGCCTGCGCCTTATTTTTTCTTTCCGCGCGCACCCGAACGTTGTCTCCATCCCGGTACTGCTTCGCTTCATGCATCGCTGTTGCGCCCGCACAAAGTGTGCACGAGGTATGCCGAGCATCACTAATTCCGGGGCCATTGTCGCGCCAATGATGCAGCGCAATCATTGGGATTTGCACTTACTAACGAATTGCTTGGAGTTTTGGCGCGTGCACGCAATAGGGGCACGGAGAGTGCTTATTCCCTGCGCATATAAGCAATCGTTTGTGCAACGTCATGCGCGCGCCATTCACGCGTCATCCCGACATGTGAAGCGCGCGCGTCACCGATCTGTCATGCGAGCGCCGTCGCGATCACTTCTTCCGCTTCAATGCCGCGCCTGTCCTCGCGGATCATCTGGCTCGCACGCTCGGCGATCATCAGGGTCGGCGAGTTCGTGTTGCCCGATGTGATCGTCGGCATTATCGATGCATCGACCACACGCAGGCCGCGCACGCCGATCACGCGCAGACGGCTGTCGACGACCGCGGCCGGATCGTTGTCCGTGCCCATGCGACAGGTGCCGACCGGATGGAAGATCGTCGTGCCGACCTTGCCCGCCGCTTCGACGAGTTCTTCCTGCGTCTGATACTGGATGCCCGGAAGAATTTCCTCGGGCCGGTATTGCGCCAGCGCGGGCGCGCTGACGATGCGCCGCGTGAGACGCACCGAATTCGCGGCCACTTCGCGATCGTGATCGGTCGACAGATAATTCGGCGCGATCAGCGGCGCCGCATGCGCATCCGGCGATTCGATATGCACGCTGCCGCGCGATGTCGGCCGCAAGTTGCACACCGACGCGGTGAACGCATTGAACGAATGCAGCGGCTCGCCGAAGCGTTCGAGCGACAAAGGCTGAACGTGATATTCGACATCGGGGCGCTTGATCGATGCATCGTCGGGATTGGACTTGGCGAACGCGCCGAGTTGCGACGGCGCCATCGACATCGGTCCGCTTCGCATCAGCGCGTATTGCATGCCGATGAAAAGTTTGCCCCACCAATGCGCCGACAACGTGTTGAGCGTGCGCACACCGTTGACCTTGTACGCCATGCGCAATTGCAAGTGGTCCTGCAGATTTTCGCCGACACCTCGCAGGCTCTTCACGACATCGATACCGAGACGTTGCAGACGCGCGCCGTTGCCGATGCCGGACAGTTCGAGAATCTGCGGCGAGTTCACCGCGCCCGCGCTGAGAATCACTTCGAAACGCGCACGCGCGACGTAATCGATATCGCCGCCGCGATACTCCACGCCGACGCAGCGCGAGCCTTCGAACACGAGACGTTGCGTATGCGCACCGGTGATCGTCGTGAGATTGGGACGCTTCATCGCTTCGCGCAGGAAGGCTTTCGCCGCGTTCCAGCGTATGCCGCCGCGCTGGTTCACTTCGAAATAACCGACGCCGGTGTTGTCGCCGCGATTGAAGTCGTCCGTCGCGGGAATGCCGCTTTGCTGCGCGGCTTGCGCGAACGTCTCGAGAACTTTCCACTTCAGGCGCTGCTTCTCGACGCGCCATTCGCCGCCCGCGCCATGCCATGAATTGCCGCCGCCATGATGATCCTCGCTGCGCATGAAGACGGGCAGCACGGAATCCCACGACCAGCCCGGATCGCCGCTGATGTGCGCCCAGTCGTCATAGTCCTCGCGCTGGCCGCGCATGTAGATCATGCCGTTGATCGACGAGCATCCGCCGAGCACGCGTCCGCGCGGATACGCGAGCTTGCGACCGTCGAGGCCCGGTTCCGCCTGCGTCTTGTAGAGCCAGTCCGTGCGCGGATTGCCGATGCAATACAGATAGCCGACCGGAATGTGAATCCAGTGATAGTCGTCCTTGCCGCCGGCTTCGAGCAGCAGCACGTTCACGTTCGGATCTTCGGTGAGGCGATTCGCGAGCACGCATCCGGCCGTGCCCGCCCCGACGATGATGTAGTCGAATTCGCCTTCCAGCTTGCGCGCGTTCTGTTTCATGACGTGTCTCCAGTCGATGCCGTCTTGCGCGGCTTCGATGATTCGATTACTTCGCTACCGGCATCGTGAATTCGGCGCCCTTCGCGATGCTGTCGGGCCAGCGTTGCATCACGCTCTTGTAGCGCGTATAGAAGCGCACGCCTTCTTCGCCGTATGCGTGGTGATCGCCGAAGAGCGAACGCTTCCAGCCGCCGAACGAATGCCACGCCATCGGCACCGGAATCGGCACGTTGATGCCGACCATGCCCACCTTGATCTGACGCGAGAACGCGCGCGCGACGCCGCCGTCCGTCGTGTAGCACGACACGCCGTTGGCGAATTCATGCTCGTTGATGAGTTCGACCGCGCTCGCGAAATCCGGCACGCGCACCACCGACAGCACCGGCCCGAAAATCTCTTCCTTGTAGATGGTGCTGTCGGTCTTCACGTTGTCGAACAGCGTGCCGCCGAGGAAGAAGCCGTTTTCGTGGCCTTCGACCTGATGTCCGCGTCCATCGACGACGAGCGTCGCGCCCGACTTCACGCCTGCGTCGATATAACCTTCCACCTTCGCGCGATGCGCGCCCGTGACGAGCGGACCCATTTCGGCATCGCTTTCCATGCCGTTCTTGATGACGAGCGATTGCACGCGCGGCGTGAGGCGTTCGATCAGTTCATCAGCGATGTGACCCACCGCGACCGCAACCGAAATCGCCATGCAGCGCTCGCCCGCCGAACCGTACGCCGCGCCGATCAACGCATCGACGGCCTGATCGAGATCGGCATCGGGCATCACGACGAGATGATTCTTGGCGCCGCCCAGCGCCTGCACGCGCTTGCCGTGCTTCGTGCCTTCGGTGTAGATGTATTCGGCGATCGGCGTCGAGCCGACGAACGACAACGCTTCGATATCCCGATGCGCGAGCAACGCATCGACGGCGGTTTTATCGCCGTGCACGACGTTGAACACGCCATCGGGCAAGCCCGCTTCCGTCAGCAATTCCGCGAGCCGAACCGATGCCGACGGATCGCGCTCCGATGGCTTCAACACGAACGTATTGCCCGTCGCGATCGCGATGGGGAACATCCAGCACGGCACCATCATCGGGAAATTGAAGGGCGTGATGCCCGCGACCACGCCGAGCGGCTGACGCAGGTTCCAGTTGTCGATGCCGCCGCCGATCTGATCCGTGAAGTCGGTCTTGAGCAGATTGGGAATGCCGCACGCGAACTCGACGATCTCGATGCCGCGCATCACTTCGCCCTTCGCGTCGCTGAACACCTTGCCGTGCTCGCGCGTGATGATTTCGGCGAGCTCGTCGTGATGTTCGTCGAGCAGTTGCTTGAACTTGAAGAGCACGCGCGCACGCTTGATCGGCGCGGTTTCGCTCCATTCTGGGAAAGCGGCTTTCGCGGCGGCCACGGCTGCATCGACTTCGGATGCGCTCGCGAGCGGCACGCGCGAGGCGAGGGCGCCCGTCGCCGGATTGAACACGTCGCCGAAGCGCCCGCTCGCGCCTTCGACCCGCTTGCCGCCGATGAAATGCGTCAACGCCGCGACCTGCGCTTCGCTTCGATGTGTCTCGCCCATGATGTCTCTCTTATATATGCGGATAGGCCGAGCGTACTGCCGGATGCATCCCCGAATCCAATGAGATATGTTCAACTGGGATATAAGAAGCTTTAATATCAGGCGATGGACTACATCCTCTTGCGCGCCTTTATCACCGTCGCCCGTGAAGGCAATCTCACGCGCGCCGCGGCGCACCTGCATCTCACGCAGCCGGCCGTCAGCCTGCAGATCAAGAACCTGCAGGAGATGCTGGGCGTCGTGTTGTTCTCGCGGACGTCGCACGGTCTTCTGCTGACGCGCGACGGCGAAGCGCTCCTGCCGCACGCCGAACGCGCGCTCGCCGCCGCCGCCGATGTGCAGCGCGCCGCTGCCGCGCTGCGTCACGAGGTGAGCGGCACGCTGCGCATCGGCACGATTCTCGATCCCGAATTCCTGCGGCTCGGGGGCTTCCTGCGACAACTGGTGGAGACGCACCCGCGCATCGAAACGTCGTTGCGGCACGGCATGTCGGGCTGGGTTCTGGACCGCGTGAGGGCGCGCGATCTGGATGTCGGTTATTACATCGGCGATCCGGCCATCGACGGCACGCGCGACGGCGATCGCTTTCACGTCGTCAGGCTCACGCCGTTTCTGTATCGCGTGCTCGCGCCGGCGGGCTGGCATAACCGCGTGAACAAGGGCAAACGCAGCTGGGCGGCGCTCGCCAAGCTGCCGTGGATCTGGACGCCGCCCGAGTCCGCGCACAACCGGCTTCTGTCGCGCATCTTCCGCGAGGCGGGCGCGATGCCGGTGATCGTCGCGGAAGTGGATCAGGAGCCGTCGATGCTCGATCTCGTGAAATCGGGCGTCGGTCTGTCGCTTGCGCGGGATTCGATCGCACTGGCGCAGGCGCATGCGCACGCACTGACGATCGTCGAAGGCGTGACCGTGCCGACGCAGTTGTCTTTCGTCGCGCTTGCGGAGCGCCGTGAGGAATCGGCGATCGCCGCGGCGCTGCGGCTGATCGATGCGCAATGGGCGGTTTGAATACACATCTAAGTGCAAATACCGAGTCCGCGCGTAAGTGCATTCAAGCGAGCTTCATCGATTATTTGCTAGTCTGAGCCCTCGCTGATCCATCCAACCGTGTTCGAGGAGCCTTCATGGCACGCAACATCGAAATCAAGGCGCGCGCGCATCAGTTCGACCAGCTGCGCGAGCGGGCGGCCTCGCTCGCCACCGACGCGCCGCTGGTTTTCCGCCAGCAGGACTTCTTCTACGACGTGCCGACCGGACGCCTCAAGCTGCGTCAATTCGACGACGGCACGCCGTCCGAACTGATCTTCTATCAGCGTGACGACCGCGACGGTCCGAAAGTCTCGTATTACTCGCGCAGCCCGGTGACGAATCCGGAAGCGATGCACGCGCTGCTCGCCCAGGCGCTGACGACGCGCGGCATCGTCTCGAAGGAGCGGCATGTATATCTCGTCGGACGCACGCGCATCCATCTGGACCGCGTGGACGGGCTGGGCGATTTCATCGAGCTGGAAGTGCTGCTCGGCCAGGACGACGACGAAGCCGGCGGCGAACAGGAAGCGCACGCGATGTTCGCGCGCCTGGGTGTGGGCGAAGCGGATCTCGTGCCGTTGGCTTATGTGGACTTGCTCAGTCCCGAGTCGTCGTCGGCCAGATGAGCGAGCGGCAGCGGGCCGTTGCGCTTGAACGTCGTGAGCACGATGTTCGAGCGCACGCTGTCGACGCCCGGCACGCGCATCAGTTTTTTCATCACGAAACCTGACAGCGCGTTCAAATCCGGCGCGACGATGCGCAGCAGATAATCGGCGTCGCCCACGGTCGCGTGGCATTCGAGCACTTCGGGCAGCATCTCGATCTGCTGCTGAAACTGCTCGATGATCGAATCGCCGTGATGCTTCAGCTTCAGGCTCGTGAACGCCGTCACGCCCAGGCCGAGCTTCTCCGGCCGCAAGACCACGCGATACCCTTCGATCACACCCGTCGCTTCCAGCCGCTGCAGACGCCGCCCGATCTGCGACGGCGAAAGCGGCACCTGCTCGCCCAGTTGCTGATGCGTGGCGCGCCCGAACCGTTGCAGCACGTCGAGCAGGGCAAGATCGAAATGGTCGAGTTCGAGCATGAGGCGGATGTGCGCTGGAGCGGTGATAAATGCGACTTTATCGCATCGACGCCGGCTTGCTCACAAACCCCTTGCGCAAAAAGGCCGTTTCGCGCGCATTATGACGAATTGCTTACGGCAGCAAACAAGGTAACGCGCGTGTTACCAATCATGACACCGCGAAAGGCGAAAACTGCGCGCCTTTCCGCGAAAACGGGATAAATGGAAGCATTCGAACAGGAAAAAGAAAGCTTGAATGTCAGGTAGCTTTCAGTCTCGGCTACCATTCCTGAAGCGCTCGTAAGCTTCCCACGCAGCGCGAGCGTCGACGTCCAGTTGCTCGGGTAGCACGCTGGACTGACGCTGTACAATCAGCAGCGCATAGGGCCTGGACAGCGCGCTCGCCTCCTTGCAGAGGCTGAGTTCGTCGCCGCTAGACGGGGAGCGGCCGCGCCAGTAGTTGATCGCGGCTTCGAGTTCGTTGATCGAGATGACAGCCATGTCCGGGCGGAAATACATTCGGTGTACGGCTGCTCGCGGCTTCCGGGATACGGTCGCGCAACGCCGCATGAGATATGAGTTTTAAACCGGCTCGAGCCCGCGCCGCCCCGTCGTGCATGTGAGCATGTCACCGACCGCCCCGCCCGCTTGAGCTCAACCCATTGTACTTGAGCGACTCCATGCGAATCCTTCTGATCGAAGACGACCGCCCCATCGCGCGCGGCATTCAAAGCAGCCTCGAACAATCCGGCTTCACAGTCGACATGGTGCACGACGGCATCTTCGCCGAGCAGGCGCTCGCGCAGAACCGCCATGAACTGGTCATTCTCGATCTGGGCTTGCCCGGCATCGACGGCATGACGCTGCTCTCGCGTTTTCGCCAGAGCAACCGCCATACGCCGGTGATCATCCTCACCGCGCGCGACGAACTGCACGACCGCGTGCAAGGCTTGAACAGCGGCGCCGACGACTACATGCTGAAGCCCTTCGAGCCGCAGGAACTCGAAGCGCGCATCCGCGCGGTGATGCGCCGCAGCGGCCCGCACGGCGACGTGCCGCGCCCCGAAGTGACGCTGGGCGGTCTGCGTCTGTCGGGCGTCGATCGCCGCATCTTCAACGACGAACGTCCGCTCGAACTCTCGCCGCGTGAATTCGCCGTGCTCGAAATGCTGCTGCTGCGACACGGCCGCGTCGTGAGCAAGGCGCAGTTGCAGGATCACCTGACGCACTTCGGCGGCGATCTCGGCGATACGGCCATCGAAGTCTATGTGCATCGGGTGCGCAAGAAACTCGAAAACACGCGCGTCGAGATCGTGACGGTGCGGGGCTTCGGCTATCTGCTTCAGGAGATCCGGCAAGCGGCTTGACGCGCCTGCCGTAGACCGCCTTGCGACTTCCCACCCGCCGCGCGGGCGATCAGCGTTTCGCCCGCGAAGACTGGCTCGATCTGGCGCGATCGAAAGCCACCGAGACGCCGGCGCCCCCGAGTCTGCGGCGCACCCTGCTGCGCCGCCTCGCCGCGCCGCTGTCCCTGCTCGCGCTGATGAGCGGCCTCATGGCGTACTGGCTCGCCTGGCAGTACACGCAGCACGTCGTCGATCGCTCTCTCGCGGATCTCGCCACCGCCATCTCCAAGCAGATTCAGCTCGCGGGCGTCGATGCCCCCGTCACCGTTCCGCCGCTCGCGCAGGCGATGTTCTCGGACCCCGTCGAGCAGCTCATCTATCGCATCAGCACGGGCGATGACGAAATCGCCGGCGAACCCGATCTGCCGCTCACCGGCACCAACGTGCGGCGCATCCACTATGCGTATGTGTTCGAGACGCACTTTCAGGGCGTCTCCGTGCGCGCGGCGCAGGTGCGCGTGCCGCAGCCGACCGGCAATCCGATCGTCGTCGAGGTGGCGCAGCGCGTCGGCTCGCGGTATCGGATCGCGGTAGAGTTTCTGATCGCGATCATGATGCCGCTCGCGCTGCTGCTGCTCGCCGGCTGGGTGATCGTGTGGCGCGTCGTGAATCAGCAATTGAATCCGCTCACCGATCTCGCCGACGCGCTCAACCAGCAAACGCACATCTCGCTCGAACCCGTCGACGAGACTTTCGTTCCCGGCGAAATCCGTCCGCTCACGAGCGCGATGAACGCCCTGCTCGTGCGCCTGCAGACCGCGCTCGACGCGCAACGCAAGTTCATCGCCGATGCCGCGCATCAACTGCGCACGCCGCTGACCGCAGTCAAGCTTCACGCGGAGCAGGCGCTCAGCTCGCGCGATCCGAACAAAGCCATCGAGGCGGTGAAGGAGTTGCGCGCGTCGGCGGATCGTGCGGTGCGTCTTTCGAATCAGCTGCTTTCGCTCGCGCGCGCCGAGCCGGGCGAACAGGCAGCGCGTTTCGCCGATTTCGACCTCGCCGCGCTCGCCTTCGAAACCGGCGCGGAATGGGTGCCGCGTGCACTCGCCGCCCAGGTCGATCTTGGCTTTCAGCGTCTCGACGATCCCGAGAACGAGCATCCGCTGATCGTGCGCGGCAATGTCGTGCTTTCCCGCGAAGTGCTCGCCAATCTGATCGACAACGCGCTCAAGTACATTCCGCCGTTCCGCGTCGAAGGCGCGCGCATCACGATGACGGTCACGGAATGGAGCGACGCGAACGGCCGCCGCTTCGGCGAAGTCATCGTGGAGGACAACGGCCCGGGCGTGCCGTCGGATCAGCAGCCGGATCTCTTCAAGCGCTTTTTCCGCGGCGACGGACAGAGCGTGGAAGGCGGCGCGGGACTCGGGCTCGCGATCGTTCACGACATCATGGCGCTGCACGGCGGCACCGTGCATTACGAGGACGCGCCCGAAGGTGGCGCGCGCTTCATCGTGCGGATGCCGCTCAAGGAAGAGAAGCCCGTCGCGGAATGAAAAAGAGCCACGCTCTCTCGCGTGGCTCTTTCGAATCGAAGAAGCAGGCGCGGCCTACTTTTTCTTCTTCTCCTTTTTCACCGCGAGCATCGTGCCACGGCATTTCCTTGCGCCGCATCGGCACTCGTATTCCTTCTTGAGCTTCTTCGTAATGCGGCCTTCGATAACGAGCCCGTAGTCGTAGTTCAGTTCTTCTTCCGCCTCGATATCGCGCAACGCGTGAATGAACACGCGCCCTTCGACTTCCTCGGCCTCGCAATTCGGCGCGCACGAATGGTTGATGTACTTCGCGCTGTTCCCTTCGATCTTGCCGTCGATTACGCGGCCGTCGTCGAGTGCGAAGTAGAACGTGTGGTTCGGCTCTTCGGGGTTGTGCGGATGGCGGCGCAGCGCTTCCTTCCATGAAATGCGCTCGCCTTTGTATTCCATCACCTGCTCGCCCGCGGCAATCCGCTTCACGGCAAACACGCCCTTGCCATGTACGCCGGAGCGGCGAACGGTGACCCTGCGTGAACTCATCGAACGAATCCTTAAATAACGCTTCGCTCCCGCGCGATCGGGATGAACATCGGGATGAAAAAAAACGCGGTGGCCTCGAAGGCGCCGCGTTCACTCGGTTGAACGCTCGCGCTCAACACACCGGTATCCTACACTCCCGGCGCGCGAATGCTCAACCGTCCGGATGATGTTCGAGCGTTTTCAACGTTGCCCGATGGTGATCTCGCCGAAGAGATTCTTCTGTTCGCGCGGCTGCGAACGCCAGTACTGGGGAGGCGCATCGACGGTCGCGCCGAGCTCGGCGGCGGCGTGCCACGGCCAGCGCGGATCGTAGAGCATCGCGCGCGCCATCGCGACGTAATCGGCCTGGCCGCTCGCCACGATCTCTTCCGCTTCCTTCGCCTCGGTGATCAGCCCGACAGCGACGGTGTTCACGCCCGTCGCTTCCTTCACGGCTTTCGCGGACGGCACCTGATAGCCCGACGACAACGGGATCTTCTGCAACGGCGAGACGCCGCCAGACGATACATCGATCCAGTCGACGCCGCGCTTCTTCAGCTCCGACGCGAACGCGATCGTATCCTCGATGCCCCATCCGCCTTCGACCCAATCGGTGGCGGAGACGCGCACGCCGACGGGCTTGTCGGCGGGAAACGCGGCGCGCACGGCATCGAAGATTTCGAGCGGATAACGCATGCGATTTTCGAGCGAGTCGCCGTATTCGTCGGTGCGCTGATTGGCGATCGGCGACAGGAACTGATGCAGCAGATAGCCATGCGCGCAGTGCACTTCGATGCCGTCGATACCAAGCCGAGCCGCACGTTTCGCCGAGGCGACGAACGCTTCCTTCACGCGGATCAGACCAGCCGCGTCGAGCGCGAGCGGCGGCGTTTCTTCCGGCTTGTGCGGGATGGCCGATGGTGCGTAGGTCATCCAGCCGCCGTCGGCGACGGAGATCAACTGCCCGCCTTCCCACGGCTTGCGGCTCGATGCCTTGCGGCCCGCGTGCGACAACTGCATCGTCACCGCGATCTTCGAATACTGGCGGATCGCGGCGAGCACCGGACGCAGCGCGGCTTCGGTGGCGTCGTCCCAGAGACCGAGATCGCCCGGCGTGATGCGGCCGTCCGGCTCGACGGAGGTCGCCTCGATGAAGAGCATGGCCGCGCCCGACAGCGCGAGATGGCCCAGATGGATCATGTGCCATGCCGTGGCCTCGCCGCGCTCGGCGGAGTACTGGCACATCGGCGACACGAAGATGCGGTTGGGGAGCTGGAGGCTGCGGAGGGTCGTGGGAGTGAACAGCGCGCTCATGGCGGTGACTCGTCGCTAGAAAGGAGCGATCGAGAATAGCACCGCGATTTCTTTCGTGCAGGGACGCGCACCGCACGAGACGCGGCGCAATGGTTCATACCATCACACGTTCAGCGCGCGTCCACCACGGCGAAGCGGTCGAGCCATTCGCCGAACATCGCGCGGGCGGCGCGTTCGAGTGTCGCGCCATGACGCATGGTGTCCTCGCGCAGCGCGGCGACCGTCGTGCCGCTCCGCGCGATATCGCCCGGATACGTGACGAGCCAGCTCTCGAAGCGCTCGACCAGCACTTCCGGATGGCATTGCAGCGCGAGAACGTGCTCGCCCCAGGAAAACGCCTGATGCGCGCATGAATCGGTGGATGCGAGCAGGGTCGCGTCCGTGGGAAGATCGAAGGTATCGCCGTGCCAGTGGAAGACCGGCACGGGCGCGCCATCGGCTTCGAGATGCCGCAGCGCGGACGCGCGTCCTGCATCCGTCAATTCGAGCGGCGACCAGCCGAGTTCGAGCTTGTCCGACGGATACACGCGTGCACCGAGCGCCCGCGCGATCAGCTGTGAGCCGAGACAGATGCCGATCGTCGGCAAGCCCGCGGCGATGCGTTTTTCGAGCATGGAGAGAAGCGGCGCGAGATGCGGATAATGCGCGTCCTCGTAGGCGCCGATCGGGCCGCCGAGCACGACGAGCAAGGAAGGATCGAGCGGATTGGGCGCGTCGATGCGGCCGCGCCCGACGTCCAGATAGCGCACCAGATGGCCGCGATCGCCGAGCACGTGTTCGAGGCTGCCCAGATCTTCGAAATAGACGTGGCGAATCGCCAGGACTTCATGTTTCATCGGCGGCTTTCTCGGGACGGAGTAGTGACGAGCCTCGCCTCGCGGCGAGGCGCGACGGGCACAGTCTAACCGACTCGCCGCGGCCTCACAGCGCCGGATGACGCCAGAAACGCTTTTTACCCGGTCGACCCTAATCAGGCGATCTGGGCAAAGACCTTCCAGCTTTTCTTCTGCGTGGCGACGTCGGCTTCTTCGTATACCGAACAGTCGAGACGCAGATCCGTGTCCGCCATGTCGATCTGCAGAAGCGCGCAGTGATGCGGCGCCTTCTTGGGATTCTTGCTCGCCTCGAAATGCGAGCAGGAGAGACACATGCGGTGCGCCGGAATCTGCTGCTGCGATTCGAGCTGACGGATGGTCTTGAGCAGCGTGCGATAGAACGCCACCTGCTCGTCCTCGCGCAGCGTGCCGACCGCCTTCGCGAGGAAGTCCGGCCATTGCAGCGCCTTCTTCGCAGCCGTGCGGCCACGCGCGGTCAGCCGCACCGCGAGCGCGCGGCCGTCGTCGATCGCGCGACGCTTTTCGACGAGACCCTTGCCTTCGAGCGTGCTCACCGCATCGCTCGTCGTGGCGGCGGTCAGCGCCGTTTCACGCGCGATCTCGCCGAGGCGCATCGGCCCCTTGCGCTGCATCAGCAGAACGAGAATTTCACCCTGGGTCGGCGTCAGCCCCGCGCCTTCCGCCCATTCCCATGCCTGGCTGCGCATCGCGGTGCTCAGCCTCAGCAGGCCGTGGGTCACCCGCCCCGTCGCCTGCTCTCCGTAAACGCCTTCACTCATAGTCTTTCGCTTGTTGTTCCGCTTATGTGTTCTGACGGCACGCTCGCGCCAACCACCGCGAACACCTCGTTCGAAACGCCGCTCGCAGAAAATACTCCGAACACCTTGCGAACTACGCTTCGTCCTCGGTCCCCGCCGTCTCAAAATTCAGGCGTGCCAAGCCAATTAGCGGTGCCTGAATGGGGACATTTGCAACCCTCTTCCTATGCGCCGTCTTATGGTCCTGCTCGTGGCGCTGTTTTCCTGCCGACTATAACGCTATGCCAGCAAAGTCGCCATTCTAAGCGACATAGAACAAACGTACACCTTAATTATCCACGCAGAACTGTGGATAACCCGTGGAAAAGCGTCTTCTTTTATGTGTGCGTATTCTTGATAACACTTGGCCTCAAGTCGAGCACCTTTCCGTTGTCCAGAATTCCCTGTGGCGACGCCTGCGCATACCGCGTGGTTATCATCGCGCTAGCGCGTTGACTCTGCACCTCTTTTTGACGTTTTCCACAGCGTCGCGCAAGACTTGTTAACTTCTATTACGTCTGTATACGGATTTCTCGAAGAAATCCTTAGGGACGTCGAATCGGTTCTTCTTCAAACGTTGCCGCGAGCGCTTTATTCCCCTTGCTCGTCAAGCACATGTTTCATACCGACCAAAGTTAAAGGCCGCTTCGCAGTGTTTCCGAAGCGGCCTTTCGTGATGATTCGCTGGCTGGTGTCAGCGTAAGCGTGATGTTATCGACGCCATTGCAAACATTGCTGCCTGACGGCCTCGTGTAGAGATTTTTCCTTGTCGACCACGCCTCGCAGCCAGGTCGCGTCATTGACGCCGCGCGCGATATCGGCCACTTCCGCGAGCGCGGCTTGCGAACCGAGCGCTTCGGCATGCGGCGCGAGCACATCGAGCGTCGCGAGAATGTCTTCGCCGATGGTCCGCCGCTCGCCCGTCTGCGGATGGATGCACGTGCCTTCCAGTCCGAAGCGGCACGCCTCGAAGCGGTTGAACGTGTAGACGAGATAATCGTCCTCGCGCGGCGTGAGCGGTTTGTCGAGCAGCAGATAGCGCGACAGCGTCTGGATGTAGCAGGCGATCGCGGCCGCCTTGTCGACGGAAAGCGGCGTGTCCATCACGCGCACTTCGATCGTTCCGAAGCCGGGCTTCGGCCGGATATCCCAGTAGAAGTCCTTCATGCTGTTGACGACGCCCGTATTGACCATCTTCGAGAAGTACTCTTCGAAGCCGTCCCAGGTCAGCACGAAGGGCGCGCGCCCCGACAGCGGAAAAGCGAATACCGAATTCAGTCGCGCCGAATGGAACCCCGTGTCGACGCCCTGGATGTACGGCGACGACGCTGAAAGCGCGATGAAATGCGGGATATAGCGCGACATCGAATGCAGCAGGAAGAGTGCGCTGTTCGGATCGGGACAACCGATGTGAACGTGCTGGCCGAACACCGTGAACTGCTTGGCGAGGTATCCGTACAGTTCGGAGATGTACTGGAAGCGCGGCGCGTCGTAGATCTGGCGATCGCTCCATTGCTGGAATGCGTGCGTGCCGCCGCCCGCGAGCCCGACGTTCAGCTGGTCCGCCGCGGCGACGAGCGTATCGCGGATCTTGCGGAGGTCCGTGACGGCCTGCTCGTGCGTCGTGCAGATGCCGGTCGAAAGCTCGATCATGCTTTCGGTGATTTCCGGCGTGATGTTGCCCGGAATCTTTTCGTCCTTGATGAGACGCATGAGGTCCGACGCGGCGCGCGTCAGATCATAGTCGTGCGTGTTGACGACCTGGATTTCCAGCTCGACGCCGAACGTGAACGGCTCGGAGTTGATGAAAGGTTCGAGTGCCATGACGCCTCTTGAATGATCAATGCCTGGGCAGGGCGGGCGCGATCACTCGCGCCGCTCGCCGACTGCCGACAGGCTACGGTACACCACGAAAGGCGAGACGATCTGCAGCACGACGATCGAGCACATGATGATCGCGCGCAGCGTCGGATCGTAGTCCGGATAGAGCACGTACATGTCGTCGACGAGCACGTACGCGAGCGCCGACATCGGCGTCAGCGCGACGCCGAGTGCCGCGCCTTGCTTCCAGTCGAGTCCGCTCGGCTTCGCGAAAATCAGCACGCCGACGAGCTTGCCGACGAAACGCGCGACGATCAGCCCGAGCGCCGCGACGCCGCCGAGCGCGATATCGCGCCAGTGGAACGACGTCAGCGTCAGCGCAAAAAGAATGACGGTGAGCAGCCATCCGGCGGAGCCGAAATGCGACGGCCAGAGTTGCGGCCGCTCGTCGGCATTCTTCACGATGATGCCCGCGGCGAGCAGCGCGAGAATCGTCGATAGCTTGAAGATGTGCGCGACCGCGATCGCCAGCAGCACGAGCCCGAATAGCGCGACGAATGAATGCTCGTCGTTGGCGGGCAGACGCCGGACCAGCATGTTGCAGGCACGCGCGAGCAGGAACGCGAGCACCAGCGAGCCGATCAGAAGATAGAGCGGCTGCAGGATCGTCGCGAGCGCATTGCCGTAGATTTCCTGATGCAGCACGCCGGCCGCGAGCTTCTCCACGATCACCGCGTACATGCTGTTCAGCGCGGTCAGCGTCAAGAGACGCTGCGTGACCTGGCCTTCGGCGCGCAGTTCGGTCTTCAGCTGAATGACCATCGCGGGCGACGTGGCCATCGCGATGGCCGCGACCACGACCGATGGCATCGTCGGTACGTTGAGCAGCGTCAGCGCAATCAGCACGAGGCCGAACGTGAGCGTCGACTCGGCGATGCTCGACAGAATCAGATACGGATTGCGGCGGATCCAGCGCAGATCGAGCCGCCCGCCCAGTTCGAAGAGCAGCAGCCCGAGCGCTACATCGAGCAGCGGCCGCGACAGGCCGCCCGCGCTCGAGTCGATCACGCCGAGACCCGCGTTGCCAGCGATCAGCCCGATCACCGCGAAACCGGTGATGCGCGGCAGGCGCCACGCACGCCATAAAAGCTCTCCGGCGAGTCCCGCCGTAATGAGCGCGAGACCGGCCCAGAAAATGGCATCGGGTTCGAGCGGCCAGACGGGCAAAAATGAAAATGCCGAATTCATCGTATTGGCTTCTCCTTCGTAGCTGCAGCAGAGCGTGCACGTTCCGTTGCGTGACTCGCATCGACGGCGCGCGCTCGCGGGCGAGGCGCATCCGCCCGGCTATGCGAGCGTTGGTTCATTCAGGCGAAACGAAATGCGAACGAACACGGCGTCACGGTCGGGCCGTGCACGGATTAGACGACGCGTTCGGCTGGCTGCGATGCGCCTTGCACGCGCCCAATGTCGCACCGGAGATCTCGGATCCGTGTGACACGGGCAACACATGCGGCGCCTGCTCGAATGCCGGGCCGAACACAGCAAACGACGGCGCGGCTTCGTTGATCAGATTCTTGGCGCGCAACCATCGTTCCATTGAAGCGGTCGCCGTCCGAACGGCGCGACGCAGGAAGAAGCGCGATTGTGCCATACCTCGGTTCCCCTGACAGAAAGTCCAAGCTCCTGATTCTTATGAAGTAAAAGCGACTGCCTGTTCTCGTCCCGGCTGGAAAGGCTGACCGGTTGCTGCTTTCATGGCGTCCGGACTTTCCGTTTACGCCCGACCGATGGCCTCGCCGTCAGGTGTTTACAGGTTTACTGTATATAAACGTAGTAGTAGTTAACAAGAGCCCGCCGCTTCTGTGGATAACCTCGGTTTCGTCTTTTCATTCAATCATTTGGACAAAGCAGAAGCGGGCAGTAAACATGTTGGCGCGACGCGGTCAACCCGGAACAACTTCTGGGCGCGTAAACGTGACGGTGCAGTTGTCCCGTTTACGTGCACATCGCGTTCACAAGAGTTTCGCCTGCAATTCGACGGGTTATCCACAGCGCGCCGAGAACAACTATGTCGAGCCGGTTTCTCCATGACGAAGTGCCCTGAGCAAAAATCGGGCGGGGTCGATGGCGTCGGCGAGTTCGCGTTCGATGAGCCACGGTTCTCCTTCGACCTGCGATGCGATCAGTTCGGCCGCGAGCGTCGCCCAGACGAGCCCGCGCGAGCCGAATGCGAACGCGCCATATAGACCCGCCATGCGCGGCAGATCGAGCGGCCACGCGCCCGAAAGCCGATGCGCATCGCGGCGCGCGGAGCTCTCATCGGCGAGCTGGCCGATCATCGGCATGCGGTCGCTCGTCACGCAGCGGAACGCGACGCGGCCCGCGCGGATTTCTCCCGGCACGCGCGAGAGATCCGGCAACATGCCCGCAACGCGCTCGATGTTCTCCCGATGCCCGGCGTCGCGGATGTCGCGGTCGGGATCGTCGATGTCATAGGTCGCACCGATGAGCGCGCCGTCCGCGCCAAGCGGCACCGCGTAACCTTCGCCGACGACCGGCGCGCGCAGGGCATCGAGCGCGGATGAATCGAGCACGGTGAGCTGACCGCGCACGTTGCGTGTCGGCGCACCGTACAGACCGGCGAGACGCGCGGCATCGTGTGCGTTCGCGAGCACCATCACCGGCGCGCTGGCGATCTCGCCGCCGCTCGAATCGAAGGCTGTCCAGACGTGGCCATCGTGCGCGATGCGCGTCACTTCGGTCTTCATGCGCGGCGTGATCCGGGCCGCGCCGTCGGCAAGTTGCGCAGCGCAAACGGCCGCGGGCGAGATCGCGCCGCCGCGCGGAAAGAACCATCCGCCGCGTGCGACATCGACGCCAGCGATGCGCGATGCATCGTCGCGCGTCATCGGCTGCACGTAGTCGGATGGATACGCGAAGCGCGCGATGGCGCCGGCGAGGGCATCGGCGTCGTCGGGGGTATCGGCGATCTGAAGCAGGCCCGCGTCGCTGCGCATCAGGTCGTGATTCGTATCTTCGAGCGCGTGCCATCGGTGCAATGCGTAGAGAAAGCCCGCGCGCGTGAGGCGAGCGGCGACGCTGTCGTCGCGCCAGACGATAGGATGAAACACGCCCGCCGGATTGCCCGATGCATCGCGCGCGGGCAACGCGTGACGATCGATCAACGTGACTCGCCAGCCACGCCCGGCGAGCCGCGCGCTCACCGCGCAGCCCGCGAGTCCCGCGCCGATGACGATGGCCTCGCGTGTTCTCGCAGCGCAAGGAAGCGGCGGTTCGTGGCGGCGCACGCGCCAGCGCGGGGCGAAGCGTGCGAAGAGCGGCGTGTCCGTCGCCACCGACAGGCACTCGAAGCCCGACGATTCCATTGCGCGGCGCAAGGGCACTTGAAGCGGCCCGGACACGTTCGCGCAGACCGTCGCGCCGTCGCCGGCGAAACGCGCGAGCGTCTTGCACAGCTTGCGCGGATCGTCGGTTGCTTCGAGATGGAACGCATCGGCGCGCAGCCAGAGTTTCGACAGCATCTCGTGCGCGTCATCGCCGATGGCGAGCGTCAGCACCACGCGTCCTTCGTCGAACTCCAGCCGATGCACGCCCTGCACGCGCATCGGCCACGCACGCGCGAGCTCGGTTGCGAGCGGCGATGCGTCATCGGTCGAAGGCGCATCGTCCAGCGCGTTCAGCGTCGCAGTGGCCACGACATGCAGCCGGTCGCAACGTTCATCGTCGTCGCGCCAGCGCTGCCAAAGAGGAAGGAAGGCGCTGAACGTCGTATCGACGAAGGTGAAGACGCGCGTGCGCCGCCAGCGCGCGGGAAGATCGTGCGGCGCGAAAAGCAGGGATTCGGTCATGCGATAGGGAAAGACAAATCAGGCGGAAGACGACTTGGCGATGACCCGCGCGACGCCGTTCACCGCGTCTTCGATCATCAACGGTTCGAGCGCGTAGCCCGCCGCTCGCCATGCCGCGAGTCCGCCGAGCAGCGGTGCGACATCGTGGAAGCCATGCGCGACCAGCTCCTTGGCGGCGAGCGCCGCGGACACTTCGCTCGGACAGTCGCAGTACGTCACGAGCTTGCGGTCGCGGGCGATGCCGGCGAGCTGCGTGGCGGCGTCGTCGTGGAGGAGCAGCGCGCCGGGAATGGCGAACGGGTCCATCGCGCGTCGTTCGCGGCGGCGCACGTCGATGACGAGCGGCGGCGGTTCGCCATCGAGCAGCCTGCGCAGCATCGCGATATCGATGCGCGCCATGCGCAGCCTGCGCAACAGCGACACGCGCTGCCACCAGCGCACGGCGAGATAGAGCGCGAGCGCGATGACCGCGAGCACGATCACGCCGCGTCCGAACAGGTCGAGCCAGGCGAGCGCGCGATCGACGAGATCGGCGAAGATCGCGCCGAATGCGACGCCGATGCCGGACCACAGCAGCGCGCCGAGCGCGTCATAAAAGAGAAAGCTGGACAAGCCGATGCCGGTCGCGCCCGCGACGGGAATCGCGAGCGTCGACAAGCCGGGAATGAATTTCGACAATGCGAGGATGCGCACGCCGAAGCGCCCGAAGAAGTCGAGGCTGCGGTTCACGCAGGTATCGCGCGAGATCGAGACCTTGCACATGAAGGCGAGCACGCGGCTCCCGTAGCGCCGTCCGAGCCAGAACCAAAGCGTGTCGCCGATGAGCGCGGCAACGCTGGCCGTGACGACGATCGCCGCGAGCGGCTCCCACGCACCCGACGCGAAGCCCGAAACCGCACCCGATGCGAAGCTCGCGGAGACCGTGATCGCACCCGTCAAAACCAATGTGGGCAAGGCTGGGAGCGGCAGGCCGAGGCATTCGAGCAGAACGTTGGCAAAAACCAACGGCAGGCCGTATTCGATGATCAGCTCGCGTAGCATGGATCGGACCCAGTTGTTCTGCGCTGAAAAAACCGCCGGGAGCCCAAAAAATATAAGGGTAAATCTTTGAAACCCTTATCCTGATTGGGTTTGCGCTGCGCTATCATACCAAGCGCCGCGTATAGAGGCGGCGTGAAGGCGACGAAGTGGAGCAATGCCGGTGAGATGGCGCGTAACAACGCCGATTCGTCGGGCGGGCGCGCCAGAAGGCCGTCCCTACTCGACTGCACGGTTTGCGCACGTATAATCGGCGCGTTCGCGCTGTTCGTGTCAACCTAAACTGATAAAGGAACCTTAATGAACAAACAGGAATTGATCGACGCCGTAGCCGCTCAGACCGGCGCCAGCAAGGCTCAAACCGGCGAAACGCTGGACACGTTGCTCGAAGTGATCAAGAAGGCTGTCTCGAAAGGTGACGCAGTGCAGTTGATCGGCTTCGGCAGCTTCGGCTCGGGAAAGCGCGCAGCGCGCACCGGCCGCAATCCGAAGACTGGCGAGTCCATCAAGATTCCGGCCGCAAAGACGGTCAAGTTTACGGCTGGCAAGGCATTCAAGGACGCAGTGAACAAGCGGTAAGCTTCTTGCCGATTGTGCGGCTACTCGAATCGAAGTAGCCCGATATACATAACCCGCCATTGGCGGGTTTTTTTTCGGCTGTGTGTTTCGCCTTCGAAGCGGTCAAGCCTTCAGTGCCGATGATCGTCGCAATCGCAATGGGGACCATGATCGTGGTCATGGTCGTGATCGTGTTCTTCGACTTCCCACGCGGGGAACGGATCGGCGAAGCGTTGCCAGCCATCGAGGCCGAGCGCCCATTCGTCGTCGGTCCGAAGGCATGCGTCGAACTTGTCCTGCCATGCGGTCTGATCGAGATGCTCGCCGATCAGCACCAGTTCCTGCCGACGGTCACCGATGCTGTTGTCATCCGGATCGCCATACCATTCCGCAACGATCTCCGCTTCGAGTTCGGGGTCGTCGGTCGGCCATTCGCTGCGATCTTGCGCCGCCCACCAAAGCCCCGCCGGACCATGCCGGACCGTGCCGCCCGCTTGCGATAGCGAACCGCCGACATCGCTGCGCGTCGCGAGCCAGAAGAAGCCTTTCGCGCGCAGGACGCCGGGCCATTCCTGATGCAGCAGGTTCCACAGGCGCTCGGGATGAAACGGCCGGCGCGCGCGATACACGAAATGGCCGACGCCGGATGCATCGGGTTCGTCGCTCGCAGCATGCTCGCCGTTGAGAATCGCGAGCCAGCCGGGCGCGCTCGCGGTCGCATCGAAATCGAAGCGGCCGGTGTTCAGCACATCGCCGGAAGGCACGTTGCCCGCTTGCGCCCGCACCTGGAGCGCGCGCGGATTGAGGCCGTGCAGGATGCGCGCGATTCGTTCCACTTCGTCCGCGCTGGCGAGATCGATCTTGTTGATGACGATGACATCGCAGAACTCGATCTGTTCGACGAGCGTTTCGACGACTGTCTGATCGTCTTCGTCGTCGTGGCCTTCTTGCGCAAGACCGCGCTCGGCGAGCGAATCCGAAGAGGCATAGTCGCGCAGGAAGCTCGCAGCATCGATCACGGTGACGAAAGTGTCGAGATGCGCGCGGCCTGCGAGCGTCGCGTCGTCGTCATCGCCGAACGCGAGATGCTCGGCGATCGTCATGGGATGAGCGACGCCCGGCAACTCGACGACGATCGCATCGAAGCGCTGCTGTTCCGCGATCCAGGTGATCGCGCTTTCGAGCGCTTCCATCGACTGGTCGCAGAGCGTCAGGACGAGGCAGCCGTTGGGCAGTTCGGTGGTTTCGCGATCCGCGGCGGACGCGGCCTTGCCGCATGTCACGGCGCCGATGCGGATGTCGTCGGCGTTGGCGAGCAGGGCATCGACGAGCGTGGTCTTACCCGCGCCGGTGAATCCCGATAGCACGGTAATGGGCAATGGCGTCTGGTTCATCGCAGTGGAAGCGTGACGGGGAATGGAGCGCGCGAGCGCGAGCCCACGCAGCCGTTAGAACGGCGCGGGCGATCGAATAGGGGATTTTGCATCAAATGCGCGCGGGACGCGGCGCGCATGCGACGAGTGCGCCTAAGGTCAGCGCGTGGCCTGGAGCAGTTTCCAGCGGCGCAGGATCTCGATGATCTGTGCCGAGTACTTGTCGCGCAGCGCAGGTGTTTCGGAATGGTAAGCGCCGACTGCCTGCCACGAATTGCCGTACTTGTTCATTTTCTGGCGCAGATGCCAGGCCGCGACGTACACGCTCTTGCACGGCTCCATGAGCGTGCCGCTCGAAATGCCGTACTGCGCCAGCGTATTGAGATGGATCGAGTTGATCTGCATCAGCCCGTAATCGGTCGAGCCATTGGCGTTCTTGTTGATGGCGTCGGGCTTGTTGTGCGATTCCTGCCATGCGATCGCGCGCAGGATGAGCGGATTGACCTTCTGGTACTTCGCTGCTTCGTCGAAGCAGTCTGCGTGCGCGGAGGCGGCCGCTGTGAGCGGCACGCATATCGCAAGTAATCGCAGTGTTCTCTTCATCTTCCTTCTACTCCATCCGCCCATGCGGAACGTCATGCCGCCGTTGCGGCGCCTTGGCGCCAACGCCAACAAATCAACGCCCGCGGCCGGACTGCATGGGGAAAACCCGCCCATTTTGCAACCGCCCGGAATGCGGAACCGACCGTATCATACCGGCTGACGAATCAGACCATAAGTTGGCTATCAGACATACGCCTCGCTGACCGACGGAAGTCCTCATACACAAGAACCCACCCGACCTGTCAATCGGACGTGTTCTAAATGTATGAATAATAAGACTTCTGGACGGGGTACAATTCGACTCCCGCGTGCATCGGCCGACCTTTGGAACCGCCCCAAGTACGGTCTATCGGCAAGTTATTCGAAAGCTTGAGAGCGCTGGATTGGTATCGAACGAAACAGCAAGGGCGACCTGATGTGGAACGAATTGGCACAATTTCGTTACATTATGCTGTTATCGTCATATTTTTTAAAATGATCGCGAGGGGGCGGAACTGTTCGTCCCACGCCGCGATAAGCAGCGCTCTCGGCTGAGGAGCGGTGCTGCCTTAGCCGGCTCCCCAGAGACCCGGCTCTGACATCACATTCATGAGAAGACAACCTATGGCACTGCGTCGTATCGCGACGGCACTGCTGGCGGCGGGACTTATCGTCGCGCAAGCCGCGCACGCGCAAGTGACGTTGAATTTCGTCAATGCGGACATCGACCAGGTCGCGAAAGCGATCGGCGCCGCTACCGGCAAAACGATCATCGTCGATCCCCGCGTGAAGGGGCAACTCAACCTGGTCTCGGAGAATTCGGTTCCCGAGGATCAGGCGCTGAAGACGCTCCAGTCGTCGCTGCGCATGCAGGGCTTCGCGCTCGTGCAGGATCACGGCGTCCTGAAAGTCGTGCCCGAGGCCGACGCCAAGCTGCAGGGCGTGCCCACGTATGTCGGCAATGCGCCGGCCGCGCGCGGCGATCAGGTGATCACGCAGGTCTTTCAGTTGCGCAACGAATCGGCGAACAATCTCTTGCCGGTGCTGCGTCCGCTGATCTCGCCGAACAACACTATCGCGGCCTATCCGGCGAACAACACGCTCGTCGTCACCGATTACGCCGACAACGTGCGCCGCATCGCGGGCATCATCGCGGGTGTCGATACGGCGGCGGGCCGCTCCGTCGATGTCGTGACGCTGAAGAACGCGAACGCCATCGACGTCGCCGAGCAGATGAACAAGCTGCTCGATCCTGGCGCGGTCGGCAGCACGGACGCCACGCTCAAAGTCACCGTCACGCCGGACGCGCGCACCAACTCGCTGATGTTCCGCGCGTCCAGCGCCTCGCGCCTCGCCGCGGCGAAGCAACTCGCGCAGAAGCTCGATTCGCCCACCTCGCAGCCGGGCAACATGCACGTCGTCGCGCTGCGCAATGCCGACGCCACGCGCCTCGCCAAGACGCTGCGCGGGATGATGGGCAAGGGCAACAACAATTCGGACAATACATCGGGTTCCGGCTCGAACTCGAATTCGTTCGGCCAGAGCGGCAGCGGACTCGGTAGTTCGTCGATGTCCACCGGCACGTCCGGCACGCCGCCTCTGCCGGGCGGTCTCGGCGGCAGCACGGGCAGCAGCAACAATCCGATGTCGGGCGGCACCGGCAACCGCGACTCGAGCTTCTCGTCGAACAAGGACAACGAGTCCGGCAACGACCAGGGCGGCGGCATGATCCAGGCCGATGCCGCGACGAACTCGCTGATCATCACCGCGGCCGACCCGGTTTACCGGAATCTGCGCGCCGTGATCGACCAGCTCGACGCACGCCGCGCGCAGGTCTATATCGAGGCGCTGATCGTCGAATTGTCCGCGACCTCGGGCGCGAACCTCGGCATTCAGTGGCAGGGCGCGCTGCTTTCCAACAGCGGCAACAACGCGCTTTACGGCAGCACGAGCTTCGGCCAGGGCAACACGAATATCGTCGATCTGACCTTGCAGGGCAACGCGATCGCGCAGAATCCGTCCGCGCTCACTTCGGCGACGGGCCTGCTCGCGCAGGGTGTGAACATCGGGCTGCTGCACCGTTTCGGCAACCTGTTCGGTCTGGGCGGACTGTTGCAGGCGCTGTCGACGTCGGCGGATGCGAACATCCTCTCGACGCCTAACCTGATCACGCTCGACAACGAGGAAGCGAAGATCGTCGTCGGCCAGAACGTGCCGGTCGTGACGGGCTCCTACGCCACGCCGACCGCGAACGCCGCGACCTCGGTCACCGCGTTCAACACGTTCGACCGGCGCGATGTCGGCGTGACGCTGCACGTGAAGCCGCAGATCACCGACGGCGGCGTGCTCAAGATGCAGATCTATCAGGAAGATTCGAGCGTCGATACCACGACGAAGAACGATCCGGGCGGCGTGACCATCAATACGCGCTCGGTGCAGTCGACCATCCTCGCGGATGACGGCGAGATCGTCGTGCTCGGCGGCCTGATGCAGGATCAGTACAACAACAACAACAGCAAGATTCCGCTGCTCGGCGACATTCCGTTCATCGGCAGCCTGTTCAGAAGCGAAAGCAAGACGCGCACGAAGACCAACCTGATGGTGTTTCTGCGCCCGGTGATCGTGCGCGATCAGGCGACCTCCACGCAGATCGCCAACACGCGCTATGACTATCTGCGTCAGCAGCAGTACGGCTCGACGACGGACAACCGTCTCATCAAGGATCAGAATGTGCCGGTGATGCCGCCGAAGCCGCTCGGTCCGAGCGAGGGCGGCGGCGCGCCGGCCCAGAATCTGCTGGACTGGAGCAACACGACGCGCGGCCCCGGACCGAGCACGACGCTGCCGCAGAATCCGGACGCAGGTCCGGCGCCGCAGCCGATGCAGTCCGCGCCGCAATCGACGATGCCGCCGCAGAGCTATCCGCTTCCCGCGAACGGCGCGACCAACGCGATGCCGGGCAACGCGGCGACCAACACCCTGCCGGGTAACGCCGCGACGAACGGCCAACAGGGAGTCCGGCCGTGAGCACGGTCAACGGTGCAGTCGAGAGCGCGAGCAGCGCGGCGTCGCCGCTGGCGGCCCGGCTCGTGCCCTACGGCTTCGCGCGCAGCGGGCAGATTCTGCTCGCGCACCAGCACGCGGACAGCATCGAGGTATGGATCAGCGAGCGCACGACCGACGCGGCGCTCGCCGAAGTCGCGCGGAATTTCGGCGCGTTGTCGATCGTGCGCAAGCCCGCCGCCGAACTCGCCGCGGCGATCAATTCGGCCTACGCG
Source organism: Caballeronia sp. EK (assembly GCF_014384845.1). NCBI lineage: Bacteria > Pseudomonadati > Pseudomonadota > Betaproteobacteria > Burkholderiales > Burkholderiaceae > Caballeronia > Caballeronia sp. EK. The sequence continues at coordinate 72,611 of NZ_JACSUE010000012.1, forward strand.
CGCAACGACGGCAGCGCGGCGCAAGTGGTCGGCGAAGTGGAAGGCGAAGTCGATCTGTCGCGCCTGATGCAGGACATTCCCGAAGTCGAGGATCTGCTCGAATCGGAAGACGACGCGCCGATCATCCGCATGATCAACGCGCTGCTCACGCAGGCGGCGCGCGAGCAGGCATCGGATATTCATATCGAGCCGTTCGAGAACGCGTCTGTCGTGCGCTTTCGCGTCGATGGCACGTTGCGCGATGTCGTGCGCCCGAAGAAAGCGCTGCACGGCGCGCTGATCTCGCGTATCAAGATCATGGCGCAGCTCGATATCGCCGAAAAACGCCTGCCGCAGGACGGCCGTATCACATTGCGTGTGGGCGGACGTCCGGTCGATGTGCGGGTTTCGACACTGCCGACCGGCCACGGCGAGCGCGCGGTGCTGCGTCTCCTGGAAAAGGACGCGCAGCGCCTGAATCTCGAAACGCTCGGCATGGCGCGCGACACGCTCGTCCACTTCGACAAGCTGATCGGCCGCCCGCACGGCATCGTGCTCGTGACCGGTCCGACCGGCTCCGGCAAGACGACCACGCTCTATGCGTCGATGTCGCGTCTGGAAACCACGACCACCAACATCATGACGGTGGAAGATCCGATCGAATACGACTTGTCGGGCATCGGGCAGACGCAGGTGAACGAGCGCATCGGCATGACGTTCGCGCGCGCATTGCGCTCGATTCTTCGTCAGGATCCGGACATCATCATGATCGGTGAAATCCGCGATCTCGAAACCGCGCAGATCGCGGTGCAGGCATCGCTCACCGGTCACCTGGTGCTCGCGACGCTGCACACGAACGATGCCGCATCCGCCGTCACGCGTCTCACCGACATGGGCGTGGAGCCGTATCTGCTGGCGTCGTCCCTGCTCGGCGTGCTCGCGCAGCGTCTCCTGCGCCAGCTCTGCCCGGTATGCAAGGAAGAGCGCGTCGAGGAAGACGGCACGAAGCGTTACCATCCGGTCGGCTGCGAACGGTGCGGCCAGTCGGGTTATGTCGGCCGTCGCGGTGTCTATGAACTGCTTCTGATCGACGACGCGATCCGCCCGCTCATCCATCGAAACGCGGCGGATGCCGAGATTCTCGAAGCGGGCCGCAAGCAGGGCATGCGCACGCTGCGCGAGGACGGCGAGCGCTGGCTCGCGGCGGGCGTGACGTCGCTGGAAGAGGTGCTGCGCGTGACGGGCGGAGAGTAAAGGTATGCCGGCTTTTCGTTTCGAAGCGATCGACCACGCGGGCAAGACGCAGAAAGGCGTGCTCGATGCCGACAGCGCCCGCGCCGCGCGCAGCCAGTTGCGCACGCAGGGGCTGACGCCGCTCGTCGTCGAGGCGGCGGGCACGCGCACGCGCGGCGAGCGTCAGCAGCGGCTGTCGCTCGGGCGGCGTCTGTCGCAGCGCGAGCAGGCGATTCTCACGCGCCAGCTCGCGAGTCTCTTGATCGCGGGTCTGCCGCTCGGCGAAACGCTCGCGGTGCTGACGGAGCAGTCCGAACGCGATTACATCCGCGAACTGATGGCCGCGATCCGCGCCGAAGTGCTCGGCGGCCATTCCTTCGCCAACGCGCTCGCGCAGCATCCGAAGGACTTTCCGGAGATCTATCGCGCGCTCGTTGCGGCGGGCGAGCATACCGGCAAGCTCGGCCTCGTGCTGTCGCGTCTCGCCGACTACATCGAACAACGCAACGCGCTGAAGCAGAAGATTATTCTGGCGTTCACGTATCCGGGCATCGTGACGCTCATCGCGTTCGGCATCGTCACGTTCCTGCTGAGCTATGTCGTGCCGCAGGTCGTGAACGTGTTCGCGAGCACGAAGCAGGCGCTGCCTTTCCTGACCGTCATGATGATGGCGCTCTCGTCCTTCGTCCGGAGTTACTGGTGGGCGATGCTGATCGGCGTCGTGATTTTCGCGTGGCTCGTGAAGACCATCCTCGCGCGGCCCGGGCCGCGCATGTCGTTCGACCGGTGGCTGCTCGGCGCGCCGCTCATCGGCAAGCTGGTGCGCGGCTACAACACGGTGCGCTTTGCCAGCACGCTCGCGATCCTGACCGCCGCCGGCGTGCCGATCCTGCGCGCGCTGCAGGCTGCCGGCGAAACGCTCAGCAACACGGCGATGCGCGAGAACGTCGACGATGCGATCGTGCGCGTGCGCGAAGGCTCGTCGCTGTCGCGTGCGCTCGGCAACACGAAGACGTTTCCGCCTGTGCTGGTTCACCTGATCCGCTCGGGCGAAGCCACCGGCGACGTCACCACGATGCTCGACCGCGCCTCCGAAGGCGAAGCGCGCGAGCTCGAACGGCGCACGATGTTCCTCACGAGCCTGCTCGAGCCGCTGCTGATCCTCGCGATGGGCGGCGTGGTGCTGGTGATCGTGCTCGCGGTGATGTTGCCGATCATCGAACTGAATAATCTGGTGCAGTGATGAACGCCCTTCAAACTCGCTTACTGACGCTCGCCGCGCTCGCGCTCTTTTGCGTGACGGTGACGTACTGGGTCGTCACGCTGACCGCGCGGCAGACCGCGCCGCTGCCCGCCGCGGCCGCGACGCGCACGCCGTCGGTGGAACAGGCCGCGACCATTTTCGGCGGACGGCTTGAGCGTCAGGCCAATTCGGACGTGCATCTGTTCGGCATTCTCGCGTTGCAGGGCGGCGCGGCGGCCATCGTGAGCTACGGCGGCGAAGCGGCGAAGGCCGTGTCGCTGGGCGGGCCGCTCACGCAGGGCGTGAAGCTCTCGGAAGTGCGCGCGCGTTCGATCATCATCGAGCGCAACGGCGTGAAATCGGAGATCTTCCTGCCGCAGAATCCGCCCGGACCGACGATCTGGGTGCGCTGAACGTGACGCGATGCCTCGCACGGGCATGAAGCACGCGACGAAAGCGGATCGATAGAATGACCGGCGGCTTCCGAAAGACAGGAAGCCGCGCGATTTTTCCAATCATCACCGGGCATGAAGTCCGGAAACGATATTTTCAATTCAAGAGGTAGCAGTCATGCAATTGTGGACACAACGCCGCATGCGAATTCAACAGGCTCAGGCGCAGGGACGCCGTCAGCGCGGTTTCACGCTGATCGAAATCATGGTCGTGATCGCGATTCTCGGCATTCTCGCCGCGCTGATCGTGCCGAAGATCATGAGCCGCCCGGACGAGGCGCGCCGCGTCGCCGCGAAGCAGGACATCGGCACCATCATGCAGGCGATGAAGCTGTATCGCCTCGATAACGGCCGCTATCCGACGCAGGAGCAGGGTCTGCGCGCGCTGGTCGAAAAGCCGACGACCGAGCCGGTGCCGAACAACTGGAAGGACGGCGGCTATCTCGAACGCCTGCCGGCAGATCCGTGGGGCGCGCAGTATCAATATCTGAATCCGGGCGTGCACGGCGAAGTCGACGTGTTCAGCTACGGCGCCGACAACAAGGCGGGCGGCGAAGGCAACGATGCCGATGTCGGCTCGTGGCAATGACCATCGCACGGTAGACGAAGGACAGCGGCGTGAACAGGCACCGACATACGCGACGCAACGCGGGCTTCACGCTGCTCGAAATGCTCGTCGTGCTGGTGATCGCGGGCTTGCTGGTGTCGCTCGCGTCGCTGCAACTGACGCGCAACCCGCGCACCGATCTTAACGAGGAAGCGCAACGTCTCGCGCTGCTGTTCGAATCGGCGGGCGACGAGGCGCAGGTGCGCGCGCGGCCGATCGCGTGGCAGCCGCTCGACGGCGGCTTTCGCTTCGACATCCGCACGGAAGACGGCTGGCGGCCGCTGCGCGACGACCTCCTGCGCCAGCGACGCTGGGAAGGCGGTGTGACCGGCGTGTCGATCCAGTTCCTCGACTCGGACAAGACGGTGAGCCGGCTCGTGTTCGGCACCGAAGCCATCGACGCGCCGATGGAAATCACGCTGTTTTCGGCCGTGGGCCGCGTGACCATCGTCGGGAGCGGCAACGGCCGCTATCAGGTGCGGTGATGCGTGAACGTCGACATCAGCGCGGCTTCACGATGATCGAAGTGCTCGTCGCACTGGCGATCATCGCGGTGGCGCTCGCCGCATCGGTGCGCGCGGTCGGCTCGCTCGCGACGGGCGAAGCCGACCTGCATCGGCGGCTGCTCGCGGGCTGGAGCGCGGACAACGAACTCGCGCAACTGCGGCTCTCACGGCAGTTTCCGCCGATCGGCTCGCGCACCTTCGACTGCTCGCAGGGCAATCTGAAGCTCGTCTGCACGCAGCGCGTGAGCCAGACGCCGAACCCGATTTTCCGGCGCGTCGAGATGTTCGTCTCGACGCCGGGCCGCTCCGGCAATCTGGCGCAAATGGTCACGGTGGTGGCGAATGAAACGAACCGCTCGCTCTGACCGCCGCGCCACGCAGCGCGGCTTCACGCTGCTGGAGATGCTGATCGCCATCGCGATTCTCGCGGTGCTCGCGGTGTTGTCGTGGCGCGGGCTCGACTCGGTGATCCGCGGCCGCGCGACGATCGAAAACGCGATGGAAGACGAGCGCGTCGTCGCGCAGTTGTTCGACCAGATGCGCATCGACGCGCGCCAGGCCGCCACCGACGACGAAGCCGGCCAGCCCGCCGTGCAGGTCGGCAACGGCTCGCTGCAGATCGTGCGCGGCGTGTTCGCGCCGGGCACGCCGCCGCGGCTTCAGGTGGTGCGCTACCGGCTGTCGAACGGGCGCATCGTGCGCTTTGCGTCGCCGCCGCTTTCGAATGTCGGCGAAGTGCGGCGCGCGTTGTCGTCGGGCGATACCGGCGACGGCTGGAGCTCGATTCCGCTGATGGGCGGCGTGGCCTCGCTCGCGACGCGCGTCTATATTCCGGAAAAAGGCTGGTCGACGCGCATGAGCGACGTGCTCGCGCAGATCAACCAGAACGACAACAACCTGAAGGTGCCGCAACTCGGCAACGCGCCGCTCGCGCGCGCGGTGTCGGGCATTCAGATCGCGGTCGGCGCGCGCACGCTCGCGACGCCGCTCACGCGCGTGTTTCTGGTCGGAGAATGAGCATGCGCGCCCAGAACCCGAAAAGGCAACGCGGCGTCGCGATCATCAGCGCGCTTCTGGTCGTATCGCTCGCAGCGATTCTCGTGTCGGGCATGCTGTGGCGTCAGCAGGTGCAGATTCGGCGCATCGAGAATCAGCGGCTGCTTGCGCAGGCGCAGTGGATTTCGCGCAGTGCGCTCGACTGGACGCGCCTCATCCTGCGCTCGGAAGCCGATACCTCGCCGACGGTCACGTACCTCGGCGGCGTGTGGGGCGTGCCGATCGCGAAGACGAAGTTGTCGGATTTCCTCGGGCAGATCGGCGAAGTGCGCGCGCAGCAGGGCGCATCGACATATCTGTCCGGCTCGATCGAGGACGCGCAGGCGAAGTTCAACCTGCGCAATCTGGTCTCGACGCCGACGCCCGGCGTGCTGACCATCAACGTCGCGCAGATTCAGGCGTTCCAGCGGCTGCTCACGATGCTCGGCATCAACGGCTCGCTCGCGAAGACCGTCGCACTGCAGATGCGCGCGGGCCTCGCGCGCTCCGCGACGCGCTTTCAGACGCAGACGGGCGCGAGCGCGACCATGGCGACCGGCGCGAACAACGAAGCGACGACGCTCGCGGCGATCGCGCAGGGCGGCGGCACGGGCGGCGGCAATTTCACCGACGATCCCGGCCTGAAGGACGCGGACAGCAACGCGCCCGTCGCGCCTTTGCAGATGATCACGGTCGATTCGCTGCTCGATGTGCCGGGTTTTTCGCCGGAAGCGGTCGCGAAGCTGCGCCCGTTCGTCACCGTGCTGCCGACGACGACCGCCGTGAACATGAACACCGCGCCCGCCGAAGTGATCGCGGCCGTGGTGCCGGGGATGAATCTGTCGCAGGCGCAGGCGTTCGTCGCGCGCCGGGAGACGGTGTTCTTCCACGATGTCGGCAACGTGCAGCTCGCGCTGACGGGCGCGGGCGTCAAGACGGTGACGATCGATCCGAACGAGATGGACGTCACCACGAAGTATTTCGTGATCCGCGGAAGCGTCGAACATGAGCGCGCGCAACTGGAGCGCACGACGCTCGTGTATCGCGATCCGACGACGCATACGACGCGCATCGTCTACACGCGCGACGCGCTGTAAAGACGTGCCGCAGTCATTGATGAGAGGAAGTGGCCATTGAGCACACTGATCGTTTTATTACCGCCGCGTGATCCCGCGGTGCGCTCGGAAGAGTGGCATCTGCCGGATATGCCGTTTCTGCTGCTCGACAAGCGCGGCGAGCCGCAACGCATCGGCCGCTCGGCGCTCGGGCTTCTGCCGCGTGCGAGCGCGACGGTGCTGATCGTCGCCGCGCGCGACACGCTCCTGCTCGCCGCTTCCTTGCCGCCGCTCAAGGGCCCGCGCTTGCGGCAGGCGCTGCCGAACGTCGTCGAGGATCAGCTGATTCAGGATCCGCAGACGTGCCATATCGCGGTCGATCCGGTCGCGCTCGCCGATGGCAAGCGCGTGGTCGCCGTGATCGATCGCGGCTGGTTTCGCTTCGTGCTGGGCGCGTTTTCGGGCGCGGGGCATCGCAATGTGAAGGCCGTGCCCGCGATGCGTTGCCTGCCGGCTCCGGCCGCGGCGCCCGTCGAAGAAGGCCAGGAAGCCGAGGAAACGGAAGCGCCGCCGACGCCGTTCATCGCGGGTCTGCTCGGTCAGGTCGTGTCGACCGCGCCCGCGCTGATCGGCGAGCTGGCCGCGCCGTCGCCCGCCACGTTCGGCGCGCCGCGCATCGAAATCGCGATCGCGCGCGGCGAGCGCGCGGCGCTTGGCGAAGGCCTCGCGCTGCCCGCCGATTCGATTTCCGCGACGCTCGCGGCGCTCGCGGGCGATCATCCCGCGACGCTCTATTCGCTCTCCGATCTTCCCGGCGACGAGCCGCGCCTGTCGGGTTCGCGCAATGCCGCGGCAGCGGTCGCCGGCGCGTTGCCGCTCACGTTCGAGGCGCTCGCGCGCAACGCCGTCGCGAGCCGTTTCGACCTGTGCCAGTTTGAATTCGCCGCGCAGCCGTGGCGCCTCGACCGCGCGACGATGCGTCGTCTGCGCGTGCCGACCGCGCTCGTGGCGGCGTCGATCGTCGTGTCGATCATCGGCGTCAACGTGCAGTGGCTGCAACTCTCGCGTCAGCGCGACGCGATCAGCGCGCAGGAAACCGAACTGCTGCTCAACGCGTTTCCCAAGACGACCGTCGTGCTCGATGCGCCCGATCAGATGTCGCGCAATCTCGACCGGCTGCGGGTGGCGTCGGGCGAACTGTCGCCGTCGGACTTTCTGTCGCTCGCGGACGGGCTCGCGCGCTCGCTCGGTCCCGTCCCGGTGAACGGCGTCGCGGGGCTCGACTATCGCGACCGTCGTCTGGAAGTGACCTTCAAGCCGGAAACGAAGGTCGATCCCGACCTGACGAAGCGCCTCGCCGCGAACGGCCTGAACGGTTCGATCGATAGTAACACCGGCAAATGGACGATCAGGAGCGGCCAATGAAAGCGGAAATCGCACGTTCACTGTCGGAATTCTGGGAAGTGCGCACACCGCGCGAGAAGACGCTGCTGATGTGGGGCGGCCTCGCGCTCGGGCTCGTGCTCGTGTATCTCGTGCTGTGGGCGCCTGCCTACGAAGGCCGCGCGCGCTTGCGCGAAAGCCTGCCCGCGATGCAGCGCCAGCTCGCGACGATGACCGCGCAGGCCAACGACGCGCGCTCGCTCGCGCCTGCCGCCGAAGGCGTGATGCCGACGGGCGGCGCGTTGCGCGACGCGCTCGCGAAGTCGCTCGCCGACAACGGCATGCAGCCGACGCAAGTCCAGGTGATCGGCGCGGCGGTTCAGATCCAGTTGAAGAACGCGTCGTTCCCGAACTGGACGATGTGGCTCGACGACGCGCGCAAGCAGTTCAAGGTGCAGGTGTCGGAGGCGCACGTCACGGCGCTGAAGCCGGATGGCCAAGTGGATCTGACCGCGTCGCTGCAACCGGCCGGCGCGAAATGAGTTACTGGACGCGACGTTTCCGGCTCGCATTGCCGGCGCTTTTCGTGATCGTGATATCGGTCGCCGGCACGCTGCTCACGATGATGCCCGCTGCGTGGATCGTGCCGCAGTTCTCGAAAGCGACAGGCGGCCACGTGAATCTGGTCGATCCGGCGGGATCGCTGTGGAGCGGCTCGGCCACGCTGATGCTCGCCGCGGGCACCGACGGCGCGGGCGCGACGCTGCTGCCGGGGCGCATCGAATGGACGACGGCCTTCCTTCCGCTCTTCACCGGCCGCGTGCACATGACGATGCGCCAGACCGACGCGATGCCCGATGCCGTTACCGTCGATGCCACCACGCGCGGCGCGACAGTCACGGCAGGCCAGATCGCCGTGCCCGCGACGCTGCTCGCGGGGCTGGGCGCGCCGTTCAACACGCTGGACTTCGATGGCAGTGTGCGGCTTTCGTGGACGGAGTTTCGCCTGCTGAATCGCAACACTTACGGACAAGTGGTCGTCACGCTCGACGACATGGCTTCGCGCGTCTCGCGTGTGAAGCCGCTCGGGTCGTATCGCGTCGCGCTGCAGGCGCAGGGCGCGTCCGCGACGATCGATCTTTCGACGAGCAAAGGGCCGCTCATGCTGACCGGCAACGGCGCGATCTCGCAGGAATCGACGTCGTTTCAAGGCACCGCGACGGCCGCGCCGGATCAGCGCGAAAACCTCGCCGGTTTGTTGAACCTGCTCGGCCGCCATACCGATCCGGATACGGTCGCGCTGACCTTCATGCGCTAAGAATCAGCGATTGGCGGTTTGCGTCGCGCTCGCGGCGGACGCAGCCGCGGCGGGCGCTTCCACACCGCCCGTCTCGCGATCCATCTGCGCGACATCCCAGCCGCCGCCGAGCGCCTTCACCAGTCCCACCGATGACACCATCCGCTGCCCCGCGATATTCGCGAGCTTCTGCTGGGCGGTGAACGCGGTGGTTTGCGCGGTCAGCACGCTGATGAATGCGACCGTTCCCGCCTTGTACTGATTGTTGATGATCGCGAGCGCCTGCTGCGCCGATTCGACGGCCTGCTGCTGCACGACGATTTCCTTTTCCAGAATGCGCAGCGACGCGAGATTGTCCTCGACGTCCTGAAACGCGGTCAGTACCGTCTGCCGATACGTCGCGACGTTCTGATCGTAGGCGGCGCGCGCGGCTTCGGTGCGCGCGGAACGCAGGCCGCCGTCGAAAATGGTCGCGGCGATGTCCGGCCCGAGCGTCCAGAAACGCGACGGCGCGCGCAGCAATTGCGACAGCACCGAGCTTTCAAAGCCGCCTTGCGCGGAGAGCGTGACCGTCGGGAAATAGGCGGCCATCTCGATGCCGATCTGCTCGTTCGCCGCGGCCGCCTTGCGCTCCGCCGACGCGATATCCGGCCGCCGTTCGAGAATCGCGGACGGCATCTGCACGGGCACCGTGGGCGGCGTTGCGTCGAGCGGAATCGGCGGAACGGAGAAGGTCGACGCCGGCTCACCGACGAGCACCGCGATCGCATGCTCGAACTGTGCGCGCGCGACGCCGTTATCGATGGCGGATGCCTGCGCGGATTGCAATTGCGTCTGCGCCTGAATCACATCGGAGCGCGCGACGATGCCCTGCGCGTACTGATTCTGCGTGAGCTTGAGCGATTGCTCGTACGCAGCGACGGTTTCGTCGAGCAGCTTCTGTTGCGCGTCGAGCGAGCGCAACTGGAAATAGCTCTGTGCGAGCGTGGCCTGCGCGGACAGCCGCGCGTTGGCGAGATCGGCGGCGGCGCCCTGTTGACCCGCTTTCTGCGCGGTGACGGTGCGTGACACGCTGCCCCACAGGTCCGGTTCCCAGGACGCGTCGAGCGAAAGGCTGAACTGGTTGTTCACCGAGCCTTGCTGGCCGAAGCTGGAACTGTTGGTCGACCGGTTGCCCGCGCCGGTTCCGGAGCGCGCAGCCGATGCCGCCGCGCCGATCGTCGGGAAATACGCCGCGCGTGCTTCGCTGACGAGCGCACGCGCTTGCCGGTACGCGGCCGCGAACTGCGCGATGCTCTGATTCGATTGATTCAGGCGCGTTTCGAGCTCGTTGAGGCGCTCGTCGTTGTAGACGGTCCACCAGGTGCCGCGATCGGTCTGGTCGGCGGGCTGCGCGACTTTCCAGCCTTCGGGCGCTTCCTTGTAGCTGGCCGGGACCGTTGTCGTGGGGCGCTGATAATCAGGGCCGACCGCGCAACCGGCGATGAACATCGCAAGCGCGGCGGCGAGCGCCGTGGCGGTCAGTGGGCGCGTGACGGTGAGAGCGGGAAAGGCGGGGCGATGCGGCATCTGCTTGTCGGGATTCCTGTCGGCGCCGCGCAGTCCGAAGCGACGGACGCGGCAAGCCGAAATGGTAACGGAACGCGACGGGCGCTTGTTTCGCGCGCTCGTCAGGCAGACGTTAGCGTAACGGGTTCGCCGTAAGGCGGGTGTTACGCCGCAGCAGGAATCGGTTACGACGCGTTACGGGGGCGTCACGCGCCGCTGGCGCCACCGCCGCCGTGGCAGGGCGCGGCGAGCAGGGGCCGGGAGGGCGGCTTCTTCGGTGCGGAAGCTGCCGTCTTGCGCCGGTTCCGATTCTCGAACCATCCCATGCCCAGCACCACGAACGAACCGCCCGGCAGCAGGAACACGATCAGATACAACGCAAGTTTCCACGAACTCAGCTTCGGCGGGACGAAGTGACGGGAAGCGTTGGCGATCAGGCTGCTGATGGGGCCGAAGCGTCGGCGAGCGGTGCGAACAAAGCGGGTCATTGGAAGGTCCTTCGGGCGTCGCGAACGACGGCAGGCGGTCAGAACATGGTCTCGGGCGGCGCATCTCGCGCGTAACTCGTTGCATAGAATAATATTGACTGTGCAACTAGTTTTCAAGATACTGCTGATTGCTTTTTCGGTATTGTTGCCTTATCGAGACGCGACGTGGTGTCGCACTTCCGCATCAGCCGTTTGACCGATGTCGCATGAACAGCGAACCGCTTTACGATCCAGCAACGATTCAACTCGAAACGAGCCTCGGCTATTACCTCGCCAAGGCGCGCAACGTGCTCGTCATGCGCACCGATCAGGCGCTGAAGCCGCTCGACCTCACATCGCCGCAAATCGGCGTGATGCTGCTGCTGGCGTCCGGGCGGGCGCGCACGCCGCTCGAACTGTCGCGGGAAATGTCTTACGACAGCGGCTCGATGACGCGTATGCTCGACAGGCTCGAAAAGAAGGGCTTCGTGAGCCGTGCGCGCAGCGAGGCGGACCGAAGGATCGTCGAGCTCAGTCTGACGGAGCGCGGGCGCGACGCGGCGGGGCGTTTGCCTGTCATCGGCGCGGCGGTGCTCAACGAGCAGTTGCGCGGTTTCAGCCGCGCGGAGCTGGATCTTTTGATCGCGATGCTCGTGCGCATCATCGGCAATACGCCGGCGGGAGATTGCGCGCCATGCTCGTTCGATGAAGCATTACCCTGATTAATCCGACGAAAACGGCATTTTCTTGCGCAGATTTCACTGTCTGGGCAGAGAATGCCGCGACAAGAAAAGTTTGCATGCGATGCGCGCTTTGAACGCCGTCCACGCGCCGGAGAACCAACGATGTCCACATCCGCGACCAGCACGCCCGCCGCGCCGCCCGCGCCCATGCCGCTCAAAGGCGGCATCCTCGCCCTGTTGACGATGGGCCTCGCGCTCGGCACCTTCATGGAGGTGCTCGACACGTCGATCGCGAACGTCGCGGTGCCGACCATCTCCGGGAACCTCGGCGTGGCGACGAGCGAAGGCACGTGGGTGATCTCGTCGTACTCCGTCGCGTCCGCGATCGCGGTGCCACTGACCGGCTGGCTCGCGCGGCGCGTCGGCGAAGTGAAGCTGTTCACCATTTCCGTGCTGCTGTTTTCGATCGCGTCCGCGCTGTGCGGCCTCGCGCACAACTTCGAATCGCTGATCGCGTTCCGGCTGCTGCAAGGCCTCGTCTCCGGTCCGATGGTCCCGCTGTCGCAAACCATCCTCATGCGCAGCTATCCGCCGGAAAAGCGCGGCCTCGCGCTCGGTCTCTGGGCGATGACCGTGATTGTCGCGCCGATCTTCGGCCCGGTGATGGGCGGTTACATCACCGATAACTACACCTGGCCGTGGATTTTCTATATCAACGTGCCGATCGGCGTGTTTTCGGCGGCGATCGCGTACTTCCTGCTGCGCGGCCACGAGACGAAGACGACGAAGCAGCGCATCGACGGCGTCGGGCTCGCGCTGCTCGTGATCGGCGTCGCGAGTCTTCAGATGATGCTCGACCTCGGCAAGGACCGCGACTGGTTCAGTTCCAGCTTCATCGTGACGCTGGCGATCGTGTCGGCGGTGTCGCTCGCATTCATGTTCGCGTGGGAGCTGACCGAGAAGGAGCCGGTCATCGACCTTTCGCTGTTCCGCGACCGCAATTTCGCGATGGGCGTGCTCATCACGTCGCTCGGCTTTCTTGCGTTCTTCGGCTCGGTCGTGGTGTTGCCGCTGTGGCTGCAGACGGTGCTCGGCTACACGCCGTGGCTCGCGGGCCTCGCCACCGCGCCGGTCGGCATTCTCGCGCTGGTGCTGTCGCCGATGATCGGGCAGAACATGCATCGAATGAATCTGCGCGTGGTCGCGAGTTTTGCGTTTCTCACGTTCGCGTTCGTGTCGCACTGGAACTCGACCTTCACACTCGACACGCCGTTCCATCAGATCATCTATCCGCGCCTGATTCAGGGCATCGGCGTCGCGTGCTTTTTCGTGCCGATGACGACGATCACGCTGTCCAGCGTCTCCGACGAGCGGCTAGCGGGAGCGGCGGGTTTGTCGAACTTTCTGCGGACCTTGTCGGGCGCGATCGGCACGGCGGTCAGCACGACCTTCTGGGAAAACGACATGATCCGCCATCACGCGCGGCTCACCGAGTCGGTCACGCCGTATTCGGCGGGCACGACGGCATACTCGGATCTGCTTTCGGGACTCGGTTTGTCGGGACAGGCGCTGGCGGCGCAACTGGATCGCGTGGTGTCGGCGCAGGCGTACATGATGTCGACCAACGACTTTTTCCGCATTTCGTTCTATGCGTTTCTGGTGCTGGCCGCGATGGTCTGGCTGACGCGGCCGAAGAAGGGCGCGTCAGCCTCGATGGGACACTAGATTACTCAGTTACTGAGGCGTGAGCGGCGTCGCCGACTGGCCCGGCTCGTCCAGCGGGATGACCTGTACTCCGCCGGGCGCGGCGGGCGGCATTGCGCCTGCCTGCGGCGTCGCCGATTTCCGCAGCCCCGGACCGTTTCGGATGAACTGCTTGAAGTCGGCGCCCGCTTCCCACGGATTCGGCTGGCAACCGAGCGGATTGTCGCAATGCGCGGCGAAACCGATGGTCGCGGTGCCTTCGTTGGTCGGCGTCTTGGTGATCTGATACGCGAGCGCACGTTTGCCGCTCGACGGTCCGGCGGTCTGAATGATCGAATCCGTCACGGTCTGCAGCTTGTACTCCGAATGATTCGTGACCCAGACTTGCGCGCGCGCCCACCACGCGTCGCATTCGGCCTTGCTCATGCAAGTGAGCGGTTGGGTAGCCTGTTCCATGACGGTGCTGCTGACCTGATCCTGCACCGCGCAGCCGCCCAGGAGCGCGAGCGACGTCGCCCCCAGCGCGAGCGCGCCGAAGAACTTCTTTTTCATTGCTCCCTCGATCGTCGAAAAGTCGGCCATATTTTGCCCCGCCAAACCGGATGACGTTGTGACGCGTTTCCCTCTGTTGCATAAGCCGGTAAGCATTGCCGGCGGGCAAAGGCGGCGGCCCGGAAAAACCTGCTGGGTTCAGCAAAGAGCGATCACGCGCTCGCGGGATTCAGCGTGTAGACCTGATATGCCGCGATGAATGCATCGAAAGATTCGATGTCGCTGCTTTCCACCACCGTCTGTTCTACCAGCGATTTCGCCGCCAATTCTTCCATCGCTCGTTCTTCATCGACGGAAAGCGGGCGCGCGCGAAAACCTTCCGCGTGACGCGCGCTGAGTTCGAGCGCGAACTCGTCGAAGGTCTGCTGCTTGTCGCGCATCGTCTGCAGCACGCGGGCGGACGGCGTGAGCGATGCATCGGCGATGCGCGGCCGCAGTGCAACGAGCGCGCGCGTGTGCTCGTCATTGCCGTTGAGCGCGTCGAGTGTCTTCGCGACGGGTTCGATCGCGTCGAACAGCTCTTCGGCCCATAGCTGCATCGGCACGTTCGCGCCGTCGCGTTGCAGCGTGAGGCCGGGCTTGCGTCCTTCCTTCGCCACCGTGCTGAAATTGCCGTTCGCCTCGATGTTCGCGTCGAACGGCAGCAACGGGCTGTCCTCCAGCGCGCAGTAGAGGAGATAGGCGTCGAGAAAGCGGGCGGTTTCGAGCGAGATGCCGGTCGGCACGAATGGATCGATGTCGAGGCAACGCACTTCGATGTATTGCACGCCGCGCTCCGCCAACGCGTGCAGCGGACGTTCGCCCGAATGCGCGACGCGCTTCGGGCGGATCGTCGAGTAGAACTCGTTTTCGATCTGCAGGACGTTCGCGTTGATCTGCACCCATTCGCCGTCGCGCCGCGTGCCGATGGCTTCGTACGGCGCATACGGCTGACTCACGGCTTTGGCGAGCACGTCGAGATAGGCGTCGAGGTTGTCGTAGCTCGGCAGCAGATCCGCCTGCGCGGGATTGTTCGCATAGCCGAGATCGCTCATGCGCAGGCTGGTCGCGTGCGGCAGATGGAATGTGTCGGCATCGAATTGTTCGAGATGATGGGTCTTGCCTTCGACGAAGCGCTTGTTCAGCGCCGGCGACGCGCCGAACAGATACATCAACAGCCAGTTCGTGCGGCGGAAATTGCGGATCAGCGCGAAATACCGTTCGGACTGGAAATCTTTCGCGGACAGCGTGCTCGACTTGTCGAGCGCCTGCCACGCGCGCCACACATTTTCGTTGAGCGAATAGTTGTAGTGAATGCCCGCGATGCATTGCATCGTGCGGCCATAGCGCAGCGCGAGCCCGCGCCGGTAGACGGTCTTTAGCCTGCCGATATTCGACGTGCCGTAATAGCCGAACGGAATCTCGTCCTCGGGCGGCAGCGAGTTGGGCATCGAGTCGTTCCACAGCAGCTCGTCGCCCATGTGCGCGTAGGCGAAGCGATGCAGCGCGTCGAGGCGATCGAGCGTGATCGAGATATCGGATTCGGCAGGCGTGATGAGCTCGACCAGCGCTTCGGAGTAATCGGTCGTGATGAGCGGATGCGTCAGCGCCGAGCCGAACGCACGCGGATGCGGCGTCATCGCGAGCTTGCCTTGCGGCGTCACGCGCAGGCTTTCCTTCTCGATGCCGCGCAAGCCTTGGCGCAACGCATCGGCATGCGGGCCGGACGCGAGCGCGGCAAGCCTGCGCTCATAAGCACCGGCCTTGGAGTGAGCGGAATTCTTGTTTGTCATTGAAGCAATCTGCGAGGAGCGCGAGCGCGAGCGGCATTCGCCCGGTCGTATTTTTAGGGTAGCGGGCACTTTAACATCTCGGTGTCAGGCGTGCTTGAACCCAGACCAGGCAAGGGATTGCGGGGTTTTCGGGCGTTTCGCGGAGTGCGTTCCGGAGCCGGTTCGCGAGAGAAATCGAAGCGCTCGCGCGTCATGCCGACGGCGAGCGCCCGTGCTTCATGCGACCTTGTTGGTTTCGTTGCGAGTGCGCTCGGTTTCGAGCAACGCTTCCTTGCGCGGCTTGCCCCAGCGATAGCCCGAGATCGCGCCGTCCTTGCCGATCACGCGATGGCACGGAATCGCGAGCGCCACCGGATTCGACCCGCACGCATTCGCCACCGCCCGCACCGCGCGCGGCGAACCGAGCGATTCGGCGATATCGCTGTAGCTGCGCGTCTGCCCGTACGGGATGGAGCGCAGCGCGTCCCACACGCGCCGCTGAAACGCGGTCGCGCCGATGTCGAGCGGCAAGTCGAAACGCTCGCGCGTGCCTTGCAGATAAGCGCGAATCTGCGCGATGAACGGCTCCATCTTCGCGGCATCCTCGACGCGCTCGGCCTGCGCAAAGTCGGCGGCGAGCTGTTCGGCGAGCGTGTTCGCATCGTCGCCGAATGCGATCTTGCAGACGCCCTTGTCGGTGGCGGCGACGAGCACCGTGCCGAGCGGCGTCGTGGCGGTCGCGTAGCGCACGGTCAGTCCCGCGCCCTTGCGCTTGTACGCCGACGGCGTCATCCCCAGTTCGGTCGGCACGGCTTCATACATGCGCGATGGCGAACCGAAGCCGGCGTCGTGCGTCGCGCGCGTGACGTCGCGGCCGCGCTGCAACGCGTCGCGCAGCACGCCCGCGCGTTGCGCCGCCTGATACTGCCGCGGCGAAATGCCGACGATCCGCGAAAACAGGCGCTGGAGATGGAACGGGCTCACGTGCACGGCGTCGCTCAGTTGCGCGAGTGTCACGCGCTGTTGCGGATCGGCGTCGAGCACCTTGCACGCGCGCTCGACGATCGCCAGTTCGCGCGGCAGGCTGGTCGGCTGGCAGCGCTTGCACGCGCGGTATCCGGCTGCTTCGGCTGCGTCGGTAGTCGGGAAGAACTCGACATTCTCGCGACGCGGCGCCCGCGACGCGCACGACGGCCGGCAAAACACGCCGGTCGTGCGCACGGCGAAGAAGAAGGCGCCGTCGGCGCGCTCGTCCCGCTCGACGACCGCCTGCCAGCGGCATTCGTCGGACGAAAAAAAAGAATCTGATACGGTTTTCATGACGACCTCGTGGCTCTTGGGTACGGGACCACTGTAGAGCCGTGCAGATGAGGTTACGCGCCGTTTCTTGCTCTGTCATCGGCGGGCGGAATCCGGAAAATGACGCGCAGATACCACAAATGGAAGCTATAGGGGTTTTTACCGAAATTTCTATTGCGTCGCATCAAGTGCCTGTGTATTATTGGAACTGTCTCCTCCATGTCTCCTCCATGTCTCCTCCTGATATGGATTCAGCCCGCCAACTAGGCGGGCTTTTTTTCGTCCGTTGCATTTGCATCAGACGAAAAAAACCGGGCGCTTCAGCCCGGCTCTTTCCTGGACAACGCCGCCGCCGTTACAGCACGTAGCGGGACAAGTCCTCGTCCTGCGCCACATCGCCGAGCGCGCGGTCCACGTAAGCCGCGTCGATCCGCACCGGCTGGCCTGCATGATTGCCCGCCGCGAACGAAACTTCCTCCAGCAGCTTTTCGATGACGGTATAAAGCCGCCGCGCGCCGATGTTCTCGGTCTTTTCGTTCACCGAGTACGCAATCTCCGCGAGACGCCGGATGCCTTCGTCGGTGAAATCGAGTTCGACGTCTTCGGTCGCGAGCAGCGCCTTGTACTGCTTGACGAGGCTCGCGTCGGTCGAATTCAGAATCGACTCGAAGTCCCCGACGGAGAGCGAATCCAGTTCGACGCGAATCGGGAAACGCCCTTGCAGCTCGGGAATCAGATCGCTCGGCTTGGCCAGATGGAACGCACCGCTCGCGATGAACAGGATGTGATCCGTCTTGATCATCCCGTACTTCGTGTTGATGGTCGTGCCTTCGACGAGCGGCAGCAGATCGCGCTGCACGCCCGCGCGCGACACCTCGGCGCCGCCCGCCTCGCTGCGCGACGCGATCTTGTCGATTTCATCGAGGAACACGATGCCGTTCTGCTCGACGTTCTGCACCGCTTTGCTCTTGACCTCTTCGTCGTTGAGCATCTTGCCGGCTTCTTCATCCGTGAGGAGCTTGAGCGCTTCCTTCACCTTCACCTTGCGCCGCGTCTTCTTGCCGCCGCCGATGTTCGCGAACATCGAGCGGATCTGCTCGGTCATGTCTTCCATGCCCGGCGGCCCCATGATGTCCATGCCGACTTGCGGCATTTCCACATCGAGCTCGATTTCCTTGTCATCGAGCGCGCCTTCGCGCAGGCGCTTGCGGAAAGTCTGACGCGTGGCGTTGTCGCCCTCGCTGCTCGACGACTCGGCCGCGCCGAAGCCGACCGGACGCGCGCTCGGCAACAGGATGTCGAGGATGCGGTCTTCGGCGCGATCTTCCGCCTTGGTGCGCACCTTCTTCATCTCGGATTCACGCGTCTGCTTGACGGAAATCTCGATCAGATCGCGCACGATGCTGTCCACATCGCGCCCGACGTAGCCCACTTCGGTGAACTTGGTCGCTTCGATCTTGATGAACGGCGCATCCGCGAGCTTGGCGAGACGGCGCGCGATCTCGGTCTTGCCGACGCCCGTCGGCCCGATCATCAGGATGTTCTTCGGCGTGATTTCCTGGCGCAGCGGCTCGGCAACCTGCTGGCGGCGCCAGCGGTTGCGCAACGCGACGGCAACCGCCTTCTTCGCGCGTCCTTGGCCGATGATGTGCTTGTCGAGTTCGGAGACGATTTCGGAGGGAGTCATGGTGGTCATCGCTTGGGTCCTTTATTCGATCGTCTCGATGACGCGGTTGTGGTTGGTGTAGATGCACATGTCGCCGGCGATGGTGAGCGCCTTTTCGACGACTTCGCGCGGCGCGAGATCCGTATTCTCGACCAGCGCCTGCGCCGCGGCTTGCGCGTACGCGCCGCCCGAGCCGATCGCGGCGATGCCGTGTTCGGGATCGAGCACGTCGCCATTGCCGGTGATGACGAGCGTCGTGTCCTTGTCGGCGGTGATCAGCATCGCTTCGAGCCGGCGCAGCATGCGGTCGGTGCGCCAGTCCTTCGCCAGTTCGACGGCGGCGCGCGTCAGATTGCCCTGATGTTTTTCGAGCTTCGCTTCGAATCGATCGAGCAGCGAGAACGCGTCGGCGGTGCCGCCGGCGAAGCCGACCAGCACCTTGCCGCCATAGATGCGGCGCACTTTCTTCGCGCCCCCTTTCATGACGATGTTGCCGAGCGTCACCTGACCATCGCCGCCCAGCGCGACCTTTCCGTCGCGGCGCACGGAGACGATGGTCGTGCCGTGAAATTGTTCCATGTGCGTTCCTTGTGAAAACCAGAAGGACGCGGGGCGGTTTCGTCGTCGAGCGACCGGCCGCCGCGCAGTCGAGAATTCGATGGAGTGCACGGCGCGGGGTTCCGTCCAGGCTCGAGGCCTCGGGCGGAAGGCGCCGCGCGCGCGCCCGTCGCGATGATGCTTTTGCGGGGCGCGTCGAAAGCATTTTAGGGCGGCGCGAGATTTATCAAGACATACGGTGCGGGCGCTCGCCGTTTTTACCTGTCGGAAAGCAAAAAAGGGCACCCGATCGATGGGTGCCCTTTTCCTGATGCGAATGCTTGTGTGCAGCTTTTTGCGGCGGCGTCTCCCCCGTGGCGGGCCGGTCCCGCGACGCTCGCCTGCCAGCGGCGATTTCAGTCGCCGAAAAGCTTCTGGCGCAGTTCGCGGCGTTCCTGAGCTTCGAGCGAGAGGGTAGCCGTCGGACGCGCGAGCAGGCGCGGAATGCCGATCGGTTCGCCGGTCTCTTCGCACCAGCCGTAATCGCCCGAATCGATGCGCGCGAGCGACTGCTGCACCTTCTTCAGAAGCTTGCGTTCGCGATCACGCGTGCGCAGTTCCAGTGCATGTTCTTCCTCGATGGTCGCGCGATCCGCCGGGTCCGGCACGATCACCGTTTCCCGCAGATTTTCGGTCGTTTGGCCGGCATTCTTCAGAATGTCCGCTTGTAACTGCTCGAGCCGGTTTTTGAAGAAGGCGAGTTGATCCTCGTTCATGTAGTCCTTCTCGCTCATCTTCAGGATTTCGGCTTCGGTCAAGAGTTTCGTTGTCATCTGCTTGCTTCTTCAATGTAAGGCGATGTCTTCGCAACGCCCGCACTTGCGTTGCCCGCATGCAGCGCATCAGTGCGCTTGGGCTGCGCGATGCGCCGATGCGGGGCCGAACTCCTCTGGAAACCGATCTTGGATGATGCTCCGGATGTCCGGGCGCATTCGCATGGCCCGGGATTTCCGGCCCCGGTGCTTTGTCTTGATTTGCCTTCCCCCGGCAAATCGAGGCATCGTCCCGACGGGACATCCCTTCTCCTGACTTCCGCCGAGCGAGCGTTTGATAGACGCACATCCGGCGAAACTGCCCTTCTCCAGTGGGGCTGTATTGTAACTGAACCGCAAATTCCGACGATAACGAGGAAAACCCTGTCAATTCGCGACGGAATTTCAAAAATATAACGCCTGGACGTGCAAAAAGCGATGTCGGTTCGTGGGCACGACTACATACGCGCATCGAAAGTCAATCGTGAAAAACGCCGCACGCGAGGCATTCGCGTGCGGCGTTTTATTTCGATGCCCGTTTTTCGCCCCGCGCGAATTGCACGATCCAAGCGAGATACGTGCCGGATTACTTCACGAGACAGGCGTCGAGGCCGTCGGTGATCAGATCCTGCGGCAGCTCGATGCCGATGAACACCATCTTGCTGTTCTTCTTCTCGATCGGCATCCACTTGCCGGCGAGGTCGCTGCCCATCATCTGATGCACGCCCTGGAACACGACCTTGCGATCGACGCCCTTCATAAACAGCACGCCCTTGTAGCGCAGCAGGCGCTCGCCATAAATCTGCAGAATGCCGCCGAGGAAGTCTTCGAGGCGGTTCGGATCGAA
The DNA here is from genome assembly GCF_014384845.1 of Caballeronia sp. EK. NCBI lineage: Bacteria > Pseudomonadati > Pseudomonadota > Betaproteobacteria > Burkholderiales > Burkholderiaceae > Caballeronia > Caballeronia sp. EK. Next base: position 93,267 of record NZ_JACSUE010000012.1, read on the forward strand.
GGGCTTGTCGCTGCGGTACACGAACGACTTGATCTTGTCGTCGTGGTGCGCGTGATGGTGATGATGATGCCCGTGTTCGTGATCGTGGCTGTGATCGTGGCCGCAGGTCGAATGATCGTGATCGTCGTCATGCGCATGGTCGTGCGCGTGATCGTGATCGTGATCGTCTTCCGCGAGGAAGTCCGGATCGATTTCGAGCTTCGAGTTCAGATTAAAGCCACGCAAATCGAAGATTTCCTTGATATCTGCGTCGCCGAAATTCACGACCTTGATCGCCGCGCGCGGGTTCATGTGCAGCAGGCGATGCTTCAGCGCGTCGAGTTCGTCCGCCGACACGAGATCGGACTTCGTGACGAACAGGCGATCTGCGAAACCGACCTGACGCTGCACGACTTCGTGCTGATCGAGCTGCGAATTCGCGTGCTTCGCGTCGACGAGCGTGATGATCGCGTCGAGCAGGAATTCGTCGGCGACGGTGTTGTCCATGAAGAACGTCTGCGCGACCGGACCCGGATTCGCGAGGCCGGTGGTCTCGATCACGACGCGGTCGAAATCGAGCGTGCCCGCCTTCTTGCGGTTGGCGAGATCTTCGAGCGCGCGCGCCAAATCGCCGCGAATCGTGCAGCAGATGCAGCCGTTGCTCATCTGGATGATCTGCTCGTTCGTTTCCTGCACGAGAATTTCGTTGTCGATATTCTCTTCGCCGAATTCGTTCTCGATCACGGCGATCTTCATGCCGTGCTGCTCGTTCAGGATGCGTTTGAGCAGCGTGGTTTTGCCGCTGCCCAGAAAGCCGGTCAGGATGGTTACGGGGATCATGGTGTCGCCTGTGTCCTTGTCTGTAATACGTAGATCGCACTGAATCGGCTATTGAAACATATTTGTCAAGCCGACGCTTCCGTGCTCCGCGCGTCAGTGCATCGCGCGCAGATTAGGCCGATCAGGCGATTTGCAACAGCAGCCCTTTCAGGTATTCGCCTTCCGGAAACGCCGTCAGCAGCGGATGATCGACGCCCGCGCCCAGCCGCTTCAGGATCCGCGCATCGACGCGCGCGTCGGCGGCCGCGCCCGCGACGATCTTCTGGAACAGATCCGCATCGATCGCGCCGGAGCATGAATACGTGAAGAGCAGCCCGCCCGGACGCAGCAACTTGAAGCCGCTCAGGTTGATGTCCTTGTACGCGCGCGCGGCGCGATCGACGGTTTCCTTCGACGGCGCGAACTTCGGCGGATCGAGCACGATCAGGTCGAAGCGCTGGCCTTCGTCGTAGAGACGGCGCAGCGTCTTGAACGCGTCGGCGTCGAGCCATTCGGCTTTTTCCGCGTCGAAGCCGTTCGCCGTGACGTTTGCGCGCGCGAGCGCGAGCGCTTCTCCGGACGAGTCGACGGAAACCACGCGCGTCGCTCCGCCTTTCAGCGCGGCAAGCGAAAAGCCGCCGGTATAGCAGAAGCAGTTCAGCACTTCGCGGCCTTGCGCGTTCTGCGCGACGAGCACGCGGTTGTCGCGCTGATCGACATAGAAGCCCGTCTTGTGGCCGTTACGCACGTCGACGTGATGGCGCACGCCGCATTCGTTCGTGATGAGCGTCTCGGGCGGCGCGTCGCCGGCGAGCACACCGGTCGTCTGCTCGAGGCCTTCCTTCTGGCGGATCGACACGTCCGAGCGCTCGTAGACATTCGGGCAGCCGGTTGCCGCGATCAGCGCCTGCACGATCGCTTCCTTCCACGACTCGACGCCCGTCGCCATGAACTGGCAGACGAGCTGCGCGTGCGAACCGACGTCCGCGACGTAGTAATCGACGATCAATCCCGGCAAACCGTCCGCTTCGCCGAAGACGAGGCGCGTGGCCCCAGTGTCCTTCACCATCGTCTCGCGATGCCCGACGGCGCGTTGCACGCGGCGCTTGAAGAACGCGTGATCGACAGGCTCGCTTTCGTCGAACGTCCAGACGCGCGCGCGAATCTGCGAGTGCGGGCTGTACGACGCGCGCGCGAGAAAGCGCCCGTCGGCGGCGCGCACGGTGACCGTGGCGCCAGGCGCGGGATTGCCGTCGATGCGCGCGATGGCGTTCGCGTAGATCCACGGATGGCGGCGGACGAGCGATCTGTCCTTCGCCGGTTTGAGCGTGATGGTGTTCATTGCAGTGACAAGTGCAGCGCGCGGGGCGCTGTCGGGATCAATCGCGCTTCTTTGCGCGCGGGTGCGCCGCATCGTAGACGCGGGCGAGATGCTGAAAATCGAGCGACGTATAAATCTGCGTGGCCGTGATGCTCGCGTGGCCGAGCAGTTCCTGCACCGCGCGCAGATCGCCGCTCGATTGCAGGACATGCGTGGCGAAGGAATGCCGCAGCACGTGCGGATGCACGTTCGACGGAATACCGGCCTGCAACGCGAGCCGCTTCACGCGCTCGCGCACCACGCCGGGCGACATGCGATTGCCGCGCACCGAGACAAAGAGCGCGTGCGGATCGAGCTTGACGAACTCGCCGCGCACGGCGATCCACGCGCGCAATGCATCGATCGCCTTGCTGCCGACGGGCACCTTGCGCATGCGCTTTCCCTTGCCGAGAACCGTGACTTCCGCGCTCTCGAGATCGATCCAGCCCTCGGACGTATGCTCCTTGGTATCGACGTGACGCACGTCCAGCCCGACGAGCTCGGCGAGCCGCAAGCCCGACGAGTAGAAGAGTTCGAGAATGGCGTGATCGCGCAGCGCTTCGGTCGTGCCGGCCTGCGGCGCGTCCATGAGCCTCATGGCGTCATCGACGGAAAGTGCCTTCGGCAGCGTCTTTTCGCGTTTCGGGGCGCGCACCGTGGCGACAGGATTCGCGGGCATCTCGACGCGCTCGGCGAGCCACCGATAAAACGCGCGCCACGCCGACAGCCGATGCGCGATCGAACGCGACGACAGCCCGCCCGAGTGCGCCCGCACGACCGCGCCGCGAATATCGGCGGTGGTCAGCGATTCCAGCGGACGGCCTTTGGCGAGCGCGCGCAGCTCGCTCAACTCATGCGTGTAGCCGCGCAGCGTGTGCTCGGACAGATGCCGCTGATGCTCCAGCATCGCGAGATAGTCGGCGATCGCGCCGTCCAGCGGGACTTCCTTCGGAGCGTCAGCGGCGGCGTCGGCGTTCATGTTCAGTACGGCAGCAAGCGAGACAGCGCGGCGCTCGCCAAGGCCCCGATGTGCGTGAGGAAGTCCGTCGCCATTCCGTCGTGGAAGCGTCGCGGATCGGGCGAGCCCATCACGAGCAGGCCGAAGCTCGGCGCATCCGGTCCGGCTTGCGGATCGCGCAACGCGATCAGCGACACGGATTCGATCTTGCGGTCGGTGTCGGGCGGGCCGTCGCTCGGCGGGACCGTCGCCGATGCCGAGTTCGCCGCGCCGAGCCACTGCGCCGCCGCGAAACCCGTGTTCGCGCCGCAGTACGGTGCAGCGAGACTGCTCGTGAAAATGCGCACTTCTTCGCCGACCTGACGCGCGAAATCCGCCTGCCGATACGCTTCGTCGATATCCCACACGCGCAGCGCGGCGTGCGGCACGTCGAAGACTTCGCACAGGCCCTTGCTGATCGTCGCGGGCAACGCGTACGGATCGCGCTGCGAAATCACGCGCACGGTCCAGCGGTTGAACTTGGTCGAGATGCTGTCGTTCTCGTGGCCGTAGCGCAGCAGCTCGGCGAGACGCCGTTCGAGTTGCTTGTTCTTGTCGCGCAGCATTTCCATCTGGCGTTCCTGAAGCGACACGGCAGCTTTGCCGTGCGGATTCGAAAGCCGGATGGTGCCGAGCAGTTCCGCGTGCTCGGCGAAGAAATCGGGGTTGTCGAGCAGGTAGTCGGCGACTTCGCGTGGATTCATGGTGACGTGTGTGCGTTAGACGATGCGATCGAGCTCGATTTCACCCTCGAAAACGGTCGCTGCGGGGCCCGCCATGAAGAGCGCGGCGGATTCGTCGCGCGCGCCGTTCCAGCTTATCGTGAGCGTGCCGCCATGCGTTTCGACGCGCACCGGCGTGTCGAGCACGCCGCGGCGGATGCCGGCGGCCACGGCCGCGCACGCGCCCGTGCCGCACGCGAGCGTTTCGCCCGCGCCGCGCTCGTAGACGCGCAGTTTCACCGAATGGCGATCGACGATCTGCATGAAGCCCGCGTTGACGCGCTTCGGAAAGCGCGCGTGACGTTCGACGAGCGGGCCTTCGGTCAGCACCGGATACGCCTCGACATCGTCGACGATCTGCACCGCGTGCGGATTGCCCATCGATACGACGGAGATCAGGCGCGTCTCACCGTTCACGTCGAGCGGCCAGAGGGTGTCGTTACCTTCTTTCCGGCCTTCGAGCCCTTGCGCGTCGAACGGCACGCGCGGCGGATCGAACACCGGCGTGTTCATGTCGACGACGACTTCGCCGTTTTCCTGCATCGTCAGTGTGATGATGCCGTTTTGCACCTGCACGCGTACGGTGGACGCGTCGGTCAGACGGCGATCGCGCACGAACTTCACGAAGCAGCGCGCGCCGTTGCCGCAGTGCTCGACCTCGCCGCCATCGCAATTGAAGATTCGGTACTTGAAGTCGACGCCGTCGATCGTCGGCTTTTCGACGAGCAGCAACTGATCCGCGCCCACGCCGAAATGGCGGTTCGCGAGCGCGCGCACTTGCTGCGCGGTCAGATCGAGCGCCTGCGTGTAGCCGTCGAGCACGACGAAGTCGTTACCCGCGCCTTGCATCTTGGTGAATTTCAGTTTCATGGCGCTATTGTATGTGACCCGCAAGTGCGGCGTTTCGCGCCGCGCCCGCTTCAGTAAAAGCTCGGCTCGCCCGGCGGCCGAGTCTTGAAGCGCTTGTGCACCCAGTAGTACTGCTCGGGCATGTGCGGAATCTGCTCTTCCAGGAACGCGTTCATGCGACGCGCGTCGGCTTCGTCGTCGCCGGTCGGATAGTTGTCCCACGGCTTGAAGATCTTCAGCCGATAACCCTTGTAGTCCGGCAGCACCTCGCCGATGAACGGCACGACCTGCGCCTTGCCCGTCTTGGCGAGCCGGCCGACGGCCGTCAGGGTGCAGGTCGGGACGCCGAAGAACGGCACGAACGTGGAGTTGCGCATGCCGTAGTCCATGTCCGCGCCGAGCATCACGGGCTTGCGGTCGCGCAGCCAGCGCAGCACGATGCGGGCGCTGTCGGCGCGGCTCGCCATGTCGGCGCCGAAGCGGGCGCGCTGTGTCTTCGCGAGTTCCTCGATCTGCGGATTCGAAAAAGGCTGATACAGCGATCCGCATCGCCGATGCAGCGAATAGTTCAGAAAGATCGACCCGGCTTCGATGCCGACGAAGTGCAGGCCGAGAAAGAGCGTGGGCGGCAGATCGGGATCGGTGAGATCGACGGCGCTGTCCACCTGGATCAGTTTTTCGAGTTTTTTCGCCGAGCCGAACCATTGCACGCTGCGCTCGACGTAACTGCGGATCGCGTGCCGGAAGTGCTTCTGCGCGATGTCCTCGCGTTTTTCGTCGGACCACTCCGGAAAGCACAGCTTCAGATTCGTGTGGACGATGCGCTTGCGCCGGCTCGGAATCTGATAGAGCAGCCAGCCGAGGCCGTCGCCGAAGCGCGCGGTGATGCCGTAAGGGATGAGCGCCAGAAACTTGAGAAAGCCGATGGCGAGCGCCACGCCGATACGCCCTAGCATGAGCGGCTCCAGCGAGCGATGGGACGACCGCGACGTGCGGATGATTGATGCGTGGCGGGTAGCGACAAAAGCGTTCGGCTCTGTGAAAACAAGGGAAACCGGTATAATAGAACCTTCGCCGAGTTAATGGACAACTTGCGGGGCGAAGCGGGCTGGAGACTTCGGAACTTCTCGAAGTCGCCGGCCCGGAAAGACATCCGCTAAAGCGTCGCCGCTTCAGACTCCAAACGAAGACGGCTACGTGAATATCAACCGTACTCAAATGGAGTCTGAAGCGTGTCAAACGACTATCTCTTTACTTCCGAATCCGTTTCCGAAGGCCACCCGGACAAGGTCGCCGATCAAATCTCCGACGCCATCCTCGACGCTATCTTGTCGCAGGACAAGTATTCGCGCGTCGCGGCGGAAACGCTCTGCAACACCGGTCTCGTCGTCCTCGCGGGCGAAATCACGACCAGCGCCAATGTCGATTACATCCAGGTCGCGCGCGACACCATCAAGCGCATCGGTTACGACAACACCGACTTCGGTATCGACTATCGCGGCTGCGCGGTGCTCGTCGCGTATGACAAGCAATCGCCGGATATCGCGCAAGGCGTGAACAAGGCGCACGACGACAACCTCGATCAGGGCGCAGGCGACCAGGGTCTGATGTTCGGTTACGCGTGCGACGAAACGCCCGAACTGATGCCGCTGCCGATCCACCTCTCGCACCGCCTCGTCGAGCGTCAGGCCGATCTGCGCCGCGACGGCCGTCTGCCCTGGCTGCGTCCGGACGCGAAGTCGCAAGTCACCGTGCGTTACGTCGACGGCAAGGCGCATTCCATCGACACCGTCGTGCTCTCTACGCAGCACTCGCCGGACATCGATCTCTCGCAGTTGCGCGAAGCGGTCATCGAGGAAGTCATCAAGCCGACGCTGCCGAAGGAACTCATCAAGGGCGACATCAAGTTCCTGGTGAATCCGACGGGCCGTTTCGTCATCGGCGGTCCGCAAGGCGACTGCGGTCTGACGGGCCGCAAGATCATCGTCGATACCTACGGCGGCGCGGCTCCGCACGGCGGCGGCGCGTTCTCGGGCAAGGACCCGTCGAAGGTGGACCGCTCGGCGGCTTACGCAGGCCGGTATGTCGCGAAGAACATCGTCGCGGCTGGGCTCGCGTCGCGCGCGCTGATTCAGGTGTCGTACGCGATCGGCGTCGCGCGTCCGACTTCCGTGATGGTGAATACGTTCGGCACGGGCCGCGTGTCGGATGCCGAGATCACGAAGCTCGTCCAGGAGCACTTCGATCTGCGTCCGAAGGGCATCATCCAGATGCTCGATCTGCTGCGCCCGATCTACGAAAAGACGGCGGCATACGGCCACTTCGGCCGCGAAGAGCCGGAATTCACGTGGGAAGCCGCGGACAAGGCGCTCATCCTGGCGGAAGCGGCAGGCACGGAGCCGGTCGCGAGCGTGGCGTAACGCGATCCGCTGAACGGGCGGGACAAGAACCGGCGAGCATCGCGCTCGCCGGTTTTTTTGCGCCTTCGCGGCGCGATTTTTGCGTGATCCTCGGGCAATATCACCGCCGCCGATGGAACCGCCATGCCGTACGACACGCTTCTCTCACCTGTCTCCATCGGCAATCTTCAACTGCCGAATCGCGTCGTGATGGCGCCGCTCACGCGCAACCGCGCGTCGCAGCCCGGCGACGTGCCGTCCGAAATGAACGCGCACTATTACGCGCAGCGCGCGAGTGCGGGACTCATCGTCACCGAGGCGACGCAGGTGTCGCGGCAAGGTCAGGGTTATTTCGCGACGCCGGGCATCTATTCGGATGCGCAGGAAGCCGGATGGAAGTCTGTCGTGGGTGCGGTTCACGCGCGGCACGGACGCATCGCGTCGCAGTTCTGGCATGTGGGGCGCGTGTCGCATCGATCGCTTCAGGAAGGCGGCGCGCCGCCTGTCGCGCCGTCCGCAATCCGCGCGCGCGATACGCAGGTCTTCGTGAAAAACGATGACGGCTCATTCGCCATGACCGACGCCGACGATCCGCGCGCGCTCGAAACCGACGAGCTACCGGGCATCGTGTTGCAGTTCGTCGATGCCGCGCATCGTGCGCAACGTGCCGGCTTCGACATGATCGAGGTGCACGCGGCCAATGGCTATCTGCTGCATCAGTTCATGGCGACGGGCACCAACCGGCGCACGGATGATTACGGCGGCGGCATCGAAAATCGCGTGCGGCTGGTCGTCGATGTGCTGGAGGCGGTGGCCGGCGTGATGGGCGCGAATCGCGTGGGCATTCGCATTTCGCCGAACTTCACGGGATTCGATCTGCAGGACGATGAAGGCGAGGCTTCATCGTTGTATCTGGCGCAGGAGCTGAAGCGCATCGGCATCGCGTACCTGCATCTGGCGGAAGGCGACTGGACCGGCGGCGCGCCGCTTTCGGAAGACTATCGCCGCGCGCTGCGCAAGGCTTACGACGGCGCGATCATCGTCTGTGGCGAGTACACGGCGGAGGAAGCGAACGCGCGCATCGAACGAGGCGATGCCGATGCCGTGGCTTTCGGTCGCGCGTATATCGCCAATCCGGATCTGGTTGAGCGCTTCGCCGCAAACGCGCCACTTAACACGCCCGACGAGACGACGTTCTACGGCGGCGGCGAAAAAGGCTACACCGACTATCCGTCACTCGACGACGCCAAATCCGGTTGAGCGCGTCAGCGCGCAGCGAACGCGTACCAGCCGGCGCTGCTCGCCGACACGCGACGTGGACGGCGGCTCGTCAGCGCGGCGGCCTTCGGTTTGGGCGATGGGGCGCGCAACTGCACCGGACGGCGCAGCAACGCACGCAACGACACCCGCCGCGAAGCCGCGCGCACGCGCAGATTGAAAAAGAAACCGCGGAACCACGACCGGATGCCGTCGACCGGATGCACGTTTTTCAATTGCTCGGCCAGCACCTGCGTGCGTGCGGAGTGATGGCGCAACGCGCGGATCATGCCGCGGCGGGCAGGGCGCGCCGCTCGCGAGGCAACGCGAGTCAGGCCAATAGCGATTCGGTGGTTCATGTCAGCGGAAGGTCGGTTGCGTGGAAGCAAACTCGACGATAGTCGTCTCAAAATTAGCGTTCAAGGCTTCGATTCAACGGCGTTTGCTTAGTTGCACCGAAATGACGCGCCCAATGTACAAGACCTTTATTACCCGGGTAAGTCCGCGTTTTCCCTGCCGTTTTATGAAGCGCCTGCTGATAAAAATCAGCCGATGCATTGCCGCACGGGCCTTCGCGCGCTGCCGGATTTACAATCGTCGTATTCGCCCCAATTCTAGGTATAGCGTCGACGGCATGAATAAAATCGAAAGCCGTTGGAGGCAAGAACTGAAATGTCAGATCAAAACGCATTGAAATCGAAAAAGGAACAAGTGCGCGAGTTGCGCGAAAAAGGCTACGTGATCGTGAAGGGGCTCGTCACGAAAGAACGTTGCGACGCGATGCGCGAGGTGGCGCGTCAGCAGCTCGCCGACGCTGCCGCGCCGCTGGAGTTCGAGGCCGATCTGAAATATCCCGGTGCGCCCGATTCGAAGGACGCGCCGGGCGGCCATACGGTGCGGCGTCTTCTGGACGCCTACGTGCGGCATCCGCTCTTCGCGGAATTCGCGACATCGCCCGACGTGCGTGGATGGATGGAGTTGTATTTCGGCGAGACGCCGTATCTGTCGCGCGCGCATCACAATTGCATGATGACGAAGCACCCGGCGTACGGCAGCCTGACCGGCTGGCATCGCGACGTGCGCTACTGGGCGTTCGAGCGCGACGATCTGGTGTCCGCGTGGGTCGCGCTCGGCGACGAAACGGTGGATAACGGCGCGCTGTGGTTCGTGCCGACTTCGCACAAGCTGCCGTTCACGTCCGATCGTTTCGACGAAGCCAAGTTCTTCCGCTCCGATCTGCCCGAGAACGCCGCGCTGATCCGCACGGCGGTGTCGCCCGAACTGGAACCGGGCGATGTCGTCTTCTTCCACTGCAACACGCTGCACTCGGCGGGCAAGAACCTGACCGATCAGGTGAAGTTCTCGCTCGTGTTCACGTATCGCGGCGCGAGCAACGTGGCGCTGCCCGGCACGCGCTCGGCATCGAAACCGGAAGTGCCGCTGGTCTAAGGTCAGCGCTTCGAAGGAATCGCGAGGCCGATTAGCCCCGCGAGCGACGCGACGATCCCGCCCGCGATCAGCCAGATGGTCTTGTTCGTGGGCGAGCCGGTGAAGAAGCGCGCGACGTCGTTGGAGAGCGAATGAAACGACTGGCCGCCGAAATACAGCAGCACGACGCCGCCGACAAGCAGCGCAACGGAAATCGCTCGGGTCATATCGTGTTCTCGTAACTTGAGGGCGCGTCAGGTTAGCGGGTCTGCGCGGGCGCGTCCACTGCGCTCAAGCGGCTTGCGCTTCCTCGCGCGTGTAGGGCTGGATCTTGCGCAGCAGATCGGCCATCACGTACTGGTGATCGCTCCTGTTCGTCCACGCGCCGAGGTTGTACTTGACGCCGGTATCCGTGTAATCGGTGACCGCGACCCACGGCGCCGACGGCCCGTCCTGCACGATGCGCGAATCTTCGCTCATCAGGCTGCGCAATTCCGCGAGCACGTGCTCGACCTTCAGCCCATGCTGCGCCTGAAAATTGATGACGACGCGACGGCGATCGTTCGCGCTGTAGTTCGTGATGGCGTTCGCCCAGATGAGGCTGTTCGGCACGAACATGACGATGCCGTCGGCTTTCGTGAGGCGCGTCGTGAAGAGTCCGATCTCGTTGACCGTGCCCGCCGTCGTGCCAACGCCTTCGATGTAATCGCCCACGCGGAACGGCCGCAGCAGCAGGAGCATCAGACCGGCCGCGATATTCTGCAGCGTGCCCTGCAGCGCGAGGCCGATGGCGAGGCCGGCGGCGCCGAGCACGGTCAGGATGCTGGCCGCGGCGATGCCGAATTTGCCGAGCGCCGCGACGATGGCGACGACGCGGATCGCCCACATCGCCAGACTGGCCAGCACCGGCGTGAGCGTGGCGTCGACATTGGTGCGGGCGAGCGCGCGACGCATGGCGTTCGCGACGGTGTTCGAAATCCACCATCCCACCGCGAGAATCAGCAGCGCCAACAAGATGTCGATGCCGTAAGTCACGGCGATGGCGGTAAAGGAATCGTAGGCGGGGCGCAGTCGGTCGATCGAATCCATGGGTGAGGCTCCTTGCAAAAGAATCTGCATTGGTCCGGATTCGCGTTGGATCGTTCCCCTTACCGACCATCCGGCCGATGCCGAATTGAGGGGCCGCGGCGCGTGCCGTGCGCGCTCAGCCCCGATTGGCTTACCATTGACGCCCTTGGCAGGGCGCGGGCGCGTGCTCGTCTCCTGTCGGTCGCCGTCCGATCAATTAGCAATCCGCAGAGGAAATCCGTCATGGCCTACGAAGCAGCGTCCGAGCGATATACGCAGATGCAATACCGCACCTGCGGTAGGAGCGGGCTGAAACTGCCCGCGTTGTCGCTTGGTTTGTGGCATAACTTCGGCGATACCACGCCGATCTCCACGCAACGCGACATCCTTCGCGCCGCGTTCGATCTCGGCGTCACCCATTTCGATCTGGCGAACAACTACGGCCCGCCGTACGGCAGCGCAGAGGCGAACTTCGGGCGCATTTTCAAGGACGACTTTCGGCCTTATCGCGACGAATTGCTGATTTCGTCGAAAGCTGGCTGGGATATGTGGCCCGGTCCGTATGGCCAAGGCGGCGGCTCGCGCAAGTACGTGCTCGCGAGCCTCGACCAGAGCCTGAAGCGCATGGGCCTCGATTACGTCGATATTTTCTACTCGCACCGCTTCGACGCCGACACGCCGCTCGAAGAAACCGCCGGCGCCCTCGCGACGGCCGTGCATTCGGGCAAGGCGCTCTACGTCGGCATCTCGTCGTATTCGGCGACGAAGACGCGTGAAATGGCGAAGCTGCTCGCCGAGCACAAGGTGCCGCTCCTGATCCATCAGCCGTCGTACAACATGCTGAATCGGTGGATCGAGGAAGAACTGCTCGATACGCTCGACGATGTCGGTGCCGGCAGCATCGCGTTTACGCCGCTCGCGCAAGGTCTGCTGACGAGCAAATACCTGAATGGCGTGCCGCAGGACGCGCGCGTGAACAAGCCGGGCGGCGGCTCGCTCAAGCAGGAGCATCTGAGTGACGCAAATCTAGCGCACGTGCGCAAGCTCGACGAGCTCGCGCAGAAGCGCGGCCAGAGCCTCGCCCAGATGGCGCTCGCGTGGGCGCTGCGTGGCGGGCGCGTGACCTCGGTGTTGATCGGTGCGAGCCGGCCGGAACAGGTCGCGGAGAACGTCGGCGCGCTGAAGAACCTCGAGTTCACGAAGGAGGAGCTCGCGGAGATCGACCAGCACGCGCAGGAAGGCGGCATCAACCTGTGGGAAAAACCTTCGACGGATCAACGCGTCTGACGCGCCGAGCCTTTCGGCAGAAGGGTATTTCGGGATAGGACCGTATCCGTTGCTATCATGCGGGCTCGGCGGCTTGTCGGCAGCGATTGCGATCGCCGCCAATTCAGGCCGCCGTCCGTGCAGCCAGCCGAAAGCGCATTCTCCAGCACGCACGTTCGCCCACGAGGCGCACGTGCGCGCCTTTGCCGCCGAAACGACGTTCGGACCGCGAAACGACTATCGGGTTAAAATAGCCGATTGCGCCGGGCTGTCTGGTTTTTTGCGCGATCTTCACGCATGGCGCGGCGTGAAACGCTGTCTTCGAATCTCGGGTTTCGGGTCAAATCGGCAAACTTCACCATTCGATCGTCCTGTTCGGGCAGCGCAGCGCCCTCGTAGCGCCCTTTATGTTCGACGCCGGCCCGGCGTGGCATCGGCTGCAATCAGCCGCGAGCGTCAGAGCGTCACCGCTTTCGCACAGTTAGAGCACAGTTCAAGAAGCCATGAGCAACCTTAATTCTCAAACCGTTCTGAGCGTCCATCACTGGACCGACACGCTTTTCAGTTTCACCTGCACCCGCGACAGCTCGTTCCGCTTTGAGAACGGCCAGTTCACGATGGTGGGTCTCGAAGTCGAGGGCAAGCCGCTTCTGCGCGCCTACAGCCTCGCGAGCGCGAACTATGAAGAGCATCTCGAATTTCTGAGCATCAAGGTTCCCGACGGCCCGCTCACCTCGCGCCTGCAACATTTGAAAGTGGGCGATTCGGTGCTGATCGGCAAGAAGCCGACGGGCACGCTCGTCGCCGACAACCTGCTGCCCGGCAAGACGCTGTGGCTGCTGTCGACCGGCACTGGCCTCGCGCCGTTCATGTCGATCATCAAGGATCCGGACGTCTACGACCGCTACGAAAAGATCGTGCTGACGCACACCTGCCGTTTCGTCGATGAACTCGCGTACAAGGATTTCATCACCGAGCACCTTCCGGCGCACGAGCATATCGGCGAAATCGTCTCCGAGAAGCTCGTGTATTACCCGACGGTCACGCGCGAAGAATTCGCGAACCGCGGCCGCATCACGGATCTGATCGAGACGAAGAAGCTGTTCGCGGATCTCGCGCTCGAGCCGTTCTCGATCGAAAACGATCGCGTGATGCTCTGCGGCAGCCCGCACATGCTGCGCGACACCCGCGAGTTGCTCGACTCGATGGGCTTCCAGGAAGGCAGCAACAACCATCCTGGCCACTATGTCGTGGAAAAGGCGTTCGTCGGCTGAGTCGATACGACAGCACCTTTGCAAAGACCGGAGCCTCGCGCTCCGGTTTTTTTTCGCCTGCGCCAAATCCAGCTTGTTACAAATTGGCGGTCGTCAGTAAGTGTTTTTCCTACGCATTAGATGCAGCGAACTTGGTAAACGACATGAAGTTCGCCCGTCGAAGCCTTGTCGGACATAGATTTATAATATTTTTGAGATATGATCCGTTTACGCTGAGACGGCGCGCACGACCGTGTAGTCCGTCATCGATGTTACAGAGTGTAAATTCAGTTACGCCTCTCGTGAGTTGGCCGAGGACGTAGCTCCAGTTGCGCTCAACGCGAGGATAGTGAATGAATCCGTCGGCCACGATCACGCTCGATGAGAGCCCGATTCGCCGCGCCCCGCTGCGCGGGGTTCCGTCACCGTTGCCGGAACGCTCCGGCGCGTCGTTTGCCTCTCCGTATTCCGCGCTGATCGACGCCAAGCTCAAGGGCGATCGTCAGATTCAGCGCCTCACCGCCCGCGTCCAGGAACTCGCCGCGCTGCTCGCCGTCACGGAAGAGCGCGCGCGTCAGGCGCTTGCACAGGATTTTCACGACGGAACCGGCGCTGCGCTCACCGTCGCCAGTCTCGCGCTTGCGCGTGCCGAGCACCGCTTGCCCGCCGACGCGCCCGCCGCGTTCGGCGACGCGCTGCTTCAGGCGCGCGCGGCGCTTGCGGAAGTCTGCGAGACGAGCCATCGCATCGTCGAAGGGCTGCAGACGCCGGCCTTTGACGCGAACTTCGCCGCCACGCTTAACGACTGGATCGCGAGCTTCGGCGCCCGCACGGCGATTTCCGTCGATTTCTCCTGTCCCGACGATGCGCGGCTGGATCGCATGTCGCACGACATGTCGCTCGCGCTCTTTCGCGTGATGCAGGAAGCGCTCGGCAACGTCGCGCGTCACGCGCAGGCCGCGCACACGAGCGTGACCGTTTCGCTCGACGGCCAGGGCGTGACGCTCACCGTCACCGACGACGGCGTCGGCATCAGCGCGGCCGCACGGCGCAAGAGCGGGCGCTTCGGGCTCTCCGGGATGCGCGCGCGTTGCGAGGCGCTCGGCGGCACTCTGCGCGTCGCGGCGGCGAAGCCGGTCGGCGCATGCGTGCGCGCGCGTCTGCCGTGGTCCGCGGCGCGTCCCGGTCTTTTCACGCTCGGCTCGCTGCACGTGTTCAGCGCCTGAGGCCGCCCGCGATGCTCCGAATTCTGCTCGCCGACGACCACGCCATCGTGCGCCGCGGCGTCGCGCAATTGCTGCTGGAACGCGGCGTTGCATCCGAAGTGTCCGAGGCCGAAACCGGCATGCAGGCGCTCGCGCTGGCCGCCCGCCGTCCGCTCGACGTCGCGATGCTCGATATCTCGCTGCCGGACGTCAACGGTATCGACGTGCTCAAGCGTCTCAAGCGCGAGAACCCGCGTTTGCCCGTGCTGATGTTCTCGATGTACCGGGAGGACCAGTACGCGGTCCGCGCGCTAAAGGCGGGCGCGTCGGGTTATTTGTCGAAGACGGCGGACCCCGCGCTGATGATCAGCGCGATCCAGCAGGTCGCGGCGGGCCGCAAGTATGTGAGCCCGGAAATGGCTGAAGCACTCGCGACCTACGTTTCGCTCGACACCGACCGTCTTCCGCACGAAAAGCTGTCGGACCGCGAATATCAGACGCTTTGCATGCTGGCGTCGGGCAAGCGGCTGACCGATATCGCTCTCGCTTTATCGCTTTCAGTTAAAACGGTGAGCGTTTATCGCGCGCGGTTGTTGGAGAAGATGAAGCTCGCCAATAACGCCGAGCTTACGTTCTATGTGATGAGCAACCGTCTCGTCGATATGAACCCGGCGATCGCGGGATAGTTTTTATCTTAATCAAGATAAATTTGTAGCAAATCACCGCAACATTGCGTCGCGTGCCCGATAACCGGGCAATCTTCGAGTCTCCGATAAAATGTCGGGTTTTCCCGCAGCCGGGCGCCCGCGCGCGCCAGAAGGAGACTCATCGCAATGTCGTTGTTCCGCAAGAAAAATATCGAGCACATGCTGGCCGGCGCGCACAGCACGTCGCTCAAGAAGACGCTCGGCGCCCTCGATCTGACGTTTCTCGGGATCGGGGCCATCATCGGCACGGGGATTTTCGTGCTGACCGGCACCGGCGCCGTGCAAGCCGGTCCGGCGCTCATGATTTCGTTCATCGTCGCGGCGATCGCGTGCTGTTTCGCCGCCCTCGCGTACGCCGAATTTTCCTCGACGATTCCCGTCGCCGGCTCCATCTACACCTATTCGTACGCGACGCTCGGCGAACTCGCGGCGTGGATCATCGGCTGGGACCTGATGCTCGAATACGGGCTCGCGACGTCGGCGGTGTCGGTCGGATGGTCGGGCTATCTGCAATCGCTGCTGTCGGGCTTCGGCATTTCGCTGCCGACGGCCCTGTCCGCCGCGCCCGGCGCGCTGCCCGGCCATGCGACGCTCTTCAATCTTCCCGCGTTTCTCGTGATGATGGCGATCACCGCGCTGCTGTCAGTCGGAGTGAAGGAATCCACGCGCATCAACAACATCATGGTCGCGATCAAGGTGACGGTCGTGCTGCTCGTGATCGCCGTGGGCGTGTTCCATGTCAAGCCGGCGAACTGGCATCCGTTCATGCCGCACGGCTGGTCCGGCGTGTTCGGCGCGGCGGCGGTGATGTTCTTCGCGTTCATCGGCTTCGATTCGGTGTCGTCGGCGGCGGAGGAAGTGAAGAATCCGAAGCGCGATCTGCCGATCGGCATCATCTCGTCGCTCGCGGTGTGCGCGGTGCTGTATGTGGCGGTCGCGGCGGTCGTGACGGGCATCGTGCCGGCGGCGCAGTTCGCGAACAATCCGCATCCGGTCTCGTTCGCGCTTCAAATGGCGGGACAGAACTGGGTCGCGGGCTTCATCGATCTCGGCGCCGTGCTCGGCATGCTCACCGTGATTCTCGTGATGAGCTACGGCCAGACGCGCGTCATCTACGCGATGTCGCGCGACGGCCTTTTGCCCGCGCGGCTGTCGAAGGTGCATCCGCGCTTCGCGACGCCGTTCTTCACGACATGGATCGTCGGCATCTTCTTCGGGCTGATCGGCGCGCTCGTGCCGCTCAACGTGCTCGCCGAACTGATCAACATCGGCACGCTCGCCGCGTTCTCGATGGTCTCCATCGCCGTGCTGATCCTGCGCCGCACGCATCCGGAACTGCCGCGCGCGTTCCGCTGCCCGGGCGTGCCGGTGGTGCCCGTTCTTGCCGTGGCGTCGTGCCTGTTCCTGATGGCGAATCTTCAGGCGATGACGTGGATCGCGTTCGCGGTGTGGCTGGTGATCGGCCTCGCGATCTACTTCGCGTACTCGCGCCGCCACTCCGTGCTCGGACGCGCGCCGCTCGAAGCGCCGCGCACCGCCACCGCCGCTGCCACGCAGAAGAAGCGTGAAACCGTGACGCACTGAGCGTCGTCGTTCCTCGCGAAAGCGCCGCCCGAGAGGCGGCGCTTTGCTTTTGCGGCCGAGTTTCCGTGAATATGGGACGGACGTTCGCGCCGATAGCGACGCCCGCCGATTTGTGTTTTACTCGATGTCACAAACACATAACACCAAATCCGGCTGAACGCTCACGGCGGCAGTAGGCGGTGCGTGGCGTGAAGCTGGTCATCCCCTAGGAGACAGTGAAAATGGCGCTCAGCATCAGCCTGACGGTCAACGGGAAATCCGTGACCGCCACCGTCGAACCGCATCTGCTTCTCGTCCAGTTTCTCCGCGATCAACTCAGGCTCACCGGCACGCATATCGGCTGCGACACCGCGCAGTGCGGCGCGTGCACCGTTCATCTCGATGGCCGCGCGATCAAGTCGTGCAACATCCTCGCCGCGCAGGCGGACGGCATGAGCGTGACAACCATCGAAGGCATGGCGAAAGACGGCCAGCTTCATCCGATGCAGGCGGCCTTCAAGGAATGTCACGGTTTGCAGTGCGGCTTCTGTACGCCCGGCATGGTGATGAGCGCGTGCGCACTCGCCACGCAATCGCCCGATCTTTCCGAGGAAGACGTGCGCGAGCAGCTCGACGGCAATCTGTGTCGCTGCACGGGGTATCACAACATCGTGAAAGCGGTTCTCCAGGGCGCGCAGGCGATGAAATCCAGCGCCTGACGCCACCCAGACTCCCTCCCGAAAACGATGAATCGCGCCTTGAACAGGAGACCGCGATGAATGCCCCTGAGCAACAGAAATTGATCGGCGCCGGCGTCAAACGCAAGGAAGACTATCGCTTCCTGACGGGCGCGGGCCAGTACACCGACGATGTCGTCATGCCGCAGCAAAGCTACGGCGTATTCCTGCGCTCGCCGCATGCGCACGCGAAGATCAAGAACATCGATATCGATGCCGCGATGAAGTCGCCGGGCGTGATCGGCATTTTCACCGGCAAGGACATGGCGGGCGAGAACGTCGGCGGCCTGCCGTGCGGATGGCTCATCCACAGCACCGACGGCTCGCCGATGCACGAGCCGCCGCATCCCGTCATCGCGCACGACAAGGTGCTGCATGTGGGCGATCAGGTGGCGCTCGTCGTCGCGGAATCGGTGAAGGAGGCAAAGGACGCGCTCGAACTGATCGAAGTCGACTACGAAGAACTGCCCGCGACCGTCGATACCGGAAGCGCATCGGATGCCGGCCGGCCGCTCGTGCACGACAGCGTGCCGAACAACGTCTGCTACAACTGGGGCCACGGCGACAAGGCGAAGACCGACGCCGCGTTCGCGCAGGCCGCGCACGTGACGACGCTCGATATCGTGAACCAGCGCCTCGTGCCGAACGCGATCGAGCCGCGCGCCGTCAACGCGAGCTATTCGAGGCACGACGACAGCTATACGGTCTATGTCGCGAATCAGAACCCGCACGTCGAGCGCTTGCTGATGGCGGCGTTCGTGCTGCAGCTGCCGGAATCGAAATTGCGGGTGATCGCGCCGGATGTGGGCGGCGGCTTCGGCTCGAAGATTTTCCTGTATCCGGAAGATGTCGCGCTGACGTGGGCATCGAAGAAGGTCGGGCGGCCGATCAAGTGGACCGCCGAGCGTTCCGAAGCATTCCTCTCCGACGCGCATGGTCGCGATCACGTGACCAAGGCCGAGCTCGCGCTGGACAAGGACGGCAAGTTCATCGGCATGCGCGTGCACACGACGGCGAACATGGGCGCGTATCTGTCGACATTCGCATCGTCGATTCCGACCGTGCTCTATGCGACGCTGCTCGCCGGTCAGTACACGACACCCGCGATCTACGCCGAAGTCAAAGCCGTGTTCACGAACACGGTGCCCGTCGATGCGTATCGCGGCGCGGGCCGTCCGGAAGCGACGTATGTCGTCGAACGTCTCGTGGAAACGGCGGCGCGCGAGCTGAACATCGATCCGGTGGAATTGCGCCGCCGCAACTTCATCCGCGAGTTTCCGTACGCGACGCCGGTCGGTCTCACCTACGACACCGGCGATTACGACGCGTGTCTCGATCGCGCGCTCGAACTCGCCGATGTGAAAGGCTTCGCGGCGCGCAAGGAAGAATCGAAGAAGAACGGCAAGCTGCGCGGCATCGGCTACTCGTGCTACATCGAGGCTTGCGGGCTCGCGCCGTCGAACGTGGCGGGCGCGCTCGGCGCGCGTGCAGGGCTCTTCGAAGCGGGCGAGGTGCGCGTTCATCCGACCGGCTCGGTCACGGTCTTCACCGGCTCGCATAGTCACGGGCAAGGACACGAAACGACTTTCGCGCAGGTCGTCGCGGACCGGCTCGGCGTCTCGATCGAGAACGTCGAGATCATTCACGGCGATACCGGCCGCATTCCGTTCGGCATGGGCACGTACGGCTCGCGCTCGATCTCAGTCGGCGGCTCGGCGATCATGAAGGCGCTCGACAAGGTCGAAGCGAAGGCGAAGAAGATCGCCGCGCATCTGCTCGAAGCGGCGGTGGAGGACATCGAGTTCAAGAACGGCATATTCAGCGTCGCGGGCACGGATCGCACGAAGACCTTCGTCGATGTATCGCTCGCCGCCTACGTGCCGCACAACTTCCCGCTCGAAACGATGGAGCCGGGCCTCAACGAAAACGCGTTCTACGATCCGACCAACTTCACCTATCCGTCCGGTGCGTATGTGTGCGAAGTCGAAGTCGATCAGGACACGGGCGAAACGCGCATCCAGAAATTCACGGCGGTCGATGACTTCGGCAACGTGATCAACCCGATGATCGTCGAAGGACAGGTGCATGGCGGCCTGGGACAGGGCATCGGCCAGGCGATGCTGGAACGCTGTGTCTACGACGACAGCACCGGCCAGTTGCTCTCCGGCTCGTTCATGGACTACGCAATGCCGCACGCGATCGATCTGCCGAGCTTCACCGTCGAGACCGCGAAGGGCACGCCATGCACGCATAACCCGCTCGGCGTGAAGGGTTGCGGCGAGGCGGGCGCGATCGGCTCGCCGCCGGCGGTCATCAACGCGATTCTCGATGCGCTCGCGCCGGTCGGCGTGAAGGATTTGCAGATGCCCGCGACGCCGCACCGCGTCTGGACCGCGATGCACAACGCTGCTCAAAACGCCTGAGGGGCCCGACATGTATTCATTCGATTATCAAAAGGCCGACGAAGCGAAAGCGGCGGTCGCGGCGCTCGGCGCGGACGGCGACGCCAAGTTTCTCGCGGGCGGCCAGAGCCTTCTGCCGACGATGCGCCTGCGTCTCGCGCAGCCGTCGGCGCTGATCGACGTGACGCGCATCGCGTCGATGAAAAGCGTCACGCTCGATGGCGACAAACTCACCATCGGCGGCGCGGTGTGTCATGCGGACGTCGCGTCGAACGCCGACGTGAAAAAGGCGCTCCCCGGCCTCGCGGACCTCGCGAGCCGTATCGGCGATCGACAGGTGCGCGAGCGCGGCACGATCGGCGGCTCGCTCGCGAACGACGATCCGGCGGCGTGCTATCCGTCCGCCGTGCTCGCGCTCAACGCGACCGTCGTGACGGACAGGCGGCGCATCGGCGCGGACGATTTTTTCATCGACATGTACACGACCGCGCTCGAACCCGATGAACTCATCACGGCCGTCGAGTTTCCGCTCGCCGAGCGCGCGGGCTACGAGAAGTTTCGCAACCCGGCATCGCACTTTGCGCTCGTCGGCGTGTTCGTCGCGAAGTTCAAGGATGGCGTGCGCGTCGGCGTGACGGGCGCGGCGTCGTCGGTGTTTCGGCCGGCCGAGCTGGAAGCGGCCTTGTCGAAGGACTTTTCGGTGGCATCGGCGCGCGGCGTCAAGATCCTGCCCGACGAACTGAACTCGGACATGCACGCGAGCGCCGAATATCGCGCGCATCTGATTCCGGTGCTCGCGGGCCGCGCGATCGAGCGCGCGATGTCCTTCTGATCGCGATGCAGGGCGAGCCCGCTTCCATCGACGATACGCTCGCGCGTTTGCGCGAGCATCAGTACTTCGCGAACCGCGAGCTCGCGACGGCGCTCTTTCTCGCGTTCAGGATGCAGCGGCCGCTGTTTCTCGAAGGCGAGCCGGGCGTCGGCAAGACCGAGCTCGCGAAAGCGGCGGCGGGCCTGTGCGGCACCACGTTGTTGCGCCTGCAATGTTACGAAGGCCTCGATACGGCGAGCGCGCTCTACGAGTGGGACTATCCGCGGCAGATCATGGCGCTGCGGCTCGCGGAGGCATCGGGTGAAACGCCGTCGAACGATTCGCTGTATCGCGGCGAGTTTCTGCTGAAGCGTCCCTTGCTTCAGGCGTTGCTGCCCGATCCCGCGAATCCCGACGCGCGCCGCGTGTTGCTGATCGACGAAATCGATCGCGCCGACGAGCCGTTCGAAGCCTTCCTGCTCGAATTGCTGTCGGACTTTCAGGTATCGATTCCGGAGTACGGCACGGTGCGCGCGGCGCGGCCGCCGCTCGTCGTGATGACGTCGAACCGCACGCGCGAAGTCCACGATGCGTTGAAGCGCCGCTGTCTCTATCAGTGGATCGGTTATCCCGAGCGGGACGTGGAACTCGCGATCGTCGCGGCGCGCGCGCCGGAAGCGGGGCAGGCTTTGCAGAAGCGCGCCGTCGAGTTCGTGCACGCGTTGCGCACGCTGGATCTGTTCAAGGCGCCGGGCGTCGCGGAGACGATCGACTGGTGCCGCGCGCTCGCGGCGCTGTCGGTGTCGGAGCTCGATCCGCAATCGGTGCAGGACACGCTCGGCGTGCTGCTGAAGTATCAGGACGATCTCGCGCGCATGGACGCCGACACGCTCGCGCACTGCCTCTCCGCCACGCCATGACGATGCAGCCGTTCGCCCGCAACGTCGTGCATTTCGTGAGGCTCCTCCGGGGCGCGGGTCTCGGCATGTCGCCCGCTCACGCGGTGGACGCGCTCGACGCGCTGCGCTTCGTCGATCTGAACCGCCGCGACGACGTGCGCGCGACGCTCGCGTGCCTGCTCGTTCACGCGAGCGACGAGCGCGATATCTTCGACGCCGCATTCGATCTCTTCTGGCGCGATCCCGATTGGGAAGGCAAGCTGCGCGCGCTGTTGCTGCCGAAAGTGAAGGGCGGCATACCGCCGCCGAAGCGCAACAACCGTCTCGCCGATGCGCTGGCGGCGCGCGCCGCAGCATCGAAGGCGCAGAAGTCGGAATCGAAGCCGGAAGAGGCGCACGCACGCATCACGTTCAGTTCGCAGGAACGGCTGAGTCACCGCGATTTCGATACGCTCAGCGCCGACGAATGGCGCACGCTGCGGCATCAGATCCGCGCGCATCGCATGCCGCTCGCGACCGAGCCGACGCGCAGGCTGAAGGCGGCATCGCGCGGCACGCACGCCGATCTCAAGGCGAGCGCGCGTCATGCCGTCCGCTCGGGCGGCGACTGGACCGTGTGGAAATATCGCGCGGCGGTCGAGCGCAGGCCGCCGCTCGTCCTGCTGCTCGACATATCCGGATCGATGAGCGCGTACTCGCGCGCCGTGCTCTATTTCTGCCATGCGCTTTTGCAGTCGCGCGAGCGTCTGCAGGTATTCCTGTTCGGCACGCGCCTGACCAACGCGACACGCGCATTGCGCGAACGCGATCCCGATGTCGCCATCGCGGCGCTCGGGCAGAACGTGGCGGACTGGTCAGGCGGCACGCGCATCGGCGCGACGCTTGCGGAGTTCAATCGACGCTGGGCGCGCCGCGTGCTGGCAGGTCGGGCGACGGTGCTGCTCGTCACCGATGGCCTCGATCACGAAGCCATCGATGTGCTCGACGCCGAGATGCAGCGGCTCAGACGCTTCGCGCATCGGCTCGTGTGGCTCAATCCGCTGTTGCGCTTCGCCGATTTCACGCCGCGCGCGCGAGGCGTGCGCGCGATCCTGCCGCACGTCGATGCGATGCTCGCGGCCCATAACCTCGACAGCCTCGGCGCCGTGGGCCGCGAACTCGCCGTCCTGTCGCAACACAAGCCACTGGGAGCACCGCGATGGAACTGACAGAAACACACACGTTGCCGGTGCCGCAGGCGCGCGCGTGGGAAGCGCTCAACGACACGTCGATCCTGAAGGCCTGCATTCCGGGCTGCGACAGCATCGACGCCGACGGCGAGAATGCCTACAACGTCGCGATGACGGCGGCGGTCGGACCGGTGAAGGCGCGCTTCAAGGGCAGAATGGAGCTGACGAATATCGATGCTCCGCATACTTACACGATCGTGTTCGAAGGGCAGGGCGGCGCGGCCGGCTTCAGCAAGGGCAGCGCGACCGTGAACCTCGAACCCGGCGACGAGGCCGACACGACGAAGCTCAGCTACAGTGCGAACGCGCAGGTCGGCGGCAAGCTCGCGCAAATCGGCTCCCGGCTCGTCGACGGCGCGGCGCGTAAGATTGCGGGTGAATTTTTCAAGCGGTTCGGCGCGCAGTTGCAGGGCGCGCCGGAATCACAGGATGCAGCCGCCGCCGATGAAAACGGCGGAGAAGTGCAGGAAGGGCAGGAGAAAGGAAAGAAATCATGGACAGCGTGGATCTCGAAGTCCTGAAGAACAGCGCGCGATGGCTCGAAGAGGGGCATCGCGTGTTGCTCGTGACGGTGGTGAAGACGTGGGGCTCGTCGCCGCGGCCCGAAGGCGCGATGCTCGCTGTGCGAGGCGATGGTCACGTCGTCGGCTCGGTGTCGGGCGGATGTATCGAGGACGATCTCATCGATCGCGTGCGGCAGCGGGGCATCGAGCAGACGAAGCCGGAGGCCGTGAAGTACGGCATCAGCGCGGAAGAAGCGCATCGCTTCGGCCTGCCGTGCGGCGGCACGATCCAGCTCGTGCTGGAACCTTTGACGATGTCGAGCGGCATCGCCGAGCTCTGCGCGACGGTCGAGAGCGGCAGGCTCGTCGCGCGCATTCTCGACATGGCGACGGGCGGCGTGCGCCTCGAACCCGCGCAAGCCACTGACGGCGTGCTTTTCGATGACGAGCGGCTCCTGACGATTCACGGTCCGCGCTATCGCATGCTGGTGATCGGCGCGGGGCAGTTGTCGCGCTATCTGTGCAGCATCGCGGTCGGGCTGGACTATCAGGTCACCGTCTGCGATCCGCGCGAGGAATACACGGAAGAGTGGAACGTGCCGGGCACGACGATCGTGCGCTCCATGCCCGACGACACCGTCATGGACATGAAGCTCGACGAGCGCTGCGCGGTGATCGCGCTCACGCACGATCCCAAACTCGATGACCTCGCGCTGATGGAAGCGTTGAAGACGCCCGCGTTTTATGTCGGCGCGCTCGGTTCGCGGCGCAATAACGCGGCGCGTCGCGAGCGGCTGAAGGAGTTCGATCTGAGCGAAGCCGAGCTCGCGCGGCTGCATGGGCCGGTGGGAATCTATATCGGCAGCAGGACGCCGCCGGAGATTGCCGTGTCGATTCTCGCGGAGGTGACGGCGGCGAAGAACGGCGTGTCGTTGCCCGAACTGCTTCAGGTCGAAGGCGCGAAGGCGGCGCGTGAGGTCGCGGGGAAAGGCGAGGTGTGCGGCGTCTGAGTGCGCATCGCACGGCTATATAATAATCGTTCTCATTTGCTCGGCCGGATCGGCCGACGCGAAGCCTTTTCCTCTCAGTTGAACGTCTTCATCGAATGCCCGGCAAGGTTTTGACCGACGACGACCGGCGCGCTGTCGCGTCGGCCGCATCGCCGCGCGTCGCCGACGAACATACGGCGAAGCGCCACATGAGCCAGCGCGCGCTGCGCATATGGTCGATCGTGCATCGCTGGACGAGTCTCGTCTGCACCGCGTTCATGTTGCTGCTGTGTCTGACCGGGCTGCCGCTCGTGTTCGGCCACGAGCTCGACATCCTTACCGGCGATGCGATCGAAGCGCCCGAGCTGCCCGCATCGCAGGCAAATGCGCGCGCGAGCTACGACGCCGTGCTGCGCGCCGCGCTCGCGGAGCATCCCGGCCATGTGCCGCAATACATGATCTGGGAGCCGGACGATCCGCTCTTGCCGATCGTCGTCACGGCGCCGCATGCCGACACGCCGCCCGACGATACGTTGAGCACGACCGTCGACGCACGCACCGCGCGGCCGCTCGGCATGCCGCCGGGCAAGGGATCGCTCAAGTTCGTTCTGCTGAAGCTGCACGTCGACATGTTCGCCGGGCTCTTCGGCAAGCTCTTTCTCGGCGCGATGGGCGTCGTGTTTCTCGCGGCGATCGTGTCGGGCGTCGTCGTGTATCTGCCGTTCTGGCGCAAGGTCGGTCTAGGGCGCGTGCGCCTGAAGAAGAAGCGGCGTGTCGTCTGGCTCGACTGGCATAACGCGATCGGCATGTTGACGCTCGCGTGGGCGTTGCTCGTCGGCGCGACCGGATCGATCAACACGCTCGCCGATCTGATGCTCGAAGCGTGGCGCAACGACCAGCTCGCGCAGATGGTCGCGCCGTATCGGGGCCAGCCACCGGTGATCGTGCGCGCTTCCGTCGATGACGCCGTGAAGACCGCGCGGCAGGTCGCGCCGGACATGATTCCGTCGTTCGTCGCGTTTCCGGGGACGCGTTTTGCCAGCCCGCATCACTATGCGGTGTGGATGCGCGGCGACGGCATCCTCACGACGCGCATGCTGCGGCCGGTGCTCGTGGACGCATCGACTGGCGCGCTCACCGACGCACGCGAACTGCCGTGGTACCTGAAGGTGCTGCTCGGCTCGCAGCCGCTGCATTTCGGCGATTTCGGCGGGATGCCGCTCAAGATTTTCTGGGCGGCGTTCGATGTGCTGACGATCGTCGTGCTGGGGAGCGGGCTTTATTTGTGGCTTACGCGGCATAACCGGGGGAAGCGAAAGCGCGCCGCGTAACCGGAAATCACATCAACCCGCAAACAATCGCCGCGATCAGCGATGCCGCCACGATCACCACGCCCGCCGTGCGTTTCTTGTTCAACTCCGTCCACAGCAGCACACCCGTCAGCGAAAGCAGAATGATGCTGCCCGCGAACGTATCGATGAGCAGCACCCAGCCCACGCTGAGCCCCACGCCCTTGTGCAGGTTGGTCATCATCGCGAGGAAGGTGTTTTCGGTGCGTTTCACCGACACGAAGTTATTGCCCACCCAATATTCGGCCATCACGCTGCCGCCCGGCGATGCGACCATCACCGACCATTGCTCCGGCTGCATCGTGGTCTTGTCGCCCCAGCCGACCGGATGCGCCGGCTCGCGGCGCGTGCGCCCGAGATTGCCTTCGATCTTCAATTCCTTCTTCAGCCACGCGCCCATGTCGCGCGGTGTCTTGAAGCCGTCGGCGGGCAGCGGCATCTGCATCTGCGAAACCTGCGGCTCGCCGGTGGAAATGCGCAGCGGCGGCGCGCGATGATTCAGCAGAAAGCCCGTCGTCCCGAACAGCAGGCCGAGCAGCGCGCCCCACAAACCGATCCAGCCGTGCACCTTGCGCAGCCACTTCAAAAACGTCGAGCGGCGCGAGCGGTTTTTGCGCACGAATTGCTCGGCATCGTCGATGAGGCGCCCATGCGGACGATAGTGCGTCGGGCCGCTCGTCGTGGGCGGCTGCGGATTGAGGGTTTCAGGCGCGTTCACGCGTCTCTCCAGAATTCGGGCGTTGGCAGGCAAAGCCGCGCCCCGATCCGCTAGTCGCGAATGAACGCGCAGCAATCGACGAAAGGCGGGCAAATGAGAATTGTTATCATTACATGCGCAAAAGCACTTTTCAATGCTTTGCGATTGCCTGACAGTTCGTGAATGTCACGAAAAATTTCAGACGGGCCAGAGCGGCCCTTCCTGCATCGCGCCGACTTGCTCGCGCAATTCGAGGATGCGGTCTTCCCAATAGCGCTGCGTGTTGAACCACGGGAAGGCGGCGGGAAACGCCGGATCGTTCCAGCGCCGCGCGAGCCACGCGGAATAGTGGATCAGCCGCAGCGTGCGCAAGGCTTCGACCAGATGCAGCTCGCGCGGATCGAACTCGCAGAAGTCTTCGTAGCCGGCGAGCAAATCCGTGAGCGCGCGCGATGCGTCCGCACGTCCGGCGGGCAGCAGTAGCCATAAATCCTGGATCGCCGGGGCCATGCGGCTATCGTCGAAATCGACGAAATGCGGACCCGCGTCGGTCCACAGCACATTGCTCGGATGACAGTCGCCGTGCACGCGCAAATGCCGCACGTCGCCCGCACGGTCGAAGCAATGCGCGACGCCTTCCAGCGCCATCGATACGACGGTTTCCCAGGCTTCGCGCACATCGTTCGGGACGAAGGCGTGCGTCAGCAGAAAGTCGCGCGGCTCGTGGCCGAAAGTGTCGATATCCAGCGTCGGCCGCTCGCGATAAGGCTCGATCCCGCCCACCGCATGAATACGCCCGATGAAGCGCCCGAGCCATTCGAGCGTATCGCTGCGGTCGAGATCGGGCGCGCGTCCGCCGCGCCGCTCGAAGATCGAAAACCGAAAACCCTCGAATTCGTGCAGCGTCGCGCCTTCGAGCACGCGTGCCGGAACTGCCGGAATTTCGCGCGCGACTAGCTCGGCGACGAACGCGTGCTCTTCGAGAATGGCCGCATTCGACCAGCGCTTGGGACGATAAAACTTGGCGACCACCGGCGCGCCGTCTTCGACGCCCACCTGATACACGCGGTTTTCGTAGCTGTTGAGGGGTAGCAGGCGGCCATCGGTGCGCGTGCCCGTGGGAAGCAGCACGCTGTCGAGCGCATCGAGCACGCGCTCGGGCGTGAGGCCGGAGAAGGGCGGCGCGTCGTCAGCGGGCGCGCCCTGGGAATCGGGATGGATCGAGTTCATCCCGGCATTGTGCCCGGCCTTCGCGCGGGCGGCATCATTACATCAATGCGATGCGGCGCCGTTCAATGCACGACCGTGTTCGATGGGCGCACGACATCGCCCGTGTCGATCAGGTCTTCGAGGAAGAACGGCTCCGTGTTGAGCAACTGGGTCACGCCGGGCTCGCCCGCGTACCAGGCGACCATCGCCATGTCACCGAGAATGCGCATCACGATGCCGCGCGCCCCTTGAGGCACGGCAATATGCACAGAGCGGACAATCGAACCGATTTGCATGATGAATCCCCGTTTCAACGCCGGCTGAGGATGAAACGCCGGTCATATATTTCACCAAGCACAGGCTTTTAACGGCTCGTGCACCAGACAATCGCCGCGTCTTTTGCTGCGGGAAGCGCGACATGCGCGGCTTTCATGAACGATTGTGCTCTTACTTTAGCGCATCGCGACGCGTCGGCGCGACGCCATTCGCGTCGTTATGTTGCCGATCGCAGACGGCTAGCACTAATTACTGGTGATCGTCGGCGAAATGCGTGTGTCGCATTAGGCAAAACCCTTAGGATCGGCGTATCGTCGAATGTTTTTTCAGCGGAGACTTCATTCGTGAACGCATCACCGGCGCCGCAGCGCCCGAACGCCGACCACAACGCAGACCGGAGCGCCGACGCCGCGCCGTATCTCGAACGTGGTTCGCGCGCCTACTGGCGTGCATCGCTCGCGCTGCTGTTCGCCGGCTATGCGACGTTCTCGCTGCTGTATTGCGTGCAGCCGCTGCTTCCCGAGTTCACGAAGGCGTTCGGCGTCAGTCCGGCGGTCAGCGCGCTCACGGTATCGGTGAGCACGGCGGCGCTCGCGATCGCGATCTTCATCGCGGGATTCGTTTCGGAAAGCTGGAGCCGCCATCGTTTGATGACACTTTCGCTGCTTGCATCGTCGGTGCTGACGGTCGTCGCAGCCGTGTTGCCCGACTGGCACGCGCTGCTCGTCGTCCGCGCGCTCGAAGGCTTCGCGCTCGGCGGCGTGCCCGCCGTCGCGATGGCGTATCTCGCGGAGGAAGTGCATCCGGAAGGCCTCGGTCTCGCGATGGGCCTCTATGTCGGCGGGACGGCCATCGGCGGAATGGCCGGGCGGGTGATCAGCGGCATCCTCGCGGATCTCTTCGGCTGGCGCGTCGCGATCGGCGGCATCGGGCTGCTGGGTTTGCTCGCCACGTTCGCGTTCCGCTCTCTCTTGCCGCCGTCGCGACGGTTCAAGCCCCGGCGCGGCGTCGGGTTTGCGCATCATCGGCGCTCGCTTGCCGGTCACCTGCGGCACGGCGGTTTGCCGTTCCTGTTTCTCATCGGCTTCGTGCTGATGGGCAGCTTCGTCACGCTCTATAACTACGTCGGTTATCGGTTGCTAGGCGCGCCGTTTGAGTTGAATCAGACGCAGATTGGCGCGATCTTCACGGTGTATCTGACGGGCGTCGTCGCGTCGCCATGGTCCGGCAAGATGGCCGATGCCTTCGGACGCGGCCGCGTGCTGATCGCGAGTCTCGTACTGATGATGCTCGGCATTGCGCTGACGTTGTCGAGCGCGTTGGCGGTGATCATCGCCGGGATCGCGTGTCTGACGTTCGGGTTCTTCGCAGGGCACGCGGTCGCGAGCAGTTGGGTCGGGCGTCTCGCCGCGCAGGCCAAAGGGCAGGCGGCGGCGCTTTATCTGCTCGCTTATTACGTCGGGTCGAGTGTGATCGGATCGTATGGCGGCCACTTCTGGACCGCGTTCGGATGGACGGGCGTGGCCGGGCTGATCGGCGCGTTGCTGCTCGTCGGGCTGGCGGGCGCGGCTTACCTGAATCGGCGCGAGCGCGCGACCTTCTTCTGAAAATCGAAAGCCGGTTGAAATGGAACGAAGCTAAGGGTTTTCCGCGCCCGCTTAAAAAGATCCGCCTCTAAATCCTTGTTACGCAAGGCTTTCGTATATCGGGCAGGTTTCTCATCGCACGAAGATCGGCCGACGTCTTCGACAGAGACGCCTATACTCGAATCGTCGATGCAGGTTTCAACGCGCGACGCTCGAAGCCAGAAAGCAAGACGATGGGAGACGCACTATGACGTACTTCACGATCGGCGACTTCATCCTGATCATCCCGATGGCGCTCGCTGGCGCGCTCTTCCTCGGGGCCATTCCATGTGCGACGCATTTCAAGAACAACGCGCTACGTGTGTTCGGCGCGCTGCTCGGCGTGCTCGCGGCATTTCTCCTGGTCGAAGGCTTGCCCGCACTGATATAGCGAGCGCCCCGTGTGGGCGCGCTCGCCATAGCGGTCGATTACAGGTGCTCGCCGAGGAAGCTCAGCGTGCGTCCGTGCGCGAGCGCTGAAGCCTTGGCGTTGTACGACGCGCGATCGCCGCAGTTGAAGCCGTGATCGGCCTGCGCATAAACGTAGAGTTCCGAATTCTCACGGCCAGCGAATTTCTGACGCACGGCGTCCACCGCATCGGCGGGAATGTGCGCATCGAGTTCGCCGTAGTGGAACTGCATCGGAACCTTCACTTGATCGGCTTTATCCAGCGCGTTCTGGATGCCGCCGCCGTAGTAGGCCACCGCCACATCCACCGAACCCTGCGCCGCCGCGAGATACGCGAGCCGGCCGCCGAAGCAATAACCGATCGCTGCGATCTTGCCCGTCACCTCGGGTAGCGCGCGCAGCGCCTTCCCGGTCGCGCCGACATCGGCGACTGCGGTATCGAGCTTGGTCTTTTGCAGCAATTCCATCGCCTTTTCGCGATCCGCGCCTTCGTAGCCCAGCTCGACGCGCGGCTGCGTGCGCCAGAAGACATCGGGCGCGAGCGCGACATAGCCATCGGCGGCATATTGATCGGCGACGCTGCGAATGTGCGCGTTCACGCCGAAGATCTCCTGCAGGATGATCACGGCGGGTCCGGTGCCTGTCTTGGGCAGCGCGAGATAGCCCTGGAAGCTGTCGCCATCGGCCGGAATGTCGATCCAGCGGGAAGTCACGGATACGGTCACGTCGATACTCCTTGCGTTTGTAAATAGGTTGGCCGGGTGAGTTTGCCAGCTTTCCCTTTCAGTCGCCCTGAACGCCCGCGCGCGCTTGGCACGCGGTTTGACGCGTGGCCGGTTTTTAGAGGCATCGATCTAAACGCAAGCTGAAAGAAGCCTTAATAAACAGGCTAATGATGCCGGCGGGCAGGGATTATCGGCGCGCGCCTGTCAAACTTGAATGACGGTCAAACCTTTGCCCGCCGATGTCGCGGAAACCCGCATGTACAGGGCGTCTTCGCGGGAACACCACCACAAATGGCGGCGCATCACAACTAGCCGTTAATTGGTAGTGACACCAGTATCTTAAAAAACTTCCCTAAATTAATTTGACAACCCTACACTTGCGCGCAGTGCGGATGGCGGCTGCCACGAACGGCCTGCCGGAAGGACTTGCCAAGTGCATGACGATGCATCCGGCGTGGTCGTCCACGGGACTGAGCGATCGTGATGAAAGACGGGGCACAGGGCGATTACGTTGTTTTTGGGACCGAAACTGGAGACTTACATGAACACCAAGCTTCACAAACTGTTGCCGATCAGCGCTGCAGCCGTGCTGTTCGCTACGTTGGCAACGTCCGCAGCAGCCGACCAGGTCGTCAAGATCGGTCACGTCGCTCCGCTGACCGGCGGCATTGCTCACCTGGGCAAGGATAACGAAAACGGCGCGCGGCTCGCAGTCGAAGAGATCAACGCCAAGGGTCTGACGATCGGCGGCCAGAAGATCACGCTGGAACTCGACGCGCAGGATGACGCGGCCGACCCGCGTACGGCTACTCAGGTCGCACAGAAGCTCGTGGATGACAAGGTCGTCGGCGTTGTCGGTCACCTGAACTCCGGTACGTCCATTCCGGCTTCGAAGATTTACAGCGACGCGGGCATCGTTCAGATTTCCCCGTCGGCGACGAACCCGACCTACACGCAGCAAGGCTTCAAGACGACGTATCGCGTCGTCGCGACCGATGCGCAGCAAGGCCCGGCGCTCGCCAACTACGCGGCGAAGCAACTGAAGGTGAAGACGGTCGCCGTCGTCGATGATTCGACCGCTTACGGCCAGGGTCTCGCGAACGAATTCGAGAAGACCGCCAAGTCGCTCGGCCTGAAGGTGATCTCGCATGACGCGACCAACGACAAGGCTGTCGACTTCCGCGCCATTCTGACCAAGATCAAGGGCGAAAACCCGGACGCCGTGATGTACGGCGGCATGGACGCGACCGGCGGCCCGTTCGCCAAGCAGGCGAAGCAGCTCGGCCTGCGCGCGAAGGTTCTCGCGGGTGACGGCGTCTGTACCGAGAAGCTGTCGGATCTGGCAGGCGACGCAACCGACAACGTCGTGTGCTCGGAAGCGGGCATGGCGCTCGAAAAGATGGACGGCGGCAAGGCGTTCGCGGACAAGTTCCAGAAGCGCTTCGGCCAGCCGATCCAGATCTACGCGCCGTTCACGTATGACGCGGTGTACATCATCGTCGACGCGATGAAGCGCGCGAACTCGACCGATCCGGCCAAGATCGTCGCTGCCATGCCGAACACGGACTACAAGGGCGTGATCGGCCAGACGACCTTCGATTCGAAGGGCGACCTGAAGCACGGCGTGATCTCGCTGTACAACTACAAGGGCGGCAAGAAGACGCTGCTCGACGTCGTGAAGATGTAATCGACGCGGGACTTCGGTCTCAAGAAGCGCGCGGAGCCGAAAGGCCCGCGCGCTTTATATTTTCCAGCGCTTAAGAATGCGCGGCCCGATTACGGTGATGACCAGGCAGCACGCCGCCACGACGCACAGGCCGATCGGCAGCGTGCTGATCTGCGCGACGCCGCCGATCAGCACCGGCCCGAGCAGCAGGCCGAAGTACGCGAGTCCCGCGACCTGCGCGAGTCCTTCGGCCGCCGTGACCCCTTCAACGCGCGCCGCGGCCGCGAAGAGCACCGGCATCATGTTCGCGAGACCGAGGCCCATCAGCGTGAAGCCGGTCATCGTGACGATGGTGTTCGGCAGCACGAGCGCCATCACCATGCCGATGAACGCGAGACCCGCGCTGCCGAAGATCAATTGCGGCGCGCCGAAACGCGCGCGCACCGCGTCGCCGCCGAAGCGGCCGGCTGCCATGCCGCCGGAGAACGCCGCGTAGGCCGCGCTCGACACCGACGGCGTGGCCTCGACGATATCGCGCATATAGACGGTGGCCCAGTCGTACATCGCGCCTTCCGCGATCAGCGCAATCAGCGCGAGACCGCCGAGCGCCCACAGCGCGCCCGAACGCCAGCGATTCGACGACGACGCCTTCGCGTGCTCGTCGTGATGAGGAACGTGCGGCAGCACGGCGGGCATCGAAACGAGCAGGACGACGAGACTGATGCCCGATGCCAGCGCGAGATGCGCGGCGGGCGAGAGTCCGTGCGCGAGCAGCGCGCCGCCCACGGCCGCGCCCGCCATGCCGCCGATGCTGAACATGCCGTGCAGCGACGACATGATCGGACGACTCAATGCCTGCTCGACCGCGCTGGCCTCGGCGTTCATCGCGACGTCGAGCGTCGCCATGCCGAAGCCGAAGATCGCAAGGACGATCAGCAGCAACCAGAAATTGGGCGTGACCAGAATCAGCGAGCCGCAGATCATCATCGTGATGCCGCCCGCAAGGCAGGCGGTGCGCGTGCCGGCCCGGGCGATCCACGGTCCGGCCGTGAGCATCGCGAAGATCGAACCGCCGGCGACGGCGAGCAGCGCGAACGAGAGCATGCCCGGGCTGAGCGCGAACTTGTCGCGCACGGTCGGCACGTGCACGCCCCACGACGCGTACATCATGCCCGCGATGAAGAAGACGGCCATCGTCGCGTAGCGCGCGCGCACGCGCGTGCCGTGGGGAAGGCTACGATGCAGCGCGAGCGTCGGATTGGATTCGCAGGCGGCGGAGGCGGTAGTCGAGTCGGACACGAGAGAAGCCGTTTGGAGATTGCGTGAAACGAGAAAGCGACCGGACATGATGCCATCGGACGCGAAGGCTTTCGATTCTATCGAACGGCCAGGCGACACGCTCGCACGCGCTGCATTACCATCGTTCGACGATCGACCAACGAACGAGAACCGGATGAACATTCCGTCGCAAGCGCCGCTTCATCTGCTGCATCGCGTGTCCGAAGGCACGCTCGCCACGCATTCGCGCGAGCCGCGCGGCTTTCCCTATCCGACAGCGCTGCCCTTCGCGCCCACCGCTCGCCACGTGCCGATGTTGCTCATCAGCCATCTCGCCGAGCACACGCGCAATCTTCACGCCGACGCGCGCGCCGGTTTTCTGGTCGCGCACGCCGCGGAAGGCGGCGTGCTGGACGGCCAGCGCCTGACCATGCTCGGCAGCTTCGCGCCGGCGCGGCCGGAAGAAACCGGGGAACTCGCGCAGCGATATCTGCGCTATCACCCGGATGCGGCGCGATATCTGGAACTCGGCGATTTCTCCTTCTGGGTGATGTCGGTGGAACGCATGCGGTATATCGGCGGATTCGGTGCAATGGGCTGGCTCGCCGGCGAAGAACTCGATTCGCTGCCGCCGCTTTGTGCAGCGGACGAATCGTCGCTCTGCGAATATTTTGATGCTTACACGGGCCGGCCGGAGAATCTCCGTTTATTGGGGGTCGACCGGTACGGCTGCGATTTGCTGCTTACCGGGACGCGCAATCGTTTTACATTCGATTACCCGAAACTGACGAACGAGGATTTGAAGGCTGCGCTTATCGATTGCTTCGAGCGGCAAGGCGACTTTTCCGTGCGATAAATCCGAATTTGTTGCGACCCGATTTCGCTTCGCGTGACCAGATGTCTCAACGATTCGCAGCAAGTTGCCATCTCATGAAATTTTCCGGCGGAGTTTATTGGCCTTGTTTTCATTCGATGCCATGACGCCAACGAAGGATCGTTTCATCAACGCGTTTTAGATCGGATCAACAACCGCTCCAATCTCAGAATTTTCGGCAAATGTTACGAAGAAAGTCGCTAAACTTTTTATTAAGTGGCAATACGCACATGCCGCGTTAATGGGAACTGTGTTAATCTGCGTCCCAGTCCGAGGCTTTACAGATACTGATAACTGAAAGCGAGCGCGTTGATTCGCAAAGTCAGCAAACCACTTAGGGAATTGCCATGCCGTCATACAAGGAACTCCTCGCACAACGCGAGTCTCTCGAACGTCAGATTGAAGAAGCCAAGTCGCGCGAATACGCCGAAGTGCTTAATGAGATCAAGCAGAAGATGGCGGATTATGGCATCACGCTTCAGGAACTGGCTGGCGGTCGGAGTGCGAAAGGCGCGAAGGCCGCGCGTAGCCGTTCGGGCGTGGCGCCGAAATATCGTGACCCGGAAAGCGGCAGCACCTGGTCGGGCCGCGGCAAGCCGCCGAAGTGGATCGCCGGGCAAGATCGGGACAGCTTCCTGATCGGCAAGTAAATTCTGAGCCGAATCATGCGAAAAATAGGCCGCGTTACATGACGCGGCCTTTTTTATTTCGCAGGCTGATAAATTGGTATCGCCGGTCCCTCGACGGCTGATCCTGAACCAAAATACCGCACGCGCCCAGAAGCTCCGAGACGCACCCGCTGATAAAATTCGAAGGTGAAACGCTCGAGTTCAATTACATGTCGCTTTCGACGACGCGCACCGCGGAAAAACAGGAGGTTGCCCGAAGAACCACCTGGCGGAGCATTGCGCTAAATAGTGTGCTAACCACGGCGCAACTCGTCGTAGGCTTTCTTGCTCACTCTCAGGCACTGATTGCGGACGGCGTTCATTCGCTGGCGGACATTGTGTCTGATTTTATCGTGCTGATTGCGAATGAGCACGCGGGCGCTGCCCCGGACGTCGACCATAACTACGGCCATAACCGTTATGAGACGGTGGCTTCATTGTTCCTCGGCGGATTACTGGTCGCGGTGGGCGTCGGAATGTTGTGGCGTGCCGGGTCGCGTATCGTCAACCTTCAGGATATTCCGCCGGTAAAGGTCGGCGCGCTGGCGGTTGCGATAATCGTCCTCGTTTCCAAGGAAGCGCTGTTTCGCTATATGCTGCGCGCCGCTGAACGGGTGCGTTCCGCGATGCTCGTCGCAAATGCGTGGCATGCGCGCTCGGATGCCGCTTCTTCGCTGGTCGTCGCACTCGGGATAATCGGCAGTTTGGCGGGATTCCGGATTTTGGACCCGATCGCCGCCGCGCTTGTTGGCTTCCTGATCGGCAAAATGGGATGGACGTTCGCGTGGGACGCATTACAAGATCTTTCAGATCGGGCACTCGATCAAGCGACCACCGAAGATTTGCGAGCCATTTTGCTGACCACGCCCGGCGTACGCGAAGTCCACGAATTCCGGACGCGCAAAATGGGCGATCTCGCCATCGTCGATGCTCACATTCTCGTCGACCCGCTCATTTCGGTTTCGGAAGGTCATTACATCGCCGAATCGGCGCGAGCGAACATGCTGGCCGACACGCGGGTCATCGACGCGCTCATTCATGTCGATCCCGAACTCGATGAACTCAATCCGTTGCCGGGCAATTTCCCGTTGCGTTCGACCGTCAGCGACGCTGTGCGCGCGGCGTTCACGCGACAGGGTTTGGCAGTGGAGACCTTGAATCTGCACTATCTGAGCAGCGGCTTCAATGTGGACGTCATGCTACCCGCGCCAGGCGCAGAGGACACCGCCGCGAAGCTGAAGTCGATCGATCTCGACGCGCTCAAACGCAAGATCGGCGCGCGTGAAATTAACATCGCGCAGGCGCTCGATCTCGCGCCCGCGCCGACGACGAAGCGCGCGATCGATACGCCACGCTGAACGCCGCTCAGAGCGGCAATTGCGTGTCGAACTTGATTTCGCGAAGCACGACGCTCGTTCGCACCTGCGCGACGGCAGGAATCTTGAAGATGCGATCGTGCAGGAACGCGTCGTACGCCTTGATATCCGGCGCAACGATCTTGAGGATGTAATCGGACTCGCCGGTCGTGCTGTAGCACTCGGTCACTTCCGGGCAGGTGGCGATCTCGCGCTCGAACTGCTCGACGCCGCCCTCGGTGTGACGCGTCAGATGGATATGCGCGAGCGCGCAGACGTGCAGGCCGAGCTTCTCGCGGTCGAGCAGCGCCGTGTAGCGCTGAATGACGCCCGATTGCTCCATGTCCTTGATGCGCCGCCAGCACGGCGTGCTCGACAAGCCGACCTGGTCGGAGATTTCCTGAACGGAGCGCCGTGCGTCGAGCTGTAGAAGACGCAGGATTTTTTGTGAGAATGTATCGAGAGTCAACTGCGCCTCCGTTCGGTCGCGATTTGACTCTCATGGTAGAGGCGCCGGAAAAGAAACGCAATGCAAAGCGCCTGCACTGAGGGAGTTTCCCTAACTCATTGGCCTGACTGCGCGGTTTTACCTTCGCCGATCTCGTTCGATTCGGCCGATATCCGCGCCAGCGCGGCCTGCGACGTCCGCAGCTCCGCAAGCATGTTGCAAAAGAGCGCGCCTTGCTCGATCGCGTCGTCGAGCGCGACGTGCGTGTGCGGCAACTCGTCGAACCAATGTTTCGGCAGACGCGGCTTGATCGCCTTGCGGTATGGCAGGCCCGTCATCGCGAACGCGAGCGTCTTGATGTCGAGCGCCGACCACGAAAAAGGACAACGCTCGGCAAAACGCATCATGTACCAGAACATATAGGTGAAGTCGAAGCCCGCCGGATACGCGACGAACACCGGCTTGCCCGGCAGCGCCTCCACCCATTCGACATAAGCCGGCAGTGCGATCTCCGGCTTTTGCAAATCCTTGCGGCACGCGGCCCACGCGTCGGGCTGCGTTTTCCACCATGCGGCCTGAACCGGATGTGGCGCCGCGCCTTCCAGCGTTTCGAGATTCGCGGAGAAGGTGCCGATGAGCTGCTTGTCGGCCGTGAAGGCTGCCGACGCGAAGCTCAGCATCGAATGCGGGCCGGGAATCGGGCCGTCGGCTTCGACGTCGGTGCTGACATAGATTTCGGGAATCGCGTTCACGCTGTCACTCCGTCGCGCACGAACGGGTTGGTGCGCCGCTCCTCGCCAAATGTCGATGCCGGGCCGTGACCGGGGACGAAGGTGACGTCGTCGCCGAGCGGCCAGAGCTTTTCGCGGATCGAACGGATGAGCTCCGCGTGATTGCCGCGCGGAAAATCGGTGCGACCAATGGAGCCGGCGAACAGCACATCGCCGACGAACGCGAGCTGGTGCGCGCGGCTGAAAAACACGACGTGGCCCGGCGTGTGACCCGGACAGAAATAGACTTCCATCGACTCGTTGCCGAACTGCACGGTGTCGCCGTCGACAAGCCAGCGTTCGGGTGTGAACGCCTCGGCGTTCGAAAAGCCGAAGCGCTGAGTCTGCGCGGGCAGCTGATCGATCCAGAACGCATCCTCACGATGCGGTCCTTCTATTTGTATGCCGTAATGGTCGGCGAGCGCCTTCGCGCCACCGCAATGGTCGAGGTGACCATGCGTCAGGAGAATCTTTTCGACGGTCACGCCCTGCCGCTCCACTTCAGCGATGATGCGTTCGATGTCGCCGCCCGGGTCGACGATGGCGGCGCGCCTGGTCGCCTCGCAGATCACGATGGAACAGTTTTGCTGGAAGGGCGTCACGGGAACGAGAATGACTTTCATATGACTGTCGTCGGTACACGCAGGCCTGTAAAAACGTTCATTGTACCGGTGCCATAACGCGCGCAAGGGTGACGGTTCGAGCGCTGGAAAACCCGTAAATATCGGCAATTCTTACGCTCATAGCGAAAATCAATGACTGATCGTTGGGTTTGGCGAGACGAACCGCTGTTTTTTTGTATAATGGCACTACTTGTGCATGGATCCAACCATGCCGTCAATAAGCGAAGGTTGAAACGCTAGTGCGTTTTTACAATCGCTGTCAGTACG
The DNA here is from genome assembly GCF_014384845.1 of Caballeronia sp. EK. Taxonomy (NCBI): domain Bacteria; kingdom Pseudomonadati; phylum Pseudomonadota; class Betaproteobacteria; order Burkholderiales; family Burkholderiaceae; genus Caballeronia; species Caballeronia sp. EK. The sequence goes on from NZ_JACSUE010000012.1 coordinate 131,948, forward strand.
CTGTTCGGGGCCAAAAGCCTCGCAATTGCAACTCAAGCACCTCCAGTGGGTGCACACGTCTTGTCCGGCCAGACGCCGCGCGTCTGTCAGATGGCTTTGCAGCCGTTACGCCGGATGGGGCCTACGCCGCCGTTCCTGCGCTTAGATGAATTTTTCAGCGCACGAATGTGATGCCACGTTCGATGGCGGCTTGTGGGGTCTGGTCAGGCTGCCGGGGACAGGTTGCGCCAGACGTGAACAATAACCGGGCGTTTGCGGCACGAGTGCGCCGCATCCGAGCACAGTTCGCCGTTCGCTTGACCGAGCGGCGTTCTGCTTTGCACGGCAAAGCCTCGAGCAGCCATGCGCGCGCCGACCAGCGCAGCGCGGCCGCTCCTTTTATCGTAAACACGTCTATGAATGCTCGATTTATTCGACATGTCGGAAGCCTGCTGGCAGTTGGTGTGCTGGCGGGTTGCGCCGCGCCGGGTTCGGGCGATGTCGCAGCCAATCCTCAGAAGACAGACTCTCTGAGCACGAGCAGTGCCCGCTCGACGGCGCCGCTCGCGTTCGATTCGCACCTTTCCGCACTTCCGGCCGACAAGCCGAACCAGGCTCAATCGCTTTCGAGCGCCGAGCCGATCACGACCGGTCCCGACGCCGGCAGCTTCGAACAGAAGGGTAAGGCGTCGTGGTACGGCCGCATGTTCCATGGCCGCAAGACCGCGAGCGGCGAAAAGTTCAACATGAACGCGATGACCGCGGCTCACCGGACGCTGCCGCTCGCGTCGTGGGTGCGCGTGACGAACGAGTCCAATCACAAGACGGTCGTCGTGAAGATCAACGACCGTGGACCGTATGTGCGCGGACGCGTGATCGACTTGTCGTACGCCGCCGCGGCGGTGCTCGGCATGCGCGGCGCAGGCACGCAGAAGGTGAAGATCGAAGGTCTCACGCAGCAGGAAGCGCGTGCGGCGCGCGAAGAGCAGGCGCAAGCGCTTGCCGACGACAGCGTCAACTGATCCGGCATCGCGCCTTGCAGCACCTAAACGGGCCGTCTCGCGACGGCCCGTTTTTTATTCTGCTTCGCTTTCGTCGCGCTTCGAGAGCTTCAGCGCGCGTTCGTACAACGCGTTGCGCGATGCGCCCGTCAACGTCGAGGCGATGCGCGCCGCGCTCTTCACCGACAACTCTTCCAGCAGCGTCGCGAGCAGCGCATCGTGGGCGTCGTCGGCGTCCTGCGTTTCGGGCGCGCCTTCCACCACCAGAACGAATTCCCCGCGCTGACGATTCGCGTCGGCTTCGAGCCACGCTGGCCCTTCGGCCAGGGTGCATCGATGCAGACTCTCATGTAACTTCGTCAGTTCACGGGCGATCAGCAACTGCCGCTCGCCGCCGAACGCCTCGCCGAGCGCGCGCGTGGTTTCCACGATTCGATGAGGCGCTTCATAGAACACCAGCGCCATCGGATGGTTCGCGAGCGTGCGCAATTGCGTGGCGCGCTGCTTCGACTTCGTCGGCAGGAAGCCGATGAACGAGAAGCCGCGCACCCACGCGCCCGCTGCCGAGAGCGCTGTCGTGAGCGCGCTCGGGCCCGGCAGCGGAATGACGGGCAGTCCGGCTTCGCGCACGGCATCGACGAGACGCGCGCCGGGATCGGAAATGCCGGGCGTGCCGGCGTCGGATACGCACGCGATGCGCTCGCCGTTCCGGAGATGCTCGATCACCCGTTCGGCGGCGCTGCGCTCGTTGTGCTCGTGCACGGCGATCGACGGCTTCGAGATGCCGTAGCGCGCGAGCAGTTGCGCGGTGTTGCGCGTGTCCTCGGCGGCGATGCGATCCGCGAGCTGCAACACGTGCAGCGCGCGCACGGTGATGTCGGCCGCATTGCCGATCGGCGTTGCGACGACGTAGAGCGCGCTGGTCGGATAGTGCTGCCCGGCGGCGAGTTCGGAGATCTGAAGCATGAGCGCGGGCGTCGAAGGAAAGGACGTCATTTTGCCACGCGCGATCCGCATGGCTCGTCGACAACTTTTATGGAGGAGCCTTGTCCAAAACGCTCGGCGATGTTTTCGAGTCGCATGCGCTCGCGTTTCTGCAGCGACAGCGGATGCGCCTCGTCGCGCGCAACGTGACATGCCGGGGCGGCGAGATCGATCTCGTGATGCTCGATGAACGCGGCGCGCTCGTGTTCGTCGAAGTTCGGGCGAGGAAGAGCAGGCGTTACGCGAACGCCGTTGCGAGTGTGGACGCGAGAAAGCGTGCGCGCCTCGTGCATGCCGCGCAGCATTTTCTCGCGAGCTGGCGCGGTGCATTGCCGGCGTGCCGCTTTGATGTCGTCGCGTTCGATGCGGGTCGCGTGCACTGGCTGCGCGATGCGTTTCGCGCCGACGAAGCATGAGCGAGGTTCGCTGCATGATGCATGCGGTAAACTGCGCAACAACCGACGCTTTGAGCGTTCAAGCCACATATTGCCGCGCGCCGCGGCCGATGATCGAGAGTCGATGTCAGTCGAACGTATTCAACAGCACTTCCGCGACAGCGCGGCACTCAAACTCGAAGCACTCGATGCGCTGGCGGTTCCGATCGCAGCCGCCATCGACACGCTGTTCGGCGCACTCGCCAACGGCAACAAGATTCTCGTGTGCGGCAATGGCGGCTCTGCTGCCGATGCGCAGCGCTTCGCCGCGCAGCTGATCGGCCGTTTCGAGCGCGAGCGCCCGGGCTTGCCGGCCATCGCGTTGACGACCGATACATCGATTCTCACGGCCATCGGCAACGACTATGCGTTCGAACAGATCTTCTCGAACCAGGTCCGCGCGCTCGGTCAGTCGGGCGATGTGCTGCTCGCGCTCAGCACGTCGGGGAATTCGGTCAACGTGCTCGCGGCGATTCAGGAAGCGCACGAGCGCGAGATGATCGTGATCGCGCTGTCGGGCAAGGGCGGCGGCGCGATGTCCGACGTACTCGCCGAAACCGACATTCACATCTGCGTGCCGTCCGATCGAACGGCGCGCATCCAGGAAGTCCATCTGCTGACCATTCACTGTCTGTGCGACGGCATCGATGCGATGCTGCTCGGAGACGACTGAAACTGAAAAGGGGAACGGAGTTGACGAACAAGACACGCGTCAAGGCGACGCTGGCCCAGGCCACGCTCGTGGTGAGCATGTTGTCCGGAGTCGCGTTGACGTTGCAGGGCTGCGCCCTCGCGGTCGTTGGCGCGGCGGCCGGCGGCACGTTGATCGCCACGGATCGCCGCACGCTCGGTGCGCAGACCGAAGACCGCGAGATTCAGGTGAAGGCGCTTTCGCGGATCAACGAGAACCTGCCCGATACGGCGCATGTCAACGTGACCGTTTTCAACCGGCGCGTGCTGCTGACTGGCGAGGTGCCTGACGAAGCGTCGAAGCAGAAGGCCGAGGCCGTCGTACGCGACATCAACAACGTGGGCAGCATCGTCAACGAACTGTCGATACAGGGCGCGAGTTCGATCTCTTCGCGCGCGAACGACTCCTATCTCGAGACTCGCGTGAAGACGGCGATGGTCGGCGAGAAGGACTTGCGTGCGAACTACTACAAGGTGGTGTGCGAGCGCAGCGTCGTCTACCTGATGGGACTCGTCACGACGGACGAAGGCGCACATGGCGCGGATGTCGCCGCGCGCGTGCCGGGCGTGGAGCAGGTCGTGAAGGTGTACCAGTACATCAAGCCTGAAGAAGCGCAGGCGCTGGAAGCGGCGGCCGCATCCGATGCGAGGGCGGTCTCCGCGTCGAATCCGCCCGCGCCTGCTGACGCGACGGTCGGCACGGTGCCTGATTCGGGCGTGACGTCGCGTCCGCTCGATTCGCAGTCGCCCGCGCCCGTGAAGAACTCGGATGTGCATCCGGGCAATCCCAATCCGGTTCCGGCGACGAAATGAGCATGGCGCGTTTGATTTGCGGCGCGGTGTTGATCGCCGCGTCTTTCGGTGTGGTCGCGGCAGAGCAGGCCGTGTCATCCGCGAATGCGATGGCGATCGCGCGAAGCAATGCGTGCATGGGCTGTCACGCGATCGATCGCAAGCTTGTGGGACCGTCGTTTCAGCAGGTCGCCGAGAAGTACAAGGGCGATCCGCAAGCGAGCGCGAAGCTTGAACAGAAGGTGAAGAACGGTGGCGCGGGCGTGTGGGGTTCCATTCCGATGCCGTCACATCCCAGGATGAACGATGCGGATATCAAGGTCGTCGTCGCGTGGATTTTGGCGGGGGCGCCGTTGAAGTAGTGTTGCGGCGAATCGTCGGGAGGCTTGCCTGCGGGCGATTTCGCTGTGATACAATTTCGGTTCGTTGGGGGGGTAGCTCAGCTGGGAGAGCGTCGCGTTCGCAATGCGAAGGTCGGGAGTTCGATCCTCCTCCTCTCCACCAACTAGATTCCAAGCGACACCAAAGTTTTGCCAGAGAACCCCGTCAGGCCTAGCCTGGCGGGGTTTTTTGTTGCAAACTTCTTCAAGGTTCCACCAATCACTACAACCCCCATAGCGGGGTAAGTCTGGTGGTTGCTCCAAGGTGCCGCAGTCCTGTTACCCCAATCATGGCCAAGGCTAACCGGATTCCCTTGTCAGACGGGGCAGTGGGCGCCGCTGTCCCGCTTGAGAAGATCCGGAAGCTGTACGACAGCTGGGGGCTGCTCGTCGAAATCCACCCGTCGGGCGGTAAGTACTGGCGGCTCAAGTACCGGTTCGCGGGCAGGGAAAAGCGGCTCTCGTTGGGCGTATTTCCCGACGTAAATGTGCGCGACGCGCGCAAGCTCCGTGATGAGGCCCGTCAGTTGCTCGCCGCCGGGATCGATCCGGGCGAGGTACGCAAGGAGGAGCGCATCGCACGGCGTGAGGAACAGGACCGCCAGGAGGCGGCGATGCGCTTCATGCTGGATAGCGAGGGGGCACTGTCATTCAGGCTGGGCAAGCGCTGTCTGAACCTGACTGCAGCAGAAACAGTTGAGCTTCGCGTCTTTCTGGATGCGACGCGTGCGGTCATTCCCAAAGGTTAACCATGGCGCTTACTGAGCTGAAGATCCGCAACGCAAAGCCGTCCGACAAGCAGCAGAAGCTGTTTGACGAGCGTGGCCTGTATCTGCTCGTTACCCCCACCGGGGGTAAGTGGTGGCGACTCAAGTACAGGTTTGGGGGCAAGGAGAAGAGCCTATCCATGGGCGTGTATCCTGACGTCGGCTTGAAGGAGGCACGTGAGAATCGGGATGCCGCCCGGAAGCTGCTGGCAAGGGGAGTGGATCCTGCCATCGACCGCAAGGTGCAGCGAGCCGGAGAGGTGGCGCGTGCGGCCAACAGCTTTGAGGCTGTCGCCCGCGAGTGGTTTGCGAAGTTCGAATCGGGATGGGCTACCTCGCACGCTGAAAAAGTCATGGGACGCCTCGAGAAGGATGTGTTTCCATGGCTCGGCGGGCGCGCCATCGCCGAGATTTCCGCTCCCGAAGTGCTCGCTGTGCTGCGCCGGGTAGAAGCGCGCGGAGCGCTCGATACTGCGCACCGTGTTCACCAGAACTGTGGTCAGGTCTTCCGCTACGCGATCGCTACTGGGCGAGCGGAGCGCGACGTCAGCGCGGATCTGCGCGGCGCACTGCCGGCGGCGCGCCATACGCACTTCCCGTCCGTTACCGAGCCTTCCGAGGTGGCCGGGCTGCTGCGCGCCCTCGACGCGTTTCAAGGCACATTCGTTGTGCAGTGCGCGTTGCGGCTGGCGCCGCTGCTGTTTGTCCGGCCGGGAGAGCTCCGCACCGCGGAGTGGGCGCACTTCGATCTCGATAAAGCGCAGTGGCGCTACACGGTTTCGAAGACAAAGACCCAGCATCTGGTACCGCTTGCCACGCAGGCCGTCGCGATCCTGCGCGAGCTGCACGCGCTTACTGGTCTGCGCACTTACGTGTTCCCCGGGCGAGACGTGAAAAAACCAATGAGTGGCGCGGCCGTCAACGCGGCGTTGCGGCGGATGGGATTTGACACGAAAACAGAGATAACGGGCCACGGCTTCCGAGCAATGGCGCGCACGATTCTGCATGAGCACCTGCGCTTTCCGGGCGAAGTTATCGAGCACCAGCTTGCGCACAAGGTGCCGGATGCGCTCGGAACCGCTTACAACAGGACGAAGTTCATCGACGACCGGATCCGTATGATGCAGGCATGGGCAGACTACCTCGACGCGCTCAAAGCCGAGGCGCCTGTCGTCGCGATAGCAGTCGTAGAAGCCCAATCGACCTGAACATCGTTGCTGATTGAACCGGTGGAGCTGAGTTATGCATCTCAGTCCACTCGGCTTTGTCTGACTGGTTGCTCCGGCGAGTCGATGTTGAAATTGGATCCGTCGGCGGCGACACCATAGACAGCGATCCGGGGTCCGACGGTTTCTTCGACGGGCATGTGCTTTCGCGGGAGAGGGCGCGTCTGCTCACGGAATTCGAGGTCACACGGGCATGCTGTCACCTTGCCGCCTGATCTAGGGTTATTTCAAAACAGTACAATCGCCCAATGACCGTTCCAGCCGTTCAGAGCTCTGCTGTGCCCAATCAGTCCGGACGCGGGCAACACATCGGCCTGGAATAGTCGGGGCGCGCGCAGCTTCGACGCGCGAACGAAATACCACTTAAGGGCGGGAATGGAAAAGCAACTGACTGCTGGTAGCGAGCGGATTAGCGAGGACTGCGGGACGACCCGTGCAGCCGCCGCACGCGATGTTGCTGCAACTTCGACGGCCAAAAGCGCTTCAGCTGCTGCTCAATCGGATCGTCGCCCAAATTGGCGGAGGTGGGAGCAACTCTCCGAAGTGACGGTTGCCGAAGCCGTGGCACTCTCTCTCGACATCGATCCGGAACTGGTCGATTGGGGCGCGGGAGCCAACGCCATTACCGCGTGCGGCGAATCGCCCGAATTCAATGATCGACTGTTCGTAGCGGTGCGATACGTGGGAATCGGCAAGCCGTTGTCGATCGTCTCTGCTGTCGCCCAAAAACCATCCATCCATACGATGATAAAAATGGAGGAGTTCGTCGCCTGGGCCACGAAAAGGGGCTGGAAAGTCTCCGCGACGCTGGTGGACCGCTTCGGGGAACACGCCCCCCTTTTTGACTATTACTGGGACGTTGTCCGCGGCGGTGGTGCCCTGCCGGAGACTTCCGGACAGGCTTCGGGCAACTACTCGACGAAGCTATTTCGTCTGCTGTTAGATGCGCGCGATAAATATTGGGTGCGCTACGACGCCGATGATCCTTCCACGGCACCGACGAATGAGACGGTCGCAGAGTGGCTGATGGCTCAGGGCGTCTCTGACCGACTCGCCCAAACGATGGCCACTATCCTTCGCGCCGACGATTTGCCCGCTGGCCGGCGAAAAAAATAGTAGCACCCCTCTGAGCGTTATGCGGCGCGCCTGTTCGAAATGGCGCGCTATTTTTTTGCAGAACGGTGCGATCCTTCGCGACTATATCAAGTGACTACCGATCTATAAATTGCGAAGCCATGTTTCACAACCTTTGACAAGGAACAACATGGCGCATCAAACGATCGTATCGACCACCAGCGTCGGCCCGAAGCCGCCGGAATGCCGTCACTCTCCCCCGGAGATGCCGATTACGCTTCCCAATGTGGGTCTCTTCCGCTTCAAGCAATTCGCGGCGTTTTTGCCGTTCAGCCGTGAGACATGGCGCAAGCTCGTGCTCAAAGGCAAGGCGCCCGCGCCGATCCGCATGGGTGGCCGTTGCACGGTGTGGCCGGCGGCCCAACTTCACAAATTCCTCCGCGATCCTGCGAACTATCAGGCTGAGAACTCTATGACACCGCCTCGCGCTGAGACCGGACGCGCAAAACCGCGCGCCAAGGCTCAAGAGGCAACTTAGGCCGACAGCGCGCAACGGTGACCTTCACGGCGGCTGCCCTAAGGCGGCACGCCTTCGCCGGCATGGATTTCACCAAAGCAAACGGACGAGTCCCGACGCTAACGACCAACACTTGAGAAAGCCCATGCCGTACCTCCACGAAAGACGGCATCAAGCTAAGGATAACTAAATTTAAAAATATTATGGTAATGAACGCACTCACGTCAGCGCAGCGTGCCGTGGCCGAACGTCCTGTGTTCTCTGGAGTTACTGTGCTGACGACGACAGGCCGTCAGCTGAAACTTACCAAGGAACTGTTGCAAGATGGCAGTGTGAGACCGCATAGCGCCGCAAAATGGTTCGCCGCGCGGCAGGTCCCCTGCGCCACGCCGGAACAGTTGTATTCGTTGTTGCTCGAACTCTCCGACGATCCGCACAGTGCCATCGTCACGGAGCCGCTGCGCGGAGACCTCGCCCCTAACGAAGCGGACCGTGGTGTCAAAAAAGACGTGCTGGGAGGCGACGAGTTCGCAACGCGCATTCGTGGCGGATGCCTCGAACTGCGAAAGCTGGGCCAAAACTTTGACACCAAGGCGCTCACCCGCGTCGCCATGTTTGACGTCGACGATTGGACGCGGGCTCAGTTCGATCCGATGGGGATCATGGGCTACTGTCCGATCGCCGATCGTTTGCAGATCGCGCGCGACTGGATTTTGCAACAACTGCCGAAGGGTTATCACGACGTTCACTTCATCCTGCAGATGTCGGCCAGCGCGGCGTTGCCGCAGAACCGCGACCGGTTCAAGGCACATATCTGGTTCATTCTTGCGGAGCCGTACGTTAAGTCGGACATGCAGGTGTGGGCTAAGTCGATCGAAGGCTTGGACCCTTCGCCGTTCGGCACCGCACATTTGCACTACACGTCGAAAATGGTTGGCGCCGAATATCACTTCGACCCAGTAACTCTGGTAAGAGGGCAGCGCCCGTATGCGGAACACGCTGGCATCGCTGCAGCCCGCACGCTCGCCGCCACGCTCTGCGCTGCAGATGGCGGCCTTCTGTTTCCTGATCCGCTGCAATTGGCCCAAGATCACGGGTGGCCCGATCCGGAAGAGTTCGATTACTGCGTGCTCCGTCATATCGACATGGATATGCCTGAGCCCGAGTGGCATAACAACGTCATCTGCGTGCTGGCGGCGATGTACAAGGGCACGCCACAGGAAGAGAAGGCCATTGAGGTCGGAATTCGTGCCTCGGAGCGCTCCCAGAAGTATCAAGGCGACGACATCCAGACGGCTTTTACCGAGAGGTTCGAGCGAGCTCGCATTATTGGACCGAATGGGCGGACCACCGGATGCGGCACGCTCATCTGGATGGCGCAGCAGGCAGGCGCAAACCCTCATGCATTGCGCAAGGCGTTTCGCGCCAAACAGGTTACTGCCGCAGAAGCCAGTCCGCAAATGCGCTACGTGTTGCGGACCGCGACCGACTTGTTGAACGCCCCGCCTATGGAGTGGATGGTGCGCGGGGTGGCGCCTCGGCGAGGGCTGATCGCGCTGTACGGGCCGCCAGGGACAGGAAAATCCTTCCTGACGCTCGATCTCGCTGCGGCTGTCGCAGGCGGCGAGGCGGAGTGGTTCGGGCGTCGCGTCGCCCAATGCCCGGTGACGTACTGCGCTTTGGAAGGGGAGGCAGGCATGGGCAAGCGCATCAAGGCGTGGGCCCAGCATCATGACGAGCCGGTGCCGGATTCTCTGCGTTTCGTAACCGCGCCGTTCGATTTGCTTGAAAGCGCGGACATTGTCGGGCTCGCGCATGCAATTGAAAGCGCTGGAGGTTCGGGCGGATTGGTGGTGCTTGATACGCTGAATCGAGCGGCGCCTGGTGCCGACGAGAACTCTTCCGTGGACATGGGCAACATCATCGCCGCTGCGAAGCGCTTGCAGGACAGGCTGGGCGGCTTGGTACTGCTGGTGCATCACACCGGAAAGGACGCTACGAAGGGACTGCGCGGGCATTCGAGCCTGCACGCGGCGCTCGACGGCGCCATCGAGGTGAGCGCGACGTGTATCGGCCACGAATGGCGCGTCGCCAAGTCCAAGGACGACGAAAGCGGAACTGTGCACCGCTTCGTGTTGGACGTCGTGGACCTTGGCGACGACCAGCACGGCGATCGAATCACGAGCTGCGTCGTCAACCCTGACAGTGACGTGCCGAAAGCGCGGCGCCCCGGCCCTCAAGGTGTGAAGCAGACCCTTGTTTTCAACGCTCTGAAGCAATTGCTGCGCGATTCTATGCACGTCGGAGCGGGTGGCGCGCCGCCGGACCAGCCGTCTGTCGCAGTGGAGGCCGCCATCTCTGCCGCCAGCGCGGCGTTGCTGGACGAAGAGCCAAAGCGCCGGAGCACCACTGCCAAGCGGGCGATCGAGGCCATGGTCGCGCGTCGCGTTTTCCATGTTGCAGACGGCTGGCTGTGGCCTTCGTGAGCAGAATTCCAAAGGACACAAAAGACACAAAAGAGGGAATTGCGTCACTTTCTGTTTTGGGACAGAGGACGCAAAAGACGCACCCCCCTATAAGGGTGCGTCATTTTGCGTCCACGCAATTACGTGCGTTCTGGTGAGAAGTTTTTTTCCTGCTGAAGCAAATAGTCTGGACATTTATCAAAGGAAACGACAAATCCCATGGATACTCGCCGTCAAAGCTAGCACCGGCCAGAAAACGAAGAGATTTGAAAGTGCTAACGCAGCGGAAGCGGCGGCCTACATCGCTAAGATTGCCGACCCCGGCGCGATGGTCTTGCTCGCATGCGATCCGCGGGTTGCTCTGCTTTGGGACGGCGACTCGTGGCACATCGTCGCTTTTTTGGACAACCAGCGGACAAATGATGGGTAAGCGCGTGGCCGACTTTAAGACCGCTCGTCGCGAGCATGATCGTATTTTTCACGACAAGGCAAGCGGAGTCACCTTTCTTCGCTGAGCCGTGCGCGACTGTTTCGAGCGACTCAGGAGGATTGCTGCATGGCCCGTCAATCCGCCTACGCGGATGCTATCGGCGGGCCCGCCCCCATCCCCTTTTCGTGGTCGCGCTCGAATACAGCTATCGCGCGCGCGCGAGATTGAAGGCATTGTCGGGACAGTCAAATGCTGCATTCTGTTATTCGACATCAGGGTCTTCCCATCGGGATGTGGTGAACCGGTTAATGTCGCCGCTACCATCGCCAAATGCTCGCATTGAGTCACGGATGCTCGAAAGTGATCCCAGCGGTGTTTCAAGAGTTTGCTGCGCGGAGCAGTAACGATGCGACTACGGTGCGCCCCGTGTACGAGAAGCCGACGGCAGAGATTCATTCGACGCAGCAGCTTTCGCACGGTATGCCGTAGTACGTGCCGCGCATGCGGCGCCGCTCACGAAGAGCAACTACCTGAAGAGCGGCGCGATACCGGCTGACCGGCATACCGACAGCGACTATGGTCGATTGTCAACCGGCTCGAGAGCTAATGCGTGATGCGCAGGCAAGGAGAAATCTCGCGCCTTTACTGTCGAAAGCCGCAGTCTCACGTTCGCCGCATACCGAATCGGCGGCGGTCCAGCAGCGCATAACAGGAACTCGATAAGAGTCGATCGTAGGTACGGCCTCGATCGGATTCAATTGACGGGTCCTGGGAACCCAACTACCCCCAACGAAAAATACGCATGTACCGCGTTTGCGGAATGGGGCTTTCGAGGGGTTTTTAGACGAACGGCCCTTTCGCCGGCTGACACTATGAGATGGCACCGTGGCCGTTACGGCAATGTTGTCCGCGAGATTTTGATGCAGCCTCGCGGACCGGTCGCGTGTGTGACGAAAGCATTCGCCAGGAACGTTCGTCGTCCTTGTCTGAAACGATGTCTATCTGGAGTACACCTTAGATGAACGTGCCGCGAGGGATTGGCGGCGCCTCTCGCACGTACAACTGCAGTCAATTTGGATTTTTTGACAGTGCGTCCATCCTTGTCTAAAACTCACTTGTACAAGCCGGCGTAGACAGAAGGCGCTATTACCCGGCCGCTCATGCGCAGGAGAGATCTGTCATGAATAAGGGGCAAAGAATCGGTTATGTGCGCGTGAGCACCGTAGATCAGCACTTCGAGAGACAACTGGATGGCCTTTCGCTTGATAAGGTGTTCACTGACACGGCCAGCGGCAAGGACACGAAGCGCCCACAGCTACAGGCAGCACACGACTACGTGCGCGAGGGTGATACGCTGATCGTCCACAGCATGGACCGGCTTGCGCGAAACACGGAGGACCTGCTACGGATGGTGCGTGAACTAACTTCACGAGGAGTGTGCGTCGAGTTCGTGAAGGAACGCCTCATCTTCGGTGGAAACAGCGATGACCCAATCGCGCATCTCATGATGACAATGCTGGGCGGCTTTGCGCAGTTTGAGCGCGCCCTTATCCGCGAACGCCAACGGGAAGGGATTGCGCTGGCGAAGGCGAAAGGGAATGTCTACAAGGGACGCAAGCCATCACTTACCAGAACCCAAATAACCGAGGTGCGGGAACGGGCTGCCAAGGGCGAATCCAAGGCTAAGTTGGCCAAGAACTTCGGCGTAGCTAGGCAGACCATATATAACGTGTTGGGTCGCCCGTAACCTGCGCTTGTGCACCCTTGAGCGTCGCCGCGTGGTATCCAGCACCCGTCGTCGGCCCGATCGCGATTGTCATTCCCCGAGGCTGATTGCCGCACTGCGGTCGGGCGACGAGGCAGCTGTGGGCGTTCCCATGCTGATCTGCCTGCTCAATGGACAGACGCCAGAGCTCGTCGAGTGTCATCTGCGCAAGCTGCGCTCATGAGACGGATGGTCTGCCCGCCTCGCGCCGCAACGCACGGCGGAACGAGATGATCGGATGGCGCAGGGAGTTTCTGACGTCGATTTTCGACGATGACCATGCGTCGTCACGCGGTCGCCAGGTTGCAACGAGAATACGAGCTTGCGATGTCCCGCGCCGCCTGCGATCGGAGTCGATCTTGAAGGTCTTCACACCGTCGCCTGTTGGCACTTGACTAGTTGATCAATGATGAAATCATTTCGGAAGAGCGGGAAACGCCGGAGGAATATAACCGCATGCAGGGAACTGGCCTGTAACGTCTAGACTGGGCGATATTTTTATTCAGGCATGACAGGGCACGTGTTGCGCTGAATTTCTGCCCCCGGCACACCCGCTTTCGCTCTTCAAAATGGGTCCCATCTAGCGCGTGGGCCCGAGCAGGGACAGCCGGGCAGAATTGAAAACGGCGAGCGTGAAATCTCTGGCGTTGGCATTCGGCTTCGCGATTGCGATCGGCCGTGATGGACCGACCGCTTCTGAAGAGCATGCCGACAATTACGGCGCCACAGCCTGGAACTCGCGAATGCGGTGACCACCAGCATAAGGTCTGTCAATAAACGCCACGAACCTGCGCAGCGTTAGCGTGCTTGGCCGTGGTCGCGACGTTGGCGACTTCGCGCGTGACCGCTATAAACGCGCCGACCAGATCGAGAAAGGAATTGCGCGATTCACCGGCATTCAGACGATAGGCTGGAGTCGTTACACGAGGGATGCAAACAACTGATGAATGAGCGGCGCGCCAACGAGCCGAACCCTTTGAGCTGCTATGGCGCTGCGAACGAGGCAAGAGTGACCAGGGTGTGGCTGGTAATCGTCGCCTCGTGATCCGTCGGCGACCAGCGGACGCCATGACGGGGAATCGCGAGCTCGTTGAGACGTGGCGCGCGGTACGTCGCGCCGAGGAGGAAGCAAAGACACTCGAATGTAGGATTCGCGAACGCCCGGTTCATGTAATCGCGTATGCCTATACGGACGGGAGCACCACGGGCCTACAACGCGGCGATGACGATTGACTGCCGTGGATCTTTTCCGCCGAATGCGAGCGAAACCTTCCCTCCTCTCGCAGGTCGCCACTACAATCAACGAGCCGTCCCTTTGCCGTACACCACATAGCGGAACGAAGGCGACCGACGCCGCTGGACACCTTAGGGCACGATCTGGAGCGACCGCGAATGGAAAGAGCGCGTAGCGATGACCTTGGCGAGTTGGAGGCGATCCGCAGGAAGATTGATGACGTGCTCGAGAAAGCAAGGACCGTTGTCGGTTTTCTGGAGGGCATAGAGGCGGAAGGGATCAAGGTGGCAGCGAACATCACGCACACTGGGCTCATGCATGGCTTCCGCTTCATAATGGGGAACGCCAGTTGTGTCGGAGCACAGTTGGGACGGCCATACGTGTGGGCGAACCTAGCAAAGCACTTGAATTATGAGCCGGCTGCCGACAACCCCGTCCTGCGCGCTAGACGCGTTATCTCGCGAAAGCAAGCCGTCAAGCCTCAAAATCAGTTGACGCAGCAGGTTCCGAAAGCTGAATCCAAGGCGCGCATCGGGGGGCAGCGCGGCCGGCCCGGAGCAACAAGAGCGTCGCCACGGCCACAAGAAACGGAGTGCCATACCCCCGATTCTCGCGACGCTAGTCCTGTCGAGGCGATCTCAGCAAACATAGTACCGTTCGAGTTTTCGTCTCATGCGAGCCAAGAATTGGTCCGGGACGCCCTTATCGGGTACGCCAAGGGCAATGCCGCAGGCCGCATTTTCATCGATCACGCCCCGACCGGTACGGGCAAAAGTTGGGCGATCGTCAATGAGATCGTCGCTCAAGTGCGTACTTGGCGCACACGTAAGACGATTCTCTGCCTTGCGCCGGAAAAAAGGCACCTAGCCGCGTTGCTGGTGGGCCTGAAAGCAGGCTTGCCCGACACGCCAGTGCTTACGTTGCGCGCCAAGGGCGATGCACTTGTCGAGCACGGCATTCCGCCTGCATGCCCATTGCGGGAGCATGGTGCCGACAAGAAACTCGTGCAGGCAGTAGAACATGCCATCGAGCTGGTGCGCAACAACGCGGCCGCGCCGCAGATTGCGTCATACAAGGCGGTGCTCGGACATGAGCGTGAGAACTTGTGGAAAGGCTGTCGAAAATGGGTGGAGGCGCAAGGCCGTCAAGAGACGCCTAACGTCACGGCATGTCGAAGCTGCCTCAGCATGTTTCCCGGTAATCGCTTGTTTGAACCGCGTGACGGCCCTTTGGTGGCCCTTGCGACTTACGAAAAGCTTTACTTTGGTCTTGACGCGTTCGAGATCGAACATGGAAAGACAAGTATCACCACTTACTCCGCATTTGTCTCGAAGCCCTCTGGGCTGGATCGCCCATTCGAAGACTGCACGATTATCTGCGAGGAGTATTCGCACGGTCACCAGCGCGTTACGCAACAGATCGAGGAAAACGCGCTGATCGTTTCAGTCTTTGAAGCAGCCGAGTCCGTGGTGCGTTCGTTTCGGGACGTTTATCAAAAAGTTTCGATGGAAATCGAGGATCACGACACCGCGCTTCACGCGAAGATCGCGAAGCGGTTGCTCGATATCGGCAATGAGGTCAGCCGCCGGCGTGGCGAGTTCTGGCTGGTCAGGGAAGACGTCCGTCCCTTTCGTATGGGCCGGGCGTGCCTGCTGCTGAAGCCGGAGGACGCGCGAGACATGCAGTCCTTCGTGGCTTCGCTGAGTCCCGCGTATTCAAGCCTCTTTCCGTCTGACAAACTTGGGGTCGCCCTGGACGAGATCGCAACGGAGGCCTTCGGGGAGGACTGCTATCGGGCCCGGGTGCGGCGCTTTCCAAGTTCGGCTTCGCTTAAAGAGTGTGGTTACGGCTCCCTGCCTCTCGCGGCTCAATTTGCCCGTGCCAGAACCCTTGAACCAATCGCATGGTGTGCAGAACAGCTGACCGACATTCTTACCCGATCACTCCCGAGGGAGCGCAAGGAACAGCTGATCAATTACTTTTTCCAGGGAGTTTCGCAGCGCGATCCCAGCTTGATCGAGTATCTGCGCTCGCTGATGTGGCGTCGCCACGCGCACGTTGACAGCTTGGGCGCGGCCTACCGCGAACGGAACCTCCTAGATGAATTCTACCTGCGCGGTTATGAACTCCTCGAGGCGCGTCTGGCGGACGACGGATTTCAGGTGCGCGTGCTGGCGCGTCTAAGTCGCTCGAGCCCCGAGGCGATGCTGCACCATCTCGCTACGGCGGGCAATGTTCTTTATATATCGTCGGCGTCTGTCCCGATACGCTCGGCGATCAACAACAGTGATTTCGACTGGGTTCGGCGGATGGGACATCCCATTCAACTCCTGGCCCAGGCCGCGGGCGAGCGGCTGATGGCGGAAAAGGCTTTGGGCAAGCCGACGCCTCAAATCATCTGGGGTGACCCGGCGGTCTCCTCGCTGATCAATTTGACCTTCACCGAAAAGACCGACCCTAACGCCATGCTCGACACGCTCAACGTGTTTGCCGATACGCTGGCCGGGGACGCCGATGCGGCAACGGCCTCGCGTTATGCGATTCTCTTTTTTAACAGCAAGCAGAATTGCGAACAGGCGAAAGCGGCGTTCGAGCAACTAGCTGTCCGGGACGGCTTGGACATCCATTGTTATGTCGTCGCTGCCGAGACGTTCGCCAGTGGCGACATGACGCGTATCTCTGAGGAGATCGCCCGTCATCTGCAAGCGCAAGAGTCGCCGCGTTGCTATCTGATCTTTGCGACCTATGCCGGCCTCGCAACCGGGGCGAACCTGCATGTCGACTTAACTCACCTCGCATCGCTTTCGGAAAATCTATTGGCCTATGTCGGTGGCGGGCCGCTGCGGCAACATGTGGGGTCCGACAAAGCTAGCGTGGACCTCTCGGATATCGTGCTGGTCGAACCGCTTACGAACTTCGTAAACGCCAACAACTTCTACCGCGTCGGACATCAGCTAGCGGCCCTGGGCGACACAGAGTGGCGTCGGATCGGACGAGAGATCTTCCGGAAGGGGCCCCTCGCACCCTGGTACCTCACCTCAGCGGCGGTACGACGGACCCGCCACTATGCGGCGCTTCAGTTTAACGCCGCCATGCAATCGATTGGCCGAATGGACCGCACGCTCAATGCGGCGGCGGTGCCCCGGGTGTTTTTGAATCGGCATTTCGCTCCGATCTTCGCGGCGGTGGATGCCGACATG
Organism: Caballeronia sp. EK; assembly: GCF_014384845.1. Lineage (NCBI taxonomy): Bacteria > Pseudomonadati > Pseudomonadota > Betaproteobacteria > Burkholderiales > Burkholderiaceae > Caballeronia > Caballeronia sp. EK. Next base: position 148,886 of record NZ_JACSUE010000012.1, read on the forward strand.
ATCGGCGAGACGTTTCTTTCTCCTACAATCCAAAGCGTCATCGATAGCGCCCAGGCGCGTCTGGCTGATGCTGACATGCTGGAGCGCGTCGATTGCATCGAAGCCGTGGAGTTGTCCTCCAGCGAGTTCTTCACCTACCTGGCTACCTTGGTGCGGCAGGATGACATGGCGCGCCGAGCGTGGCTGCACGTCCGCAGTTACCTCGCGCGCCACCAAGTCATTTCGCACAAGATTTTGGACGATGCCGACGCGAACCGCGAGGCCATCGACGCGACACTGGCGAAGTACGGTGTATCGCTGCGAGATTTTTATTTCGACATACCGAACTCGCATTTTTGGGCTAACTCGCACCTATCGGATAACAACGGAACCTACCAACTCGGTTTCGAGCGGGAGGAGCACCGGTTTCTGTTCTGGCCCAAAGACGAGGCGCCGCTGACCACTGCGCTGACCTACCGGGGCCCGCTACACGCACCTCGCGGTGGGGCGCTATTCGTGCGCCCGGACCTCATGCACGAAGTTGTGGTAGCCGTCGAGTATGAGAACGACTGCCGGCGTTTGATCGAACAATTTTGCAAGAAGAAGGTCCTGCCTGAGGAGGACGTGCTTGCATACCTCTTCGAGCGCGGCGACCTGTTCATTCAGCAGTGTGATGCCTGCGTGGACGCGAAGGCGTGGTCAAGGGCGACGATGGAGAGCGCTTCGAATCAGGCATCGCTGGAAAAGCTCATCGAGGATGCCAGGATGAAAATGCGCTTTATGCAAGCGGAGGCGCCACCCGGTGCATGGGTACCCAAACGCTATCTGTACGCGTTCAAGCACTGGTGGCCGGCCCTCGCCGAGCACCAAGGACGTTTGGCGGTATTTTTTCAGGAAGATGCGCCGGTGCCAGCGGCAAACGAGGGCTGGGATGTGGGATTCGTGCATGTGGCCGAGCACTGGGTAATTGGCACCGTGCTCGATGGCCTAGACAGAGGCTCCGCACCATGATCGAGCCGCTGTATTTTAATGCCTTGTGCGCCGAGATCGAGTTGTCTAAATGGCAAGGTTTTGCGGTCAAGCAGCGGCTTACGCGGGCCGACAAGGGGCTGCGTAGCGAGATTGCAAGGCGTTGGCGTACCGGCGAAGTGCTGGCGGAGATCAGCGACGGCGAAATTTCGTGGATCCTGCATCGTGACACGGAGACGGACGTGCTGGCCGACTATGCCTTCCGTGCGGTGTCGCTTGATATTGTACCCGCGGCCGTCATGCTCAATTTCTACCTGGTCATGTTCGCGTCCGCGGGCGGTAGCCGCGGGGTATTTGTCGGTCCTAGCTACAAGCTGTGGGAGGCTCGGCGGAATCGCGGTGGAGACCAGCGCGTTTGCTTGTGCCCACGTTTTGATAAATGGGGCGAATTAGTCACCGTAAACGTGGCAGCCACCAGCGTGCGCACCGCTTCCCCAAAGATGGCCAAGGCCGTGCCTGTGTTTGACAACGCCGAAGGTGTCGTGCATCGCAGCGTTGGTCACCGGATGCCGCGTGCCGGCGAGCTGGTGCGCGATCCGCCAGCAAAGGGCGCCAAGGTTGGCATCCCCTGGATCCCGAACTCAAGTGATGCGGGCCCACTCGCCTCCAAGGCGGCCTTCCTGCATTGGCTTGTCGGTCAGATCAACGACGACGCGTTTGCCCGGTTGGCGCCGCGCCGGCTCGAGGGCGAACCGGTCAAAGTCTGGATCGGAGCACGCGGTCAGGATGCCAAGCTTAAAAAGGAAAAGTTGATCCACACCCTCGAATGCGCCTTGCCGGCGCGGAACGTGGCAGTCTACGATCGTCGCACCGATGCTGGCGACAGGTTAGCGTGGCCGACCATTGTCCACGCCCTGCGAAAGACCGCGAGCCGCTTCGGCATGACGGTCACCGACCGCGGCACACTAGCGCAGGACATCAATGATGTGGCCGTGTTCATCGCCATTGACGCCAAAGATCTCTTTGCCGAGGATGAATCGGAAGATACCAAACCGGCTGCCGTGGCGAGTTTTCACGGACCGGTTCAATGCTTCTCGCAGTCGATCGTTGACGAGATCGTCGATGACGCAGCAACTAGCGCGGTGACTGTGGCTCAGCCAACTTTTCTCGTGATGCTTGCAAACGTATTGATTAAGCATGAGGTTTGTGACAAGCAATTGCTACTGCATCGGCAATGGGTAGTTCGATCGGCAACTGCGGATGTCGGACACTACCTGTTCTGTGAGAGATTCGATGGCGGCGAAGAGTCCCTCTATGTGGGGGTGCACGTTACAGCGTCCGGCGCATTGAACTTCATAGAGAGTCGCGCGCTGCCGAAGTTGCTCGCCGAGGCAAAACAACGTGGGCTTATCTCTATTTGGAAACGCAAGCCCGGGGACCCGAGCTTAAGTAAGTGGCCAACGGCAATTGAGGTTGCAGACACACCAGTCAAGGCGTTGCCTTTGCTATCGCGGCATGACATGACCGCACATTTCAGCGGCGTGCGCGTGGTGAGTGAACTCAACGCCTACTATGCCGCGGGAGCCGAGCGCCCTGGTCCAGGCAAGGTAGAAAAGGCCGTGATTCTGCGTCAAGTCATCCGTGCAAACGGGCGCCGGCAGCACGACGATCTCGCATTCATCGCGGGATGTTGCGTCGATCCTACTGTGCGGTTGCACGCCGCGACAGTGTGGCCGGGGCCGTTCAAGCTCATTCGCGAATACATGGCGCTCTATCATGCTCGCGCCGACACTGCGCAAGCTTGAAAGCGGTGATCAGCGATTTAGGGCCCGGGACAACTGGGATCGCGAAACCAAGCTAACCTCGGACTCGCTTTCAGACGTGCCTGAGACGAAAGACAGGCGCATACCGACGGTTTGAGCTGGTTTGGCGGACGCTCGCCGTTTAGGCGCCTTCGGCTACCGAGGCACTGGCACAGTCCTGAACGTCGAACTCAGCCCTCTCCCGAGCCTAACGGCTCCACAGGTTGCAACCATCTCCATCGAAGTATGGGCGACCCATGTTAGCCGCACGAGGATCGGGTCGATGGGACCAAGCGGCGAATGCTTGAGCGTGGATATGGTTGCACACTTCTTTATGTCGCGACTGCCGACGGCAAGACGCGCGCATTCGAAATCTCAGTGAGATGCCCGCGGCGTCCAGGTTGAATAACGGCAAAGAATGTTGCACAAGTGCGACATTTAAATCAAAATGGTCGTGGTTCAAGAGAGCGCCGGAATACCGTGATCAGAATACGACTAACTGAACTGATGGCTGACGCGACCTTCAAGCGTGGGCAGCGCGTCGAACTGCAAGAGGTGGCTGAGGCCACGGGCCTCCACCGTACCACGCTATACAGAATGGTCAATGTTCGGGGCTACAACGCAACGTTGAACAACATTGACGTCCTTTGTCGTTACTTCGGTTGCGGCGTCGGCGATTTAGCCGTCTACGTGCCCGACGAGGAAGTGCCGCAGGCTCTTCGGCCCTCAGCAACGGACAAAGCCAATGCGTGAGCGTTTCGACAGCTACGCTGGTGCTTGCTCCTTGATCTCCGACGCTGGCGCAATTTCTGTGGGAAGCCACGCCCGTCGGGCGTCGCATCGTACTATCGCGGTGCCTAACGCTACGACTCCGCAAACGGCGTTTTCCCGAAGGTATAGAGACCTGAAAGAAAAGGTCTTTGGCGAGAAGGGTATGTTCTGTCTGGGTTGGCTCGAACTGCCGAACGGTGCACAACGAGTGCGCGCTGCGTCGCGCATCGCCAGTGACATGGCATGTCATCAAAAATAGTAAAAGAGCATGACCAACGTTTTCGAATCCGCGGCAGAGATCCGCGTCCTCGTGGGCTACTTGGCCGAGCAGCACGCCACCTGGTTTGGCAGCCAATTCTTTGGGCCGCGCGCATCGGCGTTCCTGGCACCGGTGTTCGCCCGGACCGCGTTTCAGGCCCAATGCAATGGCGTCACCACAGCCGCAGCGCGACTGCATGACGAAGCCATCGGTGTTGGCCGAACCCATCACCTGTTTCGTCTTCCGGAGGTGCTCGAGCAAGGTGTCGCGGCCTCGCTCGTCGAAGCCACGTTCGTCGAACAACTGCGTCAACATCTGATCGCGCCAGACGCGGCACTGGCCCGGCTCGACGCACTCTCGACTCCTGACGCCGCCGTTGAAGGTGCGCAGGTCGTGGCCGGCGACTTCGTCGATGGCGCGGAGACACTGCTTGCAGCCATTGCAGGTGTGTATCTCGACGCATACCGCAAAGGCATCAAAACCTTTCCGTTCGTGCGAGAGGCATAGTGGCTCGCCCACCCTTCTACACAACTCAGTTGCAAGCTGGCGCGGGCCTCGTTGAGGAGACTCGGTTACTTCTGTCCCTCTATGAGCAAGGCATGGAACCTCAGGGACTCATGGCTCGGGCGCTGGAGTCTGGGCTCTTCCCTCGGGTCACGGCGCGCCGGCTACGGAACGTGGTGCTCGAGTGTTTTGCACCCCGCTACCTGCGCGAGCCCGATGCTGCATGGGTTTTGAAGCGTCTTGCCGAGCACGTCAGCAGGGCGGAGTTTCTGCAGTTGCTTTTGCTCTACACCGCACGCGCCAACTTGATCCTCAGAGACTTCGTCGCTCAGCTCTACTGGCCCCGGTATGCCGCCGGCCGCGATGGACTGACTTCAGAGGACTCCAGGGAGTTTGTGCTCAGTGGAATCCGCGCTGGTCGGACCCAGCAGCCCTGGTCTGACAGCACCGTCCGCCGAATAAGCAGCTACCTGCTCAGTTGCTGTGCGGACTATGAGCTGCTGTCTAAGAACATCCGAGGGCAACGGTTGATACAGGCACTCCGGGTCCAAGACCGCGTGGCCGCCTACCTGGCGTATGACTTGAAGTTCCAACGCCTGGCCGACAACCAGATCGTCGGACACGAAGACTGGCAGCTTCTTGGCCTTCAGCCCGACGATGTGCGGGATGTCCTCAAGCGGCTTTCGCTGCAGGGCTATCTGATCCTGCAAGCCGCGGGAGACGTGGTGCATATCGGCTGGAACTACAAAACCAAAGGGGAGTTGATCGATGTCCTCACTCGATCATGATTTCAACGAGCTGATCGAGCGCGTCAAGCATGGACGCGAGTTCGGCCATGCCAGCTTCGAGCCCATCTTCTACCTGGTCTTCCACCCGGAGCAAATCCTGGATGTGAAGCGACGGCACTCGGCATGGGCCAGTAGACTGACGAACGAAGGGTGGGACGTCCACCAGTTCTCCATCGCCAAAGAAGTTGGCGAGATCTTGGCCCAAGCGCCCATGCGCAAGGTCTGGATCGCGGCCGATCAGAAAGCGCCACAGGCCTGGGATAAGACCAACAAGTCGCTGGCCAACGCGGTCGCCACTGGCGCTCTACAGAAGCGGCTGGAGGCCAAGTTGGAAGAGCTGGAAGGCAAGCCTCGCGGCATCCTGCTGGTGACCGACCTAGAAGCCCTGCACTCCTACATGCGCATTGGCGTCATCGAGGGCCAGCTGCAAGGCAAGTTTCATTTGCCCACCGTGTTCCTCTACCCCGGCGTCCGCACCGGCAAGACTCGCCTAAAGTTTCTTGGGTTCTATCCCGAGGACGGCAACTACCGTTCAGTCCACGTCGGCGGCTGACCCAGAGAGAAGCAAGTCATGAACATCAAGCAACTGTTTGACCCGTCCCGCGACATCTACCGCATCATCGAGAAGGTCATCGCCTACGGCGTCTCGCAAGAAGAGCGCCTGAAGAAAGAGGTGTCCGAGTACGTGGTGACCGACAGCATTGACGAGCAGTTCAACAAGCTGCTGCTAAAGATGCAGGCCGCGATGGATGTCGGCGGTGAGAACGAAATCGGTGTGTGGGTATCGGGCTTCTATGGCTCGGGCAAGAGCTCGTTCACCAAGTACCTGGGCCTGGCGTTTGACGACCGAATCCAGATCGACGGCGTCCCGTTCCGCCAGCACCTGCAAGACCGCCTGAAGCGCATCACCACGCGCCAACTGCTCGGCACCGTCGCCAAGCGCTTTCCGGCAGCCGTGCTGCAGCTGGACTTGGCGAGCGACCAACTGGCAGGCGCCACGATGGAGGAAGTCTCCACGGTGCTCTTCTACAAGGTGCTGCAGTGGGCGGGCTACTCGCGCAACCTAAAGGTGGCCGCGCTGGAGCGCAAGCTGCGCCGCGAGGGCCGCTACGACGAGTTCCTGAAGCTGTTTGAAGAGGCCACCGGCGGCGAGCCCTGGTCGCAGTACCGCGACGATGAGCTGGTGGTGGATAGCCTGGTGCCCGCCATCGCCCACCAGCTCTACCCCACGCTGTTCAAGACCGAAAGCTCCTTCTCTACCGAAACCAGCGATGTCGTGGTGTTCGAGAACGACCGGGTTAAGGAGATGCTGGCCATTGCCCGCGAAGCCTCGCGCAAAGACTACATCATCTTCATTCTCGACGAGGTGGGCCAGTACGTGGGCTCGCGGCAGAACTTGATCCTCAACCTCGACGGCCTGTCGAAGAATCTCAAGGCACTAGGTGACGGCAAAGTCTGGATCATCGGCACGGCGCAGCAAACGCTGACCGAAGATGATCCCCGTGCCGCGCTGAACTCACCCCAGCTGTTCAAGCTGAAAGACCGCTTCCCAATCCAGATCGACCTAGAGGCAAACGACATCAAGGAGATTTGTGTCACTCGCCTGCTGGGCAAGTCTCCCGAAGGTGCGCGGGCCCTGGGCGCGCTGTTTGACCAACACGGCCAGGCCCTGCGCCACCACACCAAGCTGGAAGACGCCCGCGCCTTTGGCGCCGACTTCGATCGCAAGACCTTCGTCGATCTTTACCCCTTTCTGCCAGCGCACTTCGACATTCTGCTGCACCTGCTGGGCGCGCTGGCACGCTCCACCGGGGGCATTGGCCTGCGCTCGGCGATCAAGGTGATTCAGGACATCCTGATTGAGAGCGACGGTAGCCGCACCGCCGTGGCCGACCAGGCTGTGGGCTGGCTGGCCACCACCGCCACCTTGTTCGACGCACTGGAGAAGGACATCCAGCGCGCCTTCCCCAACCTGTACAAGCCGGTGCAAGAGGTCTGTCGCAACCGCTTTGCCGGCTCGCCACTACACCACCAGGTGGCCAAAACCGTGGCCATCCTGCAAATCCTCGGCAACCTGCCTGTCACGCGCCAGAACGTGGCCGGCCTGATGCACGACGGCGTGTCCCTGGCCAGCCGTGCCGAGACGGTGAACCGCGCCATCGAGGAGCTGATCACCGACCGCTTTGTGCCCTTCGGCGAGCAAGATGGTCAGCTGCGCTTCTTCAGCGAGAAGCTGAACAACGTCGAGCAAGAGCGGAGCCAGATCCCTCTGCGCGCCGTGGAGCTTAAGCGTTTGGAGAATGCTGCACTTACCGAGGTCTATGCACCGCTGCCCAGCACGCAGCTCAATGGCTCACTTGCGGTGCAAACGGGCCTGAAGGCGCAGAGTGCCGGCGGCTTGCCAACGGCACTGACGGGTGATCGCAACACCATTCAGACGCTGGTGGAGATGTGTGACCCCAAAGAGTACGAGGCCACTCGCGCCCGGCTTCAAGACGAGTCGCGCCAGGCTTCCAGCAAGTACCAGGTCTACCTGATTGGTCGCACCACGCCCGAGATCGAAGAACTGACGGCCGACATCTTCCGCTGCCGCGAGATCGCCAACAAGCACCGCAACGACCCCGACCAAGAGGTCAAGGATTACCGCAACGGCCAGTTGGACCGTGCCGGCCGCCTGGAGGGCGATCTCCAGCGCTTGATTCGCCGCAGCCTAGTTCAAGGCTCGTACATCTTCCGCGGCCAGGTTTCTGCGGTGGAATCGCTGGCGTCTGAGCTCTTGGATGCCGCGCGCAAGCACTTGGCAGGTGTAGCCGAGCAGGTGTTCGACCGCTATGCAGAAGCCCCGGTGCGCGTGGCCACTGACACGGCCGAACGCTTCCTGCGCGCTGGCAACTTGGCCGCCATCACTTCGCAGATTGACCCGCTCAGCCTGGTGCAGATGAAGGCCGGCAAGCCCTCGGTAAAGATTGACCACAAGGCCCTGGTCAGCATCCGAGACACCATCGAACGCACCAGCCCCATCGACGGCAAGAGCCTGTCCGAGCGATTCGCTGACGCCCCCTTTGGCTGGTCACCCGATACCCTGCGCTACCTGGTGGCGGCGCTGCTGGTGGCCGGTGAGGTGAAACTCAAGGTAGCTGGTCGCGAAGTTACCGTTAACGGTCAGCAAACTGTTGACGCACTGAAGACCAATAACAGCTTCAAGAACGTGGGCTTGTCGCTGCGCGAAGACAAGCCTTCGATGGAGATGCTCGCGCTGGCCGCCGACCGTCTGACCGAACTCAGTGGCGAGCTGGTGGTGCCGCTGGAGGATGACATCAGCAAGGCCACGGTGCGCCTCTTCCCCGGCCTGCAGAACCGCTACGCCCCCTTGGGTGAAAAGCTGAAGAGCTTGGGCCTGCTCGGTGAAGACCGCCTGGACACCCTGGGACGCGAGATCGCTGATGTGCTGCTCACGGATGCCTCCGATGCGCCCCAGCGCTTGGGCAAGTCCGAGTCGCCCCTGTATGCCAGCCTAAAGTGGGCGGCCGAGCTGCGCCAATCTCTGGAGCAGGGTCTGGAGACCACGCTTCGCGACCTGCGCGCGCTGCGCAACCTGCTGGACGGCCTGCCCAACACCGGCGAACCCGCGGCCCTAAAAGCCGACCTGGCTGAACCCCTTAGCCAGTTGGACGCCCAGCTGGCCCAAGAAGCCTTCTACCGCGCTGCCGCCGACTTGAACAGCCGGCTGACCGCTGTGCGGGCGCGTGTGCGGGAATCGGCACTGGCCCTGCAAGCCACACAGGCCGAGCGCCTGAAGCAGGTGACGGCCGATGTGCAGCGCGTGCCCGAGTGGGTTGAGCTGACACAGCAAGAACAACAAGAACTGCTGGACGGCCTCGACAGCTTGGCCCTGCAAGCCAGCCCAGACGGTCAAGGCCTGCGCACCCTGGTCAACCAGGACTTCGTCATCCAGACCCAGGCGCAAGACGCCAAAGCACGCATCGAGCGCCTGGGCCGCGAACGGGTGCAGGCCCGCATGAAGGCCGAGACTGAGATCAAAGCTGGCGGTGCCGGGGCTAAAGATGGTCCCAAGCCTGCCGTGCAGCGCAAGGTCAAAGCCCGCCACCACATCACCACCCTGGCCGATCTGGATGCCCTGATCAAAGAGCTGCAGCGCGTACGCTCTGAACTGAGCTACGCCCACGCCTTTGAACTGGATCTCAAGCTGGAAGACTGAACCCATGGCTTTTGACGACAAGACTCGAGGCCGGTTGCAGAAGCTGGTCACCGAATGCCGCGGCCTGCTGACCGACGAGTTCCGTATCCAGGTTCAGCAGACCTATGGCTTGGACCCGAACACCGGCGAGGTGACGCCGCTGGACCGGCTGACGCACCTCTCTGCGGCCGAGCGCGAAACCGCGGACTTGCTGCGGCAAACGCTGGCGCACTACGCTGCGTCCGAAGGATTGGCTGACAGCGCCGAGCACCGTGTGCCCATCATTGACCGCATCGTGCGCGAGCAAGCCTTCACGGTGTTGAACCGCCTGGCGGCGCTCTTGACGATGGAGGCTCGCGGCGTGCTGCTGCCCGCAGTCAGCCACGGCCAGAAGTCCAAGGCGTTTGAGCTGTACAAGATGGTGGCCGGCAGTGCGCTGGGCGAAACCGGTCAGGCCTACCTGGCCTTTCTGTTCAGCCTGTTCGACGAATTCGCGCAAGAGCTGCCTGCGTTGTTTGACCGCTTTGCGCCTCAGGGACGCCTGTTCCCACGCGAAGCGGCCTTGCTGCAAGTGGCGGCCGCACTCAACCACCACGAGATACAGCCGCTTTGGTCGCAGGACGAAACGATCGGCTGGATCTACCAGTACTTTAACAGCAAGGAAGAGCGCAAGGCCATGCGCGAGTCCAGCCAGGCCCCGCGCAACAGCCGCGAGCTGGCAGTGCGCAACCAGTTCTTCACCCCACGCTACGTGGTGGAATTCTTGGTGGACAACACCTTGGGCCGCCTGTGGTTCAACGCGACCGGCGGGCAGACTAGCTTACGTGAACGCTGCCGATACCTCCTGGCCAAGCCCGACGAACAGCCGCCTGCTGCGCTGCGTCTGCGCGACCCGCGAACCCTGAAGCTGCTGGACCCGGCCTGCGGCTCGATGCACTTTGGTCTGTATGCATTCGACCTGTTTGCTGAGATTTATCGGGAGGCTTGGGAATGGGAGCAGCAACACGGCGCCGGTTCGCTGGACGCCTCCACACAGCAACATGCAGAATTCAAGCCGCTAAGCTTATCCTACCCCGATCAGAATGACTTCCTACGCGATGTCCCGCGTTTGATCATCGAGTACAACATCTATGGCGTGGACATCGACCCGCGCGCTGCACAGATCGCCTCACTGGCGCTGTGGCTGCGGGCACAGCGCGCTTGGCACGACGCAGGAGTCAAGGCCAAAGATCGTCCACTGATTGGTCGTGGACATGTAGTGGCTGCAATCGCGCCACCGGCAGAGAGGGAGTTGCGCCAGCAATTTGCCGAAAACCTTGATAAGCGCGACGCTGAATTGTTCGAGAAAACCTTGCAACTGCTCAAGGGGCTGCCCGAATCGGGCGTGCTTCTGCCGGTCGAGCGCGAGCTGCCACACTTGATCCGCCAAGTGTACGTCGGCAAAGGCACGGGACTGTTTGCTCAGCAGGAGCAAGAGAGCTGGCAGCAGGCCGAGGCGCGCCTTCGGGAAGCTCTTTCAGATTTCGCACAAGCCGCAGAAGCAACCTATCAAGGCCGGTTGTTTGCGCAGGATGCGTTGCAGGGCCTGCGCCTGATTGATCTTTGCCGCGAGGTGTTCGACGTGGTCGTGATGAATCCACCCTTTGGCGCGTTGGCTTTGGGGGCGAAAGATCAGCTCGCAAAGGCCTACCCGCGGAGCAAGAACGATCTGCTCGCCGTTTTTGTAGAGCGCGGACTAGAACTGCTGCGGACGGGCGGCCGACTCGGCGCCATCACCTCACGCACGTGCCTTTTCCTTTCAAGCTTTCAGAAGTGGCGTGAGCAGGTTGTGTTGGGTATGGCCAAACCAGAGGTTATGGCTGACCTGGGGCATGGGGTGATGGACGATGCGATGGTGGAAGCAGCCGCCTACGTGCTGAACAAGCAGAGCTGAATATGTTTTTACGCGGCATAAGAAAAAGTGAGAAAGCTCAGGCTTTTATGTTGTACGCAGACACTTGACCATGAACTACTGGCCCGTACGCGTGCGCCGGAAGTGCAAAGCCGACAGGTCCATCACAATCGCACGAGGCTTGGGAAGCCTCTTCGCTGGATACGCGGAAGAGTCTAAGATGCCTCTTGAAGGGGGGAGCGATTGACTACGTTTTTGAATTTGCTAAGTGAGCCTGACAAGCAGGCGGCGCTAGCGGGCGCGGTAAAGCACGGCGGGAGACAGGTTATCCGTTTTGATCCTGCAGATTTTTGCAAGATTCCTGGCTCACCATTTGCCTATTGGGTCAGTGGTCGTGTGCTGGAAGCATACGAGGGACAGAAATACGATGATGAGGATCATGGACGTGGAACGAGATGTGGGCTCGGCACTTTAGATGATTTTCGCTTCATAAGGCTGTTCTGGGAACCGAAGGCCAGAGGGGACGTTTGGGTTACTTATTTTCATGGCGGTGTTTTCAGTCGGTTCTATGACAATTTTCCATTGATTGTTAACTGGTACGATTCCGGCAAGGAGATTAAGACGTTTGTCGAGAGCAAGGTTGGGAGCGCCAGCAGGAAAGTTCAAGGCGAGGATAAATACTTCCAGCCTGGATTTGTCTTTCCTCGCCGTACGAAGGGCTTTTCACCAAAGTTCATGCCACGTGGCGGAATCTTTAGTACTGGCGGACAGGCAGGATTTGCTCCCCCTGAGGAGTTGGCGCAAACGGTCGGGTTGTTGGCCTCGCAAGCTTGTACGTTCCTCATCTCGCTTTCCCAAGGTCGGACAGGCGATGCGGCCCAATTCGAGGTGGGTCTGGTTAAACGGTTGCCGTGGCCTCCTTTTCAAAAATTTGAGAAACAGTTGGCAACTCTCGCATACAGATCATGGAGCTTGAGGAGAACGCTCGATACCACGGAGGAAACATCCGCTGCGTATCTCTTGCCGGGAGTGCTGCGGTCGCGCCTTGGCGAATTTGACACTTGTGCTATCGAGTCGGAACTTGAAGAGATTCAAGATGAGCTGGACAAGATCGCCCTGCAACTATATGCACTCGAGGAAACGGACTGTGCCCTCATCAATCAGCAGATCGCTGCATCGCATGACGTAACTGGCGAAGACGATGCAGCCGAGGAAGAAGGTTCCGACATTGATGATGGCAATCAGGCAGGAGCGTCGGCAACTGATGCGTTGCTCTCGTGGGCGGTCGGGGTGGTATTCGGTCGCTTTGATTGGCGCCTGGCGACCGGCGACCGGCAAGTGCCTCGTGAACCTGATCCGTTCGACCCGCTGCCGGACAAAAGTCCAGGAATGCTACCGGAGGGCACTGCCCCCTTCCTTAGCCACGATGGGATCTTGGTCGACGACAAAGGTCACCCACACGACGTCTCACATTTGGTAGAGGAGGTACTGTTGCGCGTTGATGTGGCCGTTCCGGATAACATTCGGCGCTGGCTGCAACGTGATTTCTTTGCATTCCATCTACAACGTTATTCGAAAAGTCGACGTAAGGCGCCGGTTTACTGGCCTCTGTCCACGGTATCCGGTAGCTACACGCTGTGGGTCTATTATCCCCGCCTCTCCAGCGAGACACTCTACGCTGCAGTTAACGATTTCGTCGAACCCAAGGTTAAAGATGTGGGTGAACAAGTAGCTGCACTACGCAATAAGGCCGCTGCTCGCACGCGAGAAGACGAAAAGCAGTTCGAGATCCTGCAAGCATTTGAACTGGAACTAATAGAGATGCGCGACACCCTACTCGAGCTTGCGTCTACCTATAGGCCCAATCATGACGACGGCGTTCAGATCAGCGCGGCACCGTTATGGCCGCTGTTCCGTCATAAGTCATGGCAGAAGCTACTGAAAGACACTTGGGCTAAGCTTGCGAAGGGTGACTATGACTGGGCGCACCTGTCCAGGAATTACTGGCCCGACCGCGTTCGTGAAAAATGCAAGCTCGACAGGTCCCTCGCCATTGCGCACGACTTGGAAGAGTTGTACGTCGAGCCCGAAGCGAATCCCAAGAAGACCCGTGGCCGCAAGAAGGCCGACACCTGAACCACGCACTACTCACGATGCGCATCGAAACCTTCATCCAGCAGGAGATCCTGGCCCCCCGCATGGCTGACAAAGGCGTGTTGGTGGTCTACGACCCCGAACGCCGCTACCACGGCACTTGCACCAGCATGGAAAGCGAGCACTGCCGCGTGGTGGATGCCAGCACCAGCAGCATCACCAGTCGCGAGCGGGCAGCCCAAGCCCTGGTGGACTTGGGCCAAGGGCGCATCGAGCACTTGCTGGTGTACGTGCCGGCGCTAGCGCCCGTGGACGATGAGGCCAAGCAGAGGGACCCGTTCAGCCCCTTCGCGGCCTGCGGCCGCGTGTTCCCCGATGGCGATGGCGACCGCTTTGAAAGCCTGTGCCTCAACGCCAAGCCCGATCAGGTGCTGGAGCTGCGCAAGGTGTTCGACGCCAACCGAAACCCGTCGTTCGAGGTCATCGACGCCTTGGGCGGCGGGGTAGGCTGGCCGACCTTGCGAGCCATGTTGGGGGCCGAATCCAGCCGCGACATCTTGCTGGCGTTGATGGCGCCCAGCCTTGCGCAAGAGCAGGCCTTGAAGGCCGGTGACACCTGGGTGAGCGAAGCGCGTGAGCTGCTAAAGACCAGCTTAACGCTCACCCTGCGCACCCGTGGCCGAGCCTGGTCGTCCATCGCTGAGGAGCTGTGGCGCTACGTGCTGTTCAGCGAGTTCGCCTTTGACCTGCCATGCCCCTTGCCGAACAGCCTGGTCGACTTGCCGAAGGCACCAGAGACTGATCAGCCAGTAATCTTTGCGCTGTGTGATGACCTACGCAACGACCACCGGACTCAACCTGTGTACATCGACCGTGCCCAAAAGCTGGAGCTCGAGTTAAGCCTGGCCCAGCACTGCGCCGCGATTCGAGGCTTGGGGCCACGCGAGACCTTCCCGTTCGAGGAGCGCAGCGCGCTGGAGCGCGGCATCGCGGCCTTGCTGTGCGATGACGTGGATGGTGTGCGCAGCGTGTTGGACCACCAACGTCGCTCGGTGTGGGCTGCGCGTGGCGAAAGCCGGCTGAAGTGGGACCTGCTGCGCGCCGCCCTGGAACTGGTCCTGCGCTGCGAAGAGCTGGAAGAGCAGTTGTCCCAGCACAGCCAGGACATGGCCCGTTTGCTGACGTTCTACACAGGCTCGCTGCGCGAGGCCGACCGGCTGCACCGCGAGTTTGAGCAGGCCCTGGGTGACTTCGAATGGCAAGATACTCAAGACGCCATGAAGCCGGTGCGCCAGCAAGCGCGCCGCGCCTATGCCCGCCTAGCCGAGAAAACCCAGCAGGCCTTCACCCGACACCTGCAGGTAAGTGGCTGGCCACTCGTTGGCCAACTGGCGAACGCGGATGTGTTCGACCGATTCGTCGCTCCAAAGCTGCAGCAGCATGGCCACAAGGTGGCCTATCTGATGATCGATGCGCTGCGCTACGAGCTGGGTGTGGCGCTGGAACAGCAGTTGGCCGACGACGGTGTGGTCGCAATGCAAGCGGCCCTGGCGCCGCTGCCCACCATCACGCCGGTGGGCATGGCGGCCTTGCTGCCGGGTGCGGGCCAGCAGCTGAGCCTACGCCGAGATGCCGCCGGGCTGACACCGATGCTGGCTGACCAGCCCGTGACGACCGTGGCGCAGCGCATGGACGTGCTGCGCAAGCGCTACGGGCAGCGCTTTGCCGAGGGTCGCCTGGAGGAGTATGTGCGCGGCCGCCTGGAGGTGCCGGCCGATGCTGACCTCCTGGTGCTGCGCGCGGTGGAAATTGACAGCCACTTCGAGAACAACCCCGACACCGCGCCTGCTGAAATCACCAACGCGTTGCGCCGCATCCGCATGGCCATCCACCGCCTGGCGGAGGCTGGCTTCCAGGATGTGGTGATTGCCACCGACCACGGCTTCTTCATCAACACCCATGCCGGTGCGGGTGACGTCTGCGGCAAGCCCGAAGGCAATTGGCTGATCGAGCACGACCGCTGTGCGCTGGGCGATGGCGCTGCGGGCAACACGCACTACCTGATGCCGGCTCACAGGCTGGGCGTGCGCGGTGACTTTGCCAGGGTGGCCGGGCCACTGACGCTAGCCGCCTACCGGGCGGGCCTGCAGTACTTCCACGGCGGCGCCTCGTTGCAAGAGTGCGTGGTCCCGGTGTTGACGCTGCAGCTAAAGGTGCAGGCCCAGCCGGCGCTGACCCGCGCGGCGGTCTCGCTGGCCTACAAGAACGGCGCAACGAAGGTCACGACCCGTGTGCCGGTGATCGATGTGGCCGCCGACGGGGCCGACATGTTCTCGGCCGACAGCGCGTTCGAGATCCTGCTGGAAGCACAGGACGCCAAGGGCAATGTGGTGGGTGAGGCGCGCGCGGGTGGCGCCGTCAACGCGGCAACCGGTACGCTGACACTGCACGCGGGTGAGAAGGTGCAAGTGACTTTGAGGATGCAAGTCGAATTCGAGGGCAAGTTCAAGGTGAAGGCGCTCGACCCTAAGACCAATGAGATCTACAGCCAGCTCGACCTGGCGACCGACTACACGGTGTAAGCCATGGAATACAGCCCAGACGACTTGGACCGCAAGCTGGCCACCACCTTCGACGGCAAGGTGGTGCGCAAGGACCTGCTTCACCGCATCAAGAAGGGCACAAATGTGCCCACCTTCGTGCTGGAGTTCTTGCTGGCCCGCTACTGCGCCAGCGATGATGCTGCAGAGATCCAAGCCGGCATGGAAGCCGTGCTGGACACGTTGAACGAGAACTACGTACGGCCCAACGACGCCAACGCTGCCCAGTCGCGCGTGGCCACCAAGGGCAAGCATCGGTTCATCGACAAGGTGCACGTCAACTACGTGGAGAAGGACCGCCGGCACTGGGCTGCGCTGGAGAATTTTGACTCGCGCCGCGTGGCCATCGGCGAAAAGTTCTACCGCGACAACGACCGTCTGCTGCAAGGCGGCTTGTGGGCGGAAGTAACCGTGGCCTTCAACGAGGTGGAGGACGACAAGTACACCTTCTACGTGGAAGACCTGCGGCCTATTCAGCTCAGCCGCTTTGACTTTGATCGCTACTGCGAAGGCCGCGCCGGCTTCACCCGCGACGAGTGGATGGACGTGATCCTGCGCTCGGTGGGCCTGGAGCCCAGCAAGCTGTCAGCCCGGATCAAGTTTCACTACATCGCTCGCCTGGCGCCGCTGATTGAGGCCAACTACAATTTCATCGAGTTGGGTCCACGCGGCACGGGCAAGTCGTACTTCTTCAGCGAGTTCTCGCCCTACTCCACGCTGATCAGTGGTGGCCAAGCCACCAAGGCCGTGCTCTTCTATAACAGCCAGCGCCACAAGATCGGTCTGGTGGGGTTCTGGGACACCGTCGCCTTCGACGAGGTGGGCGGCCTGAAGGTGAAGGACCCGGACACGATCCAGATCATGAAGGACTTCATGGCCAACGGGCGCTTCTCGCGCGGCGTGGAGGTCATCGCGGATGCGTCCATGGCCTTCGTGGGCAACCTGGACCTGTCGGTGGACCAGATCGTGCACTCCGAGGTGTACGACCTGTTCCAGCCGCTGCCCAAGGAATTCGACCTGGCGGTGCAGGACCGCTTTGCCTGCTACCTGCCGGGCTGGGAGATGCCGAAGAACAGCAGCGAATTTTTGACTAACCGCTACGGCTTCATCACAGACTACCTCGCCGAAGCCTTCCACCATCAACTTAAGCAGACCAACCGCTACGAAGAGGTCAGCAAGCGCATTAAGCTGGGTCGCGAGGTGGAAGGGCGCGACGAGAAGGGTATCAAGAAGACCGTCTGTGCTTTCCTGAAGATTCTGCACCCCAACGGCAACCCGACCGAAGCCGAGTTCGAAGAATACGTGGCCTATGCCGTTGAAGGCCGGCGCCGCGTGAAGGAGCAGATGAACAAGCGCAAGACGGACGACGAGTACGCGCGCATCAATCTGTCCTACATCAGCGCGACAGAGCAAGAGGTTGTGGTGTTCTGCCCTGAGTCGCGTAACGCCACGGCCACGTTGGCGCCCAGCCGCCGCAGCATCCATGGCGGCGCGCCTGTGCCCCCATTGGTCCCGATGAAGCCGGCCGCGCCAGCGCCGTCATCTGCGGCGCCACTCGCGGTTGCGACCGTGGTTGAGCCAGAAGTTACCGCGCTGGACTCCGCAATTCCGCAAGCGATTGCTACGCTTGCCGAGCCGGAGCCGACCGAGCAGCACTTCACTATCCACTATGGTGACACTGGCAACAGCTACGAGTCCATCGTGCTGCCGTATCTGCGCGGCGCTCGGTCTGTAACCATCGAAGATCCGTATATCCGCGCCACGCATCAGGTGCAGAACTTCGTCCGCTTCTGCGAAGCCGTGATCAAAGTCCCTTCTGTCCGCAACATCGTGCTGATCACCAGCTACGACGATACGACCAACCTGCAGGAGCTGGCATCGCGCCTGGACGAGCTCAAGCAAAGCTTGCTGGAACTGGACGTGGCACTGAACGTGAAGGTGAACGAGAACCTGCACGACCGCGAGATCCGCATCGACAACGGCTGGATCATCAAGATCGGCCGCGGGCTGGATTTCTTCCAAAAACCCGACAGCTGGTACGGCGTGGGCGCCAATGACATTAGCTTGCGGCGGTGCTTGGAAACCAAGGTGGACATCTTCAGGGCACATGCTGCCTAGATCGACGGTGTGCATCACGACGCAGAAAATTCAATCGGCAGATGACCTCGACGTCAACCGGCCCATGCAGGCCATCCGCGTCTAACCGCGCTACGGGGCCACTGCGCTGATCGTCGCTCGTTCCGGGCACACTGTCGGCGAGCGCGCCACGTGCTAGTGAAAGTGGCTGGTGGTCCGCACCGCGTTGTGGCAGCCACCGTGGCGCAGAGGCACGTCGAGTACCGGGTGTCGGGAGCAAGGCGGTCATACACACAAGCTGCAGCACGTCGGATGTCTGTTGACTTTCCCGATAAGGTCACTCGCGTCGGCGATCTTGATGTCTGCTCCTGGCCGAGAGTACGTATCCGCCGCCAACGCGTAACCCCGGCATTCGTGCTCGGAAGCTTCAAATGAAAGGAAAGAACTCGAGGCTGCCTCACACGAACCGCCCGTGATTCGCGTTATCGCAGCGGCGAGAAGAGGAAGCCGACTCCGGATTAGATCACTCATCCGTCACGTCGGTCTTGGGATATCTGACCGCTGCGTCGATCGCTTCGCGCTGGGTCTTGAACCAGCCAAGGTGCGTCCAGCTTTGATAGCGGAACTGACCATCGCGTTCCATCGGCAGACCGTTCGCCAGCACAAAGTCGAGCCTGCTCGTCTCGCGGTTCAGCTCAAGGCGGACCTT
The DNA here is from genome assembly GCF_014384845.1 of Caballeronia sp. EK. NCBI lineage: Bacteria > Pseudomonadati > Pseudomonadota > Betaproteobacteria > Burkholderiales > Burkholderiaceae > Caballeronia > Caballeronia sp. EK. The sequence goes on from NZ_JACSUE010000012.1 coordinate 167,526, forward strand.
CAGATAGGCATTTGTCTCGCGAATGCTCTCGTGCATTGCTTGTTCTGCTGTCGCGTCATCAGCACGTCTCGCTTCTTCAGCCGGCCTCGCCGCCTCTCTTTCCTCACGCTCTTGACGCATTTCGCCGAGCATCTTGCGCAGCCCATCCTCCCGCGCTTGCGTCTCTTCTCTCACTTTGCGCGCCTTCGCCCGCAACGCGTCATAGTCGCCGTAGTCTACCTCTTTGTACTTCCCGCCCAACACGGAGTGCGTGTAGAGCGCGTACAGCTCATGCGCGATGATGCCGGCCTGCTTAGGTTCCATGCCTTCGCTTCCAACGCATGCACGAATTTGAGCGTGTCCATGTGTGCTCCACAGGGTTGTCCACAAAAACCATGGATAAGGTCAGTGAAAGAGGGCATGCCATTGACCCGTCGCTTTGATGATGGCGTGGATGATCGTCGGCAGTGTGGTGTACACCAGTACGAAGAACATCAGGATCATGACGCCGATGGCAATCTTCCCAAGTAGGATCGCCCAATCGGACTCGTCCCACTTTCCCTGCGCCTTGCGTTCGTCTGCGTGTTTCTGTTCAGCATCGCGCTCAGCGGCCCAGCGTCGGTTCATTTCGATCATGCGGTCGAGGCTTTCCTTCGCCGCCTGCGTACGCTCTTCGTCGGTCAGCATGGCCGCTCCTACGGATTCGGGAACGAATGGAAAATCGCTTCCCAGTCGTGCGTGGCCCAGATCAGCACACGAACGAGGGTGGGGCCGCCCAAGTACATCGTGAACGCCCAGGAGACGGCTATGAAAGTCCAGAGAATCCGCTTCGAGTGGCACTGGTAACGCTCACTTTCCTCTCCCTGTTTGCGTATCTGCTCTTCGGTTCGCTCGTGCGCTGCGCGCATTTCAGCAGCTACGTCTTTGAGGTTGGCGCCCACGTCGGTCTCCGGATGTGCCCCATGCAATGGTATCGCAACCGAGGGTTCCGGCGACAGCCACGCAGTGGCCGTCTATAACGGGAGCCGATATGACCAAAGGATACGAAGGAGACTTCTCGCCGCGGGCGTTACATCAGGCGAAACGGCCGCGCACGCAGCGTTTTTCACTATCTGGACCGGGAAGATCTGATGGACGAGGTGGAAGGTCTAAGCTACATTTCGACCGTCAATTTATCCGGTTCTCCCCGCCGTCGACGACCGTTAGAAAGTGCAATAGGCAGTAGGGGGTAACTTTGGGGGCAACTGCGAAGAGCGACAATCGATGAACCCTTAGGAAGTAAGCTTCTCAACCATTTGTTGGGTAGTCCTCCTCACCACGAATTCAAAGGGCTTGGCTTAAACGCCAAGCCCTTTTTCATTCCCCCGTCCGCCTGCCTCTTCTCCCCATCGCGCTAAACTGAATCTCACATCGACCGTGAGAGAGCGCCATGCATATCCACATCCGCGAAATCGATCACGTCGTGATCCGCTGCGCCGATCTCGACAACATGATGAATTTCTATCACACCGTGTTGGGCTGTCCGGTCGAGAAAGAACAGCGCGATCTCGGCCTCGTGCAGATGCGCGCGGGCCGTTCTCTGATCGATTTGCTGGCGGTCGGCGCGAAGATCGATCGGCCCGAGAGCGGCCAGCCGGGCGCGGGCCGCAACATGGATCACCTTTGTGTGCGCGTCGAGCCGTTCGATGCCGATGCGCTGCGCGCGCATCTGGAAAAGCACGGAGCGCGCATCGGGGAAGAGGCGCGGCGCTACGGCGCCGAAGGTTTCGGGCCGTCGGTCTATCTGTTCGATCCCGAGGGCAACATGGTCGAACTCAAAGGGCCGCCCGACGCCTGAACGCCGGCCATCAAGCCGCCCCCGCCTTGAGCACGTTCCAGCGAATCGCGACGGCATCGACGGTCTCGCTGCTCAGCGACACGTCGGCGTCCTGCACCATCAACTGCAAACGCATCGTCCGTGCGGCCATCTTGCCAAGCGCTTCGGCGACGCCCTCGGCGAGCGACCAAACAGTCACGTTCTGCAGCCGCTCGACTTTGCCCTTCACGCCGTTCCACCAGATGTCCGCGGTCCTGCCGGCATAGGCGATGACGATCACGCGATCCGAGCGCCCGCTCGCCTTCGAGATGCGTCGCTCGTCGGGCTGACCGACTTCGATCCAGGTCTGAATCTGGCCGGTGAGATCTTTCTGCCACAGATCGGGCTCGTCGGTATCGGAAAGGCCTTTGCAGAATTCAAGTCGCTCGTCGGCGAAGAGTCCGAACGCGGCAACACGGACCATCATGCGGTCGTCGGTCTCCGACGGATGGCGTGCAATGGTCAGGGAATGATCGCCGTAGTAGTGGCGGTCCATGTCGGCGACTTGAAGGTCAGCCTTGTAGATGGTGGATTTGAGAGCCATTCAGCGTGATGCGCCGGTTCGTTGGCCGGCGGAGAAGGAATGTCGAGGTGCGGCGGTCGATTGCGCGCGAAACCGACATTGTGCGGCGAATCGGCGGAAATGTGGAAGGCAGCGAGAGACGCGCGCTCGAAAGCGCGGGGAGAAGACCGCATCCGATTCATCCCGACGATTAATTCGCCGATAAATCGAACCGCCGGCACGATTCAGAAAATCGCGCCGGATTGCGGAAATGAATTAAACGTGAAAACCGCTTATTGGTCGATGAATCGATCCGCAGTCCACATGCCTTGCGTGTCGCTATTGGCGGCGTTGACGAATTCAACGTCATGGCCCACCACGCGAATCACGCGAAAATGCGAATCGACTGGAGTCGAAATGCATTCGAAGCCTTCGAAAAACTGCTGCATCTGTTGATGCTCGCCGGCTTTCGCGTGCTGATCGGCCGAATCGAACTTGTCCTTGGACAAGCAGCCATACGAATTAGGCCTGAAAGTGAATGTCTGCTGAGCCTGAATGACGCTGTCCTGGGCCTGCGCCGTGGAAACGACTGCAAACAAACCCATCATCGCGAAAAGAGTGCCGACGCGTTTCTGCATGTATAGCCTCCCAAACGAAGCCGTTTCGAAATTAGCTATGTATTTAAAAGCGGAAGACCGCAAGACTCATGCTAGATGAGTAAGGCAAACTTGCAAGCATATGTTGTGTGCGATCGCAACACGACAGACTGTCGCAGGGTTTTTAAGCGAATCTGACAAACAGCGGATTAATTGAAAATCATCGAAATGCCGCTTAGAGCAGAACGAAAGGCCGCGTATATGCGAGCGAAAGTGCGGCAATTTGCCTCGCTTGCGTTTTGGTGCACCGCATTAGGCGATATCGAGGTGCATCCAACAGTTCGCGAGCGGAGGCGCCGTGGCGTCAAGCTGGCTGAACGGCCTATTGCAGGCGCTCCGCGTTCATGGATAAATCGACCCCATCGAACTCAGGAGAACACGCATGACCCTTGCTCAATGGCTGCCGTTTGCGATCGCGTCAGCGATTCTCGTCGCGATCCCAGGCCCGACCGTGCTGCTCGTTGTGTCCTACGCGCTCGGCCACGGTCGCAAATATGCATTCGCGACGACCATCGGCGTCGCGCTCGGCGACCTTACCGCGATGACCGCGTCTATGCTCGGCCTCGGCGTGCTGCTGGCGGCATCCGCTGAACTGTTCATGGTGGTGAAGTGGATCGGCGCGGCGTATCTCGTCTACCTCGGCATCAAGTTGTGGAGCGCGCCGGTCGTCGATACGGACGCCGTGCAGCCCACCGGCGAACTGCGCACTAGCCGCATCATGGCGCACGCTTACGCTGTCACGACGCTGAATCCGAAGAGCATCATTTTCTTCGTCGCGTTCGTGCCGCAATTCGTCGATGCGCACACGGCGAGCGTCTCGCAGATCGCGATCCTCGAAGCGACCTTCGTCGGGCTCGCGGCGGCCAACGCGTTCGCTTACGCGCTGCTCGCGTCGGGCGCGCGCAAGGCGATTCGCAAGCCTTCCGTGCAGCGCGCGGTGAACCGCACGGGCGGCGCGCTGCTGATGGGCGCGGGTGTTTTCGCAGCGGCGTGGAAGAAGGCGACATGAGCCAGCCCGACGATTGGACCGCGAGCGCGCGGCGCGTGTACGCCGGCCTGCTCGACGACTGGAACAGGCAGGACGCCGCCGCGATGGCAGCGCGTTTCACCGAGCGCGGCAGCCTGGTCGGCTTCGACGGCAGCGCGATCGATGGGCGTGCCGCCATCGAGACGCATCTTCGGCCGATCTTCGCCCAGCATCCGACACCGCGCTTCGTCGCGAAGGTGCGTGAGGTGAGACGCATGGCGAACGGGCAGACGCTGCTGTTGCGCGGCGTCGCGGGAATGTGGCCGCGCGGCGGGGCGGGCCTCGAACCGAGTCTGAGCGCAATTCAAACGATGGTGCTGTCGCTCTGCGATGGCGTGTATCGGATCGAGATGTTTCAGAACACGCCAGCGGCGTTTCACGGGCGGCCGGAGGAGGCAGAGAAACTCAACGCGGAGTTGCGCGAAATCGGCAAACCCGAGGGCGCGTGATCCGTCTGCATTTATTTTCCGATGCAGAAGCGGCTGAAGATCACGCCGAGCAGGTCGTCAGACGTGAATTCCCCCGTAATCGAGTTGAGATCGTCCTGCGCGAGCCGCAACTCTTCCGCGAACAGATCGAGCACCTGCGAATGCTGTTCGGCATGTTCGGCGGCGAGTGCGAGGTGGTCGCGGGCCTCGCGCAAGGCGATCAAGTGACGTTCGCGCGCGAGATACACGCTTTCGGCGCCCGCCTGCCAGCCAGCGATTTTCAGCAGCACATCGCGCAGCAGCGAAATGCCGTCGCCGGTTTTCGCCGATAAGTTGACCTCGCGCGCGTGTCCTTCAGCGTCGTGGGCCGAGGACGGCGTGCCCGCGAGATCCGTCTTGTTCATCACTTGCACGACAGGCACGCCCGCCGGAAAGCGCGCCGCGATGGCCCGGTCCTCCGGCGTCGTGCTCTCGCGCGCGTCCAGCAGATGCAGCACGACATCGGCGCGCTCGATTTCCCCCCACGTGCGCTCGATGCCGATTCGCTCCACCTCGTCCTGCGTCTCGCGCAGGCCGGCCGTATCGATGATGTGCAGCGGGATGCCTTCGACCTGAATCGTCTGCGCGACCTTGTCGCGCGTGGTGCCGGCGATCGGCGTGACGATCGCGAGCTCCGCGCCCGCGAGCGCATTGAGCAGCGACGACTTGCCCACGTTCGGCTGCCCCGCGAGCACGACCGACAAGCCTTCGCGTAAAAGCGCGCCTTGACGCGCATCGGCGAGCACGGTGTCCAGCCGCGTCCGGATCCGCGTGAGTTTGCCCCGCGCATCGGCCGCTTCCAGGAAGTCGATCTCTTCCTCGGGAAAATCCAGCGTCGCTTCGACGAGCATGCGCAGCGTGATCACGTCTTCTACGAGCGCATGAATCTCGCGCGAGAACGCGCCATCCAGCGAACGGCCGGCCGAGCGCGCGGCGGCTTCCGTGCTGGCTTCGATCAGATCGGCGACAGCTTCTGCCTGCGCCAGATCGAGCTTGTCGTTGAGAAATGCGCGCCGCGTGAATTCGCCGGGCTCGGCGAGTCGCAGGCCGAAATCGCGACCGGCTTCGATCGCACGTTGCAGCACCAGTTGCAGCACGATCGGGCCGCCGTGGCCTTGCAGCTCCAGCACGTGCTCGCCCGTGTACGAGTGCGGCGCGGGGAAATAGAGCGCAATGCCGCGATCGAGTGCTTCTCCGTTCCCGTCGATGAACGGCACATAGCTCGCGTGACGCGGCGCCAGCGCCTGACCGCACAGCGCGTGCATCGCTTTTTGCGCGGCGGCTTCGGCCGCTCGGCCGAACGACAGACGCACGACGCCGATTCCGCCACGCCCGGGCGCGGTGGCGATTGCGACGATCGGATCGGTGTCGTTGCTCAGCATGTCGGCGATGTATTCGGATGGTTTCGGAGTGCGGGCATTGTATCGCGGGGTGCGGAGCGGGCCGCCTCGCGCTCGCGCTGCGATGGGGTGTGTTAGCTTTTTTGAGATACAAAATTACACTGAAGCGAAAACGGAAACTGTGCACCACTGGAATCGCCAAGGTACGCAGTGACTCGCGTCGTGTCGGAAATGCGCTGCCAAGTGGCAATCAAATCGAGTGCGTATTCAAGATAAAAATGTGCGAAGCCGCGACAAATGTAGCGCAATTGGTTGACTGGTAAGCAGCGATTGCCTCGCACAATCCAGCCCATGCCCACACCACAAGAAAAGGCCGATTTCTCCGAGCGGCTCAAATTCTCGATGACCCGTGCACCCGAAAGGATGCGCGGCGCGACTGACCTCGCACTGCATTTCAACCTGCGCTATCAAGGCGAATCGGTTTCGCCGCAAACGGCGCACAAGTGGCTCACCGGCCGCTCGATTCCAACCGTCGACAAGCTGGAGACGCTCGCCGATTGGTTCAAGGTCGATCAGCACTGGCTGCATTACGGGCCGCCGCCAAGCGGCAATCCGCAAGTGACGCCGAAGCCGCTCGCGCGCGACGAGCGATATCCCGCGTCGGAGGAGACACTCGAGCTTGCGACGAAGATCGAGGCGCTGTCGCCGCATCATCGGTACTTGCTCGAAGAACTCATCGATCAGTTCTATGGTTCGATGAAGCGGTAAATCCTCTCCCACAAAAGCAAAACGCCCGGCGAGCCGGGCGTTTTCACATCTGGGAGCGAAGCAGCCGCTTACGCCGGCTTCTTCCTGTTCTTGCCCATCATGCGCGTGATGTAGTACTGCTGCGCGATCGACAGCACGTTGTTCACCACGTAGTACAGCACGAGACCGGCGGGGAAGAAGAAGAACATGACCGAGAACGCGATCGGCATGAACATCATCATCTTTGCCTGAACGGGGTCCGGCGGCGTCGGATTCAACTTGGTCTGCACGAACATCGAGACGGCCATCAGCACCGGCAGGATGAAGTACGGGTCTTGCTGCGACAGATCGTGAATCCAGAGAATCCACGGCGCGCCGCGCATTTCCACCGACGACAGCAGCACCCAGTACAGCGAGATGAACACCGGAATCTGCACGACCACCGGCAGACAGCCGCCGAACGGATTCACCTTCTCGGTCTTGTAGAGCTCCATCAGCGCGGCGTTCATCTTCTGCGGATCGCTCTTGAAGCGCTCGCGAAGCTGCTGCATGCGCGGCGTGATTTCCTTCATGCGCGCCATCGACTTGTAGCTCGCCGCCGACAGCGGGAAGAACACGGCCTTGATGAGCAGCGTCAGGAGCACGATCGCCCAGCCCCAGTTGCCGACGTAGCTGTGAATCTTTTCGAGCAGCCAGAAGAGCGGCTTGGCGATGATCGTCACCATGCCGTAGTCCTTCACGAGCTCCAGGCCCGGCGCGATCCCTTCGAGCATGCGCTCTTCTTCCGGACCGGCGAAAAGACGCGCATCGACGTTCGCGGACTGTCCCGGCGCGATCGTCTGCGCGGGCAGCGTCATGCCAACGCGATACAGGTCCGGATCGATCTTCTGCACGTAGATGTCGCGCTTCACGCCTTGCTGCGGAATCCACGCGGACGCGAAGTAGTGTTGCACCATCGCGACCCAGCCGTTATCCGACGAAGGCTCGAACGTTGCCTTGTTCTTGTCGATGTCGGAGAAGTCGATCTTCTGGAAGTGCTTCTGATCCGTGTAGACCGCCGGCCCGATGAACGTATGCGAGAAACGCGGCGTCTCGACCGGCGTGTTGTCGCGCACGAGCTCCATGTAGAGCTTCGGCGAAACCGGCGCGGTGCCGACGTTCTCGATCTTCGTGTCGACGTTGATCACGTAGCTGCCACGCGTGAACGTGTAGGTCTTGATGACCTTCACGCCACCCTTCACCGGCGATTCGAACGCGATCTTCAGCGTTTTCTGGTCGCCCGTCAGCGACGTCTGGCCGGGAACCGGCGTGAAGATGTCGTTGTGGTTCGGGAAGTCGCCGCCCAGGAGGCCCGTGCGCGCGAGGTACGTGTGGTTCGCGGTGTGATCGAAAAGCGTGATGTAGAGGTCCGGCTGCTTGCCGTCACCTTCCTTCATCAGCGCGAGCTTCGAGAGCGTGCCGCCGCGCGTGTCGATTTCACCGGAGTAGACGTCCGTCGTGAACTTCACTACCTGGGCTTGCGCCGTGGCGGGGGGCGTCGTCGTGCCGGGTGCGGCCGTGCCTGCGGGCGCGTTCGGCAGCTCGGACGGCTGTGCGCCGGATGCGGCTGAGCCGGGTGCCGGGTTGCTGGCGGTCTTGGCCGGTTGCGTCGCGCTCGGGAAGAACATCGACGGGCGCCCATGGTCCCGTTGCCAGTTGTCGAACAGCAGGACAACTGACACGAAGAAGATGACCCATAGGACGGTGCGTTTGATATCCATGCGTTGTCTCAGTGTCGATCGGAAAGCGCTTGAGCGCCGTTTAGTGTTGAAAGCTTGTCTTGCCCCGAGTCCGGGCGCGATTCGGACGCGTCGTCAGAGCCGACGTGTCCGCGGGGAGGCGGCACGAGATCGACGCCTCCCGCCGAAAGGGGATGGCAGCGGCACAGCCGCTTTACGGCCAGATACGTGCCATGCGCGGCGCCATGATACTGGATTGCTTCGCGCGCGTAGTCGGAACAGGAAGGATAAAAACGGCACCGGTTGCCGAGCAGCGGGCTCACAGCGACCTTGTAGAAGCGCAACAACGCGATGAGTGCCGTTTGCATAGTCTTCGCGCCGCACGCCAGACACGCCGTGAAAGGCAAACGTCTGGCGCAACCGCGCTTCATGACCCTGACGGGCCGGGTGATTCGTCGACGGCGGGCGCCTCGGGCGGCACCGCCACGGTTTCGGCCCTGCGGCGCGCGGCTTCGCGCACGGCACGGTCGAACAATGTTTCCAGCTCGCTGCCGACGAGCGCCCGAAGCGGCGGAGAGCTCGCGCTCGGCATCGCCTTGCGGTCGATCTTCGCGTGCAGCCGTACGAGGATATCGAACCCGTTCAACTGCGCGCGCCGCAGCCGGAATATGTCGCGCGCAAGCCGTTTGATCAGATTACGCGTGACGGCGCGCGGCGCCTGCTTTTTGCCGATCACCAGCCCGAGCCGCGCTTCCTGCCCGGACGGCTTGCCGTACAGAACGAAGTGCGGCGAACGCCGCCAGGGGCGCAAACGAAAAACGGATGAGAACTCATCCGTTTTCAGCAGCCTTGCGGCCTTGGGGAACGTGGCCTGCGCCGGCAACTGAACGATGTCCTGTCTCAAGACTTCTGTGCGGCGCGTAAGCGGCTCGCCGTCGAGTGCAAGATCCAAACGCGAGCGTGCACTCGGCAGACTTAGATGGCCAGGCGCTTGCGGCCCTTCGCGCGGCGAGCGTTGATGACCTTGCGGCCGCCAGCGGTCTTCATGCGAACGCGGAAGCCATGGGTGCGCTTGCGGCGCGTCACGGAAGGTTGGTAAGTACGTTTCATGGTGCTCTCACTTGAGTTGATTGACCGCGCGGGCTTGGCTCCAGTGTGGTCACTGCAAGCGCGATGGCCGGAGGTTCAGGAATTCTGTTTTCGCGGAACCCGCTATTTAAACCGTTTTCCTATTGACCGTCAATAGGTTAGCGCAAGCGAGCGCGTATTCCGGCAGATTTCCGGCCTGTTGGACGTGCTGATTTGACCCTGTGGATAACTCGCGCGCCACCCTCTTTTGGCGTTAGAATCTCGCCTTACTCCCAAATATCCGCCCGCTGCTTCGGCCCGCCATCCGCCCGCAAACCCTTGCGGCGTAAGCCTCCGGAGCATGCCTGCTTGGCTGTGCCGGGACTTGTCCGAACGTTCGGCAAGCACGGCCCGCAGGTGCGGAGCAACCATAACGACCGCACTCGATGAACGATTTCTGGGAACATTGTTCCGCACTGCTTGCGCGTGAACTCACGCCGCAGCAGTACGTCACGTGGATCAAGCCGCTGACCCCGGTCGACTTCGATGCCGACGCGAACACCCTGCGCATCGCCGCTCCCAACCGCTTCAAGCTCGACTGGGTGAAAAGCCAGTTTTCGGGCCGTATCGCCGATGTTGCGCGTGATTTCTTCAGCGCGCCTATCGATGTTCAATTCGTGCTCGATCCCAAAGCGACCGCGCGCAACGCGATCGGCGGCGGCCTGAGCGCAACGCCGCGCCCGAGCGCGCCCGCCGCGCCGCGCGCTCCGGCGCCGTCGGCGGCCGTGCCGCAGGCGCCTTCCGTCGTCGCGCACGCGAACGCCACGGCGCACATCAACGCACTCGCAGCGGAAGCGGCGCAGCAAGCGCAAGCCATGCAGGAAGACCAGGCCGATCTCGATCTCCCGAGCCTCGACGCCAACGAAGCCGCCGCAGGCCGACGCACGTGGCGCCCCGGCGGCGCTCCGTCGGCGGGTGGTGAAACCGATTCCGCCTACGAGCGTTCCAAACTGAATCCGGTGCTCACGTTCGACAACTTCGTCACCGGTAAGGCGAACCAGCTCGCGCGCGCGGCCGCCATTCAGGTCGCCGACAATCCGGGCATCTCGTACAACCCGCTCTTCCTGTATGGCGGCGTGGGTCTCGGCAAGACGCACCTGATTCACGCCATCGGCAATCAGCTGCTGATGGACAAGGCAGGCGCGCGAATTCGCTACATCCACGCGGAACAATATGTATCGGATGTCGTGAAGGCGTACCAGCGCAAGGCGTTCGACGACTTCAAGCGCTACTACCACTCGCTCGATCTGCTGCTCATCGACGATATTCAATTCTTCTCGGGCAAGTCGCGCACACAGGAAGAGTTCTTCTACGCGTTCGAGGCGCTCGTCGCCAACAAGGCGCAGGTCATCATCACGAGCGATACCTATCCGAAGGAAATCTCCGGCATCGACGATCGCCTGATCTCGCGCTTCGACTCCGGCCTGACGGTCGCGATCGAGCCGCCCGAGCTCGAAATGCGCGTCGCGATTCTGATGAGGAAGGCGCAGTCCGAAGGCGTGAGCCTCTCGGAAGATGTCGCGTTCTTCGTCGCGAAGCATCTGCGTTCGAACGTGCGCGAGCTCGAAGGCGCGCTGCGCAAGATCCTGGCGTACTCGAAGTTCCATGGCCGCGACATCACAATCGAGCTGACCAAGGAAGCGCTCAAAGACCTGTTGACGGTGCAGAACCGGCAGATCTCGGTAGAGAACATCCAGAAGACCGTGGCCGATTTCTACAACATCAAGGTCGCCGACATGTACTCGAAAAAGCGGCCGGCCAACATTGCGCGCCCGCGCCAGATCGCGATGTATCTGGCGAAGGAGCTGACGCAGAAGAGCCTGCCCGAGATCGGCGAACTGTTTGGCGGGCGCGATCACACGACCGTGCTGCACGCGGTGCGCAAGATCGGCGCCGAGCGCGGCACCGATGCGCAGTTGAACCACGAACTGCACGTGCTCGAACAGACGCTGAAGGGCTGACGGGCCAACAAACGCTTTGCCACGAACGCACGCGTCATTTATTGCGTTCGACAGCCTGTTTTTTGGTGAAATCGCCCCCAATTTTAGGGGGCGGTTCCGTTTTGAGGCACAATATAGGTTTAGCCGTCCGTGGCCTGGGCGGCTTTCGAGCGCAGTTTTCGCGAGTGACCGGCGGGGGGCCGGCAACGCGTGTTACGAGGTTGTCCGCTGGGCAAATCTGGTGGCGAAACCGGCGGACAGGCCGTCACATCAACGAAGGAACTCTATGCAACTGGTCAAGACCGAACGAGATAATCTTCTAAGGCCGCTGCAAACCGTGAGCGGCATCGTAGAACGCCGCCATACGTTGCCGATCCTCGCGAATTTGCTGATTACCAAGAACGGCGCCGATGTGTCGTTCCTCTCGACCGACCTCGAACTCCAGATCACGACACGCGCCGATTTCGGCGTCGGCAGCGACCAGGTTGCCACCACGGTCGCCGCGCGCAAACTGCTCGACATTCTGCGCGCGATGCCCTCGGGCGAAGTGGTGCTGGACCTCTCCGACAAGCGTCTCACGGTGCGTTCCGGCAAAAGCCGTTTCGCGCTGCAGACGCTCGCCGCCGACGAATTTCCCACCGTCAACCAGGCTACTGACTTCGGCGCGAGCCTTTCGGTTCCGCAGAAGACGTTCCGCCAGTTGCTCGGCATGGTCTATTTCGCGATGGCCCAGCAGGACATCCGCTACTACTTGAACGGCATGCTGCTCGTGGTGGATGGCGACGAACTGATGGCGGTCGCGACCGACGGCCACCGTCTCGCGTTTTCGTCGATGAAGATCGAAGGCTCGTTCCCGCGCCAGGAAGTGATCATCCCGCGCAAGACGATTCTCGAGCTTCAGCGTCTGCTCGAAGACATCGACGATTCCCTGAACATCGACATCGCGGCGACGCAGGTGAAGTTCAGCTTCGGCCAGGTGGAACTCGTGTCGAAGCTCGTCGAGGGCAAGTTCCCCGACTTCCAGCGCGTGATTCCGAAGTCGCACAAGAACACGTTCGAAATCGGCCGTGAAGAATTGCAGCGTTCGCTGCAGCGTGCGGCCATCCTGACTTCGGACAAATTCAAGGGCGTGCGTTGCCTGGTCGAACCGGGCCAGCTGAAGATCATGTCGACCAACGCCGACCAGGAAGAGGCGCAGGAAGAATTGGAGATCGCATATCAGGGCGACACCGTCGATATCGGATTCAACGTCACGTATCTGCTCGATGTGCTCGCGAATCTGAAGGTCGACACGCTCAAGGTGAGCCTCGGCGATGCCAATTCCAGTGCGCTCATCACGATTCCCGAGAACGAGGAATTCAAGTACGTGGTGATGCCGATGCGCATCTGACGCACGCAATACCGAGAACACTCCAAGGGGCGGCGCGCCCCTTTGGCGTTTTTAAGGTGATTTGAAAAGTTCGAGCAGCAACCCAGGCAGTGACGCAGAACCGGAAAATTCCATGACTGAAAACACAAATTCGCAGCCCGACAACAAGCCTGACAATAGCTATGGCGCATCGTCCATTCAGATCCTCGAAGGTCTGGAGGCGGTGCGCAAGCGCCCGGGCATGTACATCGGCGATACGTCGGATGGCACCGGTTTGCATCACCTCGTTTTCGAAGTGCTGGACAACTCCATCGACGAAGCGCTCGCCGGCTATTGCGACGACATCCACGTCACCATTCACGCCGACAACTCGATTTCCGTGACCGACAACGGCCGCGGCGTGCCGACCGGCCTGAAGCGCGACGACAAGCACGATCCGAAGCGCAGCGCCGCCGAAATCGTGATGACCGAGCTGCACGCGGGCGGCAAGTTCGACCAGAACAGCTACAAGGTGTCGGGCGGCCTGCACGGCGTGGGCGTGTCGTGCGTGAACGCGCTGTCGGCATGGCTGCGCCTCACGGTGCGCCGCGACGGCAAGAAACACTTCATGGAATTCGCGCGCGGCGTCGTGCAGAACCGCGAGATCGTCGAAGAGAACGGCGTGCAGTATTCGCCGATGCCCGTCGTCGGCGATACGGAAAATCGCGGCACCGAAGTGCACTTTCTCGCCGACGCCACCATCTTCGGCAATGTCGAATTTCACTATGACATTCTCGCGAAGCGCATGCGCGAACTCTCGTTCCTCAACAATGGCGTGCGTATCCGCTTGACGGATCAGCGCACCGGCAAGGAAGACGATTTCGCGTTCGCGGGCGGCGTGAAGGGCTTCGTCGAGTACATCAACAAGGCGAAGCAGGTGCTGCATCCGACCGTGTTCCATGCGATCGGCGAGCGCGAGAACGTGACCGTCGAAGTGGCGATGCAGTGGAACGACAGCTTCAACGAAAGCGTGCTGTGCTTCACGAACAACATTCCGCAGCGCGATGGCGGCACGCACTTGACGGGCCTGCGCGCGGCGATGACGCGTGTCATCAACAAATACATCGTCGATAACGAGATCGCGAAGAAGGCGAAGGTCGAAACCACCGGCGACGATATGCGCGAGGGTCTGTCGTGCGTGCTGTCGGTGAAGGTGCCGGAGCCGAAGTTCAGTTCGCAGACGAAGGACAAGCTGGTGTCGTCGGAAGTGCGCGCGCCGGTCGAGGAAGTCGTGGCGAAGGCGCTCGAAGATTATCTGCAGGAGACGCCGAGCGACGCGAAGATCATCACGGGCAAGATCGTCGATGCCGCGCGTGCCCGCGATGCGGCGCGCAAGGCGCGTGAGATGACGCGTCGAAAGGGCGTCCTCGATGGCGTCGGCTTGCCGGGCAAGCTCGCGGATTGCCAGGAGAAAGATCCGGCGAAGTCCGAGATTTATATCGTCGAGGGCGACTCGGCAGGCGGATCGGCCAAGCAAGGCCGCGACCGAAAGTTCCAGGCCATTTTGCCCTTGCGCGGGAAGGTGCTGAACGTCGAGAAGGCGCGCTTCGACAAGCTGATTTCGTCCGAGCAGATCGTCACGCTGGTGACGGCGCTCGGTTGCGGTATCGGCAAGGATGATTACAACCTCGACAAGCTGCGCTATCACCGCATCATCATCATGACCGATGCGGACGTCGACGGCGCGCACATCCGCACGCTGCTGCTGACGTTCTTCTATCGGCAGATGCCGGAGATCGTCGAGCGCGGGTTTATCTATATCGCGCAGCCGCCGCTTTACAAGATCAAGGCGGGCAAGGACGAGCGGTATATGAAGGACGCGCACGAGCTCAATCAGCATATGCTGAAGCTTGCGTTGCAAGGGTCCGAACTCATTCCGAACGAGGGCGCCGATCCTATTTCGGGCGATGCCCTGGGTGAACTCGCGCGTGCGTATTTGCTCGCGCAGGCGGTCGTCGATCGTTTGAGCCGTATCTACGACGCGGCCGCGCTCGAATCGGTGATGGATGGCATCGTCATCGATCTTTCGTCGCAGGAGGCGGCCGATGCATCGGCGAAGCGTCTGCAAGAGCGGTTGCGCGCCGATCCGTTGAAGCCTGAAGTGACCGTCGAAGCGGCTTACGATCAAGTGCGCGAGTTGCGCTCGCTGCATGTCAAGCGGCGTCATCATGGCAACGTGAAGGTCACCGTGCTCGATGAAGACCTCCAGTTGACGGCGGACTACAAGCAGCTCGTCTCGACGGCGGATACCTTCAAGGGCTTGATCGGCGAAGGCGCGTTGATCAAGCGCGGCGAACGGTCGATGGCCGTGACGGATTTCAAGACCGCGATGAAGTGGCTGATCGCCGATGCGGAACGCAATGTCAGCAAGCAGCGGTATAAGGGGCTCGGAGAGATGAACCCCGAGCAGCTCTGGGAAACGACGATGGATCCGAACGTGCGGCGTTTGTTGCGCGTGCAGATCGAAGACGCGATTGCGGCGGATGGCATCTTTACGACGCTCATGGGCGATGACGTCGAACCGCGCAGAGCGTTTATCGAGAGTAATGCATTGAGGGCGGGGAATATCGACGTTTGAGTGTCTGTTTGACCCACTCCCGCTTTATTCAAACCCGTGTGCGCGCAGAGCAACACGGGTTTTTCTTCGTCGCCGATTATTTGTTCAAACCATGAGCGCTGCCAGCCTTCCTGAAATTCTCCAACTCTTCGCGGAGTTGAAAGTCTGGCAGAGCAACGGCGAACGCGCACCTCATAAGCCGCTTCTCGTCTTGCTCGCGCTCGGACTATTCTCGCGGGGTATCAGAGATGTCCCTTTTCGTGACTACGAGCGCAAACTGTGCGACCTTCTAAAAGAATTCGCGCCCCAACGTCGCACGCTCTACCCCGAGATGCCGTTCGTTCGATGAGAAACGACGACATCTGGGAAGTCACCGCAAGCGTGACGCCCGATCCGATCGCGCGACGAAATGATGTGAAAAAGACGGAACTGCGAGAGCTGAACGCAACGGGACATTTCTCGCGTGAGGTACAGCAACTTCTGCAGCACGACCCGAAAGCGATCGACGCAATCGCTCGTTTGCTGCTCGCCCGGCATTTTCCGGAGAGCATTCACAGCGACGTTCTCGATGCAGTCGGTCTTACGCTTGACGACGAGGCAACGCTCGCGCTCGTCGACGACAAGTCCGTTACGCGCCGGCGCCGCGATCCCGAGTTTCGCGGCCAGGTCCTCACAGCCTATCAATATCGATGTGCGTTATGCGATCTCGATTTGCGCATCGGCAATGTGACGATCGGCCTCGAGGCAGCGCACATCAAATGGCATCAGGCGAGTGGGCCAGACGTCGTCGAGAATGGCATCGCGCTGTGCTGTCTGCATCACAAGCTCTTCGATATCGGCGCGTTCACTTTGGGCGATGATCGTCGCGTCCTGGTGTCGGAAAAGGCGCACGGAAGCCAGCGCTTCGATGAGATCTTGCTCAGACATCACGGCGGACAACTGAACGCGCCCGTGCGAAAGGAACACCACCCCGCGAAGCCATTCGTCGATTGGCATCGCGAGCAGGTGTTCAAAGGCTGCGCGCGGCCGCTCTGACGTCACGCCGCCGTTTTCAAAGGCATCCAGATCTCCGTAACCAACTCACTCGCCACCGTCTCCCTCGGATCGTTGACATAAACCTCGAACACCGGCGCCTCGCCCGTTTCCCTTCCCGACTTCGGCAGCCATTCCCCATAAAGCCACTGATACGCGAAGCAAAGCTGCGCATACGGCCCGACGTGCGTCAGCACCGCGAACTCCCCACCCGCGACCTCCACGCGCGACACCGGCGCTTCGAACTTCACAGCATCCGCATCGAACAACTCGCAACAGGCCATCGAACGCAAATCGTCTTCGGCGACGGCGGACGGGTCATCGAAATAAATGCCGAGCGAACGCGCGCGAGGATCGATCAACTCGCGCGTCGCGAGCCCATGGAACAGCATTTCGAACGCCCGCCCGATGTTCATATACGACCCGCGATGCTCCATCGCGGCGACGGTAAAACCATTCTGGGTACGAATATCGACTTGATGCATCGCCGTATCTCCTGATCGAACTTCATCGAAAGGAACAAACATGGAAGCGCCGCCTTCGTTGCGAAACTGCCCCGGCGCCATCCGGTAACTCGCCTGAAACGCCCGCGAAAACGCCTGCACGCTGCTATATCCGGCGCGCTCGGCAATAGAGTCGATGGGCACGGCGCCATGCACGAGCTCATTCGCCGCACGATGCAACCGCAACCGCCGCACGGTTGCCGCCGCCGTCTCGCCATAAAACGCGTGATAGATCCGATGCCAGTGATAAGGCGACAAACAAGCGACCTCCGCGAGCCGATTGAGGTCCAGTTCATCATCGAGATGATCGTGGATATGTGCGACCACGCGCGCGAGCCGCGCCTCATAGAGCCTGCTGCTCATCGTTCGCTCCGAAAAGAAAACTCGATGAAAGAAAAGTAGCACGACCCGCTTTAGCATTTCTTGCGGACTTGCGCGGACCGCGTCGGCACGATAGACGCGTACACTTTCGCCTTTGAGCGCACCAACGCGCCACGAACCAGAGAATTACGAACATGTTTACCTGTCGAAACCAGTCCTGCGGCGCAGAGTGGGCGCTATCGGACGTCGTCATCAAGAACGAGGGCCAGGGCCTGCTGTTCCGCTGCCCGATGTGCGGCGCGCGCAACTACGTCTCGCGCACCGACGCCGACGACGGCACCGCCACGTACGAGCAGATCACCGAAATCCCGCCGCGCGGAACACGCTGAAATCATGACGACCGAAACCTCCTTCAGCAGTCTGCCGCTCTCGCCGGCGATGCAGTCGAACCTGCAGCAACTCGGCTATCTGTCGATGACGCCGATCCAGGCCGCAAGCCTGCCGCCGGCGCTCGCGGGCCACGATCTCATCGCGCAGGCGAAAACGGGCAGCGGCAAGACGGCGGCCTTCACGCTGCCGCTGCTTACCAAACTCGACGCAAGCCAGTTCGACGTGCAAGCGCTCGTTCTCTGCCCGACACGCGAACTCGCCGATCAGGTCACGCAGGAAATCCGCCGCCTCGCGCGCGCGGAAGAGAACGTGAAAGTGCTGACGCTGTGCGGCGGCACGCCGATGCGCCCGCAGATCGCGAGCCTAGAACACGGCGCGCATATCGTCGTGGGTACGCCGGGCCGCATCATGGATCATCTCGACCGCGCGACGCTCACGCTCGACGCCGTGCGCACGCTCGTCCTCGACGAAGCCGACCGCATGCTCGACATGGGCTTCTTCGACGATATCGCGTCAGTCGCGCGCAAGTGCCCGAAGGATCGCCAGACCTTGCTGTTCTCGGCGACGTATCCCGAAGGCATCGCGAAACTGAGCCAGCAATTCCTGCGCAATCCGCGCGAGATCAAGCTCACCGAACAGCACAGCAACGCGAAGATCAAGCAGCGCTTCTATCAGGTCGAGGATCACGAGCGGCTGCACGCGGTCGGCCTGCTGCTCGATCACTATCGCCCGGTGAGCACGCTCGCGTTCTGCAACACGAAGCAGCAATGCCGCGATCTGCTCGACGTGCTGCTCGCGCAAGGCTTCGAAGCCCTGACGCTGCACGGCGAGCTGGAGCAACGCGAGCGCGATCAGGTGCTCGTGCAGTTTGCGAATCGCAGTTGCTCGGTGCTCGTCGCAACCGATGTCGCCGCCCGCGGTCTCGACATCGCGCAACTGGAAGCGGTGATCAACGTCGACGTGACGCCGGACCCGGAAGTGCACGTGCATCGCATCGGCCGCACGGGACGCGGGGAGGAGGAAGGCTGGGCGCTGTCGCTCGCGAGCATGGACGAGATGGGCCGCGTCGGTTCGATCGAACAGGCGCAGCGCGCGGAAGTGGAATGGCATCCGCTCGACGAACTGACATCGGCGGAACCGGGTCATCTGAAGCCGCCGATGGCGACGCTGCAAATCCTCGGTGGTCGCAAGGACAAGATCCGCCCCGGCGACGTGCTCGGCGCGCTCACCGGCGAAGCGGGTTTCGACGGCAAGCAGATCGGCAAGATCAACGTGATGGACATGGTCACCTACGTGGCCGTCGAGCGAAAGGTCGCGGACGACGCGGTGCGCAAGCTGGGCGCGGGAAAGCTCAAGGGCCGCAAGGTGAAGGTGCGGCGGATGTGAGCGCGCTCAGGTCTCGCGCGACGGCCCTCCGACGATTCGTTCCGACGACGGACCGCGCGTCACGAGGCGCAAACCGCTCGCGACACTGCCCGCGCCCGCGAACGCCGCACCCAGCGACAGCGCGAGCGCCGGGCCATGCTTTCCGGCGATGCTGAAGCACAGCGCGACGAGCGCCGCGCCCGTCGCCTGTCCGATCAGCCGCGATGTCGCGATCGTGCCGCTCGCGCCGCCGCTGCGTTCGCGCGGCGCGCTCGACATGAACGCCTTCAGATTCGGCGATTGAAAAAATCCGAAGCCCGCGCCGCAGATCGCCATGCGGATGCAGATTTCCAGCGCATGCGGCTGCGCGGGCAGCATCGCGAGCGACACCATCCCGACGCATAGAATCGCCAGCCCGACGCCGCCCAGCAAGCCGGGCGCGTGGCGATCGGAGAGGCGTCCCGCGATCGGCGCCATCAATGCGACGAGCGCGGACCACGGCGTCATCAGAAATCCCGTCTCGACCTGGCTGCGTCCCAGCACGCTTTCGAAGAAAAACGGCAGCGACACGAACGCGAGCCCTTGCGCGGCGAACGAGCAGATGGCGGTCATCGTCGAGAGCGCGAACATCGGACGGCGAAAAAGATCGACGGGCAGCATCGGCGCGGGATGGCCGCGTTCGCGTCGCAGCAGAAGAACGCCGGCGACGAGCGCGACGCCGAACGCCGTCAGCACGGTATGAGCCGGTGCGCGCTGGGCCGCTTCGCCGAGCGCGAAAATCAGCGACGCGAACGTGACGACGTTGAGCAGGGCCGCGATACGATCGAAGCCATGCTCGGCGCGCTTGGTCTGCGGCAGCGACGGCCACGCGATCATCAGCGCGAATACGCCGACGGGCAGGTTGACCGCGAAGAGCCACGGCCACGTGCCGAGCGAGAGCACGATCGACGCGACCGTCGGTCCGACTGCGAACGCGATGCCGACGACGAGCGCATTCAGCCCGACGCCGCGCCCCAGTCGATGCGGTGGAAAGATCGCGCTGATGAGCGCCGCGTTCACGCTCATGATCGCGCTCGCGCCGAGGCCTTGCAGCAAGCGCGCGGCGACGAGCGTCGGCAGCGACCACGCGAAGGCGCACACCGCCGACGCGACGAGAAACACGATGAGCCCGCCGAGATACACGCGCCGATGACCGAGGATGCCGCCGAGCGCCGCGAGGGGAAGCAGCGTCGCGACCATCGCGAGCTGATAGGCGTTGATGATCCAGACGGACGCGGCGGGCGTCGTATGCAGATCGGCGGCAATGGCGGGCAATGCGGTATTGGCGATCGCGGTGTCGAGCGTCGCGAGCGCCACCGAGAGCAGGATCGCGGCCATGCCACGGCGCTCGAGCGGGGTCATCGGGGCGTCGGGATCGTGCGGGAGATTTTGTAGGCTTTCTTCGGTGGGCACGGAGGGAATTCCGGATGTAAGCGAACGGAGAATAATCCGAAACGATACGGGAAGATGGCGGGTTTTGCTTTGCGGATGCCCGGGAGCTTTCAAAGCGATGTCAGCGGTTATGCTTTGCGGACGAGTATCGAAGGAGAGCGGGGAATGAGCATTCGAATCGTCAGATTGGGGACACCGCGCGCCGAGGATGAAGGGTTGCGTATCGGCACGGTGCGTCGGTCGCCGCGCGGGGTGCCGAAGGCTGAATTCGCGAAGCGCGATTTTTACGACGTGTGGTATCCGGTGCTTTCGCCGACGCAGGACTTGGTGACGGAAGCGCTGCACGCTGAAGACGACAAGGCGTGGCGCGGTTTCGTGAAGAAGTTCAAGGCGCAGATGGCCGAGCCGGATGCCAGCAAGACGCTCGATCTGCTCGCGGCGTTATCGCATCGGACGAATATGTCGGTGGGGTGTTATTGCGAGGAGGAGGCGAGATGTCATCGCTCGGTGTTGCGCGAGTTGTTGACGGCGCGTGGGGCGGATGTGATTTGACGCGGAAATGAAAAAGGGCTGCGCGTTGCGCAGCCCTTTGGATCTGGTGGTGGGGCGTGAGTGACTCGAACACTCGACCTACGGATTAAGAGTCCGCTGCTCTACCAACTGAGCTAACGCCCCAACAGAAGCGAAATTATAGCGGGTGCTTTTGCAGAAGCGCAAGCCCTCGTGCAAAAAAATTCGTATATTTCCGACGAACCCACCTGCCACGGGCGTCCGCACGCAACTTACGGCCGGTATCATGACGCATCCTCCAAGGCCATGAAGCCTGCAAATCAAAAGGAACCATGGACGAAACCGCTATCAGCGCCTTGCTCGACAGCATCCTGGCTCCGTGGGTCAAGGAGTTGAAACTCATGCCCGAATCAATCGCCGAGAACGCCGTCACGCTGCGTCTGCCGTATTCGGACCGTTTGCGTCACGCGGGCGGCGTCATCTGCGGACAGGTTTTGATGGCCGCCGCCGACACCGCGATGGTCGTCGTCGTCTCGCACGTCATGGGTGGTCTCTGGCCAATGACAACCGTATCGCTCAACACCACGTTCATGCGGCCCGTGAAAGCAGGCGACGTGCTGATCACCGCCCGCATCCAGCGTCGCGGACGCAACCTCGTCTTCGGTGAAATCGACATGCACGACGACCAGGGCGAACTCGCCGCTCACGCGACAACCACCTACGCGCTCATCAACAAATAAATGTTCGACCAAGTCGTATTCGCTGGCGGCGGAAACCGCTGTTGGTGGCAAGCAGGATTCTGGGACATCATCCGGCCGGAATTGAATCTCGAACCGCGCATCATCGCGGGTATTTCGGCGGGCGCGGCCACCGCCTGCATGCTCTACACGAACGATTCGCGCTGGGTCATGGACTACTACGCCCACGCGCTGCGCGACAACACGCGCAACGCCTATTGGGGCAACCTGCTGCGTGGACAGTCCGTGTTTCCGCATTACCGCATCTATCGGCAGGCGCTGCTCGACATCTTCGCGGACCGTTTCCACGAGCTCGCGAAAGGGCCGGAAATCCGCATCGGCGTATCGCATCTGCCGCGCTGGCTCGGCGCGCGCAGCGCGGTCGCGGCGGGGCTGATCGCGTACAACATCGAGAAATACGTCCGCAAGACGCTGCATCCGACGCTCGGTCAGACGCTCGGTTTTCATCCCGAATTTGTGAAAGCGCAGGAATGCGCGACCGTCGAAGATCTCGCCGATCTCATCCTGCAATCGTCGAGCACGCCGCCGTTCACGCCGATCCTGCGACGCAACGGCCGTCCCGTTCTCGATGGCGGCATGGTCGACAATGTCCCGGTCGCCGCGCTCGATGCGTCGCCGGGTCTCGTGCTCGTGATGGTCACGCGCCTGTATCCGCGCGAGCGCATGTTCGTCGTGCCGCACGGCGAGCAGAAGCGCATCTACATCCAGCCATCGCGCAAGGTGCCGATATCGAGCTGGGACTATACGAGCCCGTCCCAGATGCAGCATGCTTATGATCTGGGCCGCGCGGACGGCGAGGATTTTCTCGAGCGCCTTCCGCGTCTCCTGGAAACCGCTTCGCATTCAGCTTGAGGAGCAGACCGTGGCGAAGAAGCATACGTACGAACTGACCGTCGACTGGACGGGCAATCTCGGGTCCGGCACATCGGCTTACGATGCGTACTCTCGAGACCACCTCGTGCGCGTCGGCTCGAAGACGGCGATCGAGGCGTCGAGCGATCCCGCGTTTCGCGGCGACCCCGCGCGCCACAATCCGGAGGAGTTGTTCGTGGCGTCGCTGTCGTCGTGCCACATGCTCTGGTATCTGCACCTGTGCGCAACGAACAAGGTCGTCGTAACCGGTTACGTCGATGAAGCCATCGGCACGATGCAGGAAGAGTCGAAGGGAGACGGGCGCTTCGTCGATGTGCTGCTGCGCCCGCGCGTGACCATCGGCGCCGGCGGCGATGCCGATCTCGCGGCGCGCCTGCACGAGGAGGCGCACCGTTTCTGTTTCATCGCCAACTCGGTGAATTTTCCGGTGCGCTGCGAGCCGTCGACCGAAATCTCGACCGTCTGAAGCTTAAGCCGAAGCCGAAGCTCAACGGCGGCGCACGTGCTGAAGCGCTTCCTTGTTGAAGACGCTCGACGTGTCGCCCGCATCGAACGCGAGGATGTTCCTGAACGCCGCGCCGAAATACAGCTCGTAGCTCTCGCGCTCCACATAGCCGATGTGCGGGGTGCAGATCACGTTTTCCAGGCGCAGCAGACCGTAGCCTTGCAGTATCGGCTCGCTCTCGAAAACATCGACCGCGACCATGCCCGGCCGGTTGTGATGGAGCGAATTGAGCAGCGCGTTCTCCTCGAGCAGCTCGGCGCGGCTCGTGTTGACGAAGAGCGCGGTAGGCTTCATGCGCATCAGATCGTCCTGCTTGACGATGCCGAGCGTGTCATCGGTCAGGCGCAGATGCAGCGTGAGCACGTCGCTCTGTTCGAAAAACGCTTCGCGGCTTTCCGCGACCGCGAAGCCATCTTCGCGCGCCGCGCTTTGCGAATGCTCGCGCCCGAAGACGAGCACGTTCATGCCGAACGCCTTGCCGTAACCGGCCACCAGTTTGCCGATCTTGCCGTATCCCCAGATGCCGAGCGTCTGTCCGCGCAGCACCTGACCGAGACCGAAATTCGGCGGCAGCGCGGACGTCTTCAGCCCCGACTGTTGCCACGCGCCTTGCTTCAGGTTCGCGACGTACTGCGGAATGCGCCGCTGCGCCGACATGATGAGCGCCCACGTCAGCTCCGCAGGCGCGACCGGCGAGCCCGTGCCCTCCAGCACCGCGATGCCGCGCTCCGTACACGCATCGACATCGATATGACCACCGCCCGCGCGTCCCGTCTGGCTGATCATGCGCAGCTTGGGGCATTTGTCGAGCAATTGAGAGCTGATACGCGTACGTTCGCGAATCAGCACGAGCGCATCCACTTCCGAGAGTCTGCTCGCCAGCTGCCCGAGACCACGCACCGTGTTATTGAAGACCTTCACCTCATGGTCATCGAGCAGATGGAAGCAATCGAGCTTCCGTACGGCATCCTGGTAGTCATCGAGAATGGCGATTTTCATGGGCATTGATTGGCTTTTGTTAGGCATCAAACGTGCTGCTTTTTTATGGAGAGCGAGAATGGAGTACTTAAATTCGGGTAAATACCGATAAATTGCGCTCTATTCCGCTTTATTGCGCTGCATCACATGGTTCACGCGCTGCGGTGTTATGCTTGACTCCCCTTTTTTTCGGGAGCCTCGTACGTCCGCGCCAATAGAGAAAGAAATCCAGCGCAACTAGCGGAAAACACGATGATCCGCGAGGAGACAGGCCACTTAGTATCTCTTTTTAACAGTTTGTTCCTTTGCGATGCAAGCCGCGAGGGATACGTTTGCTGTGTAAAGAATTCAGGCCCGTGACGCCGCATTGGCTCGCGAACCGCATTTCGTGCGATGAAAGCGCGTACAGAAGCGCACGAAAGCGCCCGGCGGTTCGAGTCGCAAACGCCTCTCGCATGCAGCGTCAGTTGGGTGATTGGTTTTCATTGCAGAAGAACGGAGACAGCTCGATGAACCAGCCCGCAGTAGTCGAAGACAACAATAAGAATGCCGTCGACATCAAAACGCCGGCCTATGTCCGGCACCGAAAACTCATCGAATGGGTCCGGCAGGTCGCGGCCCTGACCAAGCCGGACCGCATCGAATGGTGCGACGGTTCGCAGGAGGAATACGACCGGCTTTGCCAGCAGATGGTCGAAGCCGGCACGATGAAAAAGCTCAACCCCGAGAAGCGCCCGAATTCCTTCCTCGCGTGCTCGGATCCCTCGGATGTGGCGCGCGTCGAAGACCGCACGTTCATCTGCTCTCAGCGCCGTGAGGACGCCGGCCCGACGAACAACTGGATCGATCCGCAGGACATGCGCGTCACGCTCGACGGCCTGTTCGACGGCTCGATGCGCGGCCGCACGATGTACGTTGTGCCGTTCTCGATGGGCCCGCTCGGCTCGCCGATCGCGCATATCGGCGTCGAATTGTCGGACAGCCCGTATGTCGTCACGAACATGCGCATCATGACGCGCATGGGCCGCGCCGTGTACGACGTGCTCGGCGCCGACGGCGAGTTCGTGCCCTGCGTGCATTCGGTCGGTGCGCCGCTCGCGGATGGCCGCAAGGACGTGCCGTGGCCGTGCAACGACACGAAATACATCGTCCATTTTCCAGAATCGCGCGAAATCTGGAGTTTCGGCTCGGGCTATGGCGGCAACGCACTGCTCGGCAAGAAGTGCTTCGCGCTGCGCATCGCCTCGACGATGGGTCGCGATGAAGGCTGGCTCGCCGAGCACATGCTCATTCTCGGCGTGACATCGCCGCAAGGGCGCAAGTATCACGTCGCGGCGGCGTTCCCGTCGGCGTGCGGCAAGACCAACTTCGCGATGCTGATTCCGCCGAGCGATCTGCAAGGCTGGAAAGTGACGACGATCGGCGACGACATCGCGTGGATCAAGCCGGGCCGCGACGGCCGGCTCTACGCGATCAATCCGGAAGCGGGTTATTTCGGCGTGGCGCCGGGAACCAGCGAAAAGACCAATTTCAACGCGATGGCGACGCTGAAGGAAAACGTGATTTTCACGAACGTCGCGCTGACCGACGACGGCGACGTCTGGTGGGAAGGCATGACCGACAGCCCGCCCGCGCATCTGATCGACTGGCAAGGCCGCGACTG
The DNA here is from genome assembly GCF_014384845.1 of Caballeronia sp. EK. NCBI lineage: Bacteria > Pseudomonadati > Pseudomonadota > Betaproteobacteria > Burkholderiales > Burkholderiaceae > Caballeronia > Caballeronia sp. EK. The sequence continues at coordinate 193,179 of NZ_JACSUE010000012.1, forward strand.
GACGCCCGAAATCGCGAAGGAAACGGGCGCGAAGGCAGCTCATCCGAACGCGCGCTTCACGGCGCCGGCATCGCAGTGTCCGTCGATCGATCCGGACTGGGAAAACCCGGCCGGCGTGCCGATCGACGCGTTCATCTTCGGCGGACGCCGGTCGAACACCGTGCCGCTTGTCACGGAGGCGCGCGACTGGAAGGAAGGCGTCTACATGGCCGCCACGATGGGCTCCGAAACCACCGCTGCCGCCGCGGGCCAGCAAGGCGTCGTGCGCCGCGATCCGTTCGCGATGCTGCCGTTCTGCGGCTACAACATGGCCGATTACTTCGGCCACTGGCTGAAGATGGGCGAGCGTCTCGAAGCGATGCACGCGAAGGCGCCGAAGTTCTTCTGCGTCAACTGGTTCCGCAAGGGCGACGACGGCAAGTTCGTGTGGCCGGGCTTCGGCGAGAACATGCGCGTGCTGAACTGGATGATCGGCCGCGTCGAGGGCACGGCGAAGGGCGAGGAGCACGCCTTCGGCATCTCGCCGGGATACGAGGACATCGACTGGGGCGCGCTCGGCTTCACGCGCGAGCAGTTCGAGCAGGTGATATCGGTCAACGACTCCGCCTGGCGCGATGAACTCGCGCTGCACGACGAGCTTTTCACGAAGTTGAAACACGGTCTGCCCGCGGCTCTGACGGCGGCCAAGGCTGGAATGGAAAAGCGGCTGGCTGCGTGAGTGGATCGCCCGGCGCGATTCCACGCCGGCTTTGTCTCACAAACTGAATCAATCCCCATATTTCGGGCCCGCATCGACGGGCCCGATTTTTTATCGCCTATACCGTCAAAATTGACGACGCCAGCTTTTTTGAAGTTGCGTCGATCGGAATTTGCTTAGCCGAGTGTTGTGCCGATGACAACAGTCGGTGATCTTTCATCCGCGTAAGACGCCTAACTGTCAGATTTTTTTCGACTTTTTCGCGCTTCCCGGCAACTTCTGCACGAAAGTGCCGGTCCTAGGATAATCCTGAATTGCTTTGCAGCAGAATTCGAGCCGTGTAGCGGCAGGAGTTGTCTTATGGATCATTTGCAGTCGATGAGGGTGTTTGTCCGCGTCGCCGATCTCGGAAGTTTCGCCCGCGCCGCGAGCGCGATGGACATCTCCAATGCGGTAGCTACGCGCCATGTGGCGGACCTGGAAGGCCGCCTCGGCACGCGCCTGCTCAACCGCACGACGCGCAGCCTCTCGCTCACCGAGTCCGGCCAGGTGTATCTGGAGCGGGCGCGGCAGATTCTCGACGAACTGGAAGACGTCGAACAGATGGTGGTGGCGCGTAATCACGAACCTCTCGGTTCGCTCAGGATCGTCGCGCCCGTCGTGTTCGGTCTGCATAATCTCGCGCCGGTGTTGCAGACGTACGCGCAGCGCTATCCCAAGGTCGTGCCGGACGTGACGCTCGTGGACCGTCAGGTCGATCTGGTCGAGGAAGGTTTCGATGTCGGCATTGTCATCGCGCGTCAGGTGAAGAGCGCGAGCGTCGTCACACGGCGTCTGACGACCGGTTGCATGACCGTTTGCGCGACGCCGGCGTATCTGGAAACGCACGGCACGCCGACGCGCCCCGAGCATCTGCTCGAGCATCCGTGTCTGAGCCTGCCGGCCGAATATTGGGGCGACGAGCGCGTGTTCACCGGCCCGGACGGCGAAGTGCGCGTGCGGCCGCAGAACGTGATCATCGCGAACAATACCGAGATGCTGCGGCAGTTCGCGCTGCTCGGCATGGGCATCGCGATTTTGCCGAGCTATCTGATCGGCAACGACACAACGCGCGGCCAGCTCGTGCGGCTGCTCGGCGATTTTCAATTGCCGCAGGTCGAGATCAACGTCGCGTATCCGAGCCGCCGTCATTTGCCGGCGAAGGTGCGCACGTTCATCGATCATCTGGTCGAGCATTTCAGCCAGACGCCGAATCATCAGCTCGGCGAGCAATGGATTCGCGATGGTCGCGGCAGGCCGGGCGCGCATCCACACTACGAGCACGCCACGGAAGCGGCGACGCCCCCGCCGCGCTCGCGTCCGATCGATGGTGAACTGGCGCCGAAGCTGTCGAAGCCATCGCGGTCGCGCGGGCGCTTGCCGGCGCCTTCGCCGTTCTGAAAGGCTCGCGCAAAGCGCAAATGAAAAAACCCCCGCGAAGCGATTCGCGGGGGTTTTTCTTTTCAGCGGGAGAAGAGGGCGATCAGCTCGCCTTCTTCGCCGCGGTCTTTTTCGCTGCCGCCTTTTTCGCGGGCGCTTTCTTCGCCGCGGTCTTCGCGGACGTGGTCTTCGCGGCTACGGCGACATCGCTATCGCCGCTTTCGTCGCCGCTGTCGGCCTGAGTTTCCGCCGCCGCGCCACGTTTAGCCGCCGTTTTCGCTGCCGGCTTGCCTTCCTTCTTCTCGAACTCGAAGCCGATCTTGCCATCCGGCTGCTTCACGAGAAACGCCTTGAAGTTGCGCCCTGTGCGCGACGACTTGAAGTTCGTCAGCAGATCGGTGCGGCCTTCGTTCAGCAGCTTTTCCATCTGATCGCGGCCGATTTCCTGCTGGAGAATCACCTTGCCCGAACGGAAGTCGCACGTCTTCGGATTTGACACCGAGTTCTCGCATACATAGCTCATGCCGTGCTCGAACACGCGCGACTGGCACTTCGGACACGCGCCGACCGGCGTTTGCTCGGAGAAATCGGGCGGTTCGCCGTCTTCGCCGCCGGAATCCTGGCCGAAGTCGAATTCGAGCTTGTAATTCTTGATCTCGTCGTCGAGCGAGAGTTTGAGGATGGCGGAGAACGGACGGCCCATCTTGCTGCGGAAGCCCGACAGCGGCCCGATGGTTTTCTCGCGCAGCAATTCCTCGACTTCCGGAATTTCGAACTGCCGGCCGCCCGGAATCTTCGAGATCGAGAATTCGCACTTGGTGCAGGCAAAACGGCGATAGTTCTCCTTCACCTGTGCGCCGCAGTTCGGGCACGGCGTTTCGAGCGTCGCGTAATCGCCGGGGATTGTGTCGGAGTCGTATTCCTTCGCGCGCTTGACGATGGTCTGCGTCATGCGCGCAATTTCCTGCATGAACGCATCGCGATGCAGATTGCCGCGCTCCATCTGCGAAAGCTTGTGCTCCCACTGCCCGGTCAATTCCGGCGCGGTCAGTTCCTCGACGCCGAGGCCGCGCAGCAACGTCATCAACTGGAACGCCTTGGCCGTCGGAATAAGCTCGCGGCCTTCGCGCACCATATATTTCTCGCCGAGCAGCCCTTCGATGATCGCCGCGCGCGTAGCCGGCGTGCCGAGCCCCTTCGCGGCCATCGCGTCGCGCAGCTCTTCGTCTTCGACGAGCTTGCCCGCGCCTTCCATCGCCGAGAGCAGCGACGCTTCGTTGTAGCGCGCGGGCGGCTTGGTCACGAGGCCGTGCGCCTGGACCTTCTCGACATCGACCTTTTCGTCCTTCTGCACCGGCACGAGGTTGCCGTCTTCGCCCGCGGCTTCGCGGCCGTAGATCTGCAGCCAGCCCGGCTCGACGAGCACCTTGCCTTCCGTCTTGAAGTGATGTCCCGAGACTTCGGTGATGCGCGTGGTCACGAGATATTCCGCCGCCGGGAAGAACACCGACAGGAAGCGCTTCACGACGAGGTCGTACAGCTTCTGCTCCGGTTCCGACAGCGATTTCGGCGCCTGCAGCGTCGGGATGATGGCGAAGTGATCGCTGATCTTCGAATTATCGAAAATGCGCTTGTTCGGCTTCACCCAGCCCTTGTCGAGCACCTGTTTCGCGAACGGCAGATAGTTGTTGCTCTCCTTGAGCATGGTCATCGTGTCCTTGACCGTGCTCATGTAGTCCTCGGGGAGCGCGCGCGAATCGGTACGCGGATAGGTCAGGACCTTGTGCTTTTCGTACAGCGCCTGCGCGAGGCCGAGCGTGTTCTTCGCCGAAAAACCGAAACGGCCATTGGCTTCGCGCTGCAAGCTGGTCAGATCGAAGAGCAGCGGCGACATTTGCGTCGACGGCTTCGATTCCTCGGTCACAACGCCGGTCTTGCCGCGGCACGCTGCGACGATCGATTCCGCCGCCGGGAGACTCCACAGGCGCGAATCGCGCTGTTCGGGATCGTTTTCGACGCGCTTGAACTTCGGATCGAACCAGCGGCCTTCGTACAGGCCCTTCGCGGCGATGAACTCGGCGCGCACTTCCCAGTAATCGCGCGGAACGAATCGACGAATTTTTTCTTCACGTTCGACGACGATCGACAACGTAGGCGTCTGAACGCGACCGACAGTCGTCAGGAAGAAGCCGCCGCCCTTGCTGTTGAACGCGGTCATCGCGCGCGTGCCGTTGATGCCGACGAGCCAGTCCGCTTCGGAGCGGCAGCGGGCTGCATCGGCGAGCGGCTGCATGTCGGCGTCGCTGCGCAGGTTCGCAAAGCCCTCGCGGATCGCGGCGGGCGTCATCGACTGCAGCCACAAACGTTGCACCGGCTGTTTCGCCTTCGCGTGTTGCGCGATCAGGCGGAAGATCAGCTCGCCCTCGCGCCCCGCGTCGCATGCGTTGATAAGCCGGTCGATATCCTTGCGCTTCATCAGCTTCGTCAGCACCTTCAGGCGCGACTCGCTCTTCGCGATCGGATTCAGGTCGAAATGCGGCGGAATCACCGGCAGATTGGCGAAGCTCCATTTGCCGCGCTTGACGTCGTACTCTTCCGGCGCGGCGATCTCGAGCAGATGGCCGACTGCGGACGAGAGCACGTAGTCGTCGCTCTCGTAGTACTCGTCATGCTTGGTGAAGCCGCCCAGCGCACGCGCGATGTCGTTCGCGACGGAGGGCTTCTCAGCGATGATCAGGGCTTTGGACATGACTCAAATAGTTGGTAACTGGCAGCGGCCCGGTTTGGACTGCTTTAACGCCGCTTTATAGCACACGCTTTGCGCGGCGGGCGTCGAAGCTGGAATCGGGGCGGTTCAATATCCGGCTCGCGAAGCGCATGGCGAGAAGCGCAAAACGCGCGTTTCGCGTGCGCCGCGATCAGGCCGTGGCAAGCGCCGGGCGCAGTTTGGGCGCCCCGACCATGCCTGGCAGCGCGGTCAGATCGGTCAGCATCCGATCGACGATGGACGCCTGCGGCAGCACCGTGCCGAAGAAGCGCGTCGTAACGGCGTCCTCGATCAGGATGGTAGGAAAATTTTCGACGTCGAGGTCGTCGAAACGGTCGGCGTGATTCTCGATATCGATCCAGGCGAAGCAGATTTCCGGATGCGCGGCCGCCAGCCTGTCGAACCCTTCGCGATATTCGCGACAGGTTCCGCACCATTCCGCGCACAGGCAGGCGACGAACAGCGTGCCGGGCACGGCGATGCGCTCCGCGATGCGATCGGCATCGGTATCGAGATTCAGCGCGGACATGGCGGGTGCGAAATCCTTTTATTGGTATCGACTGCGGGGATTGCTCATTTTTCCGCGAATGTAGCACGATGCGGCATCACGAGCGCTCCACCGCCGTGTAGCGGCCGCCCGCAAGCGCAGCCACGCGGCCCGATAGCTCCAGTTGCAGCAGCGCGCCCTGGAGCGCCGCACCATCCAGATCAGTGCGCATCGCGAGGATTTCAAGCGTCGCGGGCGCGTGGCCGAGCGCGTCGAGAACGCGGTTGGCGTCACCGTCGATCGCGCTGTCGGCTTCATCCGTTCGCGCCGATGCCCACGACGCGCTGACCGGACGCGGCCTGGCGCGTCTCGCCGCCGCGCAAGCCGCGCGTGCCGTCGCTGGCGAAAAACCGAACTCTTCGAGCACGTCTTCCGGCGTTTCGACGAGCTTCGCTCCCTGCTTGAGCAGCCGATGACAACCCTGCGAGAGCGGCGCGTGAATCGAGCCGGGAATTGCAAAGACATCACGCCCCATTTCGTTGGCGAGCCGGGCGGTGATGAGCGAGCCGGAACGCATCGCGGCTTCGACGATCAACACGCCGCCCGACATGCCCGCAATCAGCCTGTTCCTCTGGGGAAAATTGGCGGAGCGCGCCGGCGTGCCGAGCGGCCATTCCGAGAGCATCGCGCCTTCGCGGGCGATTTCATGCGCGAGCGTGTGATGTGCCGCCGGATAGACCAGATCGGCGCCCGTGCCGATCACGGAGACCGTACCCGTAACGCCTCCCAGCGCGCCGCGATGCGCGGATGCGTCGATGCCGAGCGCGAGACCGGACACCACCGCGAGCCCCGCATCCGACAGCACGCGGGCGAAGCGGCGCGCGTCTTCGAGTCCTTGCGGCGAAGCGTGCCGGCTCCCGACGATAGCCACCGCGCGCGCCGGCAGAAGCTCGAGCCGGCCTTTCGCGTAGAGCAGCGGCGGCGGGTCCGGCATCGTGAGAAGCGCCTGCGGATAAGTGGCGTCGGCGAGCGTGAGAATGTGATTGCCCGGTTCGGATGCCCACGCGAAAGCCGCTTCAATATAGTCGTCGAACGGAACGCCTTCGATTTCCTCCGGCGGCGCGAGCACGGCCTCGGCGGCGCGGGCGTCGGCGATTTCCGCGAGCGACGCAATGCTCTCCGACAGGACTTCGAGGGGACCGCCGAAAGCACCGAGCAACGTGCGCATCGCGAGTGGCCGAAGCCCCTTTGCGTGCGCGAGCCGCAGCCATGCGCGCAGTTCGTCGGCATCAAGTGTCGGGGCGGCTTCCCCGGTCGGCAGGTCGGCGGTCGTCATGTTAAGATTTTTGATCCGGAACAGATAAAGAAAGGTCGCTCAGGCGTGGTCCGAAGCCCGACGCGACGTCCATTGGCCGCTTGCCGGCGGCGTCGAATTCACTGGATTCGCCCGCATATCTTCGGCATGCCGCCACTCACCCGCAACCTGGCCGAATGGCCGATTTACACGTGCCGCGGCGCGCGTAGACAATCCGAATCATGGCTCTGCTCAAGATACTCAACTACCCGGACAAGCGGCTGAACAAGGTGGCGAAGCCCGTCGCCGTGGTCGACGACCGCATCCGCAAACTCGTCGCCGACATGGCCGAGACGATGTACGCCGCGCCCGGCGTCGGGCTCGCCGCGACACAGGTGGACGTGCACGAGCGCGTGATCGTGATCGATGTCTCCGACGCGCACGATCAGCTCATGGTGTTCATCAATCCGGAGCTCGTCTGGACGAGCGACCAGAAGAAGGAATGGGAAGAGGGTTGCCTCTCGGTGCCCGGCATTTACGATTTCGTCGAGCGTCCCGACAAGGTGCGCGTGAAGGCGCTGAACGAGAAGGGCGAAACCTTCGAGCTCGATTGCGACGGTCTGCTCGCGGTCTGCATCCAGCACGAGATGGATCATCTGGCGGGTCACGTGTTCGTCGAATATCTGTCGTCGCTCAAGCAGACGCGCATTCGCGGCAAGATGAAGAAGCTGGAAAAGGCGCTGTAACCGATGACTCAATCGTTGCGCGTGGTTTTCGCCGGGACGCCGGAATTCGCCGCCGCGGCGCTCGCGGCCATTCACGCGGCCGGATTTTCCGTGCCGCTCGTGCTTACGCAGCCCGATCGGCCCGCCGGGCGTGGCATGAAGCTGAACGCAAGCCCGGTGAAGCGCTTCGCTCTCGAGCATGGTTTGAAGGTCGCGCAGCCCACTTCGCTGCGGCGCGCGGGCAAGTATCCGCAGGAAGCAGCGGAGGCCATCGACCTGTTGCGCGCAACGCCGCACGATGTCATGGTCGTCGCCGCTTACGGGCTGATTCTGCCGCAGGAAGTGCTCGATATCCCGCCGCGCGGCGCGATCAACATCCACGCGTCGCTGTTGCCGCGCTGGCGTGGCGCCGCGCCGATCCATCGCGCGATCGAAGCGGGCGACGCCGAAACCGGCATCACGCTGATGCAGATGGACGCCGGTCTCGACACCGGCGCGATGATCCGCGAAGCCCGCACCCCGATTCTCCCCGACGACACGACGGCCACGCTGCACGACCGGCTCGCGCAAATGGGCGCCGAGTTGATCGTCGCGGGATTGCGTGATCTCGAACGTGATGGCTCGCTGCCGTCCACGCCACAGCCCGAAGAAGGCACGACGTACGCCGAAAAAATTGCCAAGAACGAGGCCGCGCTCGACTGGCGACGTCCGGCGGAAGAACTCGCGCGCCAGATTCGCGCATTCGATCCGTTTCCCGGGGCATTCGGCACCCTCGACAACGCAGCGATCAAGATCTGGGCCGCGCAGCCGGTCGATGTTTCTTCGAGCGCGGAACCCGGCACCATCGCGGAGGTTTCATCGGACGGCATCGTCGTGATTTGCGGCGGCGGCGCGCTGAAACTGACGCAATTGCAGAAACCAGGCGGCAAACGCCTGCCGGTGCGCGACTTCCTGGCGGGCGCGTCGCTCGCGAAAGGCCAGCGTTTCGCGCTCCAGTAAGGGACGGCGAAACGGGCGCGGCGCTAAAATAAATAGCTGTCAACACGCAATCGCCCGTCTGGAGTCTTCGATGCTCGGCATCACCGGTTTTGCTTTCTTCCTCGTCGCCGTATTTCTTCTTAACGTCACGCCCGGCCCCGACACTGCGTACATCGTCGGACGCAGTGTCGCTCAGGGGCGTGGCGCGGGCATCGTGTCGGCGCTCGGCATTTCGGCTGGCTGCATCATCCATACGCTCGCGTGCGCGTTCGGTCTCACGGCGATCCTCGCCGCATCGGCGACCGCGTTCACCGTCATCAAGGTTGCCGGCGCGATTTATCTGATTTATCTCGGCGTGCGCCTGATTTTCACGAAGCATGACCATGCCGACGCCGCCCGCGAAGCGCAGACAAACGAAAAAGCCGCGCCGAAATCGCTGCTTCAGCTCTTCGCGCAGGGTTTCGTCACTAACGTGCTGAATCCGAAGGTCGTGCTGTTCTTCGTATCGTTCTTCCCGCAATTCGTCGCCGCGGACAGTCAGCACAAAACGCTCGCTTTCCTCACGCTCGGCATCGTTTTCATCGCGATGAGCACGGTCTGGAACAGCTTCGTCGCCTGGATCGCGGGCAGCGTCACGGAGCGCTTCGCCGGCAAGTCCGGCGTGAAAAAGTGGCTGGATCGCGGCGTCGGCGGCGCGTTCGTCGGCCTTGGCATCAAGCTCGCGACGTCGCATCGATAAATCACACAAACGCGGATTGAATTATTGATGGACGCCCCTATCTAACATTTTGCTTACAATCGTGGCTCCGGTCATGTCGGCCGGGCAACCGCGCACTTCGCGCAGCGTATTAGGGAGAGGAGCTCCGGAAATGTTCAACTGGGTCAAAACCGCGATGCTGATGGCTGCGATCACGGCCCTCTTTGTCGTGATCGGCGGTGTAATTGGCGGATCGAAGGGCATGATGCTCGCGCTGATCATCGCGCTCGGCATGAATTTCTTTTCGTACTGGTTCTCGGACAAGATGGTCCTGCGCATGTACAACGCGCAGGAAGTCGACGAGACCACCGCGCCACAGTTCTATCGCATGGTGCGCGAGCTGGCCACGCGCGCTCAATTGCCGATGCCGCGCGTCTATCTGATCAACGAAGACGCGCCGAACGCGTTCGCCACGGGCCGTAACCCCGAGCACGCTGCGGTGGCGGCGACCACGGGCATTCTGCGCGTGCTGTCCGAGCGCGAAATGCGCGGCGTGATGGCGCACGAACTGGCGCACGTGAAGCATCGCGACATCCTGATCTCGACGATCTCCGCGACGATGGCCGGCGCGATCTCCGCGCTCGCCAACTTCGCGATGTTCTTCGGCGGGCGCGACGACGAAGGCCGTCCGTCGAATCCGATCGCGAGCATTCTGGTGGCGATTCTCGCGCCGATCGCGGGCGCGCTGATCCAGATGGCGATTTCGCGTGCGCGCGAGTTCGAAGCCGACCGCGGCGGCGCGGAGATTTCAGGCGACCCGCAAGCGCTCGCGAGGGCGCTGGAGAAGATTCACGCTTACGCCACCGGCGTGCCGTTCCCGACGGCGGAAGCGCACCCGGCGACCGCGCAGATGATGATCATGAATCCGCTCTCGGGCGGCGGCATCGCGAATCTGTTCTCGACGCACCCGGCGACGGAAGAGCGCGTCGCGCGTCTGATGGAAATGGCACGCACGGGCCGCTTCTAAAACAATCGACTCGTAACGAAGGCCGTTCCGGTTGCGCCGGAACGGCCTTTTTGCTTGTCGTCGGCCGCCCGTCCGGGCGCGCGATCCCCGCAAGTTACAATCCTCGTTCACGCAAGCCGTCCGCTTGCCGCTCGACCGTTCTCGTTTCTCCATGACCGACAAGCCTTCCCGGCGGCCCGCCGCCGCGCATTCCCGCCTAAGCGCCATCCATCTCGCGCCCGATTCGCTCGCGTTCGCGCTGGATTGCGCGGCGCAGGCCGTGGGCGCGGTGCGCGCGGGCTCGGCGCTGCCGGCCGCGTTGCAGACAGTCATCGCTTCGGCAAAGCATGCGGAGGCGCGTGGGGCGGTGCAGGACATCGCATATCGCGCGATGCGCCGTCTCGCGCTCGCCGACGCGCTCCTGCGCAAGCTCGTGAAGAAGGCGCCGCCGCCGCATGTCGCGAACGTGCTCGTCTGCGCGTTCACGCTGCTGACCGACGACGAAGCGCACGCGGCCTACGCGCCGTTCACCGTCGTCGATCAGGCGGTAAGCGTGATCGCGGCGCGGCGCGAATTCGCGTTCGCGAAGGGTCTGGTCAACGCGGTGCTGCGCAATTTCCTGCGCGAGCGCGAAACGCTCATCGATGAGGCGCGCAAAGACCCCGTCGCGCACTGGAACTATCCGCAATGGTGGATCGACGCCGTGAAGCGCGGACAGCCCGATGCGTGGGAGCACATTCTCGAAGCGGGCAACGAGCAAGGGCCGCTCACGTTGCGGGTGAATGCACGTCACGCCACCGTCGATCAATATCTCGCGCGCCTCAAAGACGCGCATGTCTTGGCCGAAGCCGCGGGCCTTCACGCGGTGCGCCTGAAAACGCCGATGCCCGTCGATCGTATTCCGGGCTTCGACGAAGGCGTTGTCTCCGTGCAGGACGCGGGCGCGCAACGCGCGGCGCAACTGCTCGGCCTGAAAGACGGCATGCGCGTGCTCGACGCGTGCGCCGCGCCGGGCGGCAAGACGGGGCATATTCTCGAACTCTCGACCGTCGATCTGATCGCGCTCGAAAGCGACGCGGAGCGCTCGGGCCGCATCGGACAGAATCTGAAGCGCCTGAAACTCGAGGCGCAAATCGAAGTGGGCGACGCGGGCGATCCCGCGCAATGGTTCGACGGCGCGCCGTTCGATCGCGTTCTCGCCGACGTGCCGTGCTCGGCGTCGGGCATCGTGCGCCGTCATCCGGATATCCGCTGGCTGCGGCGCCCATCGGACATCGATGCGCTCGTCGCCGAGCAGCGGCGCATCGTGAGCGCGCTGTGGCCGCTCGTCGCGAAGGGCGGCGAGCTGCTGTACGTGACATGCTCCATCTTTCCCGAGGAAGGCGAAGAACAGGCCCGCTGGTTTGGAACCGCGCATGAAGATGCGGTACGATTGGACGCGCCGGGGCAATTGTTACCGACAGCGGCGCGCGCGAGCGCGGGCGCGGTGCAAGGCTCACCGGACGGTACAAATCTCGCGAACCCGGATCGGGACGCGGAGACCTTCGCGGACCACGACGGATTCTTCTACGCGCGCTTTCAGAAACGGTGACGATCAAACGCTTTTTTCCGCTTCGGCTCGCGGCCGTCATCTGGACTGCGCTGACGCTCTGGCTGGCTTTCGCCGCAGCCGACCCCGCGTTTGCCGAGACGATCGCCGTGCAGCGCGCGTCGCTGCAAGCGGACAACGCCGGCTGGAGTCTCGACGCGCATTTCGACTTCGACCTGAACAACAGCCTCGAAGATGCCGTGAACCGCAGCGTGCCGCTCTATTTCACAATCGATTTCAATCTGTCGCGGCCGCGCTGGTACTGGTTCGACGAAGAGCCGGTCAATGTGTCGCAGAGCATCCGGCTTTCCTATCAGCCGCTGACGAACGAGTATCGTGTATCGACGGGCGGCCTGCAGTTGCGTTTCGCCTCGCTCAATGAGGCGCTCGCGGTCATCAAGCACGTGACTTCGTGGCACGTCATCGACCGGAATCAGGTGCATGGCGGCGAAACCTATACCGCATCGGTGCGCATGCAGCTCGACATCGCGCTCATGCCCAAGCCGTTCCAGATCGACGCGGTGAATAACCGCGACTGGAACCTTTCCTCGGACTGGAAGCGTTTTACTTTTACGGCGGCAGAACGTGCGAAATAGATTTCGACGCGGCCGCACGGACATCAAGAGTTTCGTCGTCCGTTTGCTGGTCTCCACGGTGGCGCTCACGGCGGTTCTGCTGCTCGTGATGCTCGCGCTCGCCAGTGCGAACACCGAATTCTTCGACCGCTACTACGGCTGGCTCTACGCGGCGAACGTCGCGGTGGCGGTCGTGTTCATGCTGATCGTCATCAGCCTGTTCATCATCATTGTGTCGCGGGTGAGGCAGGGGCGTTTCGGCACGCGATTGCTCGCGAAGCTCGCCTTCATTTTCGCGCTCGTCGGTGTCGTGCCGGGCGCGATCATCTACGTGGTTTCGTATCAGTTCGTGTCGCGGAGCATCGAATCGTGGTTCGACGTGAATGTGGAGACAGCGCTCTCGTCGGGCCTGACGCTCGGCCGCGGCATGCTCGAATCATCGCTCGCCGATTTCAAGAACCGCGGCCGGCAGATGAGCGATCAGCTCGCAAGCGCGGATCCGTCGAGTCTCACGCTGTCGCTCCTGCGCCTGCGCGATCAATACGGCGTTCAGGACGCGGTCGTGTTCGAGCGGCCGCGCGATCAGTACAACCGCGAGGATCTCGCATCGAACAACAGCTCGCTGAGAGTGCCGGGGCTTCGCACGGTCGCGCAGGCCTCGGGCAATTACTACGCGCTGCTGCCCGCCAACGAGCCGACCGGCACGATGCTCAGGGAGGCGCAGGATCATCCGTATGGCGCGATCGAGGGCGAGATCGACGGCGATCCGAAATCTAACGGGCCGAAGGGCGCGCTGCGTCTGCGCGTGGTCACGAAGATCCCCGATCCGACTACGACCACCGAATTCCAGCATGTCGATCGCTTCCTGCAGATCGAGCAACCCGTGAGTCAGGAGCTCGCGCGCAATGCCGACGCCGTGCAGCGCGCGTATCGCGAGTATCAGGAAAAGCGGCTCGGGCGCACGGGTTTGCGCAAGATGTACATCGGCACGCTGACGCTCGCGCTCTTTCTCGCGACCTTCATCGCGATGATGCTCGCGCTCGCGCTCGGCAATCAGCTCGCGCGGCCGCTGTTTCTGCTCGCGCAAGGTACGAAGGAAGTGGCCGAAGGCGATTACACGCCCAAACGAGAGATCAACTCGCGCGACGAACTGGGATTCCTTACGCAGTCCTTCAACGCGATGACGCGCCAGCTTTCCGAGGCGCGCGCGGCGGTCGAGAACAACCGCGTCGCGCTGGAGCATTCGAAGGCGTATCTCGAAAGCATTCTCGCGAATCTGACGGCGGGCGTGTTCGTGTTCGACCGGCAGTTCCGCTTGACCACCGCGAATCGCGGCGCCGAGCGCATCTTCCGCCAGCCGTTTGGCGCGCTGCTCAATCAGCCGCTCGATCAGATCGGCGTTCTCGCCGAACTCGGCACGATGGTGAAGAAGGCTTTCGCGGAGCGCGATGCGGCCGAAGTCGGCAGCGGCCATCCGATCGGCGATCGCGGTCACTGGCAGCAGCAGGTCGCGGTGACGGTGCCCGGCGAGAACGATCCGCTGACGCTTCTCGTGCGCGGCACGCAGTTGCTGAGCGTGACCGAAAGCGATAGCGACGATGCCGAAACCACCGGCTACGTCGTCGTGTTCGACGACATCTCCGACGTGATCTCGGCGCAGCGTTCGGTCGCGTGGGGCGAAGTCGCACGGCGTCTCGCGCACGAGATCAAGAATCCGCTCACGCCGATCCAGCTTTCTGCCGAACGCTTGCAGATGAAACTCGCGGACAAGCTCGCGCCGCCCGATGCGGACGTGCTCAAGCGGGCGTCGACGACCATCGTCAATCAGGTGCAGGCGATGAAGCAGATGGTCGACGATTTCCGCGAATACGCGCGCACGCCGCCCGCGGTGCTCGGCAATCTGCAACTGAACGATCTCGTCGCGGAAGTGCTGACGCTCTACGGCATCGAGGACGGCAAGACGCCGATCAAGGTGGACCTCGCGAAGCTGCCCGTGATTCGCGGCGACGCAACGCAGATCCGCCAGGTGATCCACAACCTGCTGCAGAACGCGCAGGATGCGGTGGCGGAAGTCGCGGAGCCGCGCGTGCTGCTCGAAACGAGGACAGTAGAATATGGCGAGCCCGATGCTTCGGGGCATGCGCGTGTCGCGGTTCGCCTTACGGTCTCGGATAACGGCTCCGGCTTCCCGGCGCGTATCCTTTCGCGTGCTTTCGAGCCTTACGTGACGACCAAGGCAAAGGGCACGGGCCTGGGACTTGCAACCGTGAAGAAGATCGTCGACGAGCACGGCGCGCGCATCGACATACGCAACCGCTCGAAGACCGCGGATGTGATCGAGGGCGCGCAGATATCGATTCTGTTTCTACAACTCGCGGACGATACCGCGGCGCCCGGCGCAACACGTCAGGGCGCCGGTTCGGTGGCGAATCAGGGAACGACAAAAGCAACAGTGCAGACAAGGGCAGCGTAAATGGCAACCATCCTGGTGGTAGACGATGAAATGGGGATCCGGGAACTGCTCTCCGAGATCCTGAGCGACGAAGGCCATGTTGTTGAAGTAGCGGAGAACGCGCAGCACGCGCGCGACTACCGCCTGCAGCAAACCCCCGATCTCGTTTTGCTCGACATCTGGATGCCCGATACCGACGGCGTGACTCTGCTCAAGGAGTGGGCCGCGCAGGGCAAGCTGACGATGCCGGTGATCATGATGTCGGGGCACGCGACCATCGACACGGCCGTCGAGGCGACGAAGATCGGCGCGCTCAACTTCCTCGAAAAGCCGATCGCACTACAGAAGCTCCTGAAGGCCGTCGAGCAGGGACTCGCGCATGGCTCCGCAGCGGCGCCCGTGTCGACGATTGCGAAGCCTCCGGCGAGCGCGATGGCATCGGGCGTGCCGGTGGCGGCCGCGCTGCCGACGGCTTCGTCGCTGAACGCATCGGGCGACGCGGCGGCAGGCGGCGCGCCCCAGAGTCAGGCGGGGCAGACGGCATCCATCTCGTTCGATATCCCCTTGCGCGATGCGCGCGATGCGTTCGAGCGCGCTTACTTCGAGTATCACCTCGCACGCGAGAACGGCAGCATGACGCGCGTCGCTGAGAAGACGGGGCTCGAGCGCACGCATCTTTATCGCAAGCTGAAGCAACTGGGCGTCGATCTCGGAAAGAACAAGAACGAGGTTTGAGCGCGGCCCCCGGACATTTTTAGAAAAATGCGCGGAGGGGCTTGAGGGGCGCAAATGAGTCTGCTATAGTTTCACCTCTTCGTTGGCCCGGTAGCTCAGTTGGTAGAGCAGCGGATTGAAAATCCGCGTGTCGGTGGTTCGATTCCGCCCCAGGCCACCAGAATGCAAGAAGCCCGAGAGTGTCATCGCTCTCGGGCTTTTTCATTTTCTACATGCGAAAAACGGGCACGTTCGCTTGAGCGGACTGCCCGTTTTTTTCAGCTATCCGATCCTCACTTCGGATTCGCGGCGACGAAGTTCTTGAACGCGGTGTAGGCCGCCTTCTGCGTCTTGCCGTCGTTCTTCAGGAGACCGTACGCGCCTTCGCCGCCCGCGGGATCGTCATACAGCTCGTACGTCTGAATTGCCTGGATGTTGTACTTCGACGCCACCGCGACGAACTCCGCCATCATCTTGTTGCCGACGAGATAAGCCGCGATCTGCTGATCGCTACCCAGCCACGGACGCACGCCGAACTCGTTGATCCAGATCGGCTTGCCCATCTGCTGCAACGCCGCGAGCACGTCGTGGCAACCCGTGCCGCCGCACGCGTTCGTGATATCGCCCATATCCGAGTACCAGTGCCACGCGGTGATGTCCCAGCTCACGACCGGATGACCCGTGGTGCCGTCGGGTTGCGTGCCGTTCGCGAGCATCTGATCGAGACCGTAGTGCAGCCACGTGCCGCCGCCCATGATGATCTTGCCGTTCGGATCGACCGACTTCACGCCGGCGATCATCCCGCGAATCACGCCGCGCGCGATCTGGAATTTGGCGTTGTCGAATTGCTGCGGATAGACGCCGTCGACGTTGCCGGTGAGCGCGTTGGCGTCGAGTTCGTTCGTCACTTCGTAGTACGGGTATTGGTACGCGGTCGCCGTCCAGACGCCGAGCTGATAGCCCGCGTTGTAGGCGTCGGTTTCGCTGGTGAAGGCGAGGCTCATCAGCATCACCGGATATACGGTCACGCCGCCTGCTGCCATTGTCTTCGCAATGCCCGCGAGCTTGTTTGCGGTCCCCTGGCTGTACACCTCGTTCCGATAAAGCTTCACGCCGAGATCCTGCAACTGCGAGAGTTGCAGCGCCGGGCTGGAGATGTCGTAGGCGCCGCCCTCGTTGTTGTGGCCGTTCGCGCCGTAGAAGATGCTGCCGCCGGCCGCCGCATTCTTCACGACGACGTTCGCGTTGCGATTCGCTGCGGCAGCGGCTGCGGTGGAGGCCGTGTCGAAGGCTTCGTTGCTACCGCCCCCGCACGCGCCAAGCAGCAAGCTGGTTGTGACCGCGACGGCGATCAGCTTCGCGCGAGGTACGGAAAGAGCGCCGAAGATGCGATTGGCCCGAAAGTTGGTCTGAATGTAATTTTTCATTGTGTGTAGTACTAAATAGAGAGTTATGCATCGGCGAAATTGGTGCAGTTCCCGGAGCGCCGTTGGCAAAGAGCGGATCGGAAACAGACCTGCGGGTCCGCGTTTCCCCGCGGAAGGGTTTAGAAATCAAAAATCCATTCGTTATGCGAACGAATAACTCCTGCGCGATCCAATCGAGCGATCGCGCCATCACATGGAGTTAGCTGTAGCGCCGGAAGGAATTGCTGGTCCTGTTTTTGTTCAGGCAGTCATTTGTCTGTATAACGACCGGACGCCGGCCGGGTTAAGCGGATTTCCATAAATTGCCGGCTCAACTGACTTTGTGACGGCAAATAATGCCGATCTCGCCGCCAAACAAAAACCGTCCGTCGAAGCCACGCACGCCGAGCTCGGCGAACAACCGTGCTCCGTGCTAAAATTCCCGCCGAATTAAGGACTTGCCTCGTCCTCGGGCCCGCAAGTCCTTTTCTTTTCGACGCTCCGAATCGCTCGTGCGACGCGCCGGAACCTTCACCGGCGCCCGATCATCCGTCTCGAATTCCGCTATCGGCGGCATAAAGGGCGTGCGCGTCCAGGCGAAGGTCGCCGGCCTATACTGGACTCGCGGGCGTCGCGCCCGCGCCGCGCATGGTGAAGTCCGGTCGTTCCGACTGCCTGTGCGGCGTGCGACGCCAATTCATTCACGGAGTACGGAGTTTTCACGGTGACTCGGATAGACGCTAAAGACAGCGCGCTCGTGCTGTTCTCCGGCGGCCAGGACTCGGCCACGTGCCTCGCCTGGGCGCTCGAACGCTACAAGACGGTAGAGACGCTCGGCTTCGACTATGGACAGCGCCATCGCGTGGAACTCGAATGCCGCGACGGCTTTCGCGCCGCGATCGCGCGCGAGTTTCCGCAGTGGACCGAGCGTCTGGGCGAAGATCACATGATCGATTTGTCCGTGCTCGGCGCGATCAGCGATACCGCGATGACGCGCGAGATCGAGATTCAGGCGAACGCGAGCGGCTTGCCCAACACGTTCGTGCCGGGCCGCAATCTGCTGTTCGTGACGATTGCCGCCGCGGTGGCGTATCGGCGCGGGTTGAAGGTGATCGTCGGTGGCATGTGCGAGACGGACTTTTCCGGCTATCCGGATTGCCGCGACGACACGATGAAGGCGCTGCAAGTCGCGCTCAACCTCGGCATGGAAACGCGCTATGCGCTGGAAACGCCGCTGATGTGGCTCGACAAGGCCGACACATGGCGGCTCGCGGAAACGCTCGGCGGCGAATCGCTCGTCGAGTTGATCCGCGTCGAGACGCATACGTGTTATGTCGGCGAGCGCGCGGAACTGCACGACTGGGGCTTCGGTTGCGGTCAGTGCCCGGCGTGCAAGCTACGCAAGCGCGGTTACGAGGCGTATCGTGCGGGCGAGCAGGTCACCATCGCGCCGGTTTGACTTTTACGACGGGTTTTACGAGGTTCACAGGGTAGTCATGACGTACGCGGTAAAGGAAATCTTCTACACGTTGCAAGGCGAGGGCGCCAATGCCGGGCGCCCGGCCGTGTTCTGCCGCTTTGCGGGCTGCAATCTGTGGTCGGGGCGCGAGGAAGATCGCGCGGACGCGGTGTGCCAGTTTTGCGACACCGATTTCGTCGGCACGGACGGCGAGAACGGCGGCAAGTACCGGACGCCGGCGGAACTCGTCGCGAAAATTGCGTCGCTGTGGCCGGAAGGTGCGGCGCACAGATTCGTGGTGTGCACGGGCGGCGAGCCGATGCTGCAGATCGATCAGCCTTTCGTCGACGCGCTGCATGAAGCCGGCTTCGAAATGGCGATCGAAACGAACGGCTCGCTGCCCGTGCTCGAGAGCATCGACTGGATTTGCGTGAGCCCGAAAGCCGATGCGCCGCTCGTCGTCACAAAGGGCAACGAATTGAAGGTCGTTGTGCCGCAGGACAACCAGCGTCTGGCGGACTACGAGAGGCTCGACTTCGAGTACTTTCTCGTGCAGCCGATGGACGGCCCGTCGCGCGACATCAACACGAAGCTGGCGATCGATTGGTGCAAGCGCCATCCGAAGTGGCGCCTGTCGATGCAGACGCACAAATATTTGAACATCCCCTGATAAGACGGTCAGCCGACGTGCAGACGATTACCCGAAAACTCGAATTCGATGCGGGCCACCGCATTCCCGATCACCGCAGCCAGTGCCGCAATTTGCACGGGCATCGCTACGTGCTTGAAATCACGCTGCAAGGCGATCTCGTCGACGTGGAAGGCGCGCCCGACCGCGGCATGGTGATGGACTTCGCCGACGTGAAAGCGCTGGCAATGGAACATCTCGTCAACAAGTGGGATCACGCGTTCATCGTTTATGAAGGCGATGTCAACGTGCGCGAATTCCTGCAGACGCTGCCGGATCACAAGACGGTCGTGCTCGATCGCATTCCGACCGTGGAGAACCTGGCGGCGGTTGCCTTCAACATTCTCGCCGACGTCTACGACGCCCATTACGGCGTCAATCTCAAGCTAAAGCGCGTGCGTCTCTTCGAAACGCCGAACTGCTGGGCCGACGTCGAGCGCGGCTGATTTCCCGCGCGCGGGTGGCCCGGAGCACGTCCGGCGCGCGCGCGTTCGTCACGGTATGATCGTCCGATGAGTCGCCCGCCACCCGAGGCGACGAGACACGGAGCGCACGCATGCCGTCACTTCTTCTGTCGTTTTCATTTGCGCCACCGCGCGCGGTCATCCTTCAAACCGCCGAAGGAGCCGCGCGATGAGCACGTTCACCAATCCCCTGAAGCAGCGCTTTTCCGAACCGGGCACGTTGTTCGGACTATGGCTGTCGCTCGGCAGCGCCGATGCCGCCGAAGCGCTCGCGCATGCGGGCTTCGACTGGCTGTGCATCGACATGGAGCACTCGCCGAACGATAGCGCGGACGTCGTCGCTCAACTGCGCGCGATCGCCGCCGCGCATCTGCCGAGCGAGCCGATCGTGCGCGTGCCCGCCAACGAAGGCTGGCTAGTCAAACGCGCGCTCGACGCGGGCGCGCGCACGCTGATGTTCCCGAACGTGCAATCGTCCGAAGAGGCGGCGCGCATCGTGCGGCTCACGCAGTATCCGACGGAATCGGCGCTGCAAGGCTTGCGCGGCGTCGCGGGCGCTGTGCGCGCGGCGGCATACGGCATGCGCCGCGACTACATGGCGAGCGCGAATGCGCAGATCGCGACGATCGTGCAGATCGAATCGGTGGCGGCGCTCGAAGCCGTCGACGAAATCGCCGCGACGCCGGGCGTCGATTGCCTGTTCATCGGGCCCGCGGATCTGGCGGCGAGCTTGGGACATCTCGGCGACGGCAAGCATCCGGACGTGCAGGCGGCGATCACGAAAATCGTCGATGCGGCGAATCGAGCGGGCATCGCGAGCGGCATCTTCGCGCTTGATGCGGCCAGCGCGAAGCAATACGCGCAGGCGGGCATCAAGCTCGTCGCGATCGGCGCGGATGTGATGTGGCTGTTGAAGGCGACGCGCCAGGCGTTGCAGGAGGCGAGATCATGAAAACCGCCATCGCGTCGGCTGTCGCCGCGGTGAGCCTGTCGATATCGATCGGCGCCGCGCACGCCGACGACGCGCCCAAGCCGACGGATATCACCACGCAAAACGCCGTGGCCGATTACAACGCCGGCAACCTCGTCGCGGCGCGGTCGGAGTTCCGGCGCGCGGCGCAGAAGGGCGGCCGCCTCGCCCAGTTCAATTACGCGATGATGCTGCTCAACGGCGAGGGCGGCGCGGCTGACGTGCCGGAAGGCAAGAAATGGTTGCGCCGCGCCGCCGACGCGAACATGACCCACGCGCAATACGTCTACGGCAAGATGTACGACGATGGACAGTTCGTCGAGAAAGATCCGGCGGAAGCGCATCGCTGGTTCCTGCGCGCGGCGAATCAGGGGCACGTGCAGGCCGAACTCGCGCTCGCCAATCAGTTTCTCGATGGACGCGGCACCACGCGCGATAACACGCAGGCGTTCACCTGGTACAAGAAAGCGGCGCAAGGCGGCGACATGACCGCGCAATATGTCGCGGGTTCGTTCTATGAGCGCGGCGGCGATGGCGTCGAGCGGAACTTGAATGTCGCGCGTGCCTATTACGCTGCGGCGGCGGCGCAGGGCGATCCGGCCGCCAAGCTGAAATATCTGCAGTTGAGCGCAGAACTGGAGCAGCAGAAGCCGCAGTGAAGGCAGGCTCCAAAAAAGCAAAAAGCCGCGGGAGAGCCGCGGCTTTTGCGTTTGAAAGAAGGACGGCGAAAAGCTAACTCTGCATCAGCCGCTTTTGACGAGCGACGCTCATGATCAGCCCGACCGCGACGCCGAGCGTCGTCAACGCGGTCCCGCCGTAACTCATGAACGGAAGCGGCACGCCTACCACGGGCAGAATGCCGCTCACCATGCCGATATTGACGAACGCGTACGTGAAGAAGGCGAGGGTGAGCGATCCGGCCAATAATCGCCCGAAGAAAGTCGCGCCGTTCGCAGCGATGAACAGCCCGCGCGCGATGAGCGCCATGTAGAGGAAGAGCAGCACGAGCCCGCCCGCGAGCCCGAACTCCTCGGAGAACACGGCGAAGATGAAGTCGGTGTGCTTTTCGGGGATGAATTCGAGGTGCGCCTGCGTGCCCTGCAACCAGCCTTTGCCGAACGTGCCGCCCGAGCCGATCGCGATCACCGCCTGAATCGTGTGGAAGCCTTTGCCGAGCGGATCGGACGTCGGGTCGAGCAGCGTGCAGATGCGGTGCTTTTGATAGTCGTGCATCATCGGCCAGACCACGTCCGGCTGACAGATCTTGTCCTGAAAGACCGCGATGCTCGCCACCGCGATGACCGCGGCAATCAGCACCGGCAGGATCAGCTTGAAACTCAATCCGGCGAAATAGATGACGAACATGCCCGCCGCGAACACGAGTACCGCTGTGCCCAGATCCGGCTGTTTCGCGATCAGACCCACGGGCAGCAGCAAAATCACAAAGCCGACGATGTAATCCCACCAGCGAATATTGCTTTCACGCTTCTGGTAGTACCAGGCGAGCATCAGCGGCATCGCGATCTTCATGATCTCGGATGGCTGGATCACGACGCCGACGTTGAGCCAGCGTTTCGCGCCCTTGCGCGTCAACCCGAACGCGGCGACCGCGATCAGCAACGCGACGCCGACCGTATAGAGCGGCACGGCGAAGCGCATCAGCATCTGCGGCGGGATGTTGGCGAGTACCCACATCAGGCCGAAGGTCAGCATGATGTTGCGCAGCTGGTCTTCGACGCGCCCCGGCATATCGAGACTGGCGCTGTACAGCGTCACGATTCCGACGCCGAGCAGCAGGAACACGATGAGCGCAAGCGGTTTGTCGAAGCCCGCGAACATGCGCTTGGCGCGGTCCAGCAGTTCGCGCTTGTCGAATTGCATGTGCAGTTGCATGGCGGTTTCCTTTACTCGTCGATGCCGCCGGACGGCGCGAGAACGCGCACGCCGTCGTTTTCATTGCCGCGCACCATCGAGGGCGTCGGCTCGGTCGGGCGCTTTTTCGGTGCGGGCGTGCGGCCCGGCGTGGACGCGGGCAGCGCCGCCGCGGGCGCTGCGGGCGTCGCCGACGCGGCGCGCGGCTTCGAGGTTTTCGGGGCGGAAGCGGGAAGCGCCGGTGCAGAAGCCGCCTTCGCGACCTCGGGATTCGACGCAGCCTGAGGCGAAAACGCCGGCGACGAATTCGCAACGGACGCAGGCAACGCGATGGCGGCGGGTGGTTGTGTGCCTCCGATCGTCGGCAGGCCGGCATCGGTCGTCGCCGAGGCCGCCGCCGCGACAGCCGCCGCTTCCGCGCCCGGCTTCAGACGGTCGACCAGGTAATAGTCGAGCACCTTGCGCGCGATCGGCCCTGCGGATTCGGCGCCCCAACCGCCGTTCTCGACGATCAGCGCGAGCGCGATCTTCGGCTGCTCAGCCGGCGCGAACGCGATGAACAGCGCGTGGTCGCGCAGATGCTCCGCGAGCGCGTGCCCCTTGTAGTTCGCGCCCTGCAACGAATAGACCTGCGCGGTGCCGGTCTTCCCCGCCGCCAGATACGGCGCGCCCGCGAACACCTTGGCCGCCGTGCCGTTGGTGACGACGCCTTCCATCGCGCGCTTGATGAAATCCACGTCCTTTTGCTGCACGGCGATCTTGTCGCTCGGATCGCGCACGACCGGGCGCGTCGCCTTCGAAATCGGATTTTCGATATCGCGCACGAGGTGCGGCTTCATCACGACGCCGTTGTTCGCGAGCGTCGCGGTGGCATGTGCGAGTTGCAGGATCGTGAACGAGTTGTAGCCCTGACCGATGCCCAGACTGATCGTTTCGCCTTCGTACCAACGCTGCTGCTCGGGCTTGCGGTACGCCTTGCGCTTCCATTCCGTCGACGGAAGGATGCCGCGCGCCTCGCCCGCGATATCGATGCCCGTGATCTGCCCGAAGCCCCACGGCTTCATGAAGCCGGCCATCGCGTTCACGCCGAGATCGCGTGCGAGCATGTAGAAGTACGTGTCGTTCGATACGACGATCGCGCGGTTCATGTCCACCCAGCCCTGGCCCGAGCGCACGTCGTTGCGGAACGTGTGGCCGCCGAACGTGAAGTAGCCCGGATCCTGGAAACCCCAACCCGGCGTGCGCTTGTGTAGCGTCAGCGCGGCGAGCGCCATGAATGGCTTGTAGGTCGAACCCGGCGGATATGTGCCGTGCAGCGGACGGTTCAGGAGCGGGTGATCCGGCGAATTGTTGAGCGCGTCCCAAGTTTGCTGATCGATGCCGTCCACGAACGAATTCGGATCGAAGCTTGGCGCGGACACGAACGCGAGCACGTCGCCGGTGGAAGGCTCGATCGCGACGAGCGCGCCGCGTTTGCCCGCGAACGCCTGCTCGGCGACCTGCTGCAAGCCGATATCCAGCGACAACTGAAGATTGTTGCCCGGCGTCGCCTGAGTGCGCGACATCGTGCGCACCGGGCGGCCGCCCGCCGTGACTTCCACTTCCTCGAAACCGGTCAGGCCGTGCAGCTCGGTTTCGTAACTCTGCTCGACACCGATCTTGCCGACGTAATCCGTGCCCTTGTAGTTGTTGGCGTCGAGGCGCGGATCGTAGTGATCCGAGCTTTCGTCGTTGGCGTCGCTTGCGTCGTCGATGCGTTCCTGATCGCGCTGCGAAATGCGTCCGATATAGCCGATCACGTGCGCGGCAGTCGTGCCGAGCGGATATTGGCGAAACAGGCGCGCGCGCACTTCGACGCCCGGAAAACGGAAGCGCTGCGCGGTGAACTTCGCGACTTCCTCGTCGGTGAGACGCGTGCGGATCGGCAGGCTTTCGAAATTCTTCGAGTCTTCGAGCAGCTTCTTGAAACGGCGACGGTCGCGCGCGTCGATCGGAATGACTTGCGAGAGCTCGTCGATCGTCTCGTCGAGCGTGCCGTTGATCTTCGAACGCGTGATTTCCAGCGTGTACGCGGAGTAGTTCTTCGCCAGCACGACGCCGTTGCGGTCGGTGATGATGCCGCGGTTCGGCACGATCGGTGCAACGGAAATGCGGTTCTCGTTCGCCTGCAACGAGTATTTGCTGAAATGCCAGACCTGCAGATAGAGAAAACGCAGCCCGATCAGCCCGAAGCAGACGAACACGAACAGTCCCGCCGCCGCGACGCGCAGGCGGAACTTCGACAACTGTTGCTCGGTGTTCTTTATTTCGGTCATGCAGCTTTCGCGGTTTGCTCGCGATTCAAGTGTAGTTCGCGCGCGACGGTTTATTCGGTGATGCGGCGTCGCACGGCGGGACTCAGATTGGACGCGTGTCGTCCGGGTCGGCGGCGCGGCGCTGCGGCATCAGCAAAAGGAAGCTCGCGATCGGCCAGAGCAGCGCCTCGACGAATCCGTTGATCAGATAACTCCAGCCGGGGAACGCCGCGCCCGTCATCAGGCGGATGATGAAAGGCACGAGATGCGCGCCCACGAGCAGCGGCGCGACGACGAACATCTGCACGGGCAACGTCATCCACAACACGCGACGGTGAATGGTGATCGCGCCGTACGAAAGAAGCGTGTAAGCCAGCGCGTGCTCGCCGAGCAGATTCGCGTTGTGAACGTCCATCAGAATGCCGAGCATGAACGCGATGCCCATGCCGACCTTGCGCGGCTGATGCACGTTCCAGAAGAGCAGGACGAGCGCGACGAAATCCGGCACGCCGATGAGCCGCCCCCACGGCATCAGGTTCAGCAGAAACGCAGCGGCCAGACTGAACGTGATGAAGTACGGATTGACCGGCTGAAGGATGTATTGCGGGCGGTTCATCGCGCGGCTCCCGAGGATGCGGGTTTCGGCGCATGCGCCTTCTTCGACGGCTTCGCCGCCGCGCCCGAAGCCGCCTTGGGCGCCACGGCCTTCGCTGGCGGAGCCTCGGCGGGCTTGGCCGGCGCGGTCGCCGCGGGCGCGGAGCCCGGCGAAGGTGCGGACGCGCCCGCAGGCGCCGATGCGCCGCTTGCGCCCGCCGCTGCCGCCGCCTTCGGCGCGGCCTTCTTCTTGCCCTTGTTTTCCTTCGCTTCCTTGGCAGCCGCGGCCGCTTCGACTTCGATCGGATTCGGCGGCACGTTGACGTTGTAATGCAGCACGAGCAACTGACGCGCGCCGCGCACCGCCGCGATTGGCACGCAGACGACGCGCGCGAACGCAGTGTCCGCCTGCTTGTCGACGCGCAGCACCTTCGCGACCCGCAGTCCCGGCGGATAGATGCCGTCGAGGCCGCTCGTGACGAGTTCGTCGCCGGCTTGCACGTCGGCGCTGATCGGCACGAAGCGAAGATCGAGCGTGTCGCCCTTCGGCGTCCCGTAGATCACGCTGCGCAATCCGGTGCGCGCGATTTGCACCGGCACGGCCTGATCCTTGTCGGTGAGAAGCGTGACTTCCGATTGCAGCGGAAATACGCGCGTGACCTGGCCGATCACGCCGTCTTCCGTGACGACCGGTGCGCCATCCTGGATATTCTGCTGCGAGCCTTTGCCGATCACGACTTTCTGCGTGAACGGATCGCGCGTGTCGTACTGGATTTCGGCGGGCGTTTCTTCGGTGGTGGCGCGCGATTGCAGATTGAGCAGCGCGCGCAAATGCGCGTTCTCGGTGGCAAGTTGCGCTGCATCGCCGGCCTTCACGGACAGTTCCAGATTTTTGTCGGCCAGTTTCGCGTTCTGGCTGCGCAAGGTCGCGCTCGTCACGGCGAGATCGGCCGCGCCCATGAAGATGTCGCGCGGCACCAGCGCGGCGCGCTGCAACGGGTAAAGCCCCGCGCCGAGCATGCCGCGAACGATTTCCAGCGTGCTGTAGCGAGCATCTGAAATGAGCAGCGCGATGGCGAGCACCACGAAGAAGATCAGGCGCGCGAGCGCGGAGGGGCCTTGCTTGAAAAGGGGCGGCGGACTGTATTCCATGGTCGGCGCCGAGGGCGTGAACGGATGGATCGATGCTGCAGGTTTTCTCGCCGGCGGCGAACCTGCCCTACGCTGTTTCGACAACGGCCCGGACAGATGCCGGGCCGTGCGCCCGCCGCGTTACGCGGGCGTGTTTGGTTGTCGCGTCGAAGACCATTCCGCTCAGGGGACGGAGAGCGAAAGCCTTCAGCAGGGAGATCACTCGTACGAGAAGATGCTGCCGAGCTTGTCCATGCGTTCGAGCGCCATGCCCGAACCACGCACCACGCAGGTTAGCGGATCTTCGGCGACGAGCACCGGAAGGCCGGTTTCTTCCGCGAGCAGGCGGTCGAGGTCGCGCAGGAGCGCGCCGCCGCCCGTCAGCATCATGCCGCGCTCGGCGATGTCCGCGCCGAGTTCCGGCGGCGTCTGTTCCAGCGCGATCTTCACCGACGACACGATCTGGTTCAGCGGGTCCGTCAGCGCTTCGAGAATTTCGTTGCTCGAAATGGTGAAGCTGCGCGGAATGCCTTCGGACAGATTGCGGCCCTTGACTTCCATTTCCTTCACTTCGGAGCCGGGGAATGCCGAACCGATTTCCTTCTTGATGGCTTCGGCGGTTTGTTCGCCGATCAGCATGCCGTAGTTGCGGCGGATATAGTTGACGATGGCCTCGTCGAACTTGTCGCCGCCGACTCGCACCGAGCCTTTGTACACGATGCCGCCGAGCGAGATGACGCCGACTTCGGTCGTGCCGCCGCCGATGTCGACGACCATCGAGCCGGTGGCTTCCGAGACCGGCAAGCCCGCGCCGATTGCAGCGGCCATCGGTTCTTCGATCAGATAGACCTGCGAAGCGCCCGCGCCGTGTGCCGCCTCCTTGATCGCGCGACGCTCGACCTGCGTGGAGCCGCACGGCACGCAAATGATGATGCGCGGCGACGGCGAAAACATGCGGGATTCGTGAGCGGTCTTGATGAACTGCTTGATCATCTGCTCGGTGACGGTGAAGTCGGCGATCACGCCGTCCTTCATCGGGCGGATAGCCTCGATGTTGCCCGGCACTTTACCGAGCATCTGCTTGGCTTCCTTGCCTACCGCCTGAATCGTCTTCTTGCCGTTGGGGCCGCCTTCCTGGCGAATGGAAACGACCGAAGGCTCGTCGAGGACGATGCCCTTGCCGCGCATGTAGATCAGCGTGTTGGCGGTGCCGAGGTCAATCGCCAGGTCGTTGGAGAAATAGCTGCGCAAAAAACCGAACATTCAAAAATCCTGTCTCGCTGGGTGGCCGTTCGTCGCGAGGAGCGCCGGGGACGGCAGCGGAAAAAATAACGGTTTGCCGGGGCGGCGAACGCTCGCCGCGAAGTGCAAATCCGGGAAGAAATCTACCGCAGAATGGAACGCCGCACGCAAACGTTTCTCACAATTCAATGATTCAGGGAGAAAGCCGCTGACAAGCCGATCCAGAGGTGAGTCGAACGTGTAATGATACCTTATAATTTGGGGGTATCTATAGGAAAAGGATGGCACTTTATGCCATCGCCAGACCTGCTTCCGAGGGCTCCTTTCAAGATCGTAACTGGCTGTCACAGCGAAGGTTTTCGAGATTGAGGCTGTCCACGCTTTCTCCGGTGATTCCATGTCTTTGACCCTGACCGACGTAAAACGCATCGCGCACCTCGCGCGGCTCGAATTGCCCGACCACGAAGCCGAACCCACGCTCGCGCGTCTCAACGATTTTTTCGGCCTCGTCGAGCAGATGCAGGCCGTCGATACGACCGGCATCGAACCGCTCGCGCATCCGATCGAGCAGATCGAGGAAGTCGCGCTGCGTCTGCGTGACGACGCTGTCTCAGAGCGTGTCGAGCGCGAAGAGTTCCAGCGTTCCGCGCCTGCCGTGCAGGACGGGCTCTATCTCGTGCCGAAAGTGATCGAATAAGGCGCTTCACGCGCCCATCAAGTGACATTGCGCGCGGATCGAATGCCCGCGCTCATCAGGGAACTGCAATGCATCAAAAGAGCTTGACCGAACTGCGCGCGGCGCTCGACTCGAAGGAAGTCTCCGCGGTCGAACTGGCGCAGTCGTATCTGCAACGCATCGAGGCCGCGAAGGCGTTGAATGCGTTCATCGGCGTCGATTCCGAGCTCACGCTCGAACAGGCGAAAGCCGCCGACGCGCTCATTGCCCAAGGCAATGCCGGTGCGCTCACGGGCCTGCCGATCGCGCACAAGGACGTCTTCGTCACGCGCGGCTGGGCGTCGACGGCCGGCTCGCACATGCTCGAAAACTACGCGAGCCCGTTCGATGCGACCGTCGTCGATCGTCTGAAGCACGCCGGCATGGTGTGCCTCGGCAAGACCAACATGGACGAGTTCGCGATGGGCTCGTCCAACGAGAATTCGTACTTCGGCGCGGTGAAGAATCCGTGGGATCTCAAGGCGGTGCCGGGCGGCTCGTCGGGCGGCTCGGCCGCTGCCGTGGCCGCGCGTCTCGCGCCCGCCGCGACCGGCACCGATACCGGCGGCTCGATCCGCCAGCCCGCGTCGTTCACCGGCATCACGGGCATCAAGCCGACTTACGGCCGCGTTTCGCGTTACGGAATGATCGCGTTCGCATCGTCGCTGGATCAGGGCGGCCCGATGGCGCAGACCGCGCACGACTGCGCGCTGCTGCTCAACGCGATGGGCGGCTTCGACGAGCGCGACTCGACCAGCCTGCAACGCGAGAACGAAGACTACACGCGCTATCTCGGCAAGACATGGAACGGCGGCGATGCGGGCAAGCCGCTCGCGGGCCTGCGCATCGGCATGCCGAAGGAGTACTTCGGCGCCGGTCTCGCCGACGATGTGCGCGCGTCCATCGACGCGGCATTGAAGCAATACGAAGCGCTCGGCGCGACGCTCGTCGAGGTTTCGCTGCCGCAGACCGAGTTGTCGATTCCCGTGTACTACGTCATCGCGCCGGCGGAGGCTTCGTCGAACCTGTCGCGCTTCGATGGCGTGCGCTACGGGCATCGCGCGGCCGAGTACCGCGATCTGCTCGACATGTACAAGAAGTCGCGCGCGGAAGGCTTCGGGCCGGAGGTGAAGCGCCGGATTCTGGTCGGCACGTATGTGCTGTCGCACGGCTATTACGACGCGTACTACCTGCAGGCGCAGAAGATCCGCCGCATCATCGCGCGGGACTTCCAGGAAGCGTTCAGGCACTGCGACGTCATCATGGGACCGGTCGCGCCGTCCGTCGCGTGGAATCTCGGCGAGAAGACCGACGATCCCGTGCAGATGTATCTCGCCGATATCTACACGCTGTCCGTGAGCCTCGCCGGCCTGCCCGGCATGAGCGTGCCGTGCGGCTTCGGCGCGGGCGCGAACGCGAGTCGTCCGGTCGGCCTGCAGATCGTCGGCAACTATTTCAACGAAGCCCGGATGCTCCAGGTCGCCGACGCGTTCCAGCGCGCGACCGACTGGCACCGCAAGGCACCATCGGCATCGGGAGTGTGAACATGCAGTGGGAAGTCGTCATCGGTCTGGAAACGCACGCGCAGCTTTCCACCGTCTCCAAGATTTTTTCGGGTGCGCCGACTCAGTTCGGCGCGAGCCCGAACTCGCAGGCGAGTCCCGTCGATCTCGCGTTGCCCGGCGTGCTGCCCGTGATGAACCGCGGCGCTGTCGAGCGCGCGATCCGCTTCGGGCTTTCGATCGGCGCGCACATCGCACCGCGCAGCATCTTCGCGCGCAAGAACTACTTCTATCCGGATCTTCCGAAGGGCTATCAGATCAGCCAGTACGAGATTCCGGTCGTGCAGGGCGGTCAGATCACGATCCAGGTTCCGGCCAACGAAAAGACGGGCAAGGAAGCGTATTCGAAGACCGTCAACCTGACGCGCGCTCACCTCGAAGAGGACGCGGGCAAGTCGCTGCACGAAGACTTCGCGGGCATGACAGGCATCGACCTGAACCGCGCGGGCACGCCGCTGCTCGAGATCGTCACGGAGCCGGAAATGCGCAGCGCGGCGGAAGCGGTCGCGTATGCGAAGGCGCTGCATGGCCTCGTCGTGTGGCTCGGCATTTGTGACGGCAACATGCAGGAAGGTTCGTTCCGTTGCGACGCGAACGTGTCGGTGCGTCCGGTCGGCCAGAAGGAATTCGGCACGCGCGCCGAGATCAAGAACCTGAACTCGTTCCGTTTTCTCGAAGAAGCGATTCAATACGAAGTGCGTCGTCAGATCGAGCTGATCGAAGATGGCGGCACGGTGGTTCAGGAAACGCGTCTTTACGATCCGGACAAGCGCGAAACGCGCTCGATGCGCAGCAAGGAAGACGCGCACGATTACCGCTATTTCCCGGACCCGGACCTGATGCCGCTCGTGATCGAATCGTCGTGGGTCGAGCGCGTGAAGGGCGAAATGCCCGAGCTTCCGGCGGACATGCAGAAGCGTTTCGTCGATACCTACGGCCTCACGCCGTATGACGCGGGCGTGCTGACATCGTCGAAGGCGATGGCGTCGTACTTCGAGGCGCTCGTGCAGAAAGCGGGCGCGGCGCAAGCGAAGATCGCCGCGAACTGGATGATGGGCGACGTCTCCGCGCAACTGAACCGCGAATCGCTCGACATCGGCGAATCGCCGGTTTCGAGCGCACAGCTCGCGCTGATCCTGCAACGCATCGCCGACGGCACCATCTCCAACAAGATCGCGAAGGACATCTTCCAGACGATCTGGGACGAGAAGGCGACGGACGATGCTGCCGCGGACCGCATCATCGACGCGAAGGGCCTGAAGCAGATTTCCGACACCGGCGCGCTCGAAGCGATCATCGACGAAGTGCTCGCGGCGAACCAGAAATCGGTCGACGAATTCCGCGCGGGCAAGGAGAAGGCGTTCAATGCGCTGATCGGCCAGGCGATGAAGGCGACCAAGGGCAAGGCGAATCCGCAGCAGGTGAACGAGTTGCTGAAGAAAAAGTTATCCTGATAGCTTGTCCCGACGCGGGATGAATGGGCTGCTGCCGGTTGAGCCTGGCAGCAGCCCGTTTTTCATTGGCGAACCCAAGAACAAAGAGACATGGCAAAGAAACCCGGACTCGACGACTTTCGCGTGCCATTCTTCGACGGCGGCAAGAAGCTGAAGCCGTTCGACCTGAGCGCGATCGATCCCGCCGCGAAGCCGTTTTCGAGCGGCTCGAAAGATGAAGATCGCGAACGCCTCACGGCGATCGGCGTGCAACTCGACGACCTTCAGGAGAAGCTCCACGCGCAGCGCCGCCGCCGCGTGCTGCTGGTGCTGCAAGGCATGGACACGAGCGGCAAGGACGGCACCGTGCGCGCTGTTTTCCACGATGTCGATCCGCTCGGCTTGCGCATCGTGCCGTTCCGCGCGCCGTCGGAGCGCGAGGCCGCGCACGATTTCCTGTGGCGCGTGCATGCGCAGGCGCCGCAGGCCGGCGAGTTCGCGATCTTCAATCGCAGCCACTACGAAGACGTGCTCGTGCCGCGCGTGCTGAAGCAGATCGATGCCGACGAATGCGAGCGGCGTTATCGCCATATTCGCGACTTCGAGTCGCTGCTCGCGGATAGCGGCACGACCATCGTCAAATGCTTCCTGCATATCTCGAAGGACGAGCAGCGCGAGCGCCTGCAGGCGCGCATCGACGATCCGACGAAGCACTGGAAGTTCGACGTCTCCGATCTCGACGCGCGCAAGGAGTGGGACGACTATCAGGCGGCGTATGCGGATACGCTCGGCGCGACGTCGACCGAATATGCGCCGTGGTACATCATTCCGGGCAATTCGAAGACGCATCGGAACGTGATGGTCGCCGAGCTGCTGTTGCGCACGATGCAGGACATGAAGCTCGAATTTCCGCCCGCGAAGGAATCGCTCAAGGGCGTGAAGGTCGAATAAAACGAACTCAAAAAAGAGGAAGCGTATGTTTCGCGTGATTACCGCCAATCTGAACGGCATCCGTTCGGCCGCCAAGAAAGGATTCTTCGACTGGTTCGGCGAGCAGAAATCCGACGTCGTGTGCGTGCAGGAAATCAAGTGCTCGCAAGACGACCTGACGCCGGAATTTCTCGCGCCGCACGGCTTTCAGGGCTATTTCCAGCACGCGGTGAAGAAGGGTTACAGCGGCGCGGGCCTTTACACGCGTCACGAGCCGGACGACGTGATCATCGGTTTCGGCTCGGCAGAGTTCGATCCGGAAGGGCGCTACGTGGAAGCGCGTTTCGGCAAGCTGTCGGTGGTGTCGGTGTACGTGCCGTCGGGGTCCAGCGGCGACGAGCGTCAGCAGGCCAAGTATCGCTTCATGGACGAGTTCATGCCGCATCTCGACGCGCTGTCGAAAGAGCGCGAAGTGATTCTGTGCGGCGACGTGAACATCGTGCACAAGGAAATCGACATCAAGAACTGGAAGAGCAACCAGAAGAACTCTGGGTGCCTGCCGGAAGAACGCGCGTGGCTCACGAAGCTCTTCGACGATGTCGGTTATGTCGATGTGTTCCGCACGCTGGATCAGCGCCCCGAGCAGTACACGTGGTGGAGCAATCGCGGTCAGGCGTATGCGAAGAACGTCGGGTGGCGTATCGACTATCAGATCGCGACGCAGGAAGTCGCCGCGACCGCGAAGAAGACGTCGATTTTCAGGGATATCAAGTTTAGCGATCATGCGCCGCTGACTATTGATTACGACTGGAAAATCGCGAAAGGGAAGAAGTAAGGTTCTGGCCTCTATGGATGGCCTGTATTCGTGGTGGTCTATTAGCACTGCCCCTCCCCGGGGCGGGGGTCACTTTCTTTGCTGCTGCAAAGAAAGCAACTGTATTGAGAGTCAAGCGGTAGTGAGCAAAGAATCAAGGTTTTGGGGGATTCCAGGCCGTGCCATCGCGCATCATGGCGTTGAGCTGCGTGAGGAGTTTTCGCATGCCTGCGACGAAGGCGACCTTGGTTTTTTTGCCTCTGGCGCGTAGCTGATCGCAGAACGCCTTGAGATAGGGATTG